>JAFGTP010000012.1 GCA_016934035.1 Fidelibacterota bacterium
ACCTAAATTAAATTTCCAAGTAATCTATTGAATACCAATGTATAATATCAATTTTACCAGCTATTTTTAGCTATTAGCCCCCAATTTGCATTTCCAGGTAGTATCAGAGGATAGGATTGTCTGTTCCAAACCGGTATGAAGGTCACAAATCAATTTTCCTTTTCCCGATGTTGTTTCAGAAAGAGAGAGAGCAAAGGCATAGACTTCAAGGGCCAGGGTGTTTGTTCCTGGCTGAAGATATTCTCTGACATCATGAGTTGTAAAAAACCAATGTTCCGGAGGTGTTTTATCTTCGTAATCACTGCCGATGTTTGCCGGCCCCTGGCAGACAAAATTTCCATTGATATATACTCGAAATGATACATCGGCAGTAATGCATAAAAGGGCTGATGATGGTATTTTTTTTAAAATTAAGTCTTTTCTGAATAATGCACGATAGGGTTTTTGAGATTCATGATTATTTATCCAGGTGGTGTAGGTATTTTGATATTCAGGATAGACCGATTCATTGAGCCAGATCCATTCGCCGGTCCATGCTGATTTTGGAAAAAGACTTGATGGATTGAAGGTAAAATTTTGGGCAGTAATGCCTGCAGAATCGGACCGGGTATTGCCAGTAAAATCGTTTGTTATGCAGGTTAGATTTGTTTTTGATGTGCAGGACATTAACCATAAGGATAATAATGTCATGGGTAAAATTTTCATAATAATTCCTTTATAAATAGCAGTTGGCCCAAATCCTAATTGATTTGAATTTTAATCAGACTGATGGAATATACAGGCAAATTTAATGTTTTAGGTTTCATCGATATTTTCTTTTCCTGAATTTTTACATTCGGCTCTTTTCCCGGTTCGTTATAGGTATCCGGATTTGGATGCATGATCACCCATAGATCAGCCTTATTTTTTACTGACAAGGGTCCGAAATCAAAAGTGACCTGTTCTTTTTGATTGGTCGGATTAACAATGGCGATGGTTATGTATTTTCGGTCTTCAGTCAGGGCTACAGCCAGGTCCAAATCGCCATTGCTGTCGGGTAGT
This sequence comes from Fidelibacterota bacterium, assembly GCA_016934035.1. Lineage (GTDB taxonomy): Bacteria > Fidelibacterota > UBA2242 > UBA2242 > JAFGTP01 > JAFGTP01. The sequence goes on from JAFGTP010000012.1 coordinate 1,042, forward strand.
TCCAGCGGAATGGTTCCAAAATGTTGTCGGTACAGTTTCAAAGGCAATCCGGTTGTGGCAAAACCGACGGAAGTTGGCGTTGTTTTTATACAGCCGATGACATTGACGGTTTGGGCATAGTTGGCCATAAAATAGATATCACTATTTCGAAAAAATTCATGGAGTCCGATTGCAACTCCAAGAGCATCTTTATGAAAATACCGGACACCCAACTCACCGTAAATATAATCACCATACCAATAATTCCATTCATCCATGGCAACGCGAAGGTTTTTATTTTTTAATCCAGGTATTTCTGCACGATATTTCCGATGGGCTTCTGCTTTGCGGGCAATATCCTGCGACAATTGCAGTGTATGTTCGGTAATGTTCTTTTTTTCCTGGCAGTATATATGCTCACTGATCAGATTCATTTTGTCAGCACATTCCCGCAGCATGGTTTCAGACCATTGGCCCATTGACCCAACACCAATCAGCTGGATAGATGGATCGACATTCCACATGGCCGTTGCAATATCATTATGCTTTTTGACGTAATTTTCCAGGGGCATATGTCCCAGTTGCCAGCTTCCGTACATTTCATTTCCCACAGCCCACCATTTTACATCAAAGGGTGTGGAATGGCCATTCTGGGCGCGTAATTTGCCCATGGGCGAATCGATGGGACCATTACAATATTCAACTTCTTTTACCACTTCTTCCAATGTTCCCAGACCAGTATTGACAGCAATAAAGGCCTCGGCACCCAGGATTTCCATTAAATTCATATATTCATGAATTCCGACATCGTTGGGTTCCACGCCTTTCCAGGCCGGATTTTTTCGGGGCGGCCGTTTATCCTGTTCTCCAATGCCATCCTGCCAGTTATAGCCACTGACAAAATTACCGCCTGGCCACCGGTAAACGGGAGAATTCAGTTCTTTTAATACTGAAATGACATCTTTTCGCCAGCCATTGACGTTCTCGGTGGGCATCAGACTGACGGCGCCAATCCAGAATTTTCCTGTTCCCCGGGATACAATTTCGATACTGGCCTGATGGGTGGAAACCGTTGATTTAAAGGAAAATTCATAGGTTTTAAAATCTTTGGTCAGCAGTTTAACAGGTTGTGTGAGGGTTTTACTTTCATTTAGTTTCATGCGTACAAAAATGGTATCTCCGGCCTGATCACCTGCAAGGACAATCCGCCCTTGATATTTTTTGCCTTTTTGAAAAGAAAGATTGTCCTGTCTTATTCCATAGAAGTCTTTTCCGCCGGAGACTATGACGGATGGTGTATGATCACCCACATAGATGTTCACCGAGTCCATGGCAATGGTTTTTGGCGGTCCGACCACTTGCCACGGAGAGGCTTGCAAATACCTGAAACTACCGGCTTTCCAATAAGGGTCAGAGGAAAGGCCAAAAGGGTTGAACTCATCGGTAATCGGGTAATAAAACTTTCGGTCTTCCAACATTTCCGCCCAGATTCCACCATAAATACATTTTCCAAGATGCTCAATAAATTGTCCGTAAATATATTTAGAGATCGGGGTTTTTGTTTTGGTAACATCAATTTGGATAGAAGTGTCTGCAGCACTCCCGATCAATAAACTTGCAGATACGAACAGTAAAGGAATTATCTTGTTTTTCATAGGACCCTTTTTTGAATCAGGATTTTTTCTAATTGCTGAATGACAAATGCACCCTGATGATAGCAATTGTCTTTTAAAATTTTTGTAATATTTTTATCAAAGTCTTCAGTCTTTCCCAAACCCAAATTTCCCATTGCTATCAAATATTGACAATGAAGGTTATTTTTTTTATTCAGGTCATCCTGCCAGATCATCAAATCCGGTAAGGAAACCGCAAAATAATCAATCACAACATGATCATCTTTATGCTGATCACCATATTGGACCAATTGATGAAAAATTTCCTGGGCTTTAGTCGGATTACCCAGTAATAGATAGGCTAAGCCCCGATAGAAAACTAATTCCGGTAATGGGTCATTATAGTACATCGCCGGTGACAATTCAAACACGCCAGTGATGGCTAATTTCAATTCGCGTCTGGCCTTGTCCATTTGGCCTGTTTCTGTGTGGATCAACCCTTTTAGAAAATGAATGTCATTTTCACAGGCAATGGGAAGTTTGCCTTCACCTAAATTTTCAGGAAATTTTTCTGTAGCTTTTAAATGCTTTAAGGCCTTTTGGTGATTGTTGTTTTTTATTTCCCTGAGCGCCAGTAAAGTATGGGCCAGGAGAAATTGGCCTGTGACTTTTCCCTCGCCTCCTTCCCAGGGATGAAATTTTCTTTGGGAAAGAAGTTGTAAGGCCAATTCAGGCTGCTGTGAATAATTCATCAACTCAATTTTAGAGAGGTAAAGGTCATCGCGAAACGCAACATGGGATTTATTTTTGTCGAGAAATTCCAATCTGTGCTGATAATTGAAATTCATTTTTTTATATAACTGGTCCAATTCCATCGTCACTCGTCCGGAATGTGGGTCCAGTCTCCAGGCCTCTTCCAATTCCCCTAATGCCGTTTCAGGATCATTGAATTTATTATAATAAGCAATGGCCAGATTTCGTCGCACAATAGAAAAATTACCGTCCAATTGTTTTGATTTTTCCCAATGAAAAAGGGCCTTGTGATATTCTTCCTTACTATACCAGTAATTGCCAAGATAATAATGGGCTTTCGGACTATTTTCATTGATATCAAGAGCTGTTTCCAGCGCCTGCATTTCTTCGACTCGATTTGGAAAGCAATAATCACTTTTCGATTCTTCTGCCAAAAGACACACTTTTGCAGCACTTTCAAGGTTGGTCAACTGAAAATAAAACCAGGCTTGTAAATAATAAGCCATTGGGAATGTTTGGCTTGAAAAATTGTTGAATAAAGCCAAGATGTCCAGGGCCTCCTCCAAAAGTCCGGCATCAGCGTAATCCAGAGCATATTCAATCAAGGGTTGCACTTTGTCGCCAATCAGTTTTTTGTAAGTGGACTGTAGATCAACCGGTTCTAATAAATTTTTTTCAAAATGAATATTAAAATTAAAATAATTCTCTTCAATTATAGAATTGCATAATTTTAATGCAGCTGTTTTATTTCCCAATTTTCTAAGAATGGAAATTTTTAAATGGATTGCCTTGTGATGAAAACTGTTTTTTTCGATTGCTTTTTCAATATGTTCATGGGCCTGTTGATATTTTTTCTGGCGCAAGGATAATTTTGCCAGTTCAAAATAACCCTGCGATTGCCATTCTTCATTCCAGCAGGCTTTATAAAAATTGGCATAAGCCTGATTGATTTGAAACTGATATTTGTTTGTGATGCCAAGGTGATAATAAGGTTCGGCGGTGTAAGGATTTGGATTGTACGCTGTCAACCGTTCAAGGGCTTGTTTGAAATGTTGTGCTGCAAGGGTCAAATTCCCCTTTCGAAGATGAACTAATCCCAGGGCATTATTATTCCGTATGTCTTTATTGTCCCGTGTCAGTGCTTCCTGATAATATTCTTCGGCTTTAAAGGTCCCATGACGGTATTGTTCGATATGTAATCCTGCCAGATAGAGCTCTTCACAACTTCGGATTTGATCAGGAGTTGGAGCAGCTTTGGCCGCCGGTGGAATCTCTTGCTGGTTCTTTTCAGGTGTATAGGTCAATAGTAAATTGCCCTTCGAATCTTCTATTTTTAAAGTAAAATTGGTTTTAGACGGTGAAGCGGGCAGAGAAATCTTTCTGACATAGGGGTTTTCCGGACAGATGCTGATTGTTTCGGTAAACAGAATTTTTTCCGATGATTCAAGGAAAATATTCAAATCAGAAGACGCACTGGTTGAAAATACCTGTATTTTTGCAGTACTGTTTTCGACTTCAAAATTGAGTATTAAATCCTTGGTTGCATTTTTTACACCATCCAAATCAGCAAAAGGTAAAAAATATTGCTTAAAGGATTTTTCTTCTCCGGGTGCCAGCCATGAAAAATCCGGCTGATTATCGGTAAATACACCACACATTAATTCTACATAGGGACCGTCATCATCAGTCAGATTTCGATACCAGGCTTGTCCAAAATCACCGGTACCCCAGGTCCATAGTTTTTTGCCGGGAGCCACATGATGATCGGCAATATGCAAAAGCCCGACCTTGGCTTTGTGATCGTAGCCGCCTAAAAAATCATAGCGTGATTGAGCAACCATAAATGAAGTCGGTACAGGAATATTTTTATATCGAGAGATATCCACACCACCAGAATAATCCACTTTGTAATATTCCCCTTTTGCGATTGGAAATTCTGAGACATCTCTTTTCCCATGATCAAAAACTGCATTGACATCAGGAGGGAAAATCGCCTGCCAATCATCATTGACGGCAACAGCCGGATTTGCCCACCAGAGAAAAGTCTGAGGAAATTTTGTGCCGTTATAGAGGCGGGCCTCTATTTCCAGATAGGCATGATCCGGATGGAGGGTGAATCCGATTCTTGCCTGAGTATGAAACATTTCTTCGATCTCACTGCACCAGATGGTTTGACTGCCATCGGCGTTTTTTTGAATATGGTATTCTGTTGGCTCGTAGGTTGAAGGCCTGTGATGCTGAGGCCAATTGAACTCAATACCTCCGGAGATCCACGGCCCTGTCAAACCGACCAGGGCAGGTTTAATGACCGAATTATAATAAACAAAATGTCTTTGTTTTACTTTGTCCCAGGCCATTTGAATCCGGCCGCCCAATTCCGGAAGGACCATAATTTTTATATAGTTATTTTCGATAAATAGCGCTGTCCAGTTTTTATCTTTTTTTTCATCAAAAATTTTTTCAATGATGGGCTTTGGGTAGACTTTTCCGGAACTGCCCTGATAAACACGATTTTCTATAAAAACAGGCATTTTTTCTTTTTCACCGACTTCATAGGTGGGTATAGTTACGATTTCTTCCCAGGCTTCAACTTGCATTATTTTCTTAATCCTTTTTATACATTTTTAAAATATCATTAAAATCAACCTTTGCAATTGGGTTGAATTTTGCTGATGCCATATATTTCTCAAGACTGAAACGTAATTGTCGTGCTTCAGGTCGATTATCTAAATTATCCGTCAAATCAATACCCGATACAATCATTTTTCCTTTTCCAATTCTAACTTCATAAAGTAAAGCCAGCGGCCGATTTTCAAACCAGTCATCAATGACTCTGACAATTGGAGCCAGATCTGGTGATAATTCCTTCATATCTATGGCGTTGGCATGGGTCATAGCGTCCCACCATTGCCAGTTGGAATGATAATCGGTTGGGAAATCTTCAAACGCTGGATGGTTCGGATGACACAGAATTCCCAAAGTATGCGGCTTTTGTCCTCTGGTCCAGGCAGTATTCCAAAAGATGCTGGAAAATCCGATACCAATCGATCCGCCATATTCATCTTTCAGCTGCCCTTTGGAAGGTGTAAATAAAACTTTGCCTCCACTTTGAAGTTTTTCATAAACCTGATGGTTCAATGCGGTAGCAACCAGAATTTTATCACCATCAATTTTTGGTAAACTGGCTGGATAAACCCAAAAATCCCAATCATTTTGATAGTCATTGACGGTGACTTTCAGTTGGTATTGCACAGGTCCCGGGATTTCGGAAAGGTCCTGCTGAATTCGGCCAATTTTTTGGCAATTTCCGATTGATATTTCTGATTGATTAAAATATCCCTGCTGAAGGACTTTATTTTTATCCCATATTTCCCATTTGACGGATGCATTTTTTATGGGAGTCTGGCCAAAATGAGCGATCTCAAGATCGGCAACAAAATTTTCATTGGATAGAAATATGCGCTTTTCCATTCGGGCAAGCGGAACAGTTACATTACAAAACCGAGAATATTCTTCTGCTGTAACATATCCTTTTTCTTCCCAAAAGGCATTTAAAACACCGACCAAAGCAGTCCCCTGGCCTGGAAAATCATGTAGATCCAGCAATTGAAATCCGGCAAATCCAGATGTACGAAGTGCTGCTTCTATATCGGCTTTGTAGCACAGGGTCTGCAGTTTTCCAGAAGCCAATAAAAAACTGTCGGATAAATGTCCCAAATGGCTGGCTTCCAGGGTTTCTTTAAAGATTTCAAAATTTTTGGCTTTTAATGGCCCTGTATATTTTTCGATTTCTTTAAAATCAGGATAAACACACCATTGTCCGATTTCATGACTGATTACAGGTTTTTGATAATCTTTTATTTTATGATACCAGTCATATTGGGTATTCGGGGGCTCGCTGTTGATAATGCTGTTTAACTCTTCTCCCCAGCCTTGGATCCTGGGTGATGGAGATGAGTGAAAGTCATTTTCATCAATTATTGGCCACCCACCAGCACTTGTATAAAGATGTCGGGAATCCTTGTCCCGGCAAAATTTGATAAACTCTGTTAAATATTTTCCCTGAAACTGGCCAGCCGGTTCATTTCCATAGGACATAAAGCAAAAGGAGGGGTGATTGCCATATTCTTCCAGAATTGCATCGGCTTCTTTATAGAGCCATTGATCAAGGGGTTTATGATCTCCAATAGATGCCCCTTGATTTGCCCAACTGGAACATTCAATTTGTAAGTAGAAACCAACTTTATCGGCAGCTTCAAAGGCGGCTTTTGGTGGACACCAGGAGTGGAACCGCATATGGTTCAATCCAAAGGATTTACATATCTGATAAATCCGTTCCCACTCCGATGCTTCCATAGCAGGATACCCGGTTTTGGGAAATATGGCGCATTCCAGGGTACCCCTGAAAAATGATTTTTGGCCATTGACAGTGATCTGTGTACCTTCAGTTCCCAGTTCACGCATTCCGAAATCAACCTGTTGTTTTGAAAGGCCTTTATCCGTATTGAGGGTTGCAAAAAGTTGATATAGTTTTGGATTAAATTCACTCCAGAATTCGACCGAATCCCCCAGGAATAATTTTTGTTGGATGATATTTTCTCCCTTATCAATTGTCATGGTGATCCGTTTATCATCCATTATTACCTTATTATCGCGATCCATTATCTTTAGGTTCAAATTGCCTGGCACTGCCTGGTTTGCCAAGTTTCTGATTTGGACTTCCACATTGATTGTCTTTTCCCGGATATTGGGATAGACCTGGACATTGGTAAAATGTACAGCCGGTTCGGATTTCAATTGAATATCACCCACAATACCATTCCAATTTGATTGAGTATGGTCTGAAACACTATGGGATGAGATTCCGGGATCGATTTCTTTGATTCGATTATCGATTCTAATGGTAATTTGATTTTTACCGGCAGATAAAAAATTAGTTAAATCATAATGATGGGCTGTGCCCAAACGATTCGATGATCCAACTTTTTTGTCATTGACCCATACTATACTTTCCCAATGGCAGCGCTCCAGAATTAATTCAACGGAATTATTTTGCCAGGATTTGGGGATGGCTACCTCTTTTTGATACCAGGCAGGGCCAACATAATATTTTTCCGGTTGCAGCCAGAAGGGAATTTTTATATTTCCTGTTTTTCTGTATTTGGCATATTTATTATCTGTAAACCAGGATTGATCGACAATGTATCCCGTCCATTTTGTATGGGTGTCTACAGAAAATCCTTTGTTATTGGTGGCCATTGAACCGGGTAAGTTTACAGTTTCTTTAAATTGTTCCTTGAACCATTTTTCATTGAGCCCATTATCTAAAGTGTCAATTTGAAATTTCCACTTCCCGGAAAGATCAATTGTGCTGATATTTTTATGACATGAAAATAAAACAATCGTACAGATCAATATTAAATATTCAATTTTTTGCATTTATTTTTCCCTTTTTTCAAAAAACTTATTGTTCTATTTAAGAATGATTCAACGGATCGGAAACTAATCCAAATTTCATGCGTCAATGTCGTCCTTTTCTGATATCAATTTTCGTTCAATATCCTCTAAAGTCATGTTCATGGTTTCTGGTAATTTCCTCAAAATGAAAACAAATCCAACAATGCAGATGATACCATATAGCCAGAAAGTTCCGAATGCCTGGAATAGATTGTTCAATATAGGAAAAGTATAGGTCAGTAAAAAACTGGCCAGCCAAAGTGAGAAAGTGGCGATTGCCATCGCAACACCCCGGATTCTGTTGGGAAAAATTTCCGACAATAACACCCAGGTAACCGGGGCCAGGGTCATGGCATAGCAGCCGATAGCAGACACAACCAGAATTAAGAGGGGCCAACCGTTAATATTTAACAGGTAGAACATCCCGATTACAAAATAAATAACTGTCAGTCCGCCGGCACCGGTGAGCATTAATTTTTTTCGGCCAATTTTATCCACAGTGAACAAGGCCAGAAAGGTGAAAATCAGATTAACACTGCCGGTAATGACAATATTAAACAGAATATCAGTCACTGCATATCCGGCTGAAGAAAAGACCTCTTCGGCATAATTAAAAATTACATTGATACCACACCACTGCTGAAAAGCCGCCAGCACAATACCAATGATCAATACCTTTCGGGTACCGGGTTCCAATAAACTGGAAAAAGATACCTTAGATTTCATATTTTTAAGGGTTTGACTGATATTATTTATCTCTTCCAGTGCATATTTCTGGTCACCAATTTTGGCCAGGATGGTTCTGCTTTTTTCACGGTCGCCATTTTTCAGCAGCCAGCGGGGGCTTTCCGGAATAAAGAACATCAATATTAAAAACAATGCTGCCGGTAATGTTTCTGCCCAAAACATCCATCGCCACCCCATCTGGCCATTCCATGATTCCAGAATTTCCAGAGGACTGGCCTGCGTTGCGACTGGTTCTGCAATCTGCCAGTTCACAATTTGTGCGGCCAGGATACCAATGACGATAGTTAGTTGGTTAATGGACACAAACTGACCCCGCAGTTTTGCCGGAGAAATTTCTGCAATATATATTGGTGATAAATTGGAAGCGATACCGATACCGATACCTCCCAAAATTCGATAAATTATAAATTCTGTTAAAGATTCGGAATAGCCTGTGCCAATTGCTGAGGCTGTAAACATTAAAGCAGACAGGATTAATAATTTTTTCCTACCAATTGCTTCACTTAGAACGCCCGATATTAAGGAACCCAATAGGCAGCCAAGTAAGGCGCTGGACATGGCCCAGCCTTGCAGAACAGGATCAGAGGCAATGGTAAAAAATTTTTCATAAAAAGGTTTGGCGCCTCCAATGACAACCCAGTCATAACCAAAAAGAAATCCCCCCATTGCAGACACCAGAGAAATGGCAATGAGGTATTTTATATTGAATTGAAAATTTGTTTTTTTGATAGGACTCTCCTGTTTTTATTAAAATTTAGAACTGAAAAGTTCCAGAAAAATAGTGTATTTTTATAAAAAGATGGATAATATTACAAAAAATCAGAGACACAATATGCCTTTTAAAAAAGATGGGTTCCAAGGTGAAAGATCAATTGTAATTCCCCAGCAAGTACGCCGGGAGCATGAACAAAACCATTTTTCAAAAGGACTTTATATCACTGATATCGGCTATTATCCAAAGGCAAAGTATCATTTCAGACAGCGGAAAACTGGCTGCAATCAATACATTCTGATTTATTGTACTGAGGGGAGTGGCTGGTATAAATTCAACCAAAAAAAATATGAGGTCAAAGCGGGACATTATTTTATTTTGCCTAAAGATTTGCCCCACCAGTATGGTGCCCGGGAAGACGACCCGTGGACGATCTATTGGTGCCATTTTAATGGCACAACTGCTGAAGAACAGTATGCAAAGTTTAGTAATAATGGACAAAATCATCCGGTTTCAGTGAATTTTATTTCAGACCGGCTGAATATCTTTTTTGAAATTTTTTCAACTTTAGAAATGGGATACAGCAACAACAACCTGTTGTATGCGGACCTTTGTTTTTCTCACCTCCTGTTTTCTTTTCTGTTGCCGGTCCAATTCTCCAAATGCCGATTAAATGATATTCCGAATGAAATCGAAGCCTCTATCCTCTACATGAAGAATAATCTTTATAAAAAATTTACATTGAAAAATTTTGCAGATCATGCGCAACATTCCATCACCCATTACTCAAAACTTTTTAAAGAAAAAACGGGCTGGTCTCCCATTTCTTATTTCAATCATTTAAAAATGCAATATGCCTGTCAGTTGTTGGATACAACATCCTTCAGAATTAAAGAAATTAGCCAAAAATTGGGCTTTGATGACACCTATTATTTTAGCCGCTTGTTTAAAAAAATCATGGGTAATTCGCCCCGGTATTACCGCAATCAGCAAAAGGGCTGAGGTGTTAAAAGGATTGAAAAAAAGAGGCCACTCTGATAACAGGCGACCTCTTGGGAGGGAGAGAGAGATTTTTAATAACTTAAAAATTCATCAATTTCTTTGGCAGCTTTTCTTCCGCTGAAAATAGCGTTCACAACCAGAGAGGGCCCTTCGACAACATCGCCGGCTGTAAAAATTGCTTTTTGATTTTCTTCTGTCAAGAACTCGTCAGCAGAGAAGTTGCCAACTTTCAGAAAATTATTAAGAATCTCGCACTTTTTGTTGCTTAAAAAACCAATGGCCAACAAAACCAGATCGGCATGAATGGTTTCTTTTTGTAACTCTGTAAATTGGCGATTTTCTATATTCCAGTCAAGAGCTGATGTCATTATTTTTTTTACTTTTCCCGATTCACCAATAAATTCCTTTGTCAGATGGCTCCAGATTCTTTGGCAACCTTCCTCATGGCTGGTGGAGGTTCGTAAAATCTGGCGGTATTCCGGCCAGGGATTATTGGCGGCCCGACGATGCGGAGGCTGGGGCAATAATTCGATTTGGGTGACTGATTTTGCACCTTGCCTCAAAGCTGTTCCGACGCAGTCTGCCCCGGTATCACCACCTCCGATGACGACTACAGTTTTATCTTTTGCAGATATCCGGTCTGCTTTGTTTATTTTTTCACCGGCGTTGGTCCTGTTTTGTTGTGTCAGGTAGTCCAGGGCCTGGTGAATTCCTTGCAGATCTCTTCCGGGGATATTCAGTTCCCGGGCTGTTCTGGCTCCGGTGGCAATCAAAACAGCATCATAACTTTTCAATAGATAATTGAAAGAAATATCCACTCCGATTTCGACGCCTGTTTCAAATTTGACACCTTCCTTTTCCATTTGCTGAATCCTTCGGTCGATTTTAGTTTTATCCAGTTTATAATCCGGAATACCATAGCGCAGCAATCCACCGATTTTGCTGGCTTGTTCAAAGACGATGACAAGGTGGCCGGCCCGTGCTAATTGTTGGGCTGCTGCCAGACCGGAGGGGCCGGAACCGATGATGGCCACTTTCCGTCCGGTTTTTGTTGCACAAGCCTGGGGCGTGATATAACCGGAATCCCAACCGTGTTCGACAATTTGCAGTTCAATCTGACGAAAGGACACCGCTTCATCATCAAGGGTAAGGGTACAGGCCTCCTCGCAGGGGGCAGGACAGATCCGGCCGGTGAATTCCGGAAAATTATGGGTTGAATGCAAAATAGCCAGGGCTTCTTTCCAGAGCCCGCGAAAAACCTTGTCATTGATATCAGGTATTCGATTGGCCAGCGGACAGCCAAAATCATGACAGAATGGAACACCACAATTCATACAGCGTGCAGCCTGTATGTTTAATTGTTCTTCTGTCAAAGGTTTTTCAAATTCTTCAAAATTTTTCAAACGTTCTTCAACATTTAATTTTTCCGGATATTGTCGTTTGTAGGTCAAAAATCCGGTCCTTTTATCCAAATTAACCATCATACACCTCTTCTGTAACGGACAGGGTTTCCTTATCGTAATCTTCCTTGAGACTGATTCTCTCCAGCGCCATCTTATAGTCAATTGGCATGACTTTTACGAATAATGGAAAATGGACTTCCCAATCTTCGAGTATCATTTTGGCCTTTTCGCTGCCGGTTTCGTCCAGGTGCTTTTTGATCAGGTTTTTGAGTTCTTTCTGGTCTTTTTCATGCCAGACGGTTTCGAGATCGACCATATCCAGATTGCAAAGATTGTCAAAGAGTTCAGAATTGTCATAGACATAGGCTATGCCGCCACTCATGCCGGCTGCAAAGTTTTTTCCGGTTTCACCCAGAACAACAACCTTTCCGCCGGTCATGTATTCACAGCCGTGGTCACCAATGCCTTCCACCACTGCAGTAGCACCGCTATTACGGACGCAAAATCGTTCACCTGCCCGGCCTCGAATGAAAACCTCGCCGCCTGTGGCCCCAAAAAGGACGACATTTCCGCAAATCACATTGTTTTCGGCCTTAAATTTGGCCTTTGGTGAGGGCACGACGACGATTTTTCCGCCGGACATTCCTTTGCCCAGGTAGTCATTGACATCGCCGAAGATTTTGAAATTGATGCCGGTAATCAGAAAAGCGCCAAAACTCTGGCCTGCCGATCCGGTAAAAATAACTTTCAATTGATTGGCTTTTAAGCCCTTAATGCCCAGTTCTTTGGTAATTTTTCCACTGATTTCTGCTCCGATAGTGCGATTGATATTTCTGATTTTCAGGTCTAATGAGACAGGCTCTCTGGTTTTGATCAGGTGGTCGGCAGCTTTCAATAACTCATTATCCAATTCTGAATATTGGATGCGAGTGAGCTCATTCTCGCCTTTCAACATAATATTTTTCTGGATGTGATCGGTATTGAGAATACCCGATAAATCAATTTTGTGGGCTTTCCACAGGTTGATGGCCGGATTGAAATCCAGACGGTCGACGCGGCCTACCATCTCATCGATTGTAGCAAAACCCAGTTGGGCCATGATTTCGCGCAATTCCCGGGCTATAAAATGCATGAAGTTAATGATATATTCGGGTTTTCCGGTAAACCGGCCGCGAAGTCTGGCATCCTGAGTGGCAACACCGACAGGGCAGGTGTTTTTATGGCATTTTCGCATCATGACGCAGCCAACGCAGATAAGGACAGAGGTGCCAAAACCAAATTCTTCGGCACCCAGCAGTGTGGCGATGGCCAGATCACGACCTGTTTTCAACTGACCATCGACCTGGAGCCGTACATTTTTCCGCAATCCGTTGAAAACCAGGGATTGCTGGGTCTCTGCCAGGCCCAATTCCCAGGGCAGTCCGGCATGTTTAATGGCTGTCAGCGGTGAGGCGCCTGTGCCGCCTTTTTGACCGGATATCAAAATCATATCGGCTTTAGCTTTGGCGACGCCGGAAGCAATCGTGCCGACGCCTGCTTCAGAAACCAGTTTAACCGATACCCGTGAATTACTGGTGACTTTTTTCAGGTCAAATATCAACTGGGCCAAGTCTTCGATGGAATAAATATCATGATGGGGCGGCGGTGATATCAGGGTCACACCGGGTGTCGTATGGCGGATTTTAGCGATTTCTTCGCTGACTTTGTGACCTGGCAGTTGGCCGCCTTCTCCGGGTTTTGCACCCTGGGCCATTTTAATCTGAATTTCATCGGCGTTGACTAAGTATTCAGTGGTAACGCCAAACCGTGCGGAAGCCACTTGGCGAATTCGGGACCTTTTGGTGTCACCGTTTTGGTAGACGATTGCTCTTTCCGGGTCCTCACCGCCTTCACCGGAATTGGATTTGGCACCCAGCCGGTTCATGGCAATGGCAATGGTTTCATGGGCCTCTTTGCTGATGGACCCCATGGACATGGCTGCCGATACAAATCTTTTGACGATACTTTCTACCGGTTCAACCTGATTGATATCAATGGATGTGCATTTTTTAAATTTTAGCAGACCTCGCAGCAATCCTCCGTCTTTGTATTTATGGTCCATTTCAGTGGTAAATTCTTTATATAACAGGTAATCACCCTGGCGGACAGCTTTTTGAAATTTATGGATTGAGGAGGCATCCCAGAAATGCTGCTCTCCATCTTTACGGACACGGTATTCTCCGCCAGAATCCAGTACTTTGTTTTCAATATTGTCTGAAAAAGCCCTGTTAAAACGGTGTAAAACCTCGTCGGATATTTCTTTGAGGCCCAGACCACCTATTCGTGATACAGTGCCGGTGAAATATTTTCTGATGACGGACTTGTTAATGCCAACAGCTTCAAAGATTTGGTTTCCCCAGAAACTATGAAGGGTGGAAATTCCCATGCGACTGAAAGTTTTAAGCAGTCCTTTTTTGACTGCTGTGATGTAGCGATCCATGGCTTCTTCGGATGATTTTACCGGGTGCAGCATGTTTTTTTGAAACAGGTCATCAATGGTGTAATAGGCCAGATAAGGACAGATAGCATCAGTTCCATAGGCCAGTAAGAGTGCGAAGTGCATAATTTCCCTGATTTCGCCGGATTCCACAATGATTGCAGCAGCCGTTCTCAATCCTTTTTTTAACAGATGATGATGAAGGCCTGCGGCAGCCAGCAAAGACGGAATCGGCGCATGATTTTGATTCATTCTTTTGTCGGTGAGAATAATCATCGCCACATTTTCCTGAATATGTTGTTCCGCTTGTCTGAAAATTTCCACCATGGCTGTTTCAAGATTTTCTCCGGTTTTGTCCGGCGTGTATAATATATCGATTTCCCGACAGGTTAGATCGGAATTTTTATTTTCTTTTAGTTTTTTCAAATCGGTTATGCTCAGAATGGGGTGATGGAGCTTCAAACTGCTGTAATACTGAGAGGTCTCTTCAAGTATATTGTTTTCTTTTTCCAGGAAACTCTCCAGAGACATGACCAGTTCTTCACGAAGAGGGTCAATCGGCGGGTTGGTGACCTGGGCAAACATCTGTTTAAAATAATTAAACAGCAAGTTATCTTTTTTGGATAAGACCGTTAATGCGGTATCGTTACCCATGGAGCCGATGGCTTCCTGGCCTTTTCTTGCCATAGGTCGCAGGATTTTGTGGCAAACTTCTTCGGTATATCCGAAAGCAAATTGTTTTTCCAGCAATTCCTTTGCTTCCATGCTATGGGTCTCATCGGGAGCAAATAGGCCTCGCAGTTCCAGACGCCTGTTTTTTACCCAGCGGCGATAGGGTTTTTGGCGGGAGATTTTGGATTTGATTTCTTTGTCGGGTACGACTCTTTTCTCCTGAAAATCTAGCAGAAGCATTTTTCCTGGCTGAAGCCGGCCCTTGGTTTTGATTTTGGCTTCATCAATATCCAGAACGCCGGTTTCCGAAGAAAGGATGATTTTGTCGTCATCGGTGATGATATAGCGGGAAGGTCGCAATCCGTTTCTGTCCAGGGTGGCGCCAAGATATCGTTCATCACAAAAAACCAACGAAGCCGGGCCGTCCCAGGGTTCCATAATTGAAGAATGGAATTCATAAAAGGCCCGTTTGTCCTCAGACATTTGAATATTGGCGGAGGTTGCTTCCGGCACCATCATCATCATGGAATGTGGCAGGGAACGGCCACCGTTTACCAGCAGTTCCAGGACATTGTCAAAAATTGCTGAATCGCTGCCAGTCTCGTCAATGATCGGTTTAATATTTTGGATTTTTTCTCCGAAAAGGGGGGATTGCATGATGGCTTCCCGGGCTTTCATTCGGTTAATATTTCCGCGCAAAGTATTGATTTCTCCGTTATGGGCAATATAGCGGAAAGGTTGGGCAAGGTTCCAGGAGGGCAATGTATTGGTGCTGAATCGTTGGTGGACAATACAGAAAGACACCTTGAATTCCGGGTCCTGCAGGTCTAGATAAAAGTTCCGCAGTTGTTCGGAGGTCAACAAACCTTTATAAATAATGGAATAGTGTGAGAGACTGGGAATATAAAACTGTGAATTGTCGCCGCTTAATTCCGTTCGGACATATTTTTCAATTCGGCGTCGGATGATATAAAGTTTTCTTTGAAAGTCTTTACCGGTCAGATTATTTGACCCGATAAACACCTGCTTGATATCCGGTTCGGTACTGCGGGCTAATTGTCCCAGAGAGGAATTGTCCGTATCGACATTTTTCCATCCCAGGGGTGCACAGTTTTCCTCTTCGGTTATTCGATTGAAATGGTCAATGATCTGAGTGGAGGCCATTTCGCTGTTTGGTAAAAAGATCAGGCCGGTCCCATATTTTCCATAGGATGGCAGTTGCAAGTCTTCATATTTCTTTTTATAAAATGAATCGGGAATCTGAAACAGAAGTCCGGCTCCGTCCCCTGTTTTCGCATCGCCTCCCACGGCGCCGCGATGTTCCATGTTTTGAAGAACAGTGATGCCGTTTTCAACAATGGAATACTCTCTCTTCCCGTTGATGTTGGCGATAAAGCCAATTCCGCAGGCGTCATGCTCAAAACGAGGATCGTAAAGCCCCTGGCTGACAGTCTGCCCTGCAGCATTTTTTTTAAAATTGTTCATCATTTCTGTCCTGTGTGTGTTTTGTGTTGTGTATAAAATCAGTGCCTGTAAAATAAAATTCCCGGAGAGTCCCGATTTAAACGGGACTTCCGGGACCCGTGCAAGAAAATAATTTATAGATTAAACAGCATTTTGCTATATTTGGGTAATGGCCAGATTTCATCCGGCATCATTTCCTCCAGCTCATCGATTTTTTCTCTGGCGGCAGCCATGATACCCAGAATTTTATCGGGATAAAATTTGGTCCGGGTTGGAAGAGATTCGATCTCGCGAGATTCTTTGAGTTTTGTATGAATTTCTGCAACGGATTCTTTGATAAATTTCATCGATTCCAGGATTTTATTCAGATCCGTTTCAAAGGGTTTTGAAAAATCCGAATCAACCAAATCCGGAATTGAACGAAGGTCTTTAACCATGCCAATTAACTCTTTTATTTGTTTTTGCAGGGCTGGTAAAATCATCGTGTTGGTGAGATTGTTGAATGTCGCCAGTTCAATTTCAAGATCGCTGATGTATTTTTCCATCATGGCTGTGTGAAAAAGGTCTAGTTCAACTTCGGTGTATATTTCTTTTCTGAGGAACATTTTTTTATTTTTTAAGGAAACGATGGCATCCAGTGCATAGCCGGTATTGGGCAGGATGGGTAAGCCACGATTGGCCGCTTCTGTTTTCCATTCATCAGAATAGTTATTGCCTTCAAAGCGTACGACTTCTGTTTCCTTGATGTATTTTTGTAGCACTGTCTGCACAGCCTCTCCGAGGTTTTTTCCGGCATTCATCTGGGATGAGATTTCTTCATAAATTTTGTCCAGTGAATCTGAAACAGTGGCGTTCAGGACAATATTGGGGAAGGAGACAGACTGTCTGGAGCCGACGGCCCTGAATTCGAATTTTGAACCCGTAAAGGCAAAGGGAGAGGTTCGGTTTCTGTCTGTATTATGCTTGATAATGGGAGGAAGTTTATCCACCCCAAGGTTCAAAAAGGTCTCGCCATTGCTTTCAATGGTTTTGCCTTTTTTTATTGCATCCAACACTCTGTTCAAGGTTTCACCCAGGAAGACAGACATGATTGCCGGTGGTGCTTCATGTCCGCCTAAACGGTGGTCATTCCCGGCGCTGGCAGCTGTGGCCCTGAGCAGTCCGCCATGTTCGTAAACAGCGTTTAAAACGGCGACTAGAAACACAAGGAACTGCATATTCTCATGGGGTGTTTCTCCGGGGTCAAGAAGGTTATTGCCTTCGGAATCCATGAGGGACCAGTTGTTGTGTTTTCCACTGCCATTGATGCCGGCAAAGGGCTTTTCATGGAGCAACATGGCCAGTCCGTGGCGATTGGCCACTTTGGCCATAATATCCATGGTAATCTGGTTTCTGTCAGCACCAATATTGGTTTCATTGAAAATCGGGGCAATTTCAAACTGATTTGGGGCCACTTCATTGTGCCGGGTTTTGGAAGGAATTCCCAGTTTGTCCAGTTCGATTTCCGCATCATCCATATAAGCGAGTATACGATCTTTGATGGAACCAAAATAATGGTCATCCAATTGTTGCGCTTTGGTAGGCATTGCACCGAACAGGGTTCTGCCGGTCAATTGCAGATCGAGGCGCTTGTCATAATAATTTTTGTCAATGAGAAAATATTCCTGCTCTGCACCAATAGTAGAGACAACGCTGGTGGCTGTGGTATTGCCAAAGAGTTTTAATATTTTTAAAGCCGAATCATTGATGGCTTTCATAGAACGTAGCAAGGGGGTTTTTTTGTCTAACGCTTCACCGTTATAACTAATAAATACCGAGGGAATACATAGAACGCCGCCTTTTTTGCTTTCCATAATGAAAGCCGGTGATGTCGGGTCCCAGGCTGTATATCCGCGGGCTTCAAAGGTTGAGCGAGTTCCCCCGCTGGGGAATGATGAGGCGTCCGGTTCACCCTGGATCAACTGGCTGGCCCTGAATCTTTCAATCACGTAGCCGTCGGTTTCAATTTCTAAAAAAGCATCGTGTTTTTCAGCGGTCAAACCGGTTAAAGGTTGAAACCAGTGGCAAAAATGAGTCGCTCCTTTGTTAATAGCCCATTCTTTCATGGCATGGGCAACGGTTGTTGCAAGGTTGGCGTCCATTTTTTCATTAGATGAAATCACGGCTTTCATTTTTTTGTAGGTGTCTCTGGGTAACAAATCGCGCATAACGGTGTCGTCAAAACAATTTTCACCAAAGCGACTGAGCCTGCTTTTTTTAATTAAAACTTCCGACATATTTTCCTCATAATTTAAAGGGTTGATAGTAAATCAAAATTTTTGTTCAGGGTTAAAACAAAGGCCGTACCAAGGGCAATTAATTATTTTAAACTTTTGTTTTTTAATGAATTTAAATAAATAGTTCGGGTAAAAATTAAATAAATTAATTTTTTGGGGACAAAATTCAATACAAAATCGTGTTATAATTTTTATGAAACTACTTTTTTGTAGGATTATTTAACCTTCAGGAGCAACCGGGTTTTTGAGATTTAAAAAAAATATTACAAAATTGTGTTTAAAATAAATTGTGTTTACAAATTTGTAATTTGTTGCTTTATTTAGGACATCGCTAATTCCCAGTTGGAAAAAACTCTTTTCTTTTGCACTTTTTTTGGTTATTATCTTGACAAAAGGTTAATTTTGTATTTGATAATTACAATAATGTAGGTGACGAATGGATTTGAGAACAAGTCAAACCAATATTTTTGATAAACTCGATATTTTGATAGAAATCAATCAATCGGTCAGTAGAAATCTTAATCTCAAGGAATCCTTGAACGCAACTTTAAAAATCCTGAAACAATTATACAAGATTAATTCCGGCACTATTTTTTTAGTTGAAGACGAGAGTGATATCGTTCGTCCGGTGGCTTTTGTTGGATTCAAACAGGATATATTGCGGGGAAAATTCAGGATTGGTGAAGGGCTGACCGGAAGGATTATTGAATCGGGAAATCCGATCGTGGTGCCAATGGTTTCAAAGGAACCTCTTTTTATGAACCGCTATCACACATGGAACCCAAAATCTGACGATGAGTTGAGTTTTATTGGTGTACCCATTTCTCTGGACTATAAAACACTTGGTGCTCTGGTCATTACCTTTCCTTTTGAGCCTGGGCGGGATTATGAAATATCTGTTAAATTTCTTTCTTTGGTGGCTTCGGCTCTTTTGCAGCCCATCAGGGTTCAGAAGATTATTGAGCAGGAAAGAAAATCGTTAATCGATGAGAATACCTCGTTGAAACACAAACTTCAGGCGGAATTCAGCATCAGCAATATTATTGGCAATTCCCATGAAATGCGGGAAATTATTGAACAGACTAGTCGAATTGCACAATCCGACACAACTGTCATTATTCGGGGTGAATCCGGCACTGGAAAGGAGCTGATTGCCGAAGCAATTCACTATAATTCCAATCGAAAAGATCAGCCCTTTATTCGGGTCAATTGTGCGGCCATTCCGGACAATCTGATAGAATCGGAATTTTTTGGTTATGAAAAAGGCGCTTTTACTGGAGCGGATAAAACCAAAAAAGGGCGGTTTGAACTGGCTGATAAAGGTACGATCTTTTTGGATGAAGTCGCTGATTTGTCGCCCATGACCCAGACTAAATTATTAAGGGTTTTACAGGAACAGGAATTTCAAAGAGTCGGGGGTACTGAAACAATTAAAGTGGACGTCAGAGTCATTGCTGCTACCAATGGGGACCTTGAAGCATTGATTGAGCACAATAAATTCCGGGAAGACCTTTACTATCGTTTAAATGTATTTTCCCTGTGTTTGCCTTCCCTTCGTGAGCGCAAAGCAGATATTCTCTTGCTGGCTGATCATTTTATGTTGAAATATGGCCGGAAGCATAAAAAATCAGTCAAGCGCATTTCTACCCCTGCCATTGACCTTCTGATGTCTTATCACTGGCCCGGGAATGTACGTGAGCTGGAAAATTGTATTGAGAGAGCTGTGGTCATGAGTGATGACCAGGTGATTCATTCCTATTCTTTACCGGCTACCCTGCAATCAGCCGAAAGCAGCAATACTTACCAGCGATTATCTCTGGCAGATGCCGTACAAAATTATGAAAAAGAAATCATTCAGGATGCCTTAAAACAGACCCAGGGAAATATTGCCAAAGCGGCACGAATATTAAGTTCCACGGAACGAATCCTGGGCTATAAAATCAGTAAATTCAGGATCAGGCCCGGACGGTTTAAAAATTAATCAACCTTTGCTGGATATTGGCAATGTGCACCGGGGGGTTGAAAAATTGTTTGAGGGATCCATTTTTTTTGAATATCTTTACAAAAAATAAATGAGGATCATGTGATGAATAAACCGAGATATTTTCAGCTGTTGATGGTTTTGCTTTTTATATTACAAAATTTATTTCCCTGCACCACCGGTCTGGTGGACAGAAAATATGCGACCGGTAAACGAGCCATTTTATGGAAAAACAGGGATTCATCTCATGAAAAAAATGAGTTCTTTTTGTTTAAGCGGGGGGATTTTAAATTTTTTGGAATTATCAATAACAATGATACGACCCAGGTTTGGTCCGGAGTGAATAATTTTGGCTTTGCGATCATGAATGCTGAGTCCCGGGATTTAATCACTATTGGGGACACTACTTTTTATGATGATGAAGGCTATCTGATGAAGGAGGCCTTGACAAAATGTAAATCAATCGAAGATTTTGAAAAGTTACTGTCCCTATCCAATATTTCCGGCAGAAAAGTGACCTCCAATTTTGGTGTCATTGACGCTTCCGGAAGGGGTGCCTATTTTGAGACAGGAAATTGTTCTTATATTCGTTATGATGCGGACCAGGAATTTCTCATACGGGCCAATTTTTCTCTGGCCGGCAGAGGTCATGAGAAATATGGGCTTTACCGTTATCAAAGAGCCAAAGAATGGTTTGAAAAACTCAAGCGGGAAAGAGCACTTACACCAGCAGGTATTATCAACCATGTGATTGCCGATCCTTATCTGGTTCCATCGGTCACAAAGGAAAATTTTCATGAATACGAAAAAGTGCTGCTTTATGATTCAATTTGTCGTTATTCCACTGTTGCTGTGTCGATTGTGGAAGGCATAAAAAAGAACGAGCATCCCGAGATGACGACCTTTTGGCTGAATTTGGGCCATTCGGCGGCCTCAGTCTCTATTCCCCTCTGGTTGTACAGCGATTCAGTTCCCAACGGTTTTGAAGGAATTGAAGAATCGGAACTGAATGCCTTATACCGAAAACTACGTGCTTATATTTTTGAAGGGGACCCCAAAAAAGTGTCGCCGGAAAAATATCTTGAAATCAGACAAAAACTGGATAAAATCCAGATGGAAATTAATCATCGTACAGCAGAAAAACTGGACTTTTGGCGAAAGCATATGCCAACGCGGCAAGAGGTTGCTGAATTTCAAAATGATCTAACCCAGGGTGTCCTGAGCAATATAAAAAAAATAGTGGATTCTTTACCATTATAGAAGCTTTGTCTAATTTTTATCCACTGGATTAAATTATAACAGCCCGCTCGGTAAAGTGGTGAATATTCCAATTTAAATTCCATCTTGCGGCTTTTTCTTTATAAAAATCAAGAAAATATGTCTAAAAATTACACAACCTTAGAGTGGTTGAAAATTTAACTTAACCAATTGATTTTATATTAATTAGATAAAATAGTAGGATTGGTGTTTCTTTTGGCATTCTCCTTTTAACAAAATGAGAGATTGCCATGAAGAAATTTTTAATACCAATAATTTTAATTCTGATCACCACCACTTTTCTTCCTGCACAGGACATGAAATGGAGGTGGTCTAATTCTGCCTTTAACGTCACACCTGAAGCCAATTTAACCCACCTGATCGGAAGTGCTTTTCTGGCAGACTATTTTGAAAGTCGTGGTCTGGTATGGTGGCAGGCGGATCTGGCTGCTTTCGGTATGGGACTGGCCTGGGAAATTAAAGATGGTTTTGTACCTTATGAAAGTGTGCCGGTTTTTGGTGCTGAGGGCTTTTCAAAAATGGATATTGCTGTGGACCTTGCCGGAGTTTTACTGAATCGTGCGATAAATATTACCCTGGAAAAAGCTTTTAAAATGGATCGAAAAGATCGAAGGGAACCCAGGGATCCGGGCGATTACTACTATTGATTTTGAGAGCAACTGTTGAGATAAAAAAAAGGTTCCTGCTTAAATTGCAAAGCAGGAACCTTCTTGTACTTTATAATTGTGAATGTTATTAAAGAGTATTGGTAACAGTTCGAATTTTATTGGTTGCCAGAAACACATCGGCAACATATTTTTTGCTGTAATTATAACGGAGAAGCGCTTTACGTTTTGAATAATAACTGTCTGACCAGCCTTTTTCTTTCAGATAATTGGCTGTTGAATGGATCGCGTCTCGATAATTGAAGAGATCAATTTTATTGTCGCCGTCTCCGTCAACTGCATACTGATTGAAACTTGATGGCATGAATTGGCAATAACCAAAAGCGCCGGCAAAAGAGCCCCGCAGTTCCATAATATTGTAGTTTTCATTGATATACATCTCAATGAGATTGGCAAGTTCATATCGGGCCATTTGTGCCTTCTTCTGTGCATAATTTTCATAATAGGACAGAATATTTTTAAGTTGCATGGTAGAACTGGAGGCATATTGTTTTTTTATTTCCAGTCTCATTTCTCGGATTGCAAATTCCTGGTCACTCAAAGCCAGTGAACTGAGAATATTGAATATGCGATAATCTCCGGTGAAATGACCGAATTTTGTTTCCACATAGATAATCGCCGCGATGGCCTCTTTCTCAACACCGTACCTTATTTCGGCATCGACAAGATCAGAATAATACTCTTGAATAAAATCTTCGGTTTTGTGTTTGGTGACTTCCAGTTCGATTTCATCGGCATCTACATTATTTTCCGGAATTTTTGTCAAAATTAAATTTGGGTAATACTGGATTCTTGAATCATTAAATAAAAACTGAGTTATCTCTTTGGAGTATCCCACGGTTTCAAGATAATTCAAAAGGGACTCGTATTTTGCATCATAGCCCTTGTGAAAGATGTTTGTCACGCTACTTGAACTGTCAACAATTCCGGGTCTGGCTAACAAAAAGAGTAAAGTAGCGTAAAGTATAAATTTTTTTCTAATTAACATAAACGAGAGTTCCTTATTAAAAAATTTTAATTTCAAATGTTAAATTATGGTCAATTATTATTCCATTGCGTTCAAGTTTACAACAAAAATTCTTTTTATGCAATGAAAAATCTGGTGGCATAATTTATTGTTTTTTAAATATTTGTTATGTGGTTCTCCTCGATAAATTTCTATGTTTATGTCTGATCTGAAGAGAAAATTGGAAAGTTGAAAAAAAATTTAATCAAAATATTATTTTATTTTAATATGAAAATGTCCTTTACCTTTTAATTGGCTCTAATAAAGTTGTTTATTGTGTTTCATTATTTTCATTAATCATTAAAAGTATTAAAAGGATTAATTAATAGTAATATTTTTTTTGACGATTTTTTTGTGATTTATATCATAATTTTTTATGGAAAATTTACACTTTATTGATGGTTCCGGATATTTTTTGCGGGTTTAATTGTTGGTCTTTATGGCTTTTTTTCTTTTTTGTTTTTGCGGATTACTGTTATATATTCTGAGCAATTGAATTAGAGGAATTTATGGATCAAAATATTCAAATTTTTACGGCAAAGTGGGTGCTGCCCATTTCAAAAAATCCTATCGAAAATGGTGCTGTGGCAATCAGGAACAATGAGATTATCGGTGTTGACAGTATCGGCAATATTACGTCAAAATTCAGTGGGAAAATCACGGATTTGGGCAATAGTATCATTTTTCCCGGATTTGTAAATGTCCATACCCATCTGGAACACGGAAAAATTACTGAAAAAGTCGGTTCTTATCTGGATTTTTTGACAAAAGTAAAAACTGAGATGGATGCGTTATCCAAGGAAATTAAACAAGAGAATATTCATCAGAACATTTTAAAAAGTATTGAAAATGGTGTGGTTGCAATTGCTGATTTTTCAAGCGACGGTGAATCTGCTGCACTTTTGTTGGAAAACCCAATATATGCCCGGGTTTTTCATGAAATGAATGAATTGAAGGCCTATCGCGCCAGAGATGTTTTTAATCAGCATAAATATATTATCAATGATTTTCATCCCGATAAAAGTGTGACCCAGCATTTTGCCTATAATTCAGTCTGGCGAAACTCAGCAGAACTTCTGCGTGAGATCAGTGTCAAAGAGCAACATATTTCTGTGCATATGGCAGTTACTGAAGAAGAACAAAATTTTTTGATGACCGGTGAGGGGCGGTTAAAACAATTTCTACTCAACCAGAATGAATTTGATTATTCTTTTCAGGCGCCGGGTGAATCACCGTTTATGTATTTTATGAATAATCATTTTTTCTCAAAGCATAATATCCTTATTCACATGTTGCATGTGAATGAATTGGAGTTAAAAAAAATCAATGATTTTCAGACCAAAATTAATATCTGCATCTGCCCCAGAAGTGTTGAGGTACTAAATCTGAAAAAGCCAGATGTCCAGATGTTTTTGCGCAACAACATTAATGTCTGCCTCGGCACAGAATCACCGGCTCTGATTCCTGATCTCGATATGAGGCGGGAATTGATTAAATGCATCGATGACTTTCATATCAGGCCTGAAATCGCCATGAAATTTGCCTGTTTAAACGGGGCCTATGCCATCGGGTATCACCGGGAAGTTGGAAGTTTGGATCCTGGGAAAACAGCCAGGTGCCTATACATTAATATAGATAGTGAAATTAATATGGACCCCTATGAAGCGATCTTATCTTCAGGCGATGAGGCGAACTGGTTAACGGAGAATATATAAAAAAACACTTTTTAATAAAAAAGCCCTTCCCAAAAAGAAGGGCTTTTTTTGTTATCAGGAACAAAAATAAAAAAGAGAAAGTAAAAAATATTTGGAAAAGAATTGATAAAGAAGATATTAGTTTTTATATAGACAATACAGCGATAAATTTACATGAGAACTCATTCTACTGACATAAAAATACAAATTACAATAAAGTCTGGTCTGTTTTAGATGCAGGCATTTTTTATTGTCACAATCTAAACTCAAGGAGGTCAATATGATTGAAAAAAGCATGGTTTCAGAATTAACAAACTACAAAGAATCATCAAGTCCGGTTACTACTGCCTACATCACCGTTGACAATAACGCTGAAAACAGAGGAAAGCACATTATTGAACTGAAAAAAATGATCCAATATAAAAAAAGCACATCATATTTTAAAGAATTAAGCGAATCCGAACAATCATCGGTTATCAGGGATTTTGAAAAAATCCTGGAATGGGTCAAGAATAACTTTGATAATAAGGAGTACAATTCGGCTATTATATTCAGCTCAGAATCGACGGGGTATTGGAAAACAATTGTTTTAAAGCAAAAGATGGAAAACCTGATTGAAATACATATGAAGCCCTACATTCGGCCTTTGACGACACTTTTTGAAGATTCCAAAAAATATGCTGTCGTTCTGGTTGACAAGGCAAAAGGGCGCATTTTTGAATCAAATTATGGTGAATTCTCAGAAGTCTTCAATATTAAAGAAGAGGACTATGAATCAGCCATCACTGGCGGATATCGAGGTATGGAGGAGAGAAAAATCGAGCGCGCCAACCATAAGCAGGTGGTTGAACATTATAAAAAGATTTCAGATGAGCTTATGAAACTGGACCAGAAAAATAAATACAACTGGATTGTTGTAGGTGGAAGAAAGGAATCTGTCAATGAGTTTAAAGAATATCTGCACAGTTATGTAAAAACGAAAATTTCCGGAACCTTGTTTGTCGAGCCTTCGGCCAATATCAAAGAAGTTCTGGATGAAATTGAGAAGACAGAAAAAGAATCCAGGATGCATTTTGAACAAAAATATCTTGAATTACTGAATGAGAAAAAACAACAGCTACTGGCCGCCGAAGGTGTGGAAGAAATCATTCAGGCCGCTAAAGCGCAACAGATCGACACGCTTTTCATCAAAGAAAATTTTAAAATAAAAGGAAAATATTGCAAACGGGATAGTTTTGTCACTACAGCCAATATCGATAAATGCCCGGAATGCGGCTCTCAGCTGGAAAGAACGGACGATTTGATCGAGCATATTTTGCATCTGACCATTCAACAGTCATCCAAAATAAAATATGTCAATGGAACTTTTGATGAGCATGGCAAAATAGCGGCTTTTTTACGCTTTCCGCTGGTAAAATAATATTAGGTCCAATTAAAAACAGATCTCGTGCAGTCTTGAGGGGTTGCACGAGATTTTTTTTAAAGCTTAATTAATTAAAGAAATACTCCATTTAAAATAATATTGTTTATATAATTGTGTAAAAAAAACAGTAAAAAACAGCAAGGTTTTATGAAATCGGGGTATTTGTGTAGAAAAAATATTTTGTGAGTGACAATCTGCATTACCGCCTTCAAAATGAAACAGCGATCATTATTTTGGGAAAATAAGAATAGGATGGTCTTTAAAAAAGATGAGTTATTTCTTTCAGGAAATGAAATTTTCAGAGAACAAGGTGTTAGCCCTTGCTGATAGTTCAGGCTAAAACTGCTGGTGTGGGATAAAAAATAAGGACGGCTTCAAAATTTATTGAATTTTATTGTTTTTTATTTGATAAATAACAAGAAATTGAGCCTGTTTTCATTATTGATTAGTATTTTCCGTAAAAAGGTTAGTATAATAAAATATGTGATATGAATCACAAAAATAATTAATGGTTATCATTTTGACGATAAAAATTACTTGACAAGATGAAAAAAAAATTATAAAATGAAAACCGTCGATATAAAATGAAATCAGCGAGTAAAATTAAGTTAGGAAAAAGGATTGTTTGTCAAAATTTTACTTGATTAACCGAAAAAAAAATGATAATGTACTTTGAATATTATTCGAAACTATTGTTTTGAATCCTTTTATTGCCGGAGAAAGCCGGCTGGCAATAAAAAAAATTATAGAGGAGAAAATCTCTTGACAACAACTGGTAATTTTAGTAATATTTGTATAATTTGACGCATACACATTATTTCATTAAGAGGAAAGTCAATTTTTATGGTATTTTTATGATTAAAATTAAAAGGAGGACAATGAAGATCGAATCAAACGAAAATATTTTTTTAACCTTAAGACGTAAGTTAATTTCTAATTTAGGAGGTATTGTATTATGAAAAAGAGATTCTTGATTTCTCTTATGGTCGTAATGGCCATTTTCCTGTTTACTTCCAATGCTTTCGCTCAGCACACCATTAAAATTTCTGGTAGAGCGGAGATGGACGGTATTCAGGCCAATCAAACAAGCCTTAGCTACACAGTTGAGGCAAGAATCAATTTGGGCGCAAGCTATTCATGGCTTCCTGTCACAGGCGCTGGTTTGAACTGGGACTGGGAAGACGATGTTGAAACAGACAGCTTCAGCGTTGAGATTGATTCCAATATGATCGATGGCGCTGATTCCATTCGAATCACACTTCGTCCCTTAACAGGTGTTTCTGCAACTCCGAGTTCATTGACATCCGCTATGGGCTACAGTGTTGGCTGGGGTGGATTGTCCTTTGATTCAACTGCTGCAACCACCGATCAGGATTCAGTTTTCCAGGTTGCCACAACCGGCGGAAATCCTTTTGAATTCTTCTCTTTGCCGGAAGTTGCAACAGACAGTCTGGGTGTTTTACCAGACATGAATTATACACCCACAAGACTGGTTCTTGCCTGTCATGATTCTGTCGGTTCAACAGTTCTGGGCAGAGGCCTGAGAATTGATATCTCAATTGCCAATGACGCTGCCACTTATGGCGCTTCCCAGATCACAGAACTGAGAATTTCAGCCAGAGATTTTACAACCAAGGCTGCTATCGGCAACGATACCCTGGTTGTTCCCAAGAATGCTGCCAATGACAGTCTGTTCATCAGCGATGATATCGTTGGTGGCGGCACTACCTGGGATGCATTCCTGGATTCATTGGCTGCCAATGGTGCAACCCGTGTTGATTTCTCTGTTGCCATGATTAGTGTTAATGGCACCACAATGGCTACTATTGCCACAACCAACGGCGTATGGATTGACAGAGAAGGCCCGGCCGCTCCGACTTATGATGACATTGTTATCAGAAATGCAGGCGGCACAGTTGTTGACTTCGGTCTGACTCCTTTGATGGAAGGTCAGGTTTATACAATCGAAGTTACTTCCACTGACGCGATTTCTTCACTGTCCGAAGCCAGCATCGTTTTCAACTATCATGGCGCTGCCAACGTGCTGGGGCTTCCTGCTGCCGGTTCACAGGCTACCCTTGATATGGACGACGCGGTTATTTCCGGCGCCGGCCATGTGATTACTTTTACTTTCACACCGGATGATGGTATCGGACAGACTCCTTTCTGGTATGCAATGCAGCTGAATATGGAATTCATCGATATCAACGGTAACGTAACTACAGCAATGAATGACAATGTAACCCATTGGACATTGCTGAACAGAAACGTATTTGTAACTGGTGTTGAAATTTCCGATTATACAAAAGACCCGGATGATCCGGATACATTGGAATGGGGCAATGTTTACAGAATCGTTGGTAACGACTTTGCTGTAGAACATATGGGCGCCACCATCAACTTTATTGCTCTGCGTGACGGTTTAGATGAAGAAGATGGCGTTTTCGTCACAACACCCGGCTCAAACTGGTTTAAGCTGAATGGTGACGTACTCAGTGCATGTCTCATGGCTGGTGCATCAGACACAACCTTTGCTCCCGGCTGGCAATATTACATCATGGGTATGAATTCCATGAATGGCAATAATTACATTCCCTGGGGCGATGTCTTTGTTTCCAATTACGCTTATGACGGTGTTGACTCTCTGGGTTGGGCCGGCGTCAGAGACCTGGCCGGTAACCTGGCCGGAATGATTGACAGTATTTTTGTTCATGATTCAAGATATCCTGAATTAACCATCATCTCCTTTGAAGGCGAAGATGTTGATACAGTCAACAGCTGGATCATTGCTGATACAGTATCCGGCGACAATATTCATGAACATACAGTATACATTAATGTTGATGCTGTAAAAGACACAAACGGCCTGGCCAAAGTCCAGATCTGGTACAGAAAACACGAAGAAGATCCGGCCTGCTATCCTGACAAATGTGAATGGATCTTATTAACTACTGTTAATACAGACACTGTACCATGGCAGTTTGATGTTGATCTGAGTAAACTGAATTTCGAAGCACGTCGTTATCAGTTTGCCGCCATCGGTATTGATGACAGAGATGTTATCGGCAACTATTTTGGACCCAACAGGCAGCCCATCGAACCTCAGGCTGACCTCTATATCGAACGTGGCGAAGCTGCTCCGACAGGAACAATCGCTGCTGTTGTTACACCTTTTGAATTTGGCGGCACCAATAAAGTCCATTGGACTGTAGCTGATGATTTCTTTGTAAAAACTGCTTCTGTAACTTGTGCTGCAACCGGTCAGAACACAGCTCTTGCTGTTGCCGGAAAAGCCAGTGATGCTGCTGACCTGACTGTAACTGGTCTGACCACTGCTCATATCGGAACAAACCTGACATACGTTTTGACTGTCCAGGATTATTTTGGAACAGTTAGAACTTTCAACGTTGTGGTTCCTGTAGTTAATGAAGTTGTTGATGTTGTTATTGACAGTTTGAACAATGGCGTGCCAATGGTTGGCTGGCCATGGCCCGGCGATGCTTTCGATGATCTCGAAGATGAAGATTTGCCGGTTCACATTCATGGCGACAGCGTCAATGTTTTCTTCACAGTTGATGATGCCAATACTCCGGTACAGCTTTGGACAAAAGTTGGTGTTGCCGGTACCTGGGCAAAACTGGGTACTGCCGTAGCAGCCGGTGGATATTATCATAACTGGAATGTCAATGCTCTGACCGATGCTGATACAATCTATATCGGTGGTACATACAGCGCTTCCGGTTCAGACAAAATCGTTGCCGGAAACGTATTGAAAGTTGTTGTTGATCATTATGGCTTTGCAGCCGGTGATGTATCCTGCAACCTGACCGCCGGTCAGTATGTAACCAACACGACAGACATTACTGTTTCTACAACTTTAAATGACCTGGCCAATCCCTATACACTCAGTGGCAGCATGGGCTCAGCCAACTGGGGAAGCAAAGTCAATGATTTTGCTAATGGAAAAGCCGATGGTCCTCTGACTGTTTCCGTAACCGGAACAGATCTTTCTGTACCGAATGTAAACAATGGTTCTGCTACTCTGGTATCAGTTGTTGTTGATAATTTGGTTCCTGTAGTTGATGAATTCACTGTTAATGAAAAACCAATGTCCGTTGCTGAAATTTCAGCCGGCAATGCAGTGTTTGAATTGACAGTATCCGACGCCGGATCCGGTATCGATGCGATTTTCGCCTATATCGAACTGGATTACGATGACGGTCAGACAGCCGAAGATTCAGTGCTTTTTGAAGTAACCGGACTCGGTGGCCTGGATGAATATACTATCACCAACACCATTGATGTTTCTACCTGGGCAAAAGATACATTCCAGATTTACCTGGAAGTAACTGACAAATATGGCAGAACATTAGAAGACAACACTCATAAATTTTCAATTCTTGAAAACAATACACTTCCGATTCCTGTCATTGCTGCTATTGATGAACATGACCAGGAAAATGAAGATTGTTCTGTAACTCTGTATGCCTTCACAGGCCTCTGCCTGCCAAACAACTACCAGAAAGAACCTGATCACCTGCGTTTTGAATACAAAAACGGTAACGGTGTTTGGATTGAATTCGGTAACGTTGATTTTGATGCTTCTACAGCCGGTCCTAACGGAAAATTCCGTGTATGGCCGATTGAATTCAATTATGATTCAGAAGATGGCGGATACTATGATGAAGAAGTACGCGCTGTAGCTGTTTCCGATGCTTTTGAAGACGATATGGGCGAAACACCCTATCCGTTCTTAGAAGTTGCCGGTCCTGCATTAGTACCTCATACAGTTTACGACAACAACAGAAAAGCCATGAACGATGCTGATCAGAAACTCTATTCTGACAATGCTGTCGAATCTCCGACAAACGTTGTATTGGTTCTGACAGAATCCAACGAAAGTGGTCCTCAGGGCAACACCATCAATCATTTCCAACTGGTATCTACTGAACTCATCAATGGTATGTACAGAGGAATGTTAGATGTTGAACCCAATTCAGTTCTTGCAGCTGCTCCCTCAGCCGGAACTGTAACTGTTTGGTCTTTCAGCTCTTACAACATCAATCAGCCGACTTTCACCTACACACTGAATGCCGGTGTCATGGATGTGACCAAATTGTATGATGCTCATGACCAGGTTGCTGTTTCTTACTGTGGCGCAATGACTGTTGAAGTTGATGCTTCAGCTATCAGCTCCGATGAACTGGTTTATTTTGAACCTTTCAGAAACAAAACCAGAAATGGTGTTCATATTCACACAACACTTGCGGATGAAATTGATGTTCCTTTTACCATGATTCACAATACAGACATCAGCGGCATGACACTGCCCGCTCTGAAAGTATGGCGCTGGGGTGAAAATGCTGACGGTATCATGACATGGTTGAATGAAGTTGAAATTGATACAGTACTGGATGACACTGTTTACGCCACGAGCGTTTCTGCTCAGGGCACAGGCTCTTTCATCGGTACTTTCAAAAACGACGCTATCTATGCTATTTCAGTATACGATGCCTACGTTCCTCCGACACCTTACAGTGGTCCGGTTGCTAATTTCGCGCTGCTTGATTACAATGGCGCCGTTAACGGCCTCGATGATGATCATACCGGTTATGCTCCTCATAGTGTAATCTTTGGTATCTGCGGCAACGGAACTGACTGCGCTGGCGACAATATCTATTATACTTTAGCAAGTGGTCAGGGTGCCGGTGCTGCCAAAGATCATGAAATTACTTTCATTTTCGATGGCGAACATCAGATCACCTTCATGGCTGACGAATGTTGTAAAGATGTTGCATGGGAAGATAGCTATACCGGTCTGGTAGACAGTACCTATGGCAATGCAATGTTTACTTACATGACTCCCGGCAGCTATGACGTTACCATGATCATCAATGATACAAAAGGTCACGGTGCAGACACATTGACAATTGAAGATTTCATCATTGTTCATGACAAAGCCCTTGCTATTGACCTTGTAACCATGTTGCCTTCTTACTCCAATGCCGAAGGAAAAACTTATACAAGCAAAACTCCTTCCTTTGAAGTACAGGTTGTCTATCCGCAATCTGAAGAAAGCGAACTGAAAGCTCACGCTTTCCTGAATGGTCATCATGTACTGTTCCAGGATGCAACCAAAGAAGCCTTTGATTGGGTTGACTTTGCAAATCTTGAAGCTACACTGACCATTGAAAATGAAAGCGGCGAAGCGCTGAACAGATTCCTGAAAGAAGACGAAGCTAACGAAATTTACTTCGTAGTCTATGACGAAGCTGCCGGCCTGTCCGTCACTTCTGAAACTCTGACCTTCTGGCTGGATATGACAACTCCGTTGGTCGCATGCTATGATGAAGACGAAGACTGGATCCTCGGTACTCACGGCTCCAACTCTCATGATGTTTGGGTATTTGCCGAAGTCAAAGATCCTGAATCACTCATCAGACTGACCAATTGTTCAATGACTATCGGTCAGAAAAATGATACCAATGACATCGTTACTTATGTTGGCGAAGCCTTCGATATCATCGAAGAATATGCTGATGGTTTTAAATTGAGAAAAGCCATCAATTTTGCTGACTTCAACCATGCAATCTGGGAAGATGAGACATTCTCCAATGATATGACCATCTCCTTTACTTTTGCTAACAGATTAGGTATGACCACAACTGCAGAATATGACTTCTCTTTTGACTTACTTGATCCGATTGCCACTGTTGACGATGATGCATGGCCAATGGTACCGACCGATTCAATTCCTTATGACAACGACGGTGATTCACTTGCCAACGAAGATCCGATTGATGGTATCAACAACGACGGCGATTGGCACGATGTCAACCTGAATGGAAGACGTGATTACTACTTCCAGACATGGTGTGAAGTTGTTTATGATTGCTGCGGTTATGTTGTAGATACAATCTGCCACAAAGAAGTAATGCTTGAAGAAGAATATATTGATGAAGATCCGATTGACTGGGAATACACCTACTATCAGTATGAAGTAGATTGCAACAGCGGTCTGAGTCTGCATCTCTATGCCTACGATCCAGAAGAATGTCGTGGCTCTTGCCAGGAACAGGAATACGGATCAGGCAATATCTGGTCAGCTGCTTCCGGTATTGACCATGAATCCTTCAAACTTTACCTGGACGGTGAATTATTAGACGCAACAATGGACGAAAATGGCGCAGTTGTTGGTGGCCAGGACAATATTCCTCACGGACACCATCAGATTATGCTTTCTGTTTCTGACCATGCAGGTAGATCTGCTAATCCTTTAAGATTCAGAATCAAAGCTAACCATGACGTTGCGATTGTTGACGAACCTATCGCTCCTGAAAAGTTTGAACTGGGTGACAACTATCCGAACCCATTTAACCCAACAACAAACATCAAATTGTCTATTGCAAAACAGACTGATGTTACTCTGACTGTTTATGACCTCATGGGTAAAAAAGTTAGAGAAATGAGCTGGACTAATATGGAAACCGGATACCATACAGTAAACTTCGACGCTCAAGGCTTGGCAACTGGTGTCTATATTTACACCTTGAAAGCCGGAAACTTCGTAGATACTAAAAAGATGATTCTTCTTAAGTAATATTTTAAGAATAAAAATACCATCTTTCGAAAGGGGCTCGCTTAGCGGGTCCCTTTTGTTTTTCATTTCATAATTAGTGCAGACAATATTTATAATTAATTATTCTTTAATAACACTTCCATAAACATCTTTTATCAAACAGGATATTATTGTTTATCCAATCATATATTGAATAAAATGATAATAAAACATTGTGAAGGTCTCTGTCAGTAATTCAATATGTGGATTTTTCATAAAGGTTTTTTCTCTAAACCAATAATCCGGTAATGATCAATTGTTCTAATGTAAAATTTTTAATAAAAATGTAAGAAAATATTCATAACAATTACCATTTTTAAAATTTTATGTTTATAATTATAAATTGCAGGAACCTTGAAATTCATGTAATAAATAGATACTTTTACAACACTTAAACATTTAGGGGGTAATATGAACAAGAAGTTAATGACTTTCATTTTATTTTGTCTGGTACTAGGCACCATCCTGTCTGCTTATGATAGTGCGGACAATTACAAACCGGCCAACTATGTACCGGCAGTAATTCAACATGAACCTATTGGACCGCAATATGCACCCATGTTGGTCGAACCACTTTCTGTACAAATTAACAGCATCAATATTCAAAAATGGCCTTTTGTTTATTTAAATGTCAATGTGGATACCAATGGAGCCGGAATAAATAGTCTTGATAAGAACAATTTTGAGGTTTATGAAGATGGTATCTTACAATCGGATTTGTTTGATGTACTCCCTCCCGCTTCCGGAGAAGGAAACAGGCTGGCAGATTTTATCTTCGTCCTGGATGTGTCCGGAAGTATGGGCGAAGAAATTGAAGCTGTCCGGCAAAATATGAGTGCTTTTCTGGATGCTCTTGCGAATTCCGGTATTAATTATAATGTCGGATTTGTTGTTTTTGCGGACCCGCATTATGTCTACAATGATGGCTTTCTCTATTCAGATAAAAACCAAATTCAAAGTGTTATTGACAATATGGAACTGGGAGAGCATGATTTAGGATTGGGTGGTGATATTCCTGAAGACCAATTGGACGCCCTGGTGTCCGCTTCAGCCATGAATTTTCGACCTGGTGCGCAAAGAGTAGCCATTATGATTACTGATGCGCCGGCGCATACTTTTGCTGATGTCAATGGGAAATGGACCAATCAAACGGTTGATAGTTGTATTGAAGAGTTAATGGCACAATCCATAACCGTATATCCGGTTTTTGCAACAAGGGCGATCAATGGTATTCTGCAGGTTAATGTTGATAAACAGATCGAGCAATATATACCCATTGCACAGGCTACACAAACCGGATTATATTTCGATGTATGGGATCCTTTTGATGAAATATTAAATACAATTTATGAAGTCATTGCCAATACATACCTGGTCAGATATTACTCAAATAATAACAGAACCTGTGATTATGACCGGTTTGTTGATGTCATTGTTGATTACCGGTTAGAACAGAACCACGATACGATTTCCTATACCATCGGAGCTGTTCCAATGATTGAAAGGACCCAGGCTACACTGCAACTGCATAATAGTTCAAGACCCGAAAATGTCAGTTTTAATATTGATGTTACCATTACCGATGATGTGGCCCCCTTTACCCAATCAGCAGAACTGCTCTACAAAACATCTACCGGTACTTCTTTTAAAACAATGGCCTTTACTTATATTTCCGATAATCTTTGGAGGGCCACTGTACCGGCAGCGGATGTTGATTTTCCGGGGTTTGATTATTATATCACTGCAACGGATGGTCAATTTACCAGTACTTTGCCATCCATGGAACCCTATAAAAATCCTTTCCAATTAGCTGTCGGCACCAATGAATTGCCGGTTGTGGATCACACACCTTTGGAATCTTATTCATATTTAAACACAGCCATTGCCATTTCGGCCAATGTGACTGATGCGACGGATAATGTAGACAGGGTTGAACTTTATTATAAAAAATATGGACAGTTGCTTTATGATATGACAGAAATGACCAAATCCGGTGGAAATACCTACCTTTCAGAAATTCCGTCCAATATTGTCACCACGGACGGATTTGAATATTTTATCAAAGCTGCAGATAACCATAATGTTGCCCGATATGTGGGCGATTATGATGCGCCGATTTTCGTCAGATGTGCTCTCACTCCTCCCGGGCATTTTACTGCCGAGTTGATTGATTCAACTGATGGTTTAGTTGAGCTGAAATGGCGTAAAGAAATTAATAATGGCGGATTTTATGAAGATTTTGGCGACACGCTGATACCGGAATGGAAAATTGTCACCGGACAATGGCATGTAGCAGACGGCAATTTTAACACTTCCAATTCAACGCATCAGCGCAATTCAGTATACTACAATGACTATTTTGAAAACTTCGTGCTGGAAGCCAGAATGAAAAGGTCTGGTGGTTCTCCTTATGGCATTGGTCTTTATTTTAATGGTGATCCGACAGAAGTGTCCGCCAGCGGTAAATGGGCCGATGGTTATGCTTTTACTTACTGTACAGCAGGAAACTGGGACCTCATTGTTTATGAAAATGGTTACTCCAAAGCTATTCAGCCATTGGTTTGCAGTTCAGAAATTTTACAGGGTGATAATCAGTGGAACATATTAAAAGTAGTCTATGCCTATGGATACATTGATGTCTATATTAATCATAAACTGCAGGGCAGTTATTTTGATGAGACCCATAAACGGGGCAGAATCGGCTTACATCTGCACGATGATCAGTTAGCAGGTACCGCAGCCTTTGATTATGTTACTTTAACCCCTTTGCCGGACCAGTATTCCTTTGGAACCCTGCAATTGGCGGATCACCAATTCAGCATGATTTATGATCGTCAAAACCAGGAAATGACTACAGAAGAACTACCCAGTTTAAAACTGGCTCGCTGCAGCTATCCGACCTATGGATTGAATTTTCAATATCTGGTCAAAAACAATGCTTATCTTACCGAAGAAGAACCGACATTTAAGTTCTTCAAGGTATACAGAGATAATTATTGTATTGCCGAATCCCACAAATCCTATTATTATGATAATCTTGAAGTCAGTGGAACTTACAAATACAAAGTGACCTCTCTCTATGAAGAGGGTGAATCCAGACCTGCCGGCCCTGCTAAAATCATTTGGGGTGAAGAAAACATTGTGGGCAGCACCTTCTCCGGAAATTTACTGTATCTGAATTCAAATGAACCTCTGGTGGGCGATACTTTAGAACTGACAGGAGATCTGGATAATATTTCCATTACGGACGCCAATGGATTTTATCAATTCAAAGGGCTCTCCAGCCATACCATTGTAATGCCCAAGAAGACAGGTGAAATTGGTAGTATCAATGGTCTGGATCTTCTCAGTCTCAAAAACCACCTGATGGGTACAAAAGTCCTGACCAACAATTCCAAGAAAGCGGCTGATTGTAATCTGGATTATAATATCAATGGCAATGATTTATTGCTGCTACAAAATTATTTATTGGGAAAAACTGTATCCGCACCCCTGGGTACCTGGGAATTCAATCCTGAAAAATATGAATATGAAATCATTGTCGGTGATATGCTCAATAAAAATTTCACGGCCTTTATCTATGGCGATGTCAATCTGAGCTGGAATGAAAGTGAAGCCCTGGCAAAAGAAATTTTTGCTCATCAGACCAATCTGGAATTTGATGACATGTATTTTTCTGACGGAGAATATCTCTATTTACCCCTTACCATTGACAATAGTCTGAAAATGGCTGTGATTGATTGGATGATTGAATACAATCCGGATGAATTGGAGTTTGTGGGCATTACAGGTCCGGTAAACTTTCAATCCAATATTGTTGATAAGGGCGTAAAAATCTCCTGGCTGTATGATGGCAGGGAAATCACGATTAACGAGAACCAAGCCCTGGCTGAATTGAAATTCATCATCAAGTCCTCAGCAAATACCACCACTGTCACATTTTCCGGCAATAGTCTGACGGCTGACAAAAATGAAAATGTTTATCATATCAATTATGCCTCCGGAAAATTAAATCTTAACAAACAACTGAAAGAGGTTATTATTCCTGAAAAAACAGAGTTGTTTGCTAATTATCCGAATCCCTTTAATCCGTCTACCATGATCCGGTTTGGCCTGGCTGAAGATGCAAAAGTACATTTAGCAATCTATGATGTTCGCGGAAGATTGGTTGAGACTTTAGTAAATGAAAATAAAAATGCAGGTTATTATACGATCCATTGGGACGCTTCAAAAATGGCTTCCGGTGTTTATATCTATAA
The DNA here is from genome assembly GCA_016934035.1 of Fidelibacterota bacterium. Taxonomy (GTDB): domain Bacteria; phylum Fidelibacterota; class UBA2242; order UBA2242; family JAFGTP01; genus JAFGTP01. Next base: position 39,520 of record JAFGTP010000012.1, read on the forward strand.
ATTGCAGACCAATAATTATAATGACATTAAAAAATGTATTTTTCTGAAATAAATAGGTGCTATTATGAAAATCTATAAAATTATTTTAGCATTTATTATCTCGATAACTTTCGGGTTTGGTGTAACACTGGACCTGAGAGTCAATGAAATAACCGGGCTCGTTGGCAATGAGGTGGAACTTGCAATCGTTACAGAAAATGGATTCTCGAACGTTGCCATGATGGAACTTGAATTGCTTTTTGACGACACAAAAATGACTTTTTTAAATAGTGAAAGCAGTCTGTTGTCCAGTGCCAATATCAATGCCAGCAACGGTGTTTTGAAAATTGTCTGGATCTATACCAGCAACATGATGGCGCTGGCTTCAGGCGATACACTGGCCAAATTGAGTTTTGATGTTTTGCCGTCAAACAATCAAACCGGCGATTATCTGACCCTGAGTTTCACAGATAAATGTATGGCCAGTGATAAAGATGAAAACCTTTTTGACATGACTTTGGTTAATGGCGGTATCCATGTGACGGAAAATACGATATTTTTCTCGATACCCAGAGTCGTCAAATATGACAATACCAGTGTATCAGTACCGGTTATTGTGAATTATGGTTTTGATAATGTCGCCATGGTTGAATTGCATATTGCTTTTGATCAGACCAAATTGACCTATAACAGTATCACAAGTTCTTACATCAATGCCGAAAATGTCAATTTGATCGGCAATGTGCTGACTATTCTCTGGGTCTACGAAGGGACGTCGATGAATATTGCTGATAACCAAGATTTACTGAGCATCAATTTTACTGCGAATATGCCTGAAGGTTCAGAATCCTTTGCGTCGGTCAGGTTTGTGGGTGAAAATAATGTCAGCGATGCCGATGCCTATCCATTTATGCTCTTATTTAAGGATGGCGGGGTGTTAAATTTTGATACCAGTTCGATGCTCATCACGATACCCTCTGTTACTGGCTATGATAACAAACCGGTTACGGTTCCCATGGTCGTGGATTACAGTGTGACCAATGTCGGGTCAATTCAACTATATGTTAATTATGATGATGAAAATATGGATTATTCGGGAATGGAAAGTGCCTACTTGTCCAGTTCCAATGTAACCCGGAATGGAAATACGATTACGATCAGTTGGTCAAGCGGAACAGGAATTAATTTTTCTGACAATGACACATTGGTAAAATTCAATTTCAATGTGGACCTGACCAGTGACGTTGTTAATTTCGTTCCGGTAACTTTTACTGGTGAAAACAGTGTCAGTGATGCCAGCGGAAATCCTTTTCAGCTGTATCTGGATGATGGTGGTGTCAACATTGAAGAGTGGGTCAGTGGATTAGATCAGGATATTATTATACGGGAATTCAAATTATACCAGAATTATCCAAATCCTTTTAATCCAACCACAACGATAAGTTTTGATCTGGCCGAATCTGCCACAATCAACCTCAGTATTTACAACCTTAGCGGAGAATTGCTGCAAACCCTGGTCAATTCCAGGCTGGATAATGGGCATCATCGCATTAAATGGCAGGCCGGGAATTTTTCATCAGGAATTTATATCTACAGATTACAGTCCGACGGTTTCCATGAAACCCAAAAATGTATTTTGATGAAATAAGTTTATTCGATAATATTAAAAAATAAAGAAAAGGCCGGTTCAAAAACTGGCCTTTTCTTTGATAATGTGAATTTTTTATCGTTTATATTAACCCAGTCTATGCAATGGGAATTTTCCTCATTTTTCATTGCCAGGGCTTTCAAGCCATGGATGATCATGATACTCAAATCAGGGCTTTAGCATTATAACTGTTTATGGGATAAAGCAAGTTTTAAAAGGGAATTCCCTTTGTAGAAGAAAAAACCAGAAATCAACAATTCGAATGATTCCATGGAATTTATTATTAATAACATGTGAGTTCGATATATGATAATTGCTCAATTATTGAATAGCATTAATCATAAGTAATATCTCGCAAGTGATAATTCCTGTTTTCACTTTTCCGGTCCAAAGCGATAATGCGAATTATCGTTTACATTTGAAAACTGGAAAGTTGATCCAAAAAGCTGAGGTCGAACTGATGTTAATATCAATCATTGAAAAAGTAAAAAAAAAGGCGGACTATCATGAGACCGCCTTTTTTGTAAAGTTTTAATTGTTTTACCGTGTCCGGCAAATCCTGAAACCGATATAATCATAGGAAAATTCGGGAGAATTGTTGTTTCGGTTGGTTGTACGGGCATAAAAGGGTCCATAATTATAAGACCCACCCCGATTGACCTTTCTGCCATTGGATGCGGCTTTGGAGGGGCCGGTGGGGAAATAGGGATTGCCGGTAATCTGACCTTCAATATACCAGTCCCAGCACCATTCAAAGACATTACCGCTCATATCAAAGATGCCCAGTAAATTGGCTTTCAGCTGTCCAACCGGTTGAATAATATCGGGGCTGTTTTTGGCTGTATAGGCATATTCATCGATTTCATCCCAAAAATTGGTACCGCTGTATCTTTGGTCATTTCGGCCACCACTGCGGGCGGCGTATTCCCATTCGGCTTCTGTCGGCAGACGATATCCTTTGGCTTCCCAGTTTGCTACGACGGAGTCAGGAAAAACCGTATAAACCGGCAGCAAACCGTGCTGAATGCTGAGCCAGTTGCAATATTCAACAGCGCCGTACCAGGTGACTTCCATGACAGGACTCAGAATACCCGCAATCTTGGAGCGCTGGACAAAATAGAATTCGATGTTGTCCCATTCAATAGCGCAGTCCATGTCATTCATATCCAGGAGATAATTGCCGTTTAATTTACCCTGGCCATCGGCACCGGAGTTGTTAAGAAATTCGATAAATTGCTGATGAGTGATTTCGTAAGTGCCCATAAAAAAATCCGGCAGATTAACATTACGCAAGGTCTGTTCATCCTTGTCACCCTCATGCCAAATGTCACCCATGACAAAGGAACCGCCTTCGACATAGCGCAATCCGGCGGGGGGTAACAAAACCTCTACTATATTGGTTTTGTTACTTTGGTTTTTGGAAGTAAAAGCAAAAACCCGGTATTGGTAGCGGAAATCATTTTGCAGACCGGTTTCAGTATATTCATGAATGTCAGGACCGACGGAGCCGATTTCGACAAAAGCTGCGCCGTCATCACTTCTTTCTATTTTAAAACCGGATTCAAAATGACAGCTGTCTTCCCAGTGCAGGGTGAGAGAATATTCATCCAGTTCTTCCAGGATCAGATTATAGGGGGCATTGATCTTGATTGTTATGGCTTTGGTTTCATTGGAATATTCGCTGCTGTTAAATTGGGTTGAGGCCTTGACGCGATACTGATAGCTGGTGGCATAGGAAACGGTGTTATCGGTGAAAGTTGTATTGTTGGCATTGACAGTGGCAATTTCGCTGTAGCCGGAGCCGGAATTTCTCTCGATTACATATTGGGATTCAAAAGGACAATTATCTTCCCAGGTGAGAGAGATGTGCTCATCATCGATAAATTGGGACTGAAGGTTGGTTGGGGCTTCCATAAAACTGAAAACGGAGGTGTTTAAACTGCCGGATTTTTTTTCGCCGAAGTAGGCATAGACGATATAAAAATTGGTTTGTCCGTAGACGGGGTTTTCATCGGTCCAGGTAGTGACGTTGCCGATGACAGAACCATAGTTTTCCACCCATTCTCCGTTGCCCACTTTGCGATCAACTTTAAAACCTTCCTCATCGTCACTGTTGTCGGTCCAGTTCAGGACAACGGCCTTATCGGAAACCAGTTGTCCGGTGAGGTCGGAAGGGGCCGGGAAAAGGGTCGAAATAGCGACTTCTTTGCTGGAAGAAGTCTGGTCTTTATTATAGGCTGTGATACGATAGCGGAAATTGGCAGCCGGCAGGGCATTTTCATCAGTATAGGTAGTAATATTTTTTCCCACAACAGCATAGCCGGTCTGCCAGTCATTGCTTTCATATTTGCGGTCTATGGTAAAACCATCTTCCCCCAGGATATTTTCCTTCCAGGTCAATTTGATTCTGGCCAGAGACAGCTGTTCCGCAGCAAAGTCGGTGGGAGAGGGAAAGAATATGTTTTGTGAAGACTGGATTTGGGCTGAGTTGTGGCTGCTGTAAAAAGCATAGACCCGGTAGAGGTTGGTTTTATTCGGGACGGCCATGGTGTCCAGGAAAGAGGTGGCATTTTGACCCAGAGTCTTATAGTTGATTTGCCAGTCTTCAGCGCCGATTTTGCGGTCAATTTTAAAGCCTTCCTCACCATCGGAATTGTCCTTCCAGGTAAGATTGATCTGGTTCAGGGTCAGTTGTTCCAGCTGCAGGTCCGAAGGTTTAGGAAAAACAGGTGTAATGGTGATCGTTTTGGAACTGGAACTCTCTTCATGAGCAAAGGTGGTGATGCGGTATTCGTGGACAAGTGTAGTGTCCGGAGTCAGTCCGTCATCAGTGATACTGTATTCAGCAGCATCAGTCTTATCAAGGGTTCTGAAGTTTTCTGTCCAGGCGTTGTCAGCGGTTCTTTTGTCGATTCTGAAACCATCGACATTTTCTTCCATTTGGTGCCAGGTCAGTTTTGCAGTAAAGACATTTAACTGTTCCAGTGACAAACCATCTGGCGACCATTGGTCCGGTGAGAGCTGGTTTTTTGCGTCATGAGGGTTCGTCCATAATCGATCTTCGCAGTGATAAAGGACAATTAAGATTAGTAGGAGTGATAAATATTGGATTGTTTTCATATTTATGCCTCTGTCATTTAAAATTGTAAGAAAGTTGAATTTGATGTCCGGTGCAAGGATCGTAGCCCACATTGAGTTGGGTCTTCAGTTGCCTGATTTTCATGTGGCAGTATATGGATGGCATGAGAAGGGCAACTCCCGCACCGATGGCAGCCGGATATAACTGGTCTTTCATTTCGATGGAATCATGTAGGGAAGTGGCGTTGGAACCGGCCTTCTTGTAATCTTCATAATCCTGGTCGGAGGAAAATTTCAGCACAGCGCCGGTGATGGTCGATGCGATAGCTGTGTAAAAGCTCAGGTTGCGAACGATTTTCAGACGATGGATACGTTTGTTGATTTCCATCATATTGGGATCAAGAACAATGTTCAGGGATTTTTTTTCGCCGGGTAGCAGCGCTACGGTCAGGCTTTTTTCGAAAAAATTCCGTTTGGTAAAGGTGATATCATAGGTGCCGGTTTCCAGTTCGCCTTTCCAGGGGGTTTTGTAACTGGTTTCGCTGTTGATGGAAAATTTTGCATTATCAGGATTGCTGCTGATTTCCAGCATGCCCAGCTGCGAAATGGATTTGGTGTAGGTATAAGTTGCGCCAGCGGAAATATTGATGACCTCTTCTGTGGTTGCAAAATTGTTTTTGGTTATTTTTATAGTGTGAAACCCTTTGCTGACATTTTCAATCAGCATGGGCGTTTTTCCGACCATATTTCCATCCAGATAGATATTGGAACCTTCGGGCTGGGATTGAACGTCAATTCTGCCGTAAAGGGGCATTAGGTCCAGGAAAATTGATTGCTGTTCGGGTGAATTGAGGTTCACCAGTATTTCACCTGAATAACCGGATGTCTTCATTTCAATTTTATAATTTCCGAAAACCAGATTGTCGATCACAGCCGGAGAATTTTTCGGCAGTTTGTTGCCGTTAATATAAATTTCAGCGTCGGTAGGATTGGATTCAATTTTAATGCTGCCCATGGTTGTGTTTTGGATTTGGGAAGTGATGGTCGGCTGCTGTGGCAGATTTGCTACTGGTTGCTGGGGATAGGAAACCACAGGCTGCTGAACCGGCAAAGCGCCTTCTTTTTCCAGCGTAAATTCAAAGAAATGATTAGCAGGGCTGACGGTGATATTTTTGCGCAGGGTCTTGTATCCCATTTTCTGAATTTCCAACAGATGTTGTCCGGAAGTGACGGTAAATTGTTCATTAATGCCAATATAGTTTCCGTCCAGATAATATTTGGTCAGCGGCGGTGTGGTCTTGACGGTAATCATGACCTGGGTGGGTGAAGTGGATACCGGCGCCCGGTGACCATCGGAAATGGAAATTTCCCACATTTCTTTTGGGTTCAGTTGGATACCATAATCAGCAAAATTAATTGGGAAGGGCTCATAGTTTTGATGATAGATTTCAATAGCCTGTTCCTGGGGCAAAACAAAGACGATATCTTCATTCTCCAGGTCATCAATCTGAACAATTCCCAGATAGGAATCATACTGAAGGCCTTCGATTGTGGAGATGATTCGCAGGGCCGAGCAATATCTGCCTTCGGAATCCTGAACATCAACACTGACGTATTTGATTTTTTTGGCTTCAATGTGAAGGTTTAGTTGCTGTGCAAACAAATTCGACAGCAGCAGTGCCAGCAAAGTAATCAATAAAGATAATTTTTTTTCCATTATACGAATATCCTTTTCATTCTTGATATGGCGAAAACTACTAAAAATATAGTGAATATAAAAAGCATTATCATTTGATTAGCAGACATTTTTTAATTTTAATATAATTTCCTGCCACTATTTTGTAAAAATATAAACCCGAGGGCAGGTTTGGTACTTTCCAATGGAATTGATAGTAGCCTGCGGCTTGTTGAGGAAAGTGTTTGTAGTCCACCAGTTTTCCCGCAGAATTATAAAAATATAATTGCACTTCAGTCGGCAGGGCTAGCGAATAGGAAAGAATGGTTGAAGAATTGAAAGGGTTCGGAAAATTTTGAGAAAGTTGAAATTTTTCAGGCACGGTCTCTTCGCCAATGGAAACCGGCCCGTTTTTCAGCGTAATTGTGAAGGTGTCGGTGCTCAATACCGTATCCATATGACTCGTGACCGTTACATACCAGGGAAATGTAATCAACGGTGACGGGTTCTGCCGGTACCCGCTTGTGGGCCAGGAGAGGAGGGTATCCGGTGTGAACAACTGGGTGTCTGAAAGAACAAGAATGTACAAGAGAGTATCTCCAGGGTCCGGATCTGCAGAACTTTCCCAGCAAAAGGTGATGGAATCCTTATGAAAAATATCAATTGTGTCACGATTCAGGGGCAGCAACAATGAAAATGGAGCGGGTAGATCATTGACTTCACTGACGAAAACAGAAAAAGTATCTGTTACGGTGTAAGCATTGGAAGCAGCGCCCACGATCAGGGTTGACGCGCCGTACTGGTTGGGTGCAAAACTCAAGGAAAGCATTGAGTCAGCGAGGGTTGCGGAAACCCGTTGAGAAGGGCTGTTTTGCAAAACCGAAAAAGATAATACCGAATCGTCAGGATCGAAAAAAAATGGACGGATATTAAGGATTGTATCCCCGGCGTCTTCATGAAAAAAAAGATCGGGCAAAGGGTGTAATACGATGGGCGGATCGTCAATTTCTTCAACATGAATGGTCAGGGTATAGATTGAATCACTGATACCAAACTCATCATCCACGACCTGAAAGGAAAATTGGGCGTAATCCCGGCCAATCCTGTTTTTTTCAGGTAAAAAACTCAAGGCGGCAAAATCAAAAAGATTTGTATTGATAACTGCCGGTTCATCGTGGTAATACAAATGGCCGGATCCGGGTAAAGACTGCAGGCGGATTGAAACCAGTGAATCCTGTTCGATATCTTCAAAAGGAAAGTTAGTTTTTAAAAAATAAAAACGGGTATCTTCACCCAAAGTTACGGCTGTGTCCCGGCTAAAGGGTGCGTCATTTACCGGACTAACATTCAGCTGCAACGTATCGGTCACCGATAGAAAATTTGAAATTCCTACTACTATAATCGTAGAATTGCCAAAGGCATTATCTTTCAGAATAATTTCCAGTGAATCCTGAAAGAGTGTGGCCTCACAAAGAGATGAATCGCTGATAGAAAGAATTGCATGGGTGATGAGTGAATCCTCATTGTCAATATCGGAAAATACCGAATCGAGGAGGATGAAAATTTCCGTCGAATCTTCCGTCACTTCAAGCAGACCTGTCTTTCGGTTGATATATGGCGGATCGTCAACATTTTCTACCTTCAGGGCCATTTGATAGGCGGAGTCGCTGAAAGCTCCGGGCGCATCCATGAGCCGATAGGAAAAAGCAGCGTATTCAGGACCAAAGTCATTGGGTTCTGGGCGATAACAAAAAACTGAAAAATCGGTGACCAGTTGGTCGGCTGACAAAGGCAGGGTATGATAGTATGCAGCGCCCTTTTGCGGCAATGTAAGAATTTGGATCGCTCTTAAAGAGTCCATTTCAATATCGGTGTAAGGGAAATCGGATTTTTGAAAACAAACCAGCGAATCTTCTAATATTGTCACCGTACCGTTCATTCCTGTCGGCGCATCATTTACCGGATTGATGGTGACGGAAAAAGTATCATTGGCAGTCATGCCGTCGGATTCAGCCTGTAAATAAACCATCGATGTTCCGTACTGGTTCAGGTTGGGCTGGAGATAGAGGATTTCATCGAGGATTTGAAGGGTAAAGAGCGTATCATTACTGACGTAAAGAATGCTTTTGGTGATGGGACCCGAGGTATTATCATGATCAATAAAAACATGGGACAGATTAAGGGTAAAGATAGGCGAGTCTTCCTCAATTGTCAGGTTGGGAATTGGATTTTGCAGGAGCGGGGCAAAATTTGGTGGATTGTAGTAAAGGGGTGATATCAGTCTTTCGGCCTTAAAATCTTCCCACCTCATATCGGCCGGTATCTTACTGTTTTGGGAATTGGTTTCATAGGGCGGGAAAGTATCGGTGGGATGGATGAAAAAGGAGGGCTTATGGTCGTAAATATAGGAAATATCGGGGCAGTTGTTGTCACGGATAATATTTTTAGACTTTTTGGCTTCCGGGTGGACCAGCTGATAGGCCCAGCTGGGTTCATCGATAAAGGTATGGTCTCCTTTGATATAATTGGTGAAGACATTGGAGGAATCGGAATTATAGAGAGTCAGGTTATCATTCCTGACTTTATTGCGCAAAAAGGTGTTGAAGGGGCCGTTATCGCCATGGGTTTCATCACCGTAAATAAAATCAACGGAATTTCCTTCAAATAAATTGGCAAAAGGATAGCGGCCATGGAGGCGAACATCGCCGGGATTGAGATTATCAAAGTCCCATTCCGCATCCCTGGAATAGTTATAGTCAAAGACATTGCTATTGGCGCCCCGACCGACCAGCATGGCATGTCGTGTTTTTTGAAAAACATTGTTTTCAATTCGGCAATTGGTGGTGGCATTTCCCAGCACAATTCCATAGCCGGAGCCTTCATTTGAATCGTAATTGGTGGCCTTGTTGATAAAGCAGCCGTCGATTTGTATATGGGTTGAATGGTTGATTTGGATATGATACCCGGTGCAGTTGTAGGATTCAACCCCTTTCAGCCAGCAATTCACTGCGCGGTCGAAATAAAAAGTTGAGCCATATCCTTTGGAACTGTTATCCCGCTCTACTTTGAGGTTTTCAAATCCGATGTTCATGACCGGTCGAAATTCCTGAAGCCACATATCGTTGCTGACAGCATAATTTTTAGCGGCTTCGTCCTGTATAGAAACGGCGCCTGGGCCGACGGCGGTAATCTGGGTGATCTGGCCGATGAATTCTGCCTTGCTTTTGTTGTAATCGTCATCAAATTCCGGCTCACAAAATTTGATCCAGTCACCGGTTTCCAGGCTGATATTTCCTGTATCGTCATAATAAAGGACCTGATCGCCTTTTTGGACATCGTCCAGAATCAGGGCTGTATCACCGGACCACCAGCCGCGCAGAAGGATGCAATCATCATCATCATCAAGACCCTCAAAGACCAGGGTCGTCAGCGTGTCCGGTGAAAGATTGCCGAGGAACAGGATATTGCCAGTTTTGTTTTTCTGAAGGGGTGTTATATCAATTTTGGCGGTGATGTGATAGGATTGGGATTGAAAATAGATAATTGTATTTCCCGGTTGCTGGTTGGCGTTGGTGATGGCCGCCAGGATCTTGTTGTAATCACTGCCGGTGTAATCATTCACATAAATCCAGTTGTCAACGGAAAAATCAGTGTCCGGTAGCAACCCGGATTTTTTCCAGTCAACCCGGCGCGAATCGGGAAGGCAACTGTCGGCAGAAAGTTTTACAACAGAAACCAGTAAAAGAAATAGTGTAATACAGAGCAGTTTGGTTATTCTCATTTTTTTTCGATCTCGTGATTTAGTCAACAAGGTTACACTTTTAAAATACAAAAGTTTTCCAATTTATTCTAAAAATTCCTCCCTTCCATCAAAGACTTGAGGGAAAGATGAAAGACGGGGCAAAAAAAAAGGCTGCAAAAATTATGGCAGCCTTTTTTTAATGATTTTGGTATTTATTTAATAATCGTCATTTTCTTGATATCGCTGAAATTTCCGGCCTGTATTCTATAGAAATAGATCCCGGTAGAAAATTTTTCAGCATCAATTTCAATTCTGTGGTAGCCGGCATTGACTGTCCCGAAAACAAGGGACTTGACCAGTTTTCCGCTGATATCATAGATGGTCAGGACAACAGGTGATGATTCCGGGAGGGCGAAGGGAATGACGGTCGTCGGGTTAAAGGGGTTCGGATAGTTCTGGGAGAGGCTGAATTCTGTCGGCATGAGTTCTTCCTCAACAGCTACGGCCGAGGTGTCGCCAAAGTAATTAGTGGTATCGCCGGGAATAACAGACTTAATCGTAACGTCAAAGGAAATGTAAGCCGTATCATTCATGCAATTTCCCTGCAAGGTGACGGTGCCAAACCCATCGGCGTGTTTGGTATATCGCAAGTAGAGAATATCTTCATGGATGGCGCCCCAGATCAGGGTATCTCCGCAACAGCAGCAGCAATATTTTGCGGTAATGGAATCCTCGATGGAGTAGATGGATTTTTCAATGATGAATTCTTCATCGGTGGCACTTGCTGATTTGCTGAGCATTGCGACTTCTTCCTGTTGGTTCTGGCCGGTATCAGGGATCACATAGAAAAAATTGGTCAATGGAATGGTTGTATGTACAAATCTTTCGCCGACCTCCACATCATAATCCGGAATCTGGCGGGTCAGCAATTCAATGCTGTAGGTCAGCTCATAAGCACCATGGTCTACGGTACCGTAGCGGATTCTTTCATTGCCGTCTAAATCATAGGGTAAAGCTGCTCCATCGTTATTTCCGGCATTGACGGAGGGTGAATTTCCGGAGAGATGAAAATCTCCGGCTGTACTGGGGGCATTGTTTGGATCCAGAGGCTCGATAAAAAGCGGGTCCTGGTTAATGTTGCGATCAAAGAAACTTTCACCGGTTCCCATCAGATCGTAATCATCGGATGCAATGTTGCAGTCGACAATTTGCAAACCGCTACTCCACGTGTAAACCTGCCTACCCTCACCGGAGGAATTAAACTGAACAATGGAGTTTAAAATTGAAAAATTTGCAAAATTGGTATAAATGCCGCCCCCATATTGCGTCGAATGATTGCCCGTGATGGTCACATTTTCCATAATGGCTGAACAGGGGCCCGAAAGGGCCATTGCCCCGCCTGCGCCTAATTCACTGAAAGCGCTATTGCCGGTTAAAATACTATTTCGGATGGTTACCGAATATTCATTGTAGCCTATGAAAATACCGCCACCTTTGGAGACTGAGCTGTTTCCGGAAATAATGCACCGGTCGATATAGGGCGCTGATTGGGGCCCTGAGATATATAATCCGCCGCCAATATTATCACTGAAGTTAGATGAAATTTCGAGATTTGTCATCAATGGAGTGGAATTATGTATAGCCATGCCGGCACCGGCGCCTGAAGTCGAGTTATTTAAAATTTTGCAATTGGTGATGGTTGGTACGCTAAGGTTGCAAAGGATGCCACCACCGGTTTCATCGATCGCTCCACCATCGGCCAGTCCGTCCTGAATGATAAATCCATCCAGAGTTGTTCCATCACCGGCATGATCAAAAACGACGACGTGAAAGGAATTATCCCAGTTTTCAGACGGAACACCGATATCGCCGCTTAAAATGGTCGGATGGCCTTCAATATCATCCCGCTCGCTCAGGGCAACTTCAATACCTTCAAATCCGCCATAGACTTCTACGCCACTGGGGATTTCAAAGCTGACTAGCCTGGGATTTGCCAGGGTTTTTGACCTTTTACCCAAATTAGCATTGTTACCGCCGCCGTTGAAATAATGGCTGGGCAGATAGGTCCCTTCTGCCACCCACACCTGGTAATTTTCATTGATGCCAGGGTGTTGCAGTGCGTCCTGTAGATCATTAAAGGCATTTTCCCAGGATGAGCCGTTATTTTCGCCGTCGGCGTCCTGGTCTACGTAAAACATCAGATAGGCGTAGATAACTTCCCGGTAATCTTCTATTGTCATGAGGTCGGGGGCGATCATAATGACCTGGATGGTATAGGGTCCGGAGACTGAATTGATGGGAATATCTACGGTGATGCCCACAGAAGATACGCCGGCATTCAGATGCAAGTTGTAGGTGTGGGAGTCTAACATATTTCCCATCGGGTCAACCAGGTTGACGATATAACGGTGGTATCCGGTGGTTGTTACTTCGGTGTAAAATACAGGATAAACGTGGCAATACGGATCATCGATTTCGGAATCGGCAATATACAGATCGGTCAGTTGTCCGCTTTCTTTGTTGCCGCCGTCGATGACCAACTGTCCCCAGTCTACGGTGGAGGCCCAGTCCCCTTCATAAACATCAATTTCATAACGGACCAGGTTGTTGCCCTGTCGGACCCATTCGATAGGTATGACAAAGGATGTGATATTATATTGGGAATCCTCACCATGCGTTTTGCCGCAAAAATGGCCGTTAAAATAAACATGGTTTACTTCGCCGGCTTCTTCATCTACATCATAGACATAAATCGCCAGTATAGCGCTATTCTGCGGAAGATCGCCGGTGACATTAATAAAAAATTCAATGGGGCTTTTTTCATTATCGTTGAATAGATAGGTGTCCATATCAAAGTCGGCCGGGCCAGTGCCGCCATTACCGGTATTGTCAGAATTGGTTACATAGGTAGCGCCCGTAGTGACAGAACTTTGGTTCTGAGAAGGGACAGAGGAAACTCTGGTCTGGTCTTCCATTGTCCTCTTGTTTTTCTGTACCGGCTGGTTTTCAATCTTCAGTGCTTCACTGGTGCTGACGGGAGCGGGAATAATTTTTTGATCTGCAACAGTCATGGATTCACAGCTGGCCTGCAGGGTCACCGGAGGTGTCTGGGAGTTGACGTCGATGGCGAGCCAAAAATAATGGGTCCCCTGGGTAATTTGCTGGTCACCGGAAACCACCAGGGTTTCCTGATTGGTGACTGGTGCCTGGCCATACAAGGCTTCAGGCGAAAAAGCGTCTGAATTGCCCGTGTAGAACAGTTTGACTTGTGAGATGGCCGTTTCATTTTTTAAGCCGCTGAGATTGGTTTTAAGATGAAAATCGGAAACCGTTGCCATCGTTTTAGAATCAATTTTGATTTTTAAGATTGGCTGATTTTCTGTTCCGGATTTTATGAGCCCGGTCATCATTTCGGCCTGGCTTTTATAGATATTACCTATTTCACTATCTTTTCCCATGGAAGAAACTGACAGTAAAAGCAATGACGAAATAATGAAAATGATAGATTTTTTCATTTTCGCTCCCCTTTTTAATTTATTTATTTTTAATGTTTTGTCTGAAAACATGGTGCAATCTAATTCAACTAATTGTTCATATTAAAATTTTAACACAGTAATTCTCTAAAAATCACTATTGTTGATATATTATAAAACAAATATCAATATATCAATCAAATTTTTAAATATTCCCGACTAGGTTTTTTAGAAAAAATATGAATTTTATTTAAATAAAATTCAGAGGGCAATAATTGTTTTGAGAAAAGGTTCCTGTCGTTCCGAATTTGATGAAGAATCTCTTCAAGGGAAAGTCAAGATTATTGCTCTTGCGCCGAAAGGAAAGGAGGACGGTGAAATTTGATTTTGGCCCTAAGGCCCAATGAAATGACAAGCGGGTCTTTTATTGTCCTTCCAATGGGCCCAAATACGGGGTGTATTATTTCATTATTAAAACATTCTGTCCCAGGGCGGCAGCTTCTCCGGCTTTTCCTGGAGAATTTTCAGAATATTTTCCGGTAAAAATTCCTCTTTGATGACCAGGCGGAACATATACTCGTCAAACCAGTCATCAGTCATAATGAGGAAGCCTTTGAAGCCGGCGTCTGCGCCCCAGCTGTTTTCCAGCAGCCATTTGGTGATTTCACCGTCGGCAGTGGTATCGATACCCACCAGGGCCATGCCATGACTGGAGCCAGACTGATAGGACAATATGCGCTCTTCCTTGGTCATGTCGAATTGGACACCAAAAAGGCTTTCATAGTCGTAAAGACCAACGTCGACAAGTCCGCGATCCCGATCCAGATGCTTTCCCACATCGCAGGAGAAATACATCGGTTCGTCGCCGAGAATTGATTTTTTGGCGAATTTTTTGATTTCATCACTGGGCAGGTTGATATATTTCCAGTTAATGCCTTCGACCAGGTTGCGGTACCATTGGATTTCATAAAATTTGTGGTAAGGACGGGAAGGATCATCCATCAGCATGACATATTGACCCAGATCATAATCGATGGCGTCCTGATAAAATTCCTGTGGCGTCATGGTCCTGACGGTAAAGGTTTCAGATTCTTTTTCTTTGATGCGCCAGGTAAATTTCTCCGGCGGAGTTCCCATGGTCAGGGCCAGGATGCGATAGACATCTTTCAGCATTTCGGTTTTGGCGTCCTGTAATTTTTTGAGGTTGTCAGTTTTCATAGCCCTCAGGTCCATGGCCTGGGTCCGCAGCTTTTCACTGAGTATACGGCGGAATTCGCCGGTGTTGGCACTATGGCGGGTTTCTTCCATGAATTCCTTTGGAATGAAGCCGTATTTCCCAACAATTCCAGGCATCATGTTCCAGACACCGCCGTCGCCGATGGGGCTGCGTAACAGAAACCGGACATATTCATCGTTAATGTCTTTGTCCCGGGTGGCGATAATATTTTCCAGGAAGAGATTGGCCTTTTCAAACTGGTCCCAGAAGAAGAGGTAGTTTTCGGAAAACTCAAAATCCTCCAGGTTGTATCTGGCGACAATTTTCGGACGCAATACGTTGAGTGAGGTAAACAGCCAGCAGCGACCTGTATTTTCCTGATCGGTTATACCCGGCACATCAATGCGATAGGAAAAATTTTTATCGATGTGCTGGACTTTGGACCGGTTCAGGGCCAGGTCTTGAATACTATTGTTGGTAATGGCGTTTTGGGTGGCTTTGGTGTAGGCATCTTCGTTGAAGGACTTGCGAATCTCCTGTAGCATTCGGGCATCGACAGCGCCGTCATTGGCATAGAGTGCGAGTGCTAATGCGAAAATCACCAATAATTTAAGTTTCATTTTGCCCCTCCTTTAATTAATTTTTTACAACGTTGGATAATATAACCAACTGGATTTTTTATAGAAATGATTTAATTGATATTTTAATGCGCCACAATAAATTGTGATGATATTCCGAATCGCGGCCAAACATCCCGATTTAACCCGGTCGCAGGAGAAAAATTAACCTTAGCCTTCAGCGGGCTATATATAAACAGATCTGGATTAATCATTATGGACAAAAAAAAATCAAAAAACTATAACCGGATAAAACTGACGCTGTCAATTTCTGATAGTATTATTAATCTGGTTTTTGTGCTGGTGTTGCTGTTTTGTGGATTTTCCGTAAAAATGGACCATTGGATTTCGGGATTGATTGGAAATGAATATCTGGCGCTTTTCTTTTTTTTATTCCTGTTGGGAATTTTGAGCAGCATCATCACCTTCCCGGTTGGATTCTGTAAGGACTACCTTCTAGAACACCGGTACAAACTCAGTAACCAAACCATCGGCCAGTATTTTTTGGAAAAAGCCAAGGGAATGATGGTGGTACTACCAATCCTTCTGGTCATGATGTCGATTTTTTATTTTGTATTGAAAAACCGGCCGGAAAGCTGGTGGATAATCTTTGGGACGGTTATTGTCTTTTTTTCCGTTCTCCTGTCGCGGCTGGCGCCAACGCTGATTTTTCCGCTTTTTTATAAATTTTCAGAATTAGATAATTCCGATTTAAGGGAAAAAATAGAAAATTTATGTAATCAGACAGGAATGAATCTGGAGGGCGTGTTCCGGTTTGATATGAGCAAAAATACTCAAAAAGCCAATGCTGCTTTTACCGGAATCGGAAAATCAAAGCGGATTATTCTTGGCGATACATTGCTGGGCACTCTGGAGGATGATGAAATTCTGGCTGTCCTGGCTCATGAACTGGGCCATTTTAAAAGGAAGCATATCTGGAAGGGAATGTTTGTAGGGGTTTTACTCAACTACCTGGGCTTGTTCCTGGTGGATGAGATTTATACCGAATATTTTTTAAATTTTGGTCCCGAAAAACATTCTCTGGCGGCCCTGCCGCTGATTGCTTTGCTTTTATCTATTTTCGGAATGATCACAGGCCCACTGACCAATATCCTTTCCAGAAAACATGAACGGGAAGCCGATGCTTTTGCGGCGAAGTTCATGCAGTCGCCGGGACCCTTGATAAGCGGGTTGAATAAATTGAGCCGACAAAATCTGGGTGATGATGATCCGCACCCGGTGGTCGAATTTTTATTTTACAGTCATCCGTCCACAAGGAAACGGATTGAAAGATTGTCTGCATTTGGTCTGATAGATTAAACCGGAGAAATGCCGTCAAATAGGTTTTGTTAAAATGGAATTGGAAACATCATCCGAAAGGTAAAGGTAAAAATGAAAAATCAATCTAAAGCCTATATTTTTACGGCATTTTCAATCCTGTGCTGGGCCACGGTAGCCACAGCTTTTAAACTGGCATTGCGGTACATATCACCGGTCCAGTTATTGTTTGTATCGACCCTCAGCTCGCTGATTGTTTTGTTTTCTCTGGCTGTAGTCACCGGTAAATTGAGTAAATTGAAGAAATTCAATCAAAAGGAGATTTTTTTTTCAGCTCTCATGGGGTTGGTCAATCCTTTTGGCTATTATCTGGTCTTGTTTCAGGCCTATGCGATGCTGCCGGCACAAATTGCCCAGCCACTGAATGTGACCTGGGGAATTGTGATTGTTTTTCTTTCTGTTCCGATTCTTCGGCAAAAGGTCCGCTGGCAGAATTTTTTTTCGCTGGTGCTGGCTTTTCTTGGGGTCTCACTGATCGCCTACGGCGGTGAAGTCAGCGAATATCTGAATGTCAGTATTGCCGGAATATTACTGGCCCTTTCCACGTCTGTGATCTGGTCGTTGTACTGGCTGATTAATGCCAAAGATACCCAGGATGAGCTGTTGCGACTTTTGCTGAATTTTTTCTTTGGCGCCATATATATCGTGATTTTTGTTTTGTTAAACGGAAGTCTGGTAAATTTTGATATGCAGGGATTCTGGCCGGCGGTGTATGTGGGGATTTTTGAAATGGGACTGACTTTCTGGTTTTGGCTGCAGGCCCTGCGATACTCTGAAAATACTGCCCGGATTTCCATTTATATTTATATTTTTCCGGTACTATCCATGGGAATTATTTACATGGTGCTCGGCGAAAAAATCTTGTTTACGTCCTTCATTGGACTGATGCTGGTTATCACCGGAGTCCTTGCCAACAAAATTTTGGATTCAGGCCCCTCCCGACATCAATCTAAACCTAAATCTTGACCTCGACCTCAGCTTCTCTCCCAGGTTGTTCCGTCAGGACCGTCTTTCAGGAGGATTCCTTTTTCTTTGAAAAGGTCACGAATTCTGTCGGCTTCAGCCCAGTTTTTGGCCTTTTTGGCCTCCAGCCGTTGGGCGATCAAAGTATATTCTTCAGATGAAAGGTCTTCGGCTTTGAGGGCCTCCTCATATCTGCCAACATTGAGCACGGAATCGCTTTTTTTCATAAATTCCATGATTTTTTGAGCGTCCGTTTCGGAAATTTTCCGGCCTTCCAGATCGCTGTTGACGGATTTCATCAGGTTAAACAAGGCACCGACGGCCCCGGAAATATTGAGATCATCAGCCAGGCAGTTGTCAAACTCGGCTTCGGCCTCGGTGACCAGCGGCCCGAATTGAGCTGCGGAAGTATCGGTATTGCAGAGGCTTTTAAAAAAACTGCGCATTTTTAGGATGTTTTTTTCCGCAGCATCCAGTTTTTCAAAAGTAAAGTTCAGGGTCTGGCGGTAGTGGGTATTCAGCAATACCAGGCGAATGGCTTCAGGCGAGTAGCCTTTTTCCAGAATATCCCTGAGGCTGTATACATTACCAAGGGATTTACTCATTTTCTGGCCGTCGACAATCAGGTGCTTGCAATGCATCCAGTAGTTGACAAATTTCTCTCCGGTAGCACCTTCACTCTGGGCAATCTCATTTTCGTGGTGGGGAAAAATATTGTCGACGCCACCACAATGAATGTCAAAGTGGTTGCCCAGGTATTTGGTACTCATGGCAGAGCATTCAATATGCCAGCCCGGACGGCCTTTGCCCAGTTCTGTTTCCCAATAGACATCACCATCTTCTTCTTTGTAACCTTTCCAGAGTGCGAAGTCCCGTAATTCTTCTTTTTCATATTCATCATTTTCAACGCGTTTGCCTTTTTGCATTTCGTCGGTGTTCAGGTTGGCCAGTTTGCCGTAGCCGGGAAATTTGGCGATCTGAAAATAGACTGAGCCTTCATCGGTGGTGTAAGCAAATCCTTTTTGCAGCAGGCTCCTGACCAGTTCCACCATTTCCGGAATGGTTTCCGTTGCCGCCGGTGTAATATCGGCCCGTAATATTCCCAGGGTTTCCAGGTCCCGGAAAAAGGCATCTTTGTAGGTTTGGGTATAATCGGTGATGGAAATATTCTGCCGGTAAATGGCTTTGATGATTTTATCATCGACGTCGGTGAGGTTCATCACGTGCTTGACTTTGTAGCCTTTATAGATCAGGTATCGTTTCAGCAGGTCTTCAAACATGTAGGCGCGAAAATTTCCGATATGGGCATAATTGTAAACTGTCGGGCCACAGGTATAAAGCCGGACTTCCCGGGAATCAATGGGCATGAATTCTTCTTTTTTTCTTGTCAGTGTGTTAAAAAATTGCATGACAGCTCCTTTAATGAAATTTTTCCACATTCTCCGGGTCCACCGGTGTGGAAAAAGCAAAATTTATGGCATCAATTTTTAATATCAGTTTGGAATGGCCGCTGATTTTTGTAATCAGGCCGATTCGTCCGGACAACGGCCCGGTCAGTACTCTGACCTTTTCGCCTTCGGTAAAATAATTGGCCGGTTCCAGATGGATGCGTTCTTCCAGGGCTTTTTGCAGGGCTTCAATCTGGAAATCCGGAATAAGGGTGTATTTTTCACCAATACGGACGATGTTGAGGATGCCTTCAGTCTGCAGGACATAGAGTAGATTTCTGGCTTCTTCCTGAACAAATATATAACTTTTTATCAGCGGGATTTCGACTTCCTTGATACGGTCTTTCCATTGGCTTTTTTGCCGAACCAAAGGTAAAAAAGTGACAATGCCTTTCTTTTCCAGGCGTTCTTTGACGACTTTTTCATGCCTTGATTTTGTGTAGGCAGCAAACCAGTGGCGCTTATCTTCCATTCCTCAGGCCTGTCTCAATTATTATTTCCAGCAATTCTGAAAAAGGGATACCTGCAGCTTTGGCTGCCTTGGGTACCAGGGAGTGGCTGGTCATTCCGGGTAATGCATTCAATTCCAGGAAATAAGGTTTATTGTCCGGCGACAGTCTCAGGTCCATTCTTCCATAACCGGAGCATTTTAGGGCTTTGAAGCCCAGGAGTGAGTATGCCTGGATTCTTCGGGTCAGTTCTTGCGGCAAGGGCGCAGGGGAGAGATATTCACTCATGCCGTCGGCATATTTACATTCGTAATCATAAATTTGGTGTTTTGGAATTATTTCCACAACCGGAAGTGCCCTGTTATCCAGCAGGGCGACAGTGAGTTCCCGGCCCGGAATGAATTCTTCCACCAGGACCTCTTTAGAAAATTTTCTGGAAAAGTGGATGGCGTCGGTCAGTTTTTCCGGTTGATTGACTATTGTCAATCCCACAGTTGACCCTTCATTGGCTGGTTTGACAACGACGGGATAGGCCAGGTTTTTTTCGATATCCCGGACCATTTCTTCTATTGTTTCTTCCTTGCCACGATTGAAATGTTCCCATTTTGGCGTGGGAATATTATAGCGTTCGAAAATTAATTTAGAAATGATTTTATCCATGGAAATTGCGCAACCGGTTGAATCCGAACCGTTGAATTTCATTCCGTGCATCATCAGCAGCGACTGGACCTCGCCATTTTCACCTTCGCCGCCGTGAAGTGCATTAAAAACAAAATCGCAATTGCGGAAAAGGTCATGATGCAACAGTTTCAGCAAATTGGAATTGCCTCTTCTCAGATGGTTTTCAGTTGTGTCCAATTTTTTTTCCAATTGTTCCATTGGCAGGACTGTATCAATTTCCGTTACCTGGTGTTGGTTTTCACGCAAGGTGTCAGCAATGATCTTTCCGGAAACCAGCGAAACTTCCCTTTCGGATGAAATGCCACCTTTGAGTACAATGATGTTCATTGATTTTTCTCCAGATTAATGATTGTTTCTGCTGCTGTCAGAAGGTTCATTTCGATCAGGTCCGGTCTGATCCCCCAGCCGGCAATGGTTTCAGGATCAATTTTTCGAATGCCTGATAAAACCAGGGCTGTTTTGCATCGGGCGTTGTAACCGGTTTGAATATCTTTTTGTGAATCACCGATAAACCAGGATTGGGACAGATCAATATCATGGTCCCAGGCTGCCTGCAACACATGGGAGGGTTTGGGTTTTCGACAATCACATTGGGACTCCGGTAGATGGGGGCAAAAACGGATGTCCAGTATCCTGACATTCCTTTTGGCCAATTCACCCAACATCAGGTGGTTCATCTGATGAAAAATTTCCTCGGAAAAATAGCCCCTGCCAATGCCTGATTGATTGGTGATGATGATCAATTCAAATCCGGCCTTGTAAAATTTTTCCAGGGCTTCCGCGGTATAGGGAAACAAACGGAAATCCTGAAGGGTCCTGATATATTTTTCACTATCAAAATTGATCGTCCCGTCACGATCCAGAAAAATTGCTTTTTTCAAATCAACCTTTTGTTTTTCTATTTTCTCAGGCCTAAATCTAAAACTTATCTGGAAAATAATGAAAAGGAAAAAAATCCTGAAGGCTTGATATTGTTAAAATTTATGGTTTTTTATATAAAGTTAATGATTTTTATGCCGATTATGGTATTAGCAGGAAATAGGAGTCAAAATGAATTTAACAGTATTCATTATCGGTTTTTTTACAGGTTATCTCTTTCATTCAATCATAGCAGTTGGTAAAGTCGAAGATATGAAAATTGCCATAAAACAAATGGCCGAAACCAGCGATAATACACTTTGTCGAAAACTTGTGGATGGACAATAAGTTCTCACACAATTTTGTCAACTGAAAAAGAGCGGCATGATGCGGCTCTTTTTTTTGTCATCTAAAATGTTACAAAAATTCAAACCAGTATTGCAGGGAATCCACATAAGCCCTAAGGACTGACTCGTAGCTGGAAAATACCGAAATATCGATTTTCCAGGTGGCAGAATCGCTCGAATTTAATTGATTGTCCGGCACCAGAAAATCCAGTTCCTTCTGAACTTCATCAAACCGGAAATAGTGCAAATGGGCCTTGGCTAAAATAATGGATATATCGACATTATTGATACTTGTGTCATGCTCAAAAACATAAAATGGGCGTTCCGGTGATGCCGGCTGTTCAGTATTCTGTTGCCAAAGCAGTTCGCCGTAGATGATTGATTCGAGATAAAGGCCAATCTGGTAATTGGCAATACAGATACCTGTGAGGGCATTCGAATTTTGATAATTGATGGTATAGAGGTTTTCAAAATTTTCCAATGCCTGTTGCAGGGAATCGATCCGAAGACTGGACCAGGCCAGTCCCAGCAGGATTTCTTCGGACTCTTCATCGGCAAGGGCTTCAAAAGCTTGCAAGGCTTCGGCATAATTGCCTGATTCAAACAGGGACCAGCAATGGTTCAGGGATATTTTTGTCCTGAAATTCAGCAGCTGGCTGGTCACGGATTGTTGGTCCTGATTCGTGGAAATAGCTCTGAAGTGGTAGGTCTGGTTGTCATTCAGAGGTTTGATGGTAAACCAATGTTCCTGGCGATATTCTTCATTTAAGATTTCAAGGGTGTCATCGGATTCGGCGACTTCATTGGAAATGTAACGGACTTTGCTGCAACAGGGCATGTCTGTGGTCCACTGGATCGTGGCCTGATCGGACAAAACAGGGGTCACCAGGGGACCCTGCAAAAATACCGGCGAAGGGATAGGGGTTGTTTTGACAATATTTTGTTCACAGGAAACTATCCATAAGACGGACATAAGAATTATTAATACTTTCTTGATTTTCATGGTAACTCTTTTGTTCTCTTCATTGCATATTCATGATTTTTTGGGTAATTTTTATGGGTCTATTAAAGGAAAAAAGGATGAATGACCAGGATAAAAATATAAACCGACGCAAATTTTTGAAACAGTTAGCCCAAAATGCTGTGTTTATTCCACCCACAATTACCAGTTTTGATCTCTTGCAAACCAAATCTCCCTGGTGGTGGTGGACCGGACATCACCATCATCATACCAACAACCGGCCGACACCGCCACCGCCGCCGCCCGGCTATGGAAATGACGAGTAAAATTCACTTTTCAAAAAATTAAGGGCAGCAATAATAAACGCTTCAAGATTATTGTATTTGACACCTTCCAATACCCAACTTTCAGAATTATTGTAAAAAATATTTTCCGGTAATAACTGGTCAAGGAGATTAATAGACTTTTCAAAATCACCCATGATCAAAGAAGTCTCTGCCAGGATTAATCTCGCCAGATTTGAGTTGTATTGTGTGAAATAAAGAAATTGCCATTGAGGATGAAGCAGGAGCAGTGACTCGCCAAAGGTCAGGGCCTCATTATAATTTTCCGTTATCTGTTCCAAAAGTGTCAAGCCAAGCAGGTGCAGGGGTTCTGATGCCAGAAGTGTATCACAGTATAAAAATTTTTCCCGGGCTTCCTGGTACGAGCCTGTTTGCAGCAAACACCAGCCTTGAGAACTTATCGTCCACGGGTCGTGTGGATTCGATTGATTGTAGGTATTCAGGAAAGAGAGTGCTGTTTCAAATTCGCCATCGCGAAAAGCCTGCCATCCCCGACTGAAATTATTTTCTGCGGTAGCGGCTGTGATCCCAATCGATGTGATTTCAAGGCTATCATAAAATTCGGTCAGCCGGACCTCAATCTGATAATGAATTCCAGCATAAAGGTCATTGAGGGTGATTTCATGATTTTGTCTGAATTCCTGCACAAGGACGGAATCCGTATTATAGCCGTCGCAATAATACAAATGACAACGGCTGGCTTTATTCACTGAAAAGATGACGGTCAGGGAGTCTTCGGTGATATTTTTAATGGAGATATCCGTTGTAAAAAATAATTTTTCATCATCGGCTACGTAGCTGACGGTCTCGCAACCGAAAAAAAGAATTGTAAGGATGAGATAAAGACCAAATTTTTTCAATTTTTTTCTCTCATTTTAGATAGGTGATTTTTTTCATCATGATATTTCTGCCGGATTGGGTTTCGCTTTCAAATCGCAGAAAATAGGTCCCTGAAGCCAGGTGTTGACGGTTTTCATCGGTTCCGTTCCAGGAGACCTGGTGATAGCCCTGGTTGGCGATACCATCGAATATAGCCCTGACTTTTTGACCCTTCAGATTGTAAACGAAAATTTGGATTTTGGCCAGGTCTGTCAGACTGAAGCGAATGGTCGTCTCGGCATTAAAGGGGTTTGGATAGACGGATTCGATATGAAAATCTTTGCTAATATCAGGCCGAGAGGTTTCGTCAGGTACTGGATTTTTGAAAAGCTGATAAATGCCTGTTTCCTCAATCGGAAAGTGATCGGTGCCGGACCGGACAAAAGACCAGCGGTTATTTTTGTAATGATAGAGAAAGGCCGGTTGCCGGGTCCCAAAAAATAATTTTGCTTTTTGTAAAAATTGAATGTTTGAAGGCCCGATTTTAATGGGCTGAGACAACGGTTCCATTGTTTCATTCGGGGTGATGTCCAGGGCCTCAGCGGTCAGGGTCAGGCTTACGGTTCGATCCAGGCTATTGGCCGGCAGTTTAAAAACGACTGAACCTGATTGGAGAATTGCCTGTTCTGGGCCGGTGACTTTGGTCAAACTGATTGTGGTGGAATGGGAACGGGTGTTGCCAGCATAGTCGATCAGGTCAACATCAATGGCCAGTGAACCATAGTCAGGTAAAAAGTATTTATGGTAATAGATATTTGAGTTTTGTGAAATTTTTGACACTTCGATTTCCTGGTTATTAAGTCTGGCGCTGATACTGCTTACAGGTTCAACGGGAATGATAAAGAGGGTCATATCTTTGGGTATCAGAAAATTTTGTGTATACATAAACCGGCATTCCGGTGGTGTGGTATCGGCAATTTTTTGTGCTGTCAATATGAAGGATTTATGGACCTCATCCAGGTTAAAAGTGTAGGAAGAGATGGCGCCAAGGTCTTCCACCAGGGTTTCTCCGGTTTCATTTTTGAGTGAGAAGCGCAGGTTGCCCGGCACCGTATTTAAAAAAGGCCACAGGATTTTAAAATTTTTCCCTCTGTTTTCCTGATTGGTTGTTATTTTAAAATTCCATTCGCTTTCAGTCTCAAAATCCCCGTGCAGATCATAGGTAAATTTTCGGCCGTTTTCATGAAGGAAATAGAGGCTGATATAATCGTCATTTTGGGAATCAAATTCAAAGGCGTCCCAGCCATCTTCCTGGTCCAGGGCGTTTTCATAAACACCAATGCCATTCTCCGTGTCTGACAGTAAATTGTCTTCTGAAAAAACGCTTAGTTTTAAAAACCATTCCCATTCGGAAAAGGTGCTGGCGGGTTTGATGTTAAATTTCGGGTCAATAGTATAAATGGATTCAATGAGGATTTCTTCCTGGCTGGTGCTTTTGGGAATTGCATTTGGCTGGTAGGGAATTTTCAATCGAAAAGTCTCCGGTGATGAGGTCCGCTGTACAAACCAGAATCCTTGCCAGGTTTTGATTTTGTCTGTATGGTTGAAATAGTTGGGAGCAACGAGTTCATATTGGCTGGAATTATGGTTCCAGGTGTAGGCATAGACAGAGACGTAGGGCAAAATAAAAGCTATCCAAAGCGGATAATCTACACCATTATAGCGGACTGAAGTGTTTGACCAATCCATGGCAAAGTTAAAGGGGTTGGCAAACATATTGAATCCCGGAGCTGGTGGGTCCCAGTCTGCTTCCGGTGCAGGCGCAATGTTCAGAAGCATATCTTCTGTGACGGGCTCTCCGGTGACGTCCAGGACGACAGGGTCACCATAATCCTGCCAGAGGAAATGCCCCAGTCCGGGCCTGGGATTTTCCGGTTGATAGGGAGTACCATCGCCATATTCATAATATTCCGACACCTCATCTTCGGTACGCCAGCGAATGAAAGACCAGTGGTCATTGTCAAAGGGTGCTTCGCCGCCGAAATCATCACCGTAGACTGCCATCGGGTTTGTATTCTGGGGCATCACCGGTGGTCCGATCAGTACCCAGGTGGATTCCGGTATGACATATTGGTGGGTTTCCACGACCGGTGCATTGGGGTCACCGGATAAAGATGCCTGGTTTGTATTCCCGTATGCACCTATATTTATTCTGCCTCCATTTATTGGAGGTTCACTGGAATAGGAATCGTTGGGATCGCCGGCATCCAGACAGGGAGAGGATGCATCATCTTTTGTCCAGGCTCCATTGTGATAGGAGCCGTATATACTTTTGATATGAAAATCTCCCCCGGCTGCATTGACAAACATGGGATCGGCAGATAATGAATTGGTGCCTTCAGCGATGCCACTATAATGGGTATGGTTATCATAAAGACAGTTATAGGACAAGAGAGGTGTTGAGTTTTGAACCTGAAGGCCGAAAAATCCAGAATTTGAGTGTCCTGCAATGATGTTGTTCTTCCAGATCCCTGTCACATTTTTTCCATAGATTCCCGCAAGCCCGGTTTTGTAAAGGGTATTGTTGATAATATCCAGAGGATTATTGCCATTGTTATTGATGTAAATTCCACGGCTGCTCCAAATTCGGGAGGAATTATAAATCAGGTTGTTTCTGATAACCAGGTTTCTGACATTATCTACATAGATTCCGGCGCCTTCCAGAAAATCCGATATCGCATTCTCTGATATCAGATAGTTGCTGTCCTTTTTACCATTTCTTAAGGATATTCCATTAAAGGTATTACTGATGGTATTTTGTGCGATGTTTCCAAAGGATTTAAAATTATTCAAATAGATGCCATCCTGTTCACAATCACGAATGTTGTTATAAGAAACATTTCTGATATTGATTTCGGTGGTGGAAAATACATAGATGCCACATTTCATTACATTTGCAATGGTATTGTAATTCATGTCCGAAACATTGGTCTGATTGCAATGAATGCCATGATTGATATCCACGGTATGAATGGAATTGTAGGAAATTTCATCAATATTGTCGGAGGAATTACAATATATTCCGTTGGAGAGCACACGTTCGATTATGTTGGAATTTATTTTTTTGACATTGCTTTTGTCAACGTAAATGGCATTTCCTGAATTAATTAAAGAGAGGTTGTTGTTGGAAATTTGACCTATTGGAAAACTGTTTTGAATGGCAATACCTTCCTGATTAACATTACTGATAGTATTGCTGTTGATTGATTCAGCTATGGACATAAAAAGATAAATACCGGTACCACAGATTGAAATATTATTTTCTGTAATATTTACAAGTGAATTTTCGGTGATATTCGTAGAATATATACCGGCAAAGGTTTCATTTGAAATCTGATTTCCCCGAAACGTAAAGGTTCCGGATGAATTAGCATGAAATATCCCGAATTGACCACAATTGTCAATTTCGCAGTCAATGACGGATATATTATCGGAATTATAAATATATATTCCTGAATGGTCAGTGAACCGCATTTTTAGATTTTTAAAAACAAGATTGCTTTCGGAATCAACCGTTATTGCTTTACTGAATCCGTTGCCGTTGATATATACATTTCCGGAACTGGCAAAAGCCCCGAAATATTCTCCTGTTTTGTCTCCAAAGTAGGTAATTGGATTGCCTGATGTTCCTGAATGGCTGATGACCGGTGCATCATTATATTCACCGGCAGCGATATAAATGGTTGATCCAGATTCGATAGCCTGTGAAGCTGCATAGGCGATAGTTTGCCAGGCGTTTTCCGGGCTCAGTCCATCATTGGCATTATTACCATCGAACCTTACATAATAGGTTTCGCTGAAAAGTGATGGCATGAAAAGGACAAAAACCATAAAGATTTTTGCTGATAAATAAATGATGTGATTAAAGTTTTTTTGCATAATTTTCCTTGTTTTGTTTCAAACAACTAAACCGCAGATTAATAGCAAAAATTATGCACAAAAAAAATTGAACAAAAAACAGGGCAAAGCAGTATCTCTTTGCCCTGTTTAAAATAAGTTTGATTGGTATTTTTCAGGAGTCTAAAATTCTTTTCAATTTGATTTCAAACTCTGTTTTATTGATTCCTTTCAGACGATGATCCTGGCCGGATAATTTTGCCTTCAGAGCGGCAACTTCATCACCGGAGAACCTGATTGAGTTAAGGAGGTGGTCTTCAAAGGCCTGGTAGGCGATTGGTGCCACAGCTTTGGCCATTTCTGCCATCACTTTTCCATATTCCCTGATTTCCCATTGAGCGTGATAATCGAGGCGCAATTTCAGGAAATGAAAGAGGTTGTGTAGGTCAATATTCCAGTACCATTGGGTATATAGAGAAAGTGGCAGGTTGATTCGCGCCAGTTCCCGCGCAAGGTCATCCTCCAGCATGGCGTTGTAATCATGATAGGATTGTTTGTTGGATTTTATAAGAAGATCCAAAACTTTTTGTTTGAGTTCTTCTGGTACTTCATCCAGTGATCTGCCCTGACGATTGTCTTTGTTTTGAAAACTGATCTGGTCGGCAGGAGGAACATAAAATTCGTTTTCCATGACCGAATAGCGGCCGGATATCTCGTTGATTCGGGCAGTCCTGTGGCGGACCCACTGGCGGGCAACAAAAATGGGCATTTTGCAATGAAAAGTCAGCATTACTTGTTCAAATGGCGAAGTGTGCTCATGGCTGATGAGATAATTGATGAGGCCTCTGTCTTCTCTGACAGACTTGGTCCCTTTGCCGTAAGAAACCCTGGCAGACTGAACTATCCGCTGGTCGCCTCCCATATAGTCCACTAATCGGACAAAACCATGGTCCAGGACTTTGTACTCAATATCTAATATTTTTTCTGCAGCTTCTGAAAATTCATGGGCCATTCTGGATCTCCTTTAATATTTTTCCCGAAACAGTGCCAGGATGGCCGAATGAGGAATGATGATATAGGTATGGTTTTCAATTTCTACTTCTACGCCGGCTTTTTTAATGAAGATGGCATAATCACCAACTTTAGCCTGAAGAGGAATATACTCAGGCTCCGGGGCATCCTCGGCTGATTCCCAGGGTTCAAAGTCTTCTTCCTCTTCGCCCCAGGACTGAATATAACCCGGGCCGGTCTGTATGATGAAGCCACCCTGAACTTTTTCTTTTTGCTTTACGCCGGGTGGCAGGTAAAGTCCGCCGGCTGATTGCTGCTGGTCTTTGCTGGGATCGATCAGCACTTTATCACCGATCAATATAATTTCTCTGTCTTTAAAATCTGTCAATTGATTACCTTCTTCTGAAAATTGTTGTTTTAAAAATCGTGCCTCAAATTTTGCTAAAAATCTGGAATTATTCAAGTTAATTCTAATGCCTGAAAGGAAATTGATGATGAAATAAAAAAGGCAAAGGATGGTAGATCCCTTGCCTTTTTTTCACCATTTATTTATGATCGTTTATTCTTTTTCCCGGGTCGAATCCCAGTAGAGATAGAGACAGAGTAAAATGAACATCACAAAACCGAGAATTTCAGCTGAAGCTGATTCGGACCAGTGTTCCGTTCCGATAGCGTGCATGATCGTCCAATCAGGATTGATAAATTGTTTGCCGATAAAAACAATAAAAGCAGAGATTACTCCCATGATGGCACCGCCGGCGATGAACCCTGATGCAATGAGTGTTCCCTTGTCTTTGCGTTTTTTGGTAACTTCTTCATTTTTGCTGCTTTTGGATACAAAATGGGCGATAATACCACCGGCCAGAATGGGTGTATTCAGATAAATTGGCAGATACATACCCAGTGCAAAAGCCAGTGGGGGAATGCCGATCAGTTCCAAAATGATGGCCAGAAAAATGCCGGCGATGTAGAGCATCCAGGGCGCCTGGCTTCCGGTCATTAAGGGTTCCAGCACTGCTGCCATGGCTGAAGCCTGAGGGGCTTCCAGACCACCGGGACCGAAACCATAAGTTTTATAGAGAATCAGAATAACCAGCCCAACAGAGGCAGCGGAAAAAATAGTGCCCAGAAATTTATATTTTTCCTGCTTCATCGGCGTGGTTCCCAGCCAGTATCCGATTTTCAGGTCTGTGATAAATCCGCCCGCCATGGACAAGGCCGTACAGACCGTGCCGCCAATGAGCAACGCCGCCAGCATTCCCAATTCACCGGACAATCCGGCTTTGACCAGAATAACCGATGATAAGATCAGAGTCATCAGCGTCATGCCGGACACCGGGTTTGTGCCCACGATGGCAATGGCCCGGGCAGCGACAGTTGTGAATAAGAATGAGATAATCATCACGATTAGCAATCCCACAATCGCGTGCCAGATATTCAGATGGACAACACCAAAGAGCAGGAACAGAAAAAGACCGATAAAGGTGAACAGCAGAAACAATGATATCCATTTCATTTGAATATCTTTTTGGGTTCTTTCGGAAGATTCTTTACTGGTACCAACACCACCACGCAGTTCTGTTGCAGCCAGTTTAAAAGCGCCGGCTATAATTTTGGAAGATTTTAGAATGCCGATAATTCCGGCAGCCGCAATTCCGCCAATGCCGATATGGCGAACATATTCAGAAAAAATATCCTGAGGAGCCATGTCCTTTATAGCGATGGTTGCATTCATAATGGGGCCGGGAATATATTGCCCGATGAAATAAACAGCCGGAATTAAAACCCACCAGGCCAGAAAGGAACCCGCAGCAATAATCATTGCGTACTTCAATCCCACAATGTAGCCCAGCCCCATAACGGCCGCCCCAATATTTATTTTCAATACCAATTTAAATTTGTCCGACAGGGCTTGTCCCCAGCCAAAGACTTGTGTGGAAACGACTTCTTTCCAAAAACCGAACCCGGAGACACAAAAATCATAGATACCGCCAATGGTTGCTGCCGTTACCAGCACCTTGGCCTGGCTGCCGCCGGACTCTCCGGCAATCAGCACTTCGGTTGTGGCCGTGGCTTCGGGAAAGGGAAATTCCCCGTGCATGTCCTTGACAAAATATTTTCGAAAGGGTATGAGAAACAATATGCCCAGGAAGCCACCAGTCAGGGAGGCAAGAAAAATCTGGAGAAAAGAGGCTTCCAGTCCCAGAATATACAAGCCCGGAATAGTAAAAATGGCACCGGCTACGATAACTCCCGATGAGGCCCCGATCGACTGAATAATCACATTTTCCTGCAAGGCGTTTTTACGTTTTAACATCACTGAAGTGCCAACAGCTAGAATGGCAATGGGAATTGCCGCTTCAAAGACCTGTCCGATTTTTAAGCCCAAATAGGCTGCCGCCATTGAAAAAAGTACGGAATAAAATAGGCCCCAACTGAGAGAATATGGGGTGACTTCCGGTACAATTTTGTCAGCGGGTATAACAGGCTGGTAAACTTCTCCCTCATTCAGTTTACGATAAGCGTTTTCCGGTAATTTGATATTGCCGGATTTTGAATCTGTCATAAAATCCCTCCATTTTTTATTTTAAAGAAAATTGTATAAAAATGGTAATTTTGCGAAGGATTTAACGAATTTTTGTTGTGACACTTTGTTTGATGTAATCCGAAACAGTGTCAAAAATCACATTGATTTCATCGTCATTTAAAGATTCTAGCCAATTGCGTACTTTATATCCGTATTTTTGAGCCCATTCAAAATATGCCTGTTTTCCAACATCAGAGCCAACCTGCTCGCTACAAATATATTTGTATTTTTCCATTTCAGATATTTGTATTGCCATCTCTTTTTCATGTCTTGAAAGAACTCTTCTTTGAACTATGATACAATCTCCATCCATTTGAAAAAAATCCCTAAAAATTATAATTAAACTAACAAAATCCCCGCATGAATTTAGGATGATTTAAAAATATCGGCAATAAAAAATAAAAAAACTTGGTTTTTTCCTTCGTAAATTTCTAGTTTATCAGAGAAATTAGAAAAATAATTTTCGACGGAGAGAACAATGAAGATAAAAAATGTAACCGTTTTCATTTTAATGGTTTTGCTGGGTGCAAAACTTTTTGCTGCCGATTTTATCAATAATGTTGAAAAACTGGTGGGATACAATGCAAAATCCTATGCCATGCCTCTGGTTGAGGGCTTTGGTAGCAGCATGAATTCCGGACTCTATAAAAAAGCTTCTGTAGATCCGGGCAAACTTATTCCCATTGGTTTTGATATTGGTATTGCAAATTTTTATGCTTTTGTGCCCGATGACAAAATGGACTTTGCCCACCAATTGGAAGATTTTCAGTTTAATTATACCCTGATGTCCGGAAACCAGCAAATCGCTGAAATCCCCATTTCCTTTAAAGATATTTACACCACTGATAAAGATAGAACCCCCAATATTGCCGGATCGGAAAAAGGCGTCAAATGTACGCTTAAAAGTGATGATGAAATATTTCAGACAATTTCTGAAAGACTGCAGTCAGCGGGAGTCAATCAGGCTATTATCGATGCCAATGAAAGCGCAATAAAAGCTTATATCAACGAATCACTCAACAATGAATATTCGTCCTTCACATTTCCCAAGGGTCTGGGGATCAGCGCCATGACAGCCCTGGCTTTGCAGGCTAATGTCAGACTGCCTTTTATCGGTCTGGAAGTGACGGGACGCTATCTGCCGCCAATGCAATTCAGTGCTGATTTGGGCGAAATCAACTTGTTGGGCGTCGGCTTGAGAAAAAGTGTGCCGGTGCCAATCCTTGATGTTACTGTCGGTGCTTTTGTTCAGCAGTTGAAAATCGGAGAGTTTTTTACAATGGACGCCAGGATGTTGCACGCCGAAGTGGGAAAATCTATCGGTATTCCTTTTCTTTTCAGTCTTTCTCCTTACGCTGGTATTGGCTATGCACAGACAAAGGCAGAACTCGACTATACGATTCCAGCCGGAACTATACCGGGATTTAACATCGATCAAAAACTCAAATATACCATCAAACCCGATGACCAGTTTGTTGTTACTGTAGGGGCCACGGCGCAGATCATTCCACTGACCTATCTGAACCTGGAACTCAACCAGAGCGATTATTTAACAGCCTGCATCAAACTGGGTGTAATTTTAAAATAACCGGAGAAAATGAATGCCTAAATGGACGGGAACGCTAATTGGAGGCGGAATCGGATGGGTGCTGGCCGGACCTATCGGTGCATTAATTGGTGCTGCGATCGGCAATATGTTCAATACTGATCAAGCCGGTACTTATCGGCAAACTTATTCTAACCAATATTACCAGGGTGGGTACCAAAAAGAGACCAGGCATCAGACAAAACCGGGTGATTTTGCCGTAGCCCTGTTGGTTCTTTTTGCCTATGTGACCAAAGCTGACAAACAGATTTTGTCGGCAGAAATCCAATATGTCAAAAAATATCTCATTCAAAAATTCGGGATGGGTAACGCCCAGGAAATGATGTATCTATACAAAGATATTTTAGACAAGGAATACAATATTCAGCATATCTGCCAGCAGGTGAATTTTCACCTTGATCATTACTCAAAACTTGAAATGCTGCATATTTTATTCGGTATTGCTAACGCAGATAAACGCATCACGGAACCTGAACTTCAGGCAATCAGCCTGATATCCGGTTATCTGGGTATTTCAGCCGCTGAATATAAGTCCATTCAAGCTATTTTTGTCAAGCAGGATAATCAAGCCTATGGCATTCTTGGCATTAACCGCAACGCAACCGATGAGGAAATCAAAAAGGCATATCGGGACCTGGCCGTCAAACATCATCCGGATAAAGTGGCGAGCCTGGGTGAAGAGTTTCAAAAAGTTGCAGAGGAAAAATTTAAAGCTGTTAATAATGCCTATCAGACTATCAGGCAGGAACGTGGGTTTTGATGAAAGTGAAACAACTGGATATTTTGACATCCTTTATAAGACCTCAGATTTTGCATTTTGAGGAAATTGATTCCACAAACAAATATCTCCTCGAAAAGGACCATCCCAATGGCACCGTGGCCCTGGCTGATTTTCAGTCGGCCGGAAGAGGAAGATTGGATAGAAAATGGGAGGCATCAAAATCAGATGCTCTGCTTTTTTCATTGGTCCTGAGCGACAACATCAATCAATATCATCCCTGTATTTTATCCCTGATCACCTCTGTGGCTGTGTACGAAAGCCTGAAAAAAGTCTATTATCACCTTCCGCTGGCATTGAAATGGCCCAATGACGTCATTTCCAACAAAAAGAAGCTATGTGGAATTTTGATAGAAACCCGATCAACCGGCTCAGAATTTTCCAAAATTGTCATTGGAATCGGAGTAAACATCAACCAATCCCGGAATTTTTTTGAAAAAGAGGGACTCGATCATGGTACATCCCTCCTTTTGGAAACCGGACAACAGGGAGATCGGATTTATATACTAAAATCCATTCTGGAGGCACTGGAAGAAAACCTGTTCTATTCCAGAGACCATGAAATACAGGATGTTCTGTACCGATGGAAAAACTACTGCCCCTATATTGGCAAAATAGTAAAATTAAACGAAAAAGAGGAAGATCATATCGGCATTTTTGAAGACCTGACCCCGGAAGGAGGAATGATCCTCAACCAGAATGGTGAACGAAAAATTTTTTATGCTGCCGATGTATCCTTTGATAAGGAATATCTCTAATGTTTTTAGCCATTGATATCGGAAATACCAATACCGTCATAGGTGTTTATCATGAAAAAGAACTGATCAACAACTGGCGTCTGGCCAGTAAAAATGCCAGAACAGTGGATGAATACTGGATTGTGACAAAACTGTTTTGTGATAATGCCGGAATCGATGTTTCAAAAATTGATGGCGCCATTATGGGTTCCGTTGTTCCGGACCTGACCCAGAATTACCAGCAAATGGTGTCCCAATATTTCCACAGAGAATCGATTGTCGTGAATGACAAAATCAATCTCGGGTTTGCCTTGAAAGTAGAGGTTCCATCCAGTGTTGGTGCGGACCGGATTTGTAATGTAGCGGCAGCCAGAGTTCAATACCCGTTGCCTGCGGTTGTGGTTGACTTGGGTACCGCAACAACCTTTGATGTCATCGATGAAGGCGGGGATTATATTGGTGGTGCTATATCGCCGGGAATTTACACTGCCAGTTCGGAACTGACTCGAAAAGCTGCGAAACTTTCCAAAATTGATTTAAAAAACCCACTGCATTATATCGGAAAGACAACTGAAGAGCATCTGCTCACCGGAATTTTTACCGGCCATATTGCCATGATTGAAGGATTGATTTCACGAATGCAACAGGAATATGGAAAAGAACTCACTGTCATTGCAACCGGTGGATTGTCTCAGGAAATTGCTGATCATTGTTCCCTCATTCGGGTGGCCGACAAAAACCTGACTCTGGAGGGCTTGAGAATATTATACGAATTCAACACGGAGCAATGAAACTCATTCGACTTTTACTTTTGGTAACCTTACAACTCTCACTCGTCTTGGGAAATCCGGCAGAGGAATTTCATTATGTTGTTCATTATTTTCTTCTTCCTGGCCTTGAAATGAAGATGAAAATTTTCAGGGACATTGAATTTGAAGGAGAAAAATATCACCGGATTGATGTTTCCACCCGGACAAAAAAAATCTTTGACAGAATATTTGCCATTGATAATTTTTACTCATCTGTTTACCATGCCCTGAACTTTCATTGTCACTATTTTGAAAAAACCATCCGCCAACCCAATGTTGAGCAGCACTTGACTGTCCGATATACTGACCATTTGGCTTTCTATTCTACCGGTGAAACAAGACCGGTGGAAAATCATATTTTTGATTTTTTTTCCATGCTCATGTATTTGCGGACCCTGGATGATGAGCAATTCGAAAAAGAAAGAATCATAATAGATATGGAGGGTGAACTTTTTGAGGTCAGGTTTGAAATTTTACAGGAAGAAGATATCAAAGTCGCTCACCATGAGGTGCCAACCATTAAAATAAGTTTGATTTATAAAAAATTAAATCCGCTTCAGCCATCGGTTTTAGATTATACAGATATATTTTTTTGGAAAATTGCAGAAGAAAAAGGAGAAAAATATATCTGGATAGAAAAAGCAGAGTTGCGGCGAATCATCAAGGCCCGGTTTGCTGAAGGGGGCCGATTTCTGGAGGCTAAACTGACTGAAAAATGAATTTTTCGAAGGACTGATACCCTTGGCCTTTTGGAAGGAGAATTAAATAACCGATTGGATAAAATCTCAAAAAAATAAATGTTAACCCATCAAAATAGACATTTATTGATGGTCGTAATAAGTTCAGACAAAAAGCAAAGGTTAAATTATTTTAAAAATATTAGTAATTTTTGACAACTTATTTCACTGTTGATAGTCGAAAAGCAGGAATATTTTAAAATGGGAGCATAGAATGAGGTTCAAATGTTTAATTAACAAGGAGATGACTCTGTTCTCCGCACTGATCTTTATCGCATCATTTTCTTTCGCTGATGACAACGTGATCAAGGTCGAGCAAATTTACCCGGGGAAAGTGGATATAAAAACCTTTCAGGTGGACCAGGAAACCACAGTGGATATATATGGCAAAGGAGCTAAACTGAAAAAACGCAGTCGTAATGTTCTTTGCTATGGATGGATTATCAATGCAGAAACCGGCCGAACGGAATGGAACTCTCTGAAAATCCTGAAAAATAAATTTATAGATGAAAATGGAATTTTTCCTTTTGAAGATCAGGTGACATTGAACCCCGGTGTTTATAAAGCACTCTATACAGCCGTTTATGACAATGACGGCATTGTGATCAAAGATTTTGGTGATCTGATGGAGTCAATTTTCAACAATTGGGATGATGAAGATATTTTTACTTTTCATGAAGATGAACTGAGAATGATTGTAAAAGGTCAAAAGAACAGGTTTGCAGAAATTGATCGGATTTTTTATCCCATTCAGAAAAACCAGAAAGAAGTCGTTAGTTTTTATCGGGTCAGTGCTAACGAATTCAAAGAAAAAAGTTTTTCCCTTAAAGCTGACACCAAAGTAGTGGTTCGGTCTATTTGCGAAAAAAAAGATCGGCAGTTTTACGATTTTGGCCGGATTTATGATATGAAAAACCACGAGGTGGTATGGCCAACGGAAGAAACGGTCTTTGAATATGCCGGAGGCGGCTGGAAAAATGTTATGACTGAAGAAGAACTGGTATTATCAAAGGGAGACTATCGCGTTTCTTTTGTTAGTGATGACTCCCATTCCTTTAATGACTGGAATGTTCTTCCCCCAAATAATCCGGAAGGTTGGGGAATTCAGGTCCTTTGCCAGGCAGACGATTATCGAAATATTGATTTTTCCATAAAAAAATATGTTCCTGTCATTGGATTGGTGAAAGTAGGTAATAATGCGGTTTTGTCCCAGGGTATGGAATTGACAAAAGACCTGGCAATCCGTGTGATTTGCATTGGAGAATACAGCAGTGGCGATGTCTATGACTACGGCTGGATTGAAAATGCAGCAACGGCAGAAATTGTATGGAAATTTAAAGGCAGTAACACAACTCATGCCGGTGGTGGTGAAAAAAACCGAAAATTCAATGATATTGTTGAACTGCCCAAAGGTAAATACCTTGTGAAATATATTTCTGACGGGTCCCATTCTTATGAGGATTGGAACACAACGCCACCCTATGAGAAAGAATATTGGGGCATTTCGATCTGGACCATCAAAGATTTCGATAGAGATTTTATCAAACTGGTCAATCAAACCAGTTTGGAAGATGAAAATATTATTGTTAAGATTGACAAAGTTGGCGATCATCAAAAAATTGTCAAAAGTTTCTCAATTCCCGAGGATGGCCTTTACAGGATCTATGCCATCGGTGAAGGGGATGAAGATGAAATGTTTGATACCGGATGGATTGAAAATATTGATGATGAACAGGTGGTTTGGGAATTAACCTGGCGGAATTCCAAACCTGCCGGAGGGGCCAGAAAAAACCGAATGTTCAATGGGAAAATTTATCTGTCCAAAGGAGAATACAGGGCCCATTTCATTACCGATGGCAGCCATTCCTTTGCCGGCTGGAACGATAATCCGCCAGGCAACCCGGAAAAATATGGCATTCGAATCATGAAAGATTAGCAAATTTTGGGTTAATAGCTCTTTTTAGCTGTTATTTAAACAAAATTTCATCAATAATTTTACACTTTAACTGAGATTTAAAACCACTA
>JAFGTP010000013.1 GCA_016934035.1 Fidelibacterota bacterium
AATGAATTTTCTATTTGTTTGTTTAATGGAGAAAATGTCTGGTTTGCAAAGCCTAAAAAAAAAAGCCCTGAAATAATCAGGGCTTTTTCGTATTTATTCAAATATTATATCAGAAAACCTGCTCAACAGTTTTAACTTCAGGTACTTCCTGTTTCAGTGTTCTTTCGATACCCATTTTTAATGTCAGGGTAGACATCGGGCAACTGCCGCAAGCGCCGGTGAGACGGACTTTCACAATTCCATCATCGGTCACTTCGATCAGTTCACAATCACCGCCATCAGCCTGAAGCATTGGCCTGACTCTTTCCAGAACATTTACAACTTTTTCTTTCATTTTATATCCTTTCATTATATCAATTTAAAAAGCGTTGTAAATATACAAAATTCCTTTACAAGAAACAAATCAGAATTCCTGTGCATCCCCTTGGCTGAAGGTTATTTCTGAAGATTTACAGGATGAAAATTCTATATCAAATGACGGGTTTGTTCCTTTTGAATTATTGATAAATTGATATTTTAAAAACTTGTTTCTGAACATTGAGTATCTTATATTGCAGGTTAAATTGATCCTTAATAATTT
This sequence comes from Fidelibacterota bacterium, assembly GCA_016934035.1. Lineage (GTDB taxonomy): Bacteria > Fidelibacterota > UBA2242 > UBA2242 > JAFGTP01 > JAFGTP01. The sequence goes on from JAFGTP010000013.1 coordinate 581, forward strand.
ATAATGAATCAAGAGTAAGTTCATCAAAAACAATGAATAAGGTGGATTTAATATTGGTTCTTTTTTTTTAGATGAAGTTCATTATTTAATTCGGATAGGAAATTTCCCCACAAAATTTAATATCCTGATTATTGAGATAAATAATTAAAATACAAAAATATAGAGAAAGAATGTCAGAAAGGAATTGTCATGAGTAAAGACCTTAGGCTTATTTCAAAGGAGAAGGAGAAAAAAACGATTATTAAAATTGCCGATTTAAAAATTGGTGAGGATTTTATCGTCATTGCCGGGCCTTGTGCCGTAGAGAATGAAAGACAAACCATTGAAACAGCGATTGCTGTGAAAGAAGCAGGTGCCAATATGTTGCGGGGAGGGGCTTTTAAACCGCGTACATCGCCCTACGCCTTTCAGGGACTTGGTTTAAAGGGATTGAAAATCCTTGAAAAAGCGAAACAGGAAACAGGATTACCAATTGTCACAGAAGTCATTGATTCCAGGGATGTCTCCTGGATCAGTGAGTATGCCGATGTTCTTCAGATCGGAGCCAGAAATATGCAGAATTTTTCGTTGCTGAAAGAAGTTGGAAAAACAGACAAGCCGGTTTTGCTAAAACGGGGAATGTATTCAACCTTAAAAGAGTGGCTCAGTTGTGCTGAATATATATTATCTGAAGGAAACCCCAATGTCATTCTTTGCGAACGGGGCATTCGAACTTTTGAAACTTATACCCGCAACACTCTGGACCTCAGTATGGTTCCGGCCGTGAAAGAATGTACACACCTACCTGTCCTTGTTGACCCTTCACATGGAACTGGTAAAAAAAGTTTAATCGGGCCTATGAGTCTTGCTGCCATCGCAGCCGGTTCAGACGGGCTTATCGTTGAGGTCCACAACAATCCGGAAGTGGCTTTAAGTGATAAAGAGCAACAGTTCAATCCTGCTGAATTTAAAGCCTATATGGAAAAAGTGCTGAAGCTCAGTGAAATAATGAAACAATTATAATCATTGGAGCAATCATGGGATTAAAAAGTATTAGAGATAAAATTGATGCAATCGATTCGAAAATTTTAAAATTACTGAATGCCCGGATGGAGCAGGCGATCATCGCTCGTAAGTATAAAGACCAGGTCATGGACTCCAATCGGGAAAAGGAAATCCTTGAAAGAATAGAATCCGATACTGGTGAATTGATCAGCCCGGCCTTTTGCCAAAAACTTTTTAAAGATATAATGTCAGAAAGTCGCAAACTGCAGGAAAAAAATTATGACATCATTGCCTTTCAAGGTGAGCATGGTGCTTACAGTGAAATGGCTGCCAAAGCCTGGAATAAAGAGTTGATTTCCATACCCTGCAGTTCCTTTGCTGATGTGTTTAATGGTGTCGAAAACGGACGGTTTGAATATGGCATCGTTCCGGTTGACAATACCTTAGGTGGTATTGTCGGTGAAGTCAATAATAATCTGATGCATACACACCTGCATATCGTCGGAGCTATCGAAAATCCGGTGGAACACTGTCTGCTGACTTTACCGGGGACCAATCACCGAGACATAAAAAAGGTCTACTCCCATTCCCAGGCTTTGTCTCAATGTAAGAATTTCCTGGAAAGGAACGATTTGGAACCAGTGCCCTATTACGACACCGCCGGGGCTGCTAAAATGTTATCGGAAGAAAGACCCGAAGGAGTTGCCGTCATCGCCAGCAAGTTTGCGGCAGTTCTCTACAATCTTGAGATTATCAAGTCCAATATTGAAGATTCGCGGGCTAACAAAACCCGATTTGTTGTATTGTCGAAAAATAAAATTGAAAAGGGCGGAGAAAAATGCTCAATTATTTTTACCACCGAGCACAAGGCTGGCACCTTATTTAAAGTCCTGGAAATATTCGCCAAAGCGAATATTAACCTGACCAGGATTGAATCCATGCCAAAACAACTGCTGAATTATGCATTTTTCCTGGATTTTCTTGGATCAGATAAAGATGAAAAAATCCAGAAAGTGCTGAAAGAAGTCGAGGAACATACCACAGACCTGAAGTTTTTGGGTTGTTACAATGAAAGGAAAGTCGCATGAAAATTTGTATATTGGGAACAGGACATATGGGTGCATGGCTGGTTGAAGAGTTGTGCCATGATCATGAAGTAGCAATCTTTGATAAAAATCCCAAAAAAATGAAATATTTTTTCAATGTCACCCGGTTTCATAAAATTGAAGAAATCAAAGATTTTGCGCCGGAATTGTTGATCAATGCTGTTGACCTGCGTCATACCATTCAGGCTTTCAATGAGGTCATGGCGTTTATTCCCGATGGCTGTATGCTTTCTGATGTGACTTCTGTAAAAAATGATTTGTTTGAATATTATCTAAAAAATGGAAGGCCTTTTGTCTCAACCCACCCGATGTTTGGCCCAACTTTCGCAAATATTCGGGAGTTAAAAAACGAAAATGCTATCATCATCAGCGAATCCTGTGAATCAGGAAAAGAATTTTTTCGTGAATTATATAAAAGCCTTAAACTCAATATTTTTGAATATTCCTTCGAGGAGCACGACGCCACCACTGCTTATTCCCTGGGAACCCCCTTTACTTCTTCAATGGTTTTTGCTGCCTGTCTGAAAAACCAGGAAGCGCCGGGTACGACTTTTCGCAAACATATGGAAATTGCACAGGGGCTTCTTTCGGAAGATGATTACCTGCTGACAGAGATCATGTTCAATCCCTTTGTGTTGGAGCAGATCAAAAAAATCAATTCCCAGCTTTCATACCTGACACATATTATTGAATGCCGCGATTCTGAAGTGATGACAGATTTTCTGAATAAACTTCGTAAAAATATCGAATAGAATCCTGAATTTGCTGAAACTCATGGTGGACCTTTCAATTATAGATTTTGACAAGCCGGAATCATTGGAGAAGAAGCATTTTGTCCGGCTAACCGGAAGGTTGAGATGAATTTAACAGAAGGAACAATCCGACGGAAAGTTCTGTAAATTTATGTAATTGTATGCATGAACAATTTCAAATAGATGTTAAACCACAACTGAAAACTTCGGATTACTCCATTTTTCTCGGTGAAAATATCCTTGTGAAACTGGAGGAATTTATTTTCAATAATTTTAGAGACCACCAACTGGTGGTGATAACGGATGAGAATGTCTTTCAATACCAATGGTCAAACCTCACCCGATATGTCAGCGAAGATAAAATTTTCCTGATTGTCAATAAAGCCGGCGAAGAATCAAAAGCCCGCGAAGTCAAAAACCGTATTGACGATGAATTACTGGGCCGCCATTTTTCAAGAAAGACCCTGATGATTGGTTTTGGTGGAGGTGTTGTCGGTGATTTGTCCGGGTATGTGGCCGCCACCTACAAGCGTGGTATTCCGGTGGTCCAGGTACCGAGTTCTCTACTGGCCATGGTGGATTCTTCAGTGGGTGGAAAAACCGGTATCAATACGCCGGTTGGCAAAAACCTGATTGGTGCTTTTTGGCAGCCGGCAGCAGTTTTTGCGGACATAAAAATGCTGGAAACCTTACCCCAGGAAGAATATCTCAACGGCTTGGCTGAATGTGTGAAAACAGCATTGATAATGGACAGAACGCTTTTCGAGTTAATGGAGTCCAACCCACAGGCCATCGTTCAGAGAGACCCGGAAATACTCATTCAGATCATCAAGCGTTGTGTTGAATTAAAACGGGAGGTGGTCAACCTGGATACTCATGAGGGAGGAATTCGTCAGATATTGAATTTTGGCCACACCATCGGCCATGCGATGGAGACTCTGAGCCAATATTCCATCAAACATGGATTTGGTGTTTCAATCGGCATGGCAGCGGAAATGAAAATGTCTCAGTTAACCGGTAATTTTACAGAAAAAGAATTGGCAAGGATCATTGATTTTTTTAAAAAATTAAAATTACCCTGTGCTATCCCAAAAGAATTTAGCTTCAATGAAATTTCAACAGCCATGTTGTCTGATAAAAAAGCAGAAAAGGGAATCGTGATGTACGTACTTCTCGATCAAATAGGGAAATATCGTGAAGTTGATGGTAAGTTTTCATTCTCTGTCGGAGATGAAATTGTGAGAGAGAGTATTGAATTTTGTAAAAAATTAGAGTGAAAATGATTCGAATTAAACCCTTGACCAAACTAAAAAAACATGTCCTTGAGGTACCGGGTAGTAAATACATTGCTAACCGTGTGTTGATGCTGGCGGCGTTGGCCGACGGCGTAAGTACCATTTCCAATGTTCCTGAAAACAATGATATCAATCATGCCATTGAGGCTCTGACCAATTTTGGCATTGATATTATCAAAACCGGGGATCAACTTAAAATTCGGGGAAGCAACGGAAAAATTAATCCGGTTAGCAAGGTCATCAACGTTGGTGAATCCGGTACGCTGATGCGATTCATTACAGCTGTATCGGCACTTAGTACCCAAAAAGTGACCATTACCGGCAGCCGGCGCATTACGGAACGCCCTGTAGAGCATCTGATTGATGCTCTGGCCCAGGTTGGTGTCAAAGGTGAATCACCCACCGGATGCCCGCCGGTTTCTATTGAAGGGGGCGAAATTTCCGGCGGTGAAATCAGGGTCAAGGGCAATATTTCCAGCCAGTTTATCAGTGGCTTGTTGCTTGTTGCGCCTTTTGCAAAAGGTGACCTGAAAATTGTCATCACTTCTGAACTGGTTTCAGTGAAATATGTTGACATGACGATAAATGCTATGAAGGATTTCGGTGTAAACGTTCAGCGTGACGGCTACAGAGAATTTTTTATTCCTGCCGGACAAAAATATCAGGCTCAGAATTATTCCATTCCGGGCGACTGGAGTTCGGCCAGTTATTTTCTGGCGGCCGCAGCGCTTCTGGAAGATGAAATCACCTTGGTTAATATGAATTTGAATTCTGCTCAGGGCGAAGCAAAATTTTATGAAGTGCTGAAAAAAATGGGTTGTGACATTATTACCGGCAAAAACTCTTTGACACTGAAATCAGAAAAGAAATTACGAGGCGTTGATGTGGATATGGGAAATATGCCTGACGTGGCCCAGACTTTGGCTGCCATTGCCCCTTTTGCCCAGGGTAAAACCACGATCAGGAATATCGAACACCTGCGCTACAAAGAATGCGACCGTATCGATGAAACTGCTCATGAGCTTCGTAAAATCGGAGTGAAAATTTTCACAACGAAAGACTCCCTTATTATTGAACCATCAACAGTCAGCGGCGGCCAGGTGGAAACTCACAACGACCATCGTATGGCTATGAGCCTTGCATTGTGTGGATTGAAAGCCGAAAATCTGGTGATCAACAATCCGGAAGTTTCAGCCAAATCATTTCCAAATTATTGGCAAAAATTGCAGGAAATCGGAGTGGAGTTTGAAGAAATCGGATAATATCATTCTCATCGGTTACCGGGGGACCGGCAAATCATCAGTTGCTGAAGTTTTATCCAGGGTCACAGGGCGAAAAACCCTGAGCCTAGATACGGAAATTGAAAAAAAATACGGGCCCATCGCTGAAATTGTCAAAACTTCAGGATGGGAGAAATTCCGCAAAATTGAAACTGAAACATTAAAATCCTTAAGAATCAAAGGTGGTATCATTGATTGCGGTGGTGGAATTATCGAAACACCGGAAAATATTCAAATATTAAACAAAAAAGGGAAAGTATTTTGGCTCAAGGCCAGTTTATCAACAATCCATAAACGTTTGGAGGGAAAAACCGACCGGCCGGCCCTGACAAACCGGGGAGACTTCCTGCAGGAAATTGAAGAAGTGCTGTCCCGTCGCATTTCACTTTACACGAATGCGGCTGATACGGCAATTGATACTGATGGGAAAAGTCCTCTGAAAATTGCCTATGAAGTTTTGGGAATTCGAAGTCAGACTAAAATCTGCATCCCTGTTGTTGAAAAAACGGAAAGTTCAGCCATAGCAGCATTAAAGTCCGCCAATTTACAAGCCGATATAATTGAATTACGAGTGGATTATTTGGAAAATATCGACACCCATGCTCTGGAAAATATTATAGATAGTGCTGAAAAACCACTGATCATAACCTGCAGACTTCAAAATCAGGGTGGGACAGGTAATCTTACCGAAAAAAACCGTCAGGATTTATTAAAGACAGCCAATCAAAAGCGGGTGGATTTTATCGACCTGGAATTTACTTCAACAACCACACTTTCTGCAGATTCCGGTATAAAAATCATTCGATCGCATCATAGTTTTGAAAATACACCCAATCTTGTGGATATTAAAAATATTCTATGCGCCATGAGATCAAAATCCGGTGATTTAATTAAATATATTCCCACGGCGAACTCAATCAATGATAATTTTAAAATTTTTCAGATCCTGGAGGAAAATAAAAATATTATTGCTTTTTGCATGGGAACAAAAGGCCATATTTCACGAGTTTTGGCTGGAAAGTATGGTTCTTTCATCACCTTTGCTGCCCAAACCCCAGAGCAACAATCCGCTCCAGGACAGGTGGGTTTGGATGAATTGGTCCATCTTTACCAATTCCATGATATTGATTTCAGTACAAAAGTGTATGGAATTATCGGTCAGTATGCCGAGGATTCAAAATCTAAATACCTGCATAATCCGGTTTTTAAAAAGTATGGCACCCATGCTGTATTTTTGCCTTTCAAAACCGAACCTGGCGAAGACCTGGAACAGTTTATTCAAAATTTTCGAAAATTTCGGTTTTCCGGCGCATCAGTCACAATTCCGCACAAAGAAGCCGTAATGCCTTTGCTGGATCAAATCGACGATCAGGCCAGGGCCATCGGAGCTGTCAATACCATCAAAGCTGAAAAGGGTAAGTTAGTCGGTTATAATACAGATTATATCGGTGCCATCAAAGCCTTGCAGGAAAAGACCTCTTTGGCCGGAAAAAGGGTCCTGGTATTGGGTGCCGGTGGTGCAGCTCGGGCTATTGTCTATGGTTTAAAAAGTGAATTGGCGGAAGTGACCATTGCCAACAGGACCTTTGCAAAAGCGCAGCAACTGGGAGATGAATTTGGTGCAATGGTTCAGGAAATCAATAGGCTGGATGTCGGTGAATTTGATGTTTTTATAAATACCACCAGCCTTGGGATGTATCCTGAAACCGATTCTACAATTTTAAGTTCCTTTCCTCAACAGAGCGTTGTTATGGACATTGTTTACAAGCCCCTGAAAACAAAGTTTTTAGAAATTGCTCAAAACTGTGGTTGTGAAATAATTACCGGTGAAAAAATGTTGATTTGGCAGGCCATTGCTCAGCAAAGGATTTGGACAGGAATCGAACCGGATTATGAATTTATGAGCCAGTGTTTCTTTGAAATAGAAGATTAATTTTTGGGCATGCTTCAGCAAGCGTGGCTCGGATTTTAATAAAGGAAAAATCATGAATACAATTGGAAAAATATTCAGTGTAACCAATTGGGGAGAGTCCCATGGAAAAGCGATTGGAGTGGTGGTAGATGGCTGCCCGGCCGGGTTGGATTTGGTGGAAGAAGATTTTGATCTTGATATGGCTCGCCGTCGTCCGGGGCAGAGCCGTCTCAGCACACAGCGAATGGAAACCGACAAAGTGGCGATTGCATCGGGTGTTTTTGAAGGAAAAACGACTGGCGCGCCCATCTCGCTGATTATTTACAACCAGGACCAGCGTTCTCAGGACTATTCAGACATGATGGATGTTTTCCGGCCCGGACATGCGGATTTTACCTATTTTAAAAAATATGGTCATCGGGACTATCGGGGTGGAGGCAGAACGTCGGCCAGGGTCACAGCCGGAACAGTCGCTGCTGGCGTCATTGCCAAAAAAATCCTCAGACAGGTTATGAATATTGCCATTATCGGATTTGTCGATCAAATCGGAAAAGTCAGTTATCACCATGATTTTCAAAATATTCGTTTTGATGAAATTGAGAAAAATTTGGTCCGGTGTCCCAACAAAAGTATCGCCCAGATGATGGAGCAACAGATTTTGGATGCCATGCGCGATGGTGATTCTGTGGGAGGAGTTGTGGCCTGCATCCTTCAAAATGTACCTGCCGGCTTTGGCGGGCCGATTTATGGAAAATTGAATGCTGATCTGGCCCATGCCATGATGAGTATTAATGCATCCAGGGGAGTTGAATTTGGTTCTGGATTTCAATCGGCCAACTATCGTGGCAGTGAACTGAATGATCCTTTTGTCTGTGCTGAGGGGGAAATCAGAACATTAACCAATAACTGTGGAGGGATTCTCGGGGGCATTTCCAATGGCATGGACATTAATTTCCGTGTTGCCTTCAAGCCAACTTCAACTATTGCCCATCGACAACAAACCGTCAACCAGCAAGGAACCATCGTTGAACTTGCTGCCGGCGGTCGTCATGACCCCTGTGTCGTGCCACGGGCAGTCCCTGTTGTAGAGGCCATGGCTGCTATTATCATTTGCGACCATTACCTAAGAAATCAAACTTCCTCTTTTAACTTGTAAATAAAATTTAAAAACAGAGCTTTTGCAAAGCAGACAATAGATACGGATGATGGGCTGCAGAACCTTTTGGTAGTCAAACAACGCCCCATTCATTACAGTATCAGGAGATTAATCGGGTCTGGGATGGAGTAGGAAAGAACGAAGGGAATACTCACGATAGTGGTATACAATTTTAATCTTACATATTTTTCAAATAATATTTTTGGAGGTTATTTTTTATAATAAAATGCTATTGTTAATTCACCAATTTATACCCAATTCCATGGACCGTTAAAATATATTTCGGATGAGAGGGATTTTTTTCGATTTTTTGTCGGAGTTTTAATATAAAATTGTCGATCGTACGGGTGGTAATTTCCTGGTCGTAACCCCAGACTTTTTCCAGGAGGTCATTGCGGCTGACGGTCTGGTTTTTTTTGTCCCAGAAATATTTCAGAATTTCAAATTCTTTGTGGGTCAGCGAAACAGGCTCTTCATTTTCCCAGGCATTGTAGCTTTGAAATTCTAATTTTAACCGACCGATTTCAATAGTGCCAGTGCTGTTGTTGCCGGTGAATTCTGTACGGCGCAGGGCTGCCTTGATGCGAGCCAGAAGTTCACGCAGACTGAAGGGTTTGGTTATATAATCATCGGCCCCTATTTCCAGCCCCAGAACCTTGTCGATCTCGTCACCTTTCGCTGTGAGCATGATGATGGGAGTGAAAACCTGTTTGCCGCGAAGGATCTTGCAGACATCAAAACCGGACATTTTTGGAAGCATTACATCAAGAAGAACCAGATCATAGGAATTCTCCATTATCATGCTCAATCCTGCCTGGCCATCCTCTGCGGTATCTACTTCATAGCCTTCAAATTCCAGGTTGTCTCTGAGTCCAGTTCTCATTGACATTTCATCTTCGACGATAAGGATTTTTGTCATTTTATCGCTCCTTTACTTATTTTTTTATATTTGGAAAGTTTAATTGAAACGTGCTGCCTTTGCCTTCTTTGCTTTTAACCAGGACCTTGCCCTGATGGGCTTTCATAATATAGTCTACCAGCGCCAGTCCCAGTCCGCTGCCTTTGGTATTATGGACAAGGTGCGAAGAAACCCTGTAAAATTTTTCAAAGATTCTTGTGATATCAGCACTGGAAATTCCCTGGCCTTTATCACTTACTTTTACCCAGCAATAATCGGAGTCTTGTCCTGATTCGATAGCGATCATTTTTATTTCATCGCTGTATTTCATGGCATTATCAATAAGATTGATGATGGCCTCTGAAATACTTTGGCTGTCGCCGTTAATGATTAATGGTTCCGGATATAAATTGATATTTTGAATAAACTTTTTTTGTTCCAGGTGGAATGAATACATTTCCATTACCTCTTTGATGATGGTATTGAGGTCTACGGTTTGAAAGTTGTATTTTTTATTGCCTGATTCCATTTTAGAAAAGTCTAATATGGTGTTCACGAGATGAGACAGCCGTTCGCTCTCTTTGGTAATAACATGGTAATATTCCAATTTTTTTTCTTCGGTTTTGACCCTGCCCAATGCTAGGGTTTCGGCATACATGCGAATCAGTGCCAGAGGAGTGCGCAGTTCGTGAGAAACATTAGAGACAAAATCTGATTTTATACGGGTCAGTTTCATTTCGCCGCGAATGCTGCGATAAAGAACAATTATGGTGATTATGAATAGTGAATTGAGAAACAAAGTCCATTTAAGGCGGTTGTAAAAGCGATTTTTGACCTGTTCATTTAGGTCAATGCCTTTCATTTTGACACCGATCAGGTAGTTTGGAAAGAGCCAGACTTTTTTGACAGAGGCTGCATTGTCAGGAGAAATATCACCGGTGCGGTCCAGTATGGTACCGGTTTGAGCATCAAAGATTCCGATTTCTACGTCCTCCTGTGAAAAATCTTCCAGAGCAATTGGCAGAGATTCCATAAAGCGAATGGAATTAATACAGATGCCAAAAATTCCGGTATTCCGGGATTCATTTTCATATACATAAAGGACTGAAAGTATTTCCTGGTCACCGGAGGCCAGAACAAAGGTAACCGGTTTGTCATAACCGACTTTTTTTCTGTATATCATACGATCAATATCAGGCCGTTTTTGTTGCAGCTTCTGTGAAATTTGAAAGTTGTTCATCGGAAGGGAATTGCCAGTATCTGGTGAGGTGAATAACCGGATTTTATGAAGGGAAGAATCGGTGACAAAAACACAGTGCAATGCGGGTTCATTGTTTAATATTCGGGAGACGGTATCCTTGGAAATAATACTGTTTTTGGAAAAGTATTTCCTGAAATTTTCAGACCAGTTTGACATTTGTTCCCAGGCACTTTGATTGATATCAAGCAGGACATTGTCCATTTGTTTTTCATAGATTTCTGACATCAATTTGTCCGTTTCTGATAAAGACAAAAATTCATAAATCGTATAGAAAATTGCCGGCATCAGAGCAATAAGCAGTAGGATGATACTGGTTGGTTTGAACTTCAAATGGTCTCCCGGTTATTTTTAAAAATATAGGCTATTTTTGCTTTTGAAGTATAAAATATTTTTTCTATTTATTACTTTTCGCCAAAAATATAAAAATGATTTTGCAATTCATTAATGATTTCAATGTTCTGAAAGCCGGCTTCAGCCAGTTGTTCGGCAACTACTTCCTCCTGAAACCGAATTGATATTGGGGGACCGCCAGTAGTTTCTTTTTTCTTCCAGTCAACAATAAATATTTTTCCGCCAACTTTCAGAACGCGATGACTTTCTTTCAGTAATTTTTCATGATTTTCGATTTCGTGATGAAGAGTGATCATGTAGACCAAATCTGCGATTTTATCCTTCATTGGAAGACTATCATTAAAGATCACTTTTGGATAAATATTGGGATATTCGTTGCAGAGGTTATTTTTCATCCATTCCACCATGATATTGGAAATATCAAAGGCATAAATTTTACCATCCCCCAGTAATTTTATAAATTCTTTGGTAATAAATCCTGTTCCGGCACCAATATCAACGAGGATTTTGGGGTTTTTCAGGTTTAAATTTTTCCAGATGAATTCCGGGGGTATTTCTTTCAACCGATGGGTATTATTTAATTTATTGAGTTTATTGGGATCAAAAATTTTATTTTTCATATCTCTCTTTGATGAGTTTGTAGATTTTTTGGGAAAGTTCTGCGTGTTTTTGGTTTGCTAAAGGGGCTTTCAGAGGCATAAAACAGGCCACTATATATTTGATGGTCCCATCATCAACAATGGCAATGTCATTGGTCCAATAGGAAAACCAGCCGGTTTTATGCCAGATCATGACGTTCTCCGGAAGACCTGCAGCCAGTTTGGACTTATCTAATTGCCTGCCTAATAATGTTTTCATCTGCATACTGATCCAGGGGTTGATTAATTGGTTTGTTTCTATTTTATAAAGGAACTCCGCTGCATGAAGGGCACAGGTTTCAGTGCCTTGAATTTCTGTATAGCCTTTATCTTCAAATTTACGGCTGAGAAATTTACGGGTTACCTCGCTGCCGTGCCAATTGTACTGTTGTATCATGCGGTTGATATTTTTTCGATCGGCAACATCTATCAAACAATTGGCTGCCGAATTATCACTGCGGGTAATCATCAAATCCAACAGGTAATTGACATTAACGGTGTCACCGTCTCTGATTAATGGTCTTGGGTCAGATGTAATTTCTTTTGTGCGGTCCACGTCATTGGGTGATGTGACGATGTAATCACTGTAAAGACTTATTTTCCCTGCGCTTACCTGGTTTAAAATTTCAGCAGCCACATAGACTTTGTAGACCGATGCAGGGTAGATGAAGTTTTTCAGATTGACACCACCAATATTTGGGTTTTTGGCATTCAGGTCAATGACGGCCAGGGATATTTGCTCAATGCCATCTTCACCGACTTCAAAATTACCGTCAAGATCCAACGCTGTGACAATGCTTTGCAATGCGTCAGAAAGCTCTGTATCCGATTCGAATATCCCAAAATCCTGTGCTTGCAGGGCTAGAGTCAGAGTAACCGCAAATAATATTGATATGATTACCTTAAACATTTTTTCCTCATTTTTTAGTCTTATAAAGTAATGATTGATGATTAAAAAATAAAAGGTTTCCACAAAAAAAAGAGTGAGAAAATATTTGGAAACAAAAATTATTTAATTATATCTGGAAAATCATCTTGAGATAACAAATCATAGCTGGAAACAGTGATTAAACCATGAGGAATTCTGGTTTAATTGACCTTATGAAATAAATAAAAATAGTTGGAATGCTTTGAATTTTTTAATCACTATTATAAATTGACTAAAATCTAAGATTTTGCGTTGATAGTTTGATGATAATAAACATCTGATATAATTCAATTCTATAACGAGGAGTGTTCAAATGAAGAAAATTATCATTTTTACAGGTTTTGTTTTGTTACTGGCCAGTTGTGCGCAAGTTGCAGAATCATTGATTGATGGTGCAATCAATGGCGCCAGTCGAGCCATAACCGAGCGTGCTGCCAATGCCGCTTACAAAAAACTGGCCTCCAAAGAGAAATTGCCGGCGCCATCAACTGCTTTGTGGAACCAGTTTATGGTTGCCCAAGCCCAGGTGATTTTTACTTATTCTTTTGCACCTGGAGGATTATGGATTTCCAAAAATGAATTTAAACCTGGTGAATATACGAACTTTAAAATGATTGATGAAGCTGATAAAAGTGAAATTATCATTGAGCGAGCTTATCTAAAAAAAATGAATAATGGCGATCAGTGGTGGCGTACGTCCTGGAAAGACGGCGAAGATGAATGGGTTTATGAAGCCTTATTATCATCACAAGATGGCCGATTGTTGCGATTAAGAGGTAAAGATAGTGAAAATAATGTTGGTGAAATTCCGGTTACAGACCAGGTGATTGATATGAATCCAGGTGAAGTATCAGAGGAAAGTATAGAGGGTGCAAAACTGGGGAGTGAAACCATCAAAACTCCGGCTGGATCATTTAAAACAGATCGTATCCATTTTATGGCCATTACTGGTGAAGAGGCAATTGACTGGTGGATTACTGACGAAATACCGGGGGGTGTTGTCAAATATCAACTTGTAGATACTGATAAAACAATACTTTGGACAAATATCCTGACAGAATATGGGAACAATGCATCTACACAATTGAGCTCATTTTGAAACCTGACTGATTTTTTGGGTTACATTAAATTCATAATAAAATGTGAAGGAGTTCGGTTTTGAAAAGAAAAATAATTGTTTGTGTGTTAATTATTTACTCAATATTGTTTGCAGAAAGTACCCAGATTGACCTGATATTTGATGCCTCAGGCAGTATGTGGGGGCAGATCGATAATGTAAGTAAAATTGAAATAGCCCGTAAAGCAATGATGGAATTAATGAAAGATTTTGAACAGCAGCCTAATGTGCAACTCGCTCTTCGTATCTATGGTCACACCAATAAACAATGTGATAATTCAATTTTGGAAATCCCAATGGGAAAAGGTAAACATTCTGCCATCATTGAAAAAATAAATTCAATTAAACCCTTGGGTAAAACACCCATCGCCTATTCATTGGAGCATTGTGCCGGTGACTTTAGTAATGAATCCGGAGAAAAAATTATTGTTTTAATCACTGATGGATTAGAAAGTTGTGATGGCGATATTTGTACTGTAGCTGAGCAACTGAAAAATGCCGGTATCATAACAATGATTCATATTGTTGGGTTTGGACTGAAAAATGAAGATATAAAAACTTTAGCCTGTATCATCGCCCCCTTTGATGGGACAATTTTTGGTGCCGGCAATGCAAAGGAATTGATCCATGCTTTTAAAAATATTGTGGAAACCACAATCAAATATAATTTGGAATTACGTGCGAAAGATGATGATGGAAATGATGTTTATGCCGGATTTGAAATATATGACGAGAATGGATCTGTTGTTGCGATAGGTGATAATTCGCTTAATAAAGTTTGTAAAATTTTCTTAAGGAATGGGACCTATAAAATTCTTACAAAAAATAATCTAACAGATGATGAAATCGAACTTCAAAATATTGAAATAACTGAAAATGCTACAACTAAGAAAGATGTAATATTTGCTGAAAGAGTCGTTAAAATCAAAATAGTAAATGGCCGAAATGAGAAGGTTGATGGAACGGTTGATATATTAAATCAAAAAGGTGGAAGAGTAAACTATGCGGACAATTCTTTAGGGGATTATGTTACTCTTAAAGTTGTTCCGGATGTTTATAACATTAAAGTACAAAATAGTAATATTGACATGGTACAAATAATTGAGGGAGTGGATCTCATAAGAAATAAGGAATTTCAAAAAGTAGTCATTTTTTCATTGTCAACCATTGAAATAAAACTTATTGATGGTAATGGAGATAATTTAGATGGTGATGTCTATGTGCTAAATGAGAATGGAGAACAAGTGAAGCATGTGGACACCTCCTTTAATCCTGTTTCAATAACAGTACCTTCTGGAATCTATACCATAAAAGTTGTGGATTATAAAACCCATAAAGAGATTATGTTTGAAAATTTGGATTTAAAGAAAAATACTGAGTTTAAAAAAGAGGTTGTAATCGAATAATCCGTCAAAAACGCAAAAGGGCACCTCCGTCGGTAAAACCATAAAATCAATCCCTTTCGCCTTTACTGATTTAACAAATTTTGATTGAACCCAGTGTAGATCGTTGTCAGGTGACATCGGTCATTGATAGCATTCATAAGGTTTTTTTATACCTGAATTACATATCTGTAGTATTAAAAATATTTAGTTCAAAAATGAAATATTGTCTCAATGACCAGAGCGGTGCGTAAGTGACTGGTGGATTCGATGAATTTATTTAGTCGAAAGAATTCCCGTAGATTTTACCTTGGGGTTACAATGTAAAGGAAGAGTATGAGAAACCTTGGTGTATCGTTATATAAACAAACCGTTAAGATACCTCGTAGGCTTTGACTCGAGGTATTTCATTAAAAAGGGAAAGTGTATTGGCTCTCTAAAGTGGATTTTTTCAATTTTATTATTACAATAATGTTGTCTATAATTTTTTACCTCCAAATTTGTATTAAATTAATTGAAAAATATATTGATATAAATTTCTAATAAACAAAAGTTTAATTATATTTTTTTTATTGGCATCCCTCTTGAATAAGCGAAGACCCAAATGTGAATGTTAATTTTTTATCAGGAGGACTTATGAAACTTGTTATTGCTTATATTCAGCCGGAAAGATTACCGGAAGTGAAACAGGCATTGTATGCCAGGGAAATTTTTAAGATTTCTGTGACCAATGCCATGGGATGTGGCCGGCAGAAAGGTTATCATGAAACTTATCGTGGGGCAGATATTGAAGTAAATTTGCTGAAAAAGGTAAGAATTGAGATTGCTGTAAATGAATCCTTTGTACAGCCTACCATTGATGGGATTATTGAAGGCTCCAAAACCGGACAAATCGGTGATGGAAAAATATTTGTGTTGCCAATTGAAGAATGTATAAGAATCAGGACCGGAGAGACCGGACATGATGCCATCGGTTAGACGGAGAATATTATGATGAAAAAATTAATTAAGTTATTATTTTTAAATGTTTTATTGATTTCACCAATTTTTGCAAAAGATGTTGCTGATACCCTAGTAGAATTGCAAAATAATATCAATATTGTCTGGACAGCAACAGCGGCTTTCCTTGTATTTTTTATGCAGGCTGGTTTTGCTTTGGTTGAGAGTGGTTTTACAAGAGCCAAAAATACAGTCAATATTATGATGAAAAATTTAATGGATTTTTCAATTGGTACTGTTTTCTTTTATTTCATAGGCTTTGGTTTAATGTTTGGTGCAACCAATGGATTCATGGGGACAACAAATTTTGCCATTTCAGGTAAAACACTCAATGATGCTGACTGGATCTGGATTTTTTTGTTTTTTCAAACGGTATTTGCCGGAACTGCAGCCACAATCGTATCCGGAGCTATAGCCGAAAGAACAAAGTTTTCAGGATATTTAATCTATAGTGTTTTTATTTGTGCTTTTATTTATCCAATTTTTGGCAGTTGGGCATGGGGGGGACTGCTGGATGGTGGTGGTTGGTTGGAAAAATTGGGATTTTTGGATTTTGCAGGGTCAACAGTGGTCCATAGTATTGGTGGCTGGTTAGCTTTGGCTGGTGCAATAATACTGGGGCCCAGAATTGGAAAATTTGGCAGGGATGGAAAAGATAAAGCAATTCCCGGTCACAATATTGCTTTAGCCGCTTTGGGTGTTTTCATTCTCTGGTTTGGATGGTTTGGTTTCAATTCAGGCTCGACAACCCTTGGCAATGGAAATATTGGACGAATTGCAGTAATCACAAACATGTCTGCTGCTGGAGGAGCAATTGCAGCTATGTTTACAGCATGGTTTGTTATTGGAAAGCCTGATGGTTCAATGGCATTGAATGGAACTTTGGCGGGGTTGGTTGGAATTACAGCAGGATGTGATGTTGTATCCCCTGCAGGAGCTTTGATGATTGGTTTGATGTCAGGTGTATTGGTGGTGTTTAGTGTTTTGTTTATTGATAAAAAACTGAAAATTGATGATCCTGTCGGTGCCGTTTCAGTACATGGTGTGTGCGGGGCATTCGGTACACTGGCAGTTGGTTTTTTTGCACTTGATAATGGTCTTCTTTATGGAGGTGGCGGTAGACAACTGCTCATCCAAACTATCGGTGTAGTTGTTGCTTTCATATGGGCATTTGGATTGGGATTAGTGTTGTTTTATATTGTTAAAATTACAATTGGATTAAGAGTCAGCAAAGATGAAGAACTTAGAGGACTTGATATTGGCGAACATGGCATGGAAGCTTATGATGGATTTCAAATATTTACTACCCAATGAAACACCTGTGTGTATAATGAAAAGTGAGAACCAGGAAATTCTTCCCGGTTCTCACTTTTCATTTCATCAATTTTTATTCTTTTAAGTCACTTAATTAAATTGTTTAATTTTCTCCAACAAATTAAATTGGTTGACTATGAAATAAGAAAAAGGGGGAAATATGGAGAAAAAACGACGAAATAATTATTTTATAAAATTTTTTAAAAATGGAAAAAATGATAATAATCCCGCTTTAACTTTACGATTGCTAAATAAAATAGAAAAAATAGGAAATAAACTGCCACATCCTGCGACACTTTTTGCTTTATTATCTTTATTTACATTGGTGATATCAACTATTATTCATAAACTTGGTATTGAGGCAATTCATCCTGGCACAGGCGTAAATATCAAGATTATAAATCTGTTTAGTGCAGAAGGCTTTAGATTTATTTTTGCGAATGCAACGGAAAATTACATCAAATTTCCACCGTTGGGAATTGTTATTGTAGCAATGATTGGTATTGGTGTGGCTGAAGGTTCAGGATTAATCACTGCAGTACTGCGTCATATGGTGACAGCTGCGCCCAAACGCTTAATCACAGCGTCAATTGTCGCAGCAGGAATTCTTTCTCATCTGGCATCCAGCGTTGGATATGTGGTTTTAATTCCTCTTGGAGCTATGGTCTTTGCGGCCTTCAAACGACATCCTATTGCCGGGCTTGCAGCAGCCTTTTGTGGCGTTTCTGCTGGTTTTGGAGCAAATTTTGTAATTGGCAGTATTGATCCGATTTTAGCCGGACTTTCGGAGTCTGCTGCTAATATAATCAAACCAGGAATAAAACTAACACCTGCCATCAATCTTTACTTTATGATTGCATCTGCTTTTATGATTATATTTATAGGAACTTGGATTACGGAGAAATTTGTTGAGCCAAGACTTGGTGAATATGAAGGAGATTATGAAGATTTTAATCGTATTGAAGAACATGAAAAGAGAGGATTAATTTGGGCAGGAATTTCATTATTGGTAACAATTAGTATTTTGTCTTTAATGATTGTTACTGAAAATGGAATCTTAAGAAACCCTGAAACTGGATCCATTCTTAACTCTCCTTTTATGGACGGCTTGATCACGGCTATTTTTATCATTTTCTTTATACCGGGTCTTACGTATGGAATTGTTGTTGGAACAATTAAAAATGATAAAGATGTTATTAATCATATGACAGAATCAATGAAAAATTTAGCCAGTTATTTAGTATTGGTATTTTTTGCTGCACAGTTTGTTTATATCTTTAACAAATCCAATCTTGGGGTTCTGATTGCAATAAAAGGAGCGGACTTATTAAAAAATTTAGGATTTACAGGCATAGGTCTGATTATTTCGTTTGTCCTCATTTCATCTATTGTAAATTTATTTATGGGCAGTGCTTCAGCAAAATGGGCTATTATGGCACCTATCTTTGTGCCAATGTTTATGTTATTGGGATATCACCCGGCATTAACGCAGGTGGCTTTTCGAATCGGAGATTCTGTAACTAACGTAGTTACTCCAATGATGAGTTATTTCGCTCTGATTGTTGCCTTTGCTCAAAAATATGATAAAAATGCTGGTATTGGGACAATTATTGCCACCATGCTACCCTATACAATTTTTTTAACCATTGCCTGGATCATCCTTCTAACTATCTGGATGACCATTGGAATACCTTTGGGAATTGATGCGCCAATTCAATATTTACCTTGAATGAAAAACCAATTTTTAATCGCAAGGGCATTGTTTTAGTTGGCTTTTAGAAAATTGGTTAACTAGCGTTTTTTTAGCAACAATTAGTTGGAATTCCAACTAATTGTTGCTAATTTTAACTCATGAAAAAAAATCGAATCCATCATCCCTCAATTGGCCGACTGTTGGGAATGATAAACCATCAGGGTAATATTTATTTCATGCATGCTTTCAAAGATATTCCAATCGGACATGCGCAAATTTTCACATTACATCATCTGATACACCATGATGGAATATCACAAAAGCATTTGACAAAATATACAAAACTGGACAAAAGCAGTATTGCCAGTCAATTACATTATCTTGAAAAAAATGGTTATCTATACAGAAAACAATCTCCTGATGATGCGAGGGTATTAAATATATATGTCACAGAAAAAACACGATCGATGGAAAAAGAACTCAATGAAATTTTTCAGAATTGGAGTAGAATATTGTTGAATGGTTTCGATGAAGATGAACAGAAGGAAGTCCAATTTATTTTGTTAAGAATGCTTGAAAATGCGCAGTTGAAAATCAAGGAAATCAAGAATGAAAAATAAAGATTTAAGCTGCGGTAATATCAAAAAGCAGTTGTTATCCATGACCTGGCCCATGATGTTTGGAATGGTTGGGATGGTGATTTTTAATCTGGTGGATACCTATTTTATTGGAAAACTGGGCGTGAAAGAATTGGCGGCTATTGGGTTTACTTTTCCTGTTATCATGTTTGTAAATTCCGTGGCGTTAGGGATTGGTATCGGTACTTCATCATTAATGTCGCGTAACATCATTAGCCAGAATAAATCAACGGTTAAGCAAATGGCATCAAGATCGTTATTACTTGGAATATTGAATGTAATTGTTGTGATTATTATAGGTGAACTGACTATTGAGCCATTATTTAAAATAATTGGTGCTGATGATAGTTTAATTCCAATGATTAAAGATTATATGATAATTTGGTATACTGGGGTGATATTCGTTGTCATACCCATGATTGGAAATAATATTGTCCGTGCGACTGGAAATACTTTAATACCGGGTATGTTGATGGTCTTGTCAGCAACAATAAATGCGATTTTGGATCCCTTTCTAATTTTCGGCCTTGGCCCTTTTCCTGAAATGGGAATAAAAGGTGCGGCCCTGGCAACTGTTATTGGAAGAAGTATGGGATTGCTATTTATATTGACAGTATTGATAAAAAAATATGACTTATTAACGATTAGGTTAGGTAAGGTACGAGAGATTTTAATTACATGGGGCAAAGTCCTTTACATTGCCGGACCAGCCACTATTACGATTCTCGTCAGTCCAATATCCATGGGAGTCATAACAAACTTACTTGCCAAATATGGCGAATATGCAGTTGCCGGCTTTGGTGTTGCAGTAAAGGTAGAAACCTTTGCCCTGATGGCAATAAATGCATTGAGCTCTGTCCTGGTGATTTTTTCTGGTCAGAATTTCAGTAAGTTTAGATATGATAGAATTTTTAAGGCTTTGAAATATTCTTCATTATTTTGTTTTTTCTGGGGAATTTTTATTTTTGTACTTAGCCATATTTTTGCTGATACTATCGCAGAAATTTTTAGTAAAGATTTCCAGGTGATCACGGTAATAAAAAATTATATTAAAATAATCAGTTTAAGTTATGTATTTCTCGGTTTTTTAAGTATATCGGTATCAATTTTTAATGGAATCAATAAGCCTTTGCCGTCAGTCTTGTTTTCCTCATTCAGAATGATAGGCGCATATATTCCGCTAGCTTTTTTGGGGTCCTGGTTATTGGGTCTGGCTGGTATCTTTTGGGCAGCATTTGTTACAAATATTTCTATTGGAATTATCACCATTATTTGGTTAAATAAGACCCTGAAAATAATGACTAAAAGAACATGAGAATAGAACAAAATCAGATTTATTATAAATATGCAGGAATGGTCACGGTAATCGCCTCGCGAATGATTTCAGATTCAGAAACAGTAAAAGATGCTGTTCAGGAAGTCTGGTTTGAAGTGTACCGAAGTCTTGGTTCTTTTCAAAATAAATCAAAACTCTCTACCTGGATGTATACAATTGCTTTTCGTACTATTTTGAGATTTTCGAAAAAGGAGCGACAATACAGCCTAAAATTTCTAGAAGAATATTTTTCTGGTAAGCCATTGTACAATGAAAGTGACATTGAACAGGATTCATGGGTAAAAACGCAGTGTGATAATTGTCTTACGGGAATTTTACATTGTCTTGATAATGAATCCCGCATGGTCTACATCCTAAGGGATATTGCCCGGTTAAAATATCATGAAATTGCAGAAATAAATCAAAAAAGTGAACTGTCTGTTCGAAAAAATATATCTCGATGCCGGCAAAAATTAAAAACCTTTCTGACGAAACAATGCAGCCTTTTCAACCCGGATTCACCCAAAAAATGTAAAATGGCAAAGCATGTTAAAGATATCAATCTTTTAGAAGAATATAAAAAAATTGAAAAAGTGGTATCCATGTCTAATTTTTACAGAGTAAGCAATCAGGTTTTACCTGGCAAAGAATATTGGATTGATTTGTTAAATGCGGATTGAACAATGGTTATTCGGGATGCTCAAATATCTGATATTAATAAAATATTTGAATTGGCCCAATCGTTATCCTATAATGACACCTCTTTGGCTGAAGAAGGCTTTCTTGTTTCCGGGTATTCAGAAGATAATTATGAAAAATTTCTTGGTAAATCATTTTTTTACGTTGCCTTGATTGAAGAAAAGATTGTCGGATACAGGCTTGCTGTTGAAGTTGGCAATCCTGCACATTTGCAAAATTATACATCTTTTCACAGGGTCACCTGGCTATCCAATGAACTTTTTGAAGTTGATAAATTAATTTACCTGGCGCAATCCGGCACTGCCGTGGATTACCAACGCCGTGGAATTGCATCAGCTACTTTACAGCATTTAATCAATCAAAATCCAAATCACAGTTTATTTTGCGCAATAGCAGAAAAACCCTTGCGCAATCAGGCCTCTATCAGCTTTTTTGAGCATAAAGGATTTCAGCGGATTGGTTATTTTAAACCGGAAAAATTTAAAAATATTTCTGAATACATGAGCGGACGATATGCTTTGATCAAAAAAAAATAAAATTTATTTTCTAAAACCAGTCACAAAACCATTCTTTCTAGCACTTATTGGGTGAAACATAAACTTAGTGAAAGGAAGAAAGATGGAAACAGAAAAAAAAATTCAATTAGTACAAAACACGTATGCTGCTGTCCTGGCTGATGCAACGGTATGTTTTACAAAATTCGGAATCCTTGAGGAAATTACCCGAATAAAAAAAGAAACAGGCGAACATGTGGCAAAATTTCAGATTAAAGCCTTTGGCATCGAAAGTGAAATCGATGTTTTTTTGAAATTGGCAGAAATTTTCAATTGTGCAAATTGGGAAATAAAAAAGCAGGATGATGGTTTTTCAGCGCAAGCGAAAACTTGTAAACTTTGCACCCTCACTAAAAAATCAGGTGGAGATTCTCCCTGCAATCTCTATTGTCTCAATCCAATGAGAGCACTGGTGAAAGAAATTAATTCCAAAGCCCAATTTAATGTGATCACAACCCTCTGGGATGGAGACAGTTGCCGGGTTACTGTTAATTGGAGGTAGGAGTCCTGTTTTCAGATATGAAATTTTTAAAATCTATTTTTTTCTATGGATAATCCTGTTTTATTTGATGCATAGTGATTCAAATCCTGTTAAACATTATACAATTGGATAACGATTAATAAATCTGCTTCGTAATCACAGGAAATTATTCTGTACAATGATAAAAATTTCTGAAATATTTTTTACTCAAATACTCTGGTAAATAGATGGGGATATTCAAATAATGTTGTGAAAAATCATGATATTTTAAGGATTGAAAATTGACGAATTGCTAAAAATTTTTATCATCATTTTTAATAAGAAGCCAGCCTTTTTAAGCCTGGCTTTTTTTGTGACAAAGGACAAGCAATAATGACATTTATTGACATTTCTTTACTACTGCAAAACACATGTGATATTCTCTGATTGTAGAATTACAATGAAAATTTAAAAAATAAAAAAGGAGAAAATCATGAAAACTTTAAAATTATTTGCAATCTTAACCTTGATAGCAACTTCGTTGCTAACAGCCAAAAACATTACAATGGATGATTTCACAGGCAATAAACCCACAGCAGAATCCATAAATCAAGCCAATGGTCTTTATGCAAGATGCCTGGATAACTGGAGGGGTCATCGAGCAGATACAATTATGATGATTTTGATCAAACAAAAAATTTTGTTTCCTCAATGTGATTATGAGATGTTGCTGAAACCATTGGAAAAAATTGGTAAACAAACCGATGATCCAAAATTAAAGGCCTATGCAGTAACAACCTACTTAGTCCTTGTATCTGATCTGGGGATTACAATTGATTTAGATTATTTGTACAATCAAAATACTGATGAATTTTTTGCCTTTGTTCACAGGCAAATGCCAAAAATGATGGTCGCTTCAGTTGTGAATCAATAATAAAAAATTGTATTTGGTGACATTTTTTGACAAATAATGACAAATAAAAAACACAATGAAATAAAAGAGAGAATAATATTATGATGAAACAGGGGCAAAGAATGAAAATAATCAACAAATTGGCACTCATTTTACTTACATTCCTCAAATTATGTTTTCCATCAAACTTAATAGAAGTCCTCGATCTGAAAGGAACATGGAAATTTTGTGTTGGTGATGACATGGCCTTTGCACAACTGACCTGTCAGGATCAAGATTGGGACAAAATCCATGTTCCCGATAGCTGGGAAGATGACGGATTTCCCGGTTATGACGGATATTGCTGGTATCGTTTTGCCTTTACTTTTAGTGAGGATTGGGGTACCAAAAATCTTGTACTTCTGTTGGGAGCAGTAGATGATGTGGATGAAGTGTATTTCAATAATAAATTGATCGGTGCACTGGGCAATTTCCCACCGGCTTACAGAAGCGCATACGATGAACAGCGAATTTATTCTGTTCCTGAAGAACTGCTCAACATAGGAAAGAAAAATGTGATTGCAGTGCGTGTCTATGATCATGGCGGCCCAGGTGGAATTATAAGAGGTAAAGAAATTGGAATTTACCAGACAACCGACAAGAAGTCATTTTGGAGTATAAACCTATCCGGAACATGGAAATTCAGACCCGGCAATGAAAAAGAATGGGCCGATGAAAAATACAATGATAATCACTGGGATGAAATCATTATCCCGGGAGCCTGGGATGATCATGGATATGCAGATTATGATGGATTTGCCTGGTACCGTAAAGATTTTGTTGTGGAAAATGTTGAACCTCAGCACCTTGTCCTGCTGGCAGGTAAAATTGATGACTTTGAAACCATTTACATAAATGGTAGTAAAGTCGGAAGCACGATGCCGGTCTTCCAAGAGGGTTATCCAGTTGAACAAAATCATGAGTGGCAAAAACAGAGAGAATATTATATCCATCGTTCCAGAATTCATTGGGGGCGTAAAAATACAATTGCAATACAGGTTTATGATGGATACGAGTTTGGTGGCATTCGGGAAGGAAAAATTAAGTTATTGACCAGAGATGAATATAAACTTACGCAAGAATTAGATAATTACAATTTTAATGAAATTATTGAAATGATTTTTGAATAATTTAAATTTAATCATAAATTTTGATGGGCATAAAATATGAAGAGATTATATATTATACTAATATTTTGCTTTTCTGTAATTCTTGCAAAGGACTTACAAAGGAGTAAAATATTAATCTCACCATGGAAATTTGAAATAGGTGACGACATACAGTATGCAGCAGCAGTATATGATGATGAAAACTGGGAAGAAATTAGTGTTCCTTCCAGTTGGGAAAAAGAAGGATTTCCCGGTTATGATGGTTATGCCTGGTATCGGGTCAAATTTAAATTCAAAGAATATGATGAAAATGCCAGTTATTATCTGAAAATTGGTGCTATTGATGACTGTGACAGAGCTTATATCAATGGAAATATGGTTGGTTTTACAGGCAGTTTTCCTCCGGATTATATCACTGCCTACAATGTGCAGCGTCAATACCTAATTCCAAGAGACTATCTGAACCCGGATGGTCTTAATGTAATCGCGATACGTGTATATGACAGTGAAGGACCAGGAGGAATTGTTTGGGGTGATGTCGGCATTTATCAGACAACCCCGGAAATATCTCCTGTTGTTGAATTATCGGGCAAATGGAGTTTTCGAAAAGGGGACAATTCTGATTGGTCCATGGTGGATTTTGATGATTCTGATTGGGATTCAATTTTTGTTCCGGGTATCTGGCAAATGCAAGGATACGCAGATATCGGCTTTGCATGGTATCGACGCAGATTTAAAATTGATCCGATATGGGAAAAGGAATCCATGATTTTGTTGCTTGGAAAAATTGATGACATGGATGAGACCTACTTAAATGGAAAACTTTTGGGAAAAACCGGTGAAATAGCAGAAAAGGATGGATTGATACCGGTCAATAATTGGGAATACAATACCTTGCGGGCTTATTACATTCCCAAAAACCTGCTAAATTTCAATGGCATCAACACACTGGCTGTCAGGGTCTACGACGGACAGATTCATGGAGGAATTTATGAGGGCCCGGTAGGCATCGTGACCCGGCATCAATACCTCAACATGAAAGAACACCATCGTTCCGATGGTTATTATGATTTTTGGGATTTTCTCGAAGATGTTTTCGGAAAATAAATTATTTTGCAGTTTAATAAATCTGCTGATTAAAAAATAATCTTATTCAATCTCAAATAAACAATCTTGTAACTTTTTGATCATTATTCCATCCGAATGCTGTGGAAAAATTATCTTGAAGTTAGTAATCAAAATATTAAAGAGTCATTTTTTACAGAACTTTTCGCTTCTTTTTATAGTCCTTTACTACACTTTTTTGCCTCTGGTACACCAATTAACCGTAAAACAGCATCAGCCCTGTTCATTCGCTTGTAAGATCACTTGTGAAGATGAAGTTGCTCCTTTAATTAAAATAGCAGAAAACCTTCCTCATGGTCATGATCTTCACACCTGTCCAATCTGCACTTATTACAATTCTCCCTTTTCGTTTTTTATTGTCAATGCTCACAATCTTGTCTTTAATGACATTATTTTTAGTTCCGAAATCTATAACAACAACCATATAATCAATCTCAATCTTTTTTTTCGGGATTACCCGACGCGTGCCCCTCCTCTATAATTTATTTTTCAAAGATGATAAATTTTATTAAACCCAATAATACTAGGATTTTATATGACTCACTTACAATATTTCAATAGTTTTATTTTATTATTTGCTTTTTTATTTGTCACTGCCTGCGAAGATAATCCTGCTTCCCATAATGATCATGATCACCATTTTCAAGCTATTGGCCTGCATATTATGAACAGTGGTGATACCATCGCCTCTTATATAGGTGGAAATGTACTTGGCAGCATTAATGTCAATGTTGAAGATATGACACCCTTACTCAGTGTCAAATTCATTGCAGAAGATGGTGAAATTGGTATTCCGGAAGGCGAAGAATATGGTTTTGACTGGGAAATAGACAATAGTGATATTGCTGAAGTCCATACACACGATGATGAACTGGATGAGTACCGATTTCATGTTAGAGGTTTAAGGGTTGGAGAAACGAAGATTAAACTCATTATCAACCATAATAACCATAAAGATTTTGAATCTAAAGCAATCCCGATAATTGTAACCGAATAAATGAGATTACTGATAAAATATGTGATGGCTGTATTTTTATCAGCCATCACTTTAGTTCTGGGTTCACCGGTAGGAACATCTTCCGGAGGTTCTCTGGTGGGCCATATATATGATCAAGAAACCGGTGAAGATATTGGATGGACAACCGTCCTCTTGGAAGAGATTAATCGCTCGGTTTCAGCTCATTCCGATGGGGAATATCATTTTTTTGATATTCCGGTAGGGAAATACACACTGAAAGCATTTCGTATTGGCTATCATGATTACAAAAGTACTGTGGAAGTGGTGGAGAACCAGCAAATTCAAAAGGACATACAACTCAGTCAAAAGGTACTTTTTACCGAAGAGGTGACGGTTGAAAGTCAGCGGTATAAAAAAACTTCGGACTTGCAACAGCCGGATATTGAAGTAAGTGGGAAAAAACTCCGGGAAAATATCGGGCTTACAATTGCGGAAACCATCAGCAGCGAACCTGGACTTTCACAGCGAACCATGGGGCCAGCGCCGGCAAGGCCGGTTTTGCGCGGACTCAGTGGCGACCGCTTTCTCATGTTGGAAGATGGAGAAAGGCCCGGTGATCTTTCTGCAACCTCATCCGATCATGCTGTTGCTATCGAACCCATAAGTGCTGATCGCATTGTTATTATACGAGGCCCGGAAGCAATGCTCTATGGTTCCAATACCCTTGGTGGTGTTATCAATGTCAATCGAAATTATATACCTATGATGTTGCCTCATCGTTTGACAGGCAATTTTGCATTGCACAGCGAATCGGTCAATGCTGCACTGGCGTCTGGTGCAAAAGTCCTTTTTCCTGTTGGAAATTTCGCATTAAAAATGGATGGCAGTAGAAAAACTGCAAGTAATATCAATACTCCTATTGGTGAATTGAAAAATACTACAATTGACAATAACAATGGTTCAATCGGTGTGTCCTATTTTCCTCAAAAGGGCAATATTGGCAGCGCCTTCAGTTTTTACAATTCCAACTATGGTATTCCTCCTCAGCCCGATTCTATCGGAGGCCATC
Organism: Fidelibacterota bacterium; assembly: GCA_016934035.1. Taxonomy (GTDB): domain Bacteria; phylum Fidelibacterota; class UBA2242; order UBA2242; family JAFGTP01; genus JAFGTP01. Next base: position 28,526 of record JAFGTP010000013.1, read on the forward strand.
CGATGGGTGTCGATATTCGAATGGAACGTCAGCACATTGAAACCAAAGCTGAATATTTTCCCGGATTTGACTGGCTGCATCATATTGAACTGAAACATTCGTATAAACGCTATCAACATGCTGAATTTGAGGCAAATGGCCAGGTTGGAATGCGGTTTGGAGTTTTAACCCATGACCTGTCTATGCTCTTTCACCTGGCTGAGCATGGAGTGTTTTCAAGAGGTGTATTCGGGCTTTGGTTTGAAAATCGGGATTATGCTACTTCCGGCCTCTCCTTTACACCGGCTACAGTTGAAAAATCACTCTCACTGTTTCACTATAATGAGCACAAGATGGGTGAATTTGCCTTTAATTTTTCAGCACGATACGATATAAAAAGTGTTGAGCCTGCGGTTGAAAAAATAATCGTCAGAGCAGACTACAGCAATCATATACACCGCAAGATTTTTCAGAATTTTTCCGGTGGCCTTTCCGGTATTTTTGCCATCCGCAGGACTTGTAGCCTGGGAATTCAACTGATGCGCTCATACCGTGCACCGGGTATTGAGGAATTGTTTTCAGAGGGACCGCATTTAGCTGCTTATTCCTATGAAGTTGGGCATGCGAACCTGAAAGAGGAAACTGGAATTGGCAGTGAAGTATTTTTTAATATCCAACGGGAAAATCTGAAGTTTCATCTGGCTGTTTTTAGAAATCAAATCGATAATTATATTTTTCCAATGAATACCGGACGCACAAGTTTGCGAATTGCTTCATTGTATTTATATCAATACAGTGGTGAAGATGTAGTGATGCAAGGTGTGGAGTCATCGCTCAATTGGCACTTTACATCGAGTTTTATCTTGAATTATTCAATGGGATATACTGAAGGAAAAATCCAGCAGAATGGTTCTTATTTACCGCAGATTCCTCCACTGGAGTCAAATATTGGATTGGTATACGAAAAAAAGGCACTGACATTAGGCGCCAATTTGAAAACAGCGATGAAGCAGGATAAATTAGGTGAGTTTGAAAACCCCACTGGCGGATATGCTGTTCTGGACTTGAATGTACAGTATTATTTCAAAATGAATAAATTTTTACACACCATCACCTTGACAATTCAAAATGCCGGAGATACAGAATACCGTCACCATCTCAATCGGATCAAGGAAATTTTCCCTGAACCGGGACGCAATGTGAAGTTGCTATATAAGGTTTATTTTTAATAATAAATATGAAGGCCTCATAAGAGACCTTATTTTATTTGACATAATTGTTTTTTTTAATTTCTGATTTTGCTATATTATTGTTGAATAAATATTCAATCAATAAAAAAAGGAATGAAAGTTGGGAAGAAATAAAGAACTAAACGAGTTGATGAAAGACGAGCGCAAACAGCAAATTTTTTCCAGTGCGTTAAAACTGTTTGCTACCAGAGGTTTAGCCTCAACGAAAATTGCGGATATTGCCCAGGATGCCGGATTTTCACAAGGCCTGGTTTATCATTATTTCAAATCCAAAGATGATATTTTTATCCAGTTAATTAAAATGGCTTTCACCCAATTAAATTCAGCTGCCAAGCAATTAGAACACTTTGATTTACCGCACTTGCAAAAATTGAAAATAGCTTATGAAAGTATGATGGATGGATTGGTCCATCATGAGGATGCTGCCTTGACTCATTTATTAATCGCAACATCCTCGGCTTCTGAATCCATTCCTGATGAGGCCAGATTAATTATTGATGAACAGTATTTTTTCCCTTATGAAGTTATTCGGCGGATTATAGAAGCCGGACAGACAGATGGGTCCATTGTCTCAAAAAATTCCAGAGATTTAGCGCTACTTTTCTGGTCAACCATCCGGGGGTTATCAATTTACCGGGCCACTCATCATGATACTTTCGTTGTTCCGGAGGTTGAATCTTTTTTAGCAATGTTTAGAAATAAGGAATAAGTATGACAAGTTTTCGCAGTAAACTTCTCCTGTTTGGTCTCAGGTATAAAGATATTTTGAAACCAAAGTCACAACGATTGACCCGAATCAAGACAGTTAATGATATCTATAAATTCAGGGAAATTGTTGAAACCGGGGCCGAGAAATTTGGACGATTGCCCAAAGATTTGAATGTAGAAATCGTCAATATTAATGGTATTAATGCTGAATGGCTGTCCGGAAAAGACTTTCCGAAAGACAAATTGATCCTCTATTTTCATGGTGGAGGATTGGTATCCGGTTCGGCCAAATCCCACCGGGGAATTGTCGCAAAATTTGTAAAATGCAGTGGCATTAAAGCACTGACCTTTGATTATGCCCTTGCGCCAGAGAAGCCATTTCCTGCGGCATTGAATGATGCTCGAAAAGTTTATCAATTTTTATTGGAAAATTATAAACCAGAAAATATTCTGTTCATGGGGGACTCCGGCGGTGGTAATACCTTGCTGGCTTTATTGCTGACGCTAAAGGAAAAATCATTGCCAATGCCTGTTGCTGCAATTGCATTGTCTTCCTGGACAGATTTGACTAACTCGGGTGATTCCAACAAGTCTAATCGTGAAAAGGATAAATTAACCACTGAAAATGCCAATGAAATGTTCAGTCAGGTTTATTGCGGAGAAGAAGATCCAAGAAATCCATTGATATCACCGTTGTTTGGAGATTTATCAGGTTTGCCGTCTTTATTGATGTTTGCCGGGAATGATGAATTGATGCGTGATGATACTGTTCGGTTTGCAGAAAATGCCAAAAAGGCAGGTGTGGATGTAGAAATGGAAATTGCGGAAGGGATGTTTCATTGCTACCCGGCTGTGGCGCCCTTGATTCCGGAAGCAACCTTTGCCATGGAAAAAATTGTTCAGTTTATTCACCGGAAAATAAATTTTTTAGAATAAAAAAGACCTCAAATCTGAGGTCTTTTTTATTTGCTCCGGAGGAGAGATTTGAACTCCCGACCAAGTGGTTAACAGCCACCTGCTCTACCACTGAGCTACTCCGGAATCGCTATCGTTAAAAAGCGGGCTAAATTTAGTGGGAATCTCAATTCGATGCAATAGAAAAATTATAAATTTTGAAAGTATGGAAAGAGTTTTTTCCAGGTCTCTTCCAATCCTTCTGAAATCACTTTTGTATGACCGATGACAGGCATAAAATTGGTGTCGCCGTTCCATCTGGGAACAATATGCAAATGCAGATGGTCTTTGACGCCAGCTCCAGCCACTTTTCCGAGGTTTAATCCGGTATTGAATCCTTCAGCGTTCATGCTTTCCCTCAGGATTTTGATTGATTTTTCCATCAGGTCCATCATTTCCAATTTGGCGGCAGATGACAAATCGGATAACTCACTGGTATGCTGGTAGGGTGCAATCATGAGGTGCCCGTTGTTATAGGGATAATAATTCATTATGACAAAGGTCTCATCCCCACGATAGAGGATGAGACGCTTTTGATCATGATTGTCTTTCGGATATTGACATAAAAAGCATTCAATGGGTTTTATGCTTTGGATGTACTCTATTCTCCAGGGAGCCCAGAGTTTATCCTTGTTCATTATTTATTCTTCTTTTTCTTTTTGTGATTCGGCAACTATTTTTTCCTGGACATCACCGGGAACTCTGTCGTAATGGGAGAATTTCTGTGCAAACAGACCTTTTCCCTGAGTCATGGAACGCAGTGTTGTTCCATAATGATAGAGTTCAGACAATGGGACCTGGGCTTTGATGATTTGATATTTCCCGGATGAATCCATACCGGATACCTTGCCACGTCTTGTCGAAATATCACCCATCACATCACCCATATATTCTTCAGGAATTGTCACTTCGAGGTTGTAAATCGGCTCCAGAAGGACAGGTTTAGCAACAGCAAAACATTCTTTGAGAGCACCTCTACCAGCGATCTGAAAGGCGATATCTTTGGAATCCACCGGGTGCATTTTTCCATCGTAGAAATCGACTTCAATATCGGTTACCTTGTAGCCGGCAACAATTCCTTCTTCGCAGATTTGCTTTACGCCTTTTTCCACTGAGGGAACAAATACACGGTCAACATTCTGTCCAACCAATGTATCTCTGAAAACAACACCGGAACCAGGTTCGCCAGGTCTGACTCTCATCCAAACTTCAGCAAACTGCCCGGCACCGCCGGATTGTTTTTTATGACGATATTTTCCTTCGCCGGGTTTGGTGATGGTTTCACGAAAACCAACTTTGGGTTGAATAAGATTGACTTCAACATTAAACCGGGCTTTTAATTTTTCAAGCATTACCTGAAGATGAAGTGTACCCTGTCCTGAGATTACAGTTTGTTTTAATTCCGGATCAATTTCATAGCTAAAAGTGGGATCGATGTCCATCAGGGTTTGTAAACCTTCTTTGAGTTTATCTTCATCTGCCCTTGATTTTGGAAGGACAGCTTCTCTGATGACGGGTAATGGATACTGAATAGCGGGGTATTTGATGTCAAAGCCCTTTTCCGTTAGTGTATCGTTGGTGCGGGTTGATTTCAGTTTGGCGACAGTACCGATATCTCCGGCGTGTAAATGGGCCACTTCGAATTTTTCTTTTCCATTGGGTATAAAAATCTGGCTGATTTTTTCGGATTTTCCGGAGTTTTGGTTGTTTAGATCAACACCCGGTAATAATTTTCCGGTCATTACTTTAAAAATGGACAATTCACCTGCATGGGATTCTGCATTTGTCTTAAAAACAAAGAGCGATAATTTATCATTGTCACTGATTTTCATCTCAACTTTTTCTCCGCCTTTCAAACCCATTATAGCGCCTCTCTGGTCCGGTGCCGGAAAGTAAGAGGTTGCTGCTTCAAGAAAAGTACCAGTCCCTACATTGGTGGTAGCGGATAGCGGAAAAATTGGGAATAATTGACGGGTTGCAATGGCTTTGTTGATTCCTGTCATCAATTCTTCATCGGATAAAGATCCTTCTTCAAAGAATTTTTCCAGAAGTGCTTCATCGGATTCGGCGACAGATTCCATTAATTTTTCTCGAATTGATTCGACTTTATCTTTGATGTCGCCTGTGAGTTCTTCGGAATCCATTGTCCCTTTTCCATCCAGAGAAAAAGTATAAATTTTTTGAGTAATGACATCGGCCACTTTTGAAAAACTGGCATGCTGGGTTACGGGAATAACAAATGGAACAGCCCCGTTTCCATAGGTTTCTTGCAATTCTTCAACGACTTTGTCAAAGTCAGATTTGTCTCTGTCGATGTGGTTGACAATAAAGCCAAGGGGCAGATTATCTTCTTCAACAAATTTGTATACCAGGTCAGTACCAACCTCACAACCATGTTCAGCATGAACGATGATCATACCCATATCCGCAACTCTGGTAATGCTTTTTGAGTCATTGACAAAATCTAGGTATCCCGGAGTATCAAAAATATTTATTTTATATTTTTTGTGTTCTGCTACCAAAACCGTAGAATTGAGAGAGTGCTTTTTTTCTTTTTCGATGTCAGTGTAGTCGGATTTTGTATTTCCTTCATCGATTTTTCCCATTTTACTGGTAGCACCGGTGTAATGCAGTATTGCTTCAACAATGGTTGTTTTTCCTGTTCCAGCATGTCCTAAAAATGCAATGTTTCTAATTTCATCAGTTTGAAATTCTTTCAAAATAGAACCCTCCTAAGTTCAGATTAATGTGAATGAATGAATTTATGTCTTAATATTTTACCCAGCGGGTCTTCCGGAAATTCGTTGTAAATTTCTATAAAGTCCGGATGCAAAAATAATGGTAAATTTTCTTTTGCATAGTCTTTGACTTCTTTTACTGTGAGATCACTGTCTTCTGCCACAACGCAAAATTTGATATTATCGTCTTTTTCACCCAGCAGTTTCAGTACATGAATTTGTTTAATTTTGGGATGGCGGCCAATTATTTTTTCAATTTCTGTTGGGAAAATGATAAAACCGTTGCGGTGAATAATGTTTGATTTTTTGTCTACATAATGATAATACCCGTCAAAATCTTTTTTTACGAGGTCTCCTGTGGCGACCCATTTATTTTGAAAGTTTTTATTTTTTTCGGAATTGTAGTAAGAAATCAGATTGGCTGTGGATTTAATATGAAGTTCCCCGGTATGGCCAATGGGCAATTCAACCTGCATAGCATTCATTATTTTCATTTCGCAGTCAGCCAGAGGTTTTCCCATGGAAGCCGGTTTGAAACTATCATTTTTCAGGTTGAAACTGACAATCAGCGATTCTGCCAGACCATATCCCAGCATTAAAGTTGAATTAAATTTATAGGTCCACATTTCGACAAAATTTTCATCCAGATTTTCTCCTACGGAAAGAGTATAATCTGTTACGGAAAGATTACCTTTGTCGGAGTGATCGAGGAGATTTTTCAGGTTTTTGGGTACGGAAACAAAAACATTGACCTTTTTTTCCTTGATTATTTTGAGAATAGTGTCATCGCTTTTGTTATCGGGAATTGTAATGGAGCCATTGGTTGTGACGGCCAATCCCAGAACCAGGATCAGGGATATAAAATTGGTGAAATCAGGATAGCCGATATAATTGAGGTTTTTTGTATTCTGAATGATTTTTTGACAAGCCAGAGAGTTATGTAAGAGGTTTTTGTGGGAAAGTAAAATATTTTTCGGAATGCCCATAGATCCCGATGTAAAAATAATTAATGCAGGATTTTCAATGTTTAAAAAAGGAATACGATATTCGAAACTTTGCGGTTGTTGCAGTAAATTTTGGAAATTTTCCTCGTCTGACAAAGCCTCACCGATGACAATCCTGGTGGCGTTTACTCCGGATTTTTGGATCACCGAACGATATTTTTCGTGGTATATGATGACCGATAAATTGAGAGAATTAATTTTTTGAATTAATATTTCAGGGTCCATTTTTACCGGCAGCAGTACGGCTATGTCAGAATTTTTTTGAATGGCCAGAAAGGACAATATAAATTCAATGGAATCATCAATCAAAATACCAATATGACGTTGTTTATAAAGAGGTTTGTAAAGATTACAAGAAAGATTGTTGATTTTCAAGGCAATTTCTTTATAGGAAAAATCACCTGCTGAAGTTTTTAAAAATACTTTATTGGGATTTGTGTTTTTATTTTCTGATATGTATTGAATTAAATCTTTCATGCCAATCTTCTGAAATCTATACAAATTCGGCTGACCAAAATAATGAATTTGGTTTATTAAATCAAGTTATTTGCTTGCTAATTTATATAAAATTTATTTTTGAAAATAACAGAGTATAAACATATTAGGCAGGATGTGTCTTTTGAGTCACAAAAATATATTTTATGGAAAATTCTGAATAGGAACGGTTTTTGTTCGAATATTGGATATTCTGAAAATTTATATCAGAATAAGGTTTCAAAATAATTGTCCATTGAGGAGTTGATGACCGAAAACAAGAACCCGACAATATTGATTGTGGATGACCGACCTGAAAATTTATCCTTTTTGAATGATCTGCTGGTGCAAAATGAATTCAACACCCTGACTGAAAAATCAGGAAAAAACGCTCTTGATTGCTTCAGAAATAATAAAATTGATCTGGTTTTACTGGATGTGGGACTTCCGGATATTTCCGGTTATGAAGTCTGCCGGGAAATTAGAAAAATATCTGTGATTCCCATTCTGTTTATAACCGGTCTGAACTCAGAGGAGGATAAACTGAAGGCCTTTGCCCTGGGAGCCAATGACTTCATCACCAAGCCCTTTCTGAAAGAGGAAGTTCTTTACAGGGTCAAACTTCACTTGGATTATTATCTTTCTCACAACGCTATCAAAGCCAGTCGTGAGGAATTTCGCCGTATCGTCAATTCCATGCAGGAAGCATACTTCAAATTTAACGAAGATGGTCGCATCTTCTGCCATTCGCCTTCCTTTTTAAGGATAATGAAAATTCCTGACCCGGAGCAGACCGGTGAATTAAATTTTTATGACTTCTTTGATGATCCGACTATATTGAAGGAATGTCTGACCAAAATTGAAAGAAATGAAGTAATACATAATTTTGAAGTTTTGCTCAAAAATTATCTTGGAGAACCCATGAATGTATTGCTGAATGCATCGGGTTTTTACCTGGAAAATGAGAGGAAATTCTTTGAAGCTTTTTTGTCTGATATCACAGAGCAGAAACAACAGCACGAATATATCATCAGGCGGGAGAAATCTTCAAAATTGCTGCTGAAAATCGGGAAAAGAATTACCGGAAAATTGGAAATTAATTCCCTTATTGCCGAAATTGTCAATTCCATTCAGGAAGAATTCGGTTTTGACGGGGTGTTGCTTTTTTTCTGTGACAATGCCCAAAGCGTGAAATTGATTACCACTGCCGGAAAGCATAAAAAATACTTTCCAGACGATCTTGAGATTGATATTACCAAAGGACTGATCGGAAAAGCAATCAGTGAAGGAAAAATAATTTATTCCAATGATGTTTCAACCTGTCAGGAGTATTTCAAATATAAAAATGAGGACACGCTGTCCGAACTTGTGTTACCTGTCGGATTTGAAAATGAAATTATTGGAGTTATTGATATTCAAAGCAGTAAAAAAAATTCCTTTGACCTGATTGCCCTTGAAACCATGGAAAATTTGCAAAATCAGATCGGTGCAAGTTTAAGAAACGCAACCCTTTTTAAAAAAGTACAGGATGCATTGAGAAACCGCGAAACAGCAGAGCAGGCTGAAATAACCGCTCTAAATAATTATCTGAATCTCTTTAATTCACTTCCAGACCCAGTTTTTGTTCTGGAGTTTGATTCTTTTAAAATAACAAAATTCAATGAATGCAGTCTGGAATTTTTCAAAGTCAATGAAAAGGCGTTGTTCCAACAATCCTTTTCTCTTCTCATGCAGGAAAATGCCTATGAAATATTTGTAAACAATATCAGAAACTGGAACAGGCAGAATTTTCATACCCATATAAAAATTATGGACGGCACAGAGAGAGAAGTAATGATCCATTCCAACAAGTATTCTTCTGGTAATGAAACTTATCTTGTTGTGATTATCCATGATCTTCAGAGAATCAGACAGATAGAAAAAAATTATAAAAATGCGAAACTGGAACTGGAACGAAAAAATCAGGAATTGGAACAAAGCCAGGAATTGCTGCTCAATAAAATGATCGAATTAAAAAAAACCCAGAAAAAAGCAGAAGAAGCCAAACGGGAATTGGAAATCATCAATCAGCAATTGGAAGGTTCCATTGAAAATGCCAACCGGTTAGCCATGGAAGCTGAATTCGCCAATGTTGCCAAAACGGAATTTCTGTCCAATATGAGCCATGAAATCAGGACCCCGATGAACGGTATTATCGGTATGAGCAGCATTTTGCAGGAAACCAACCTTTCAGAGGAACAAAAGGAATATGTCAAAACCATTTCCAATAGTGCTGAATCGCTCCTGTCAATCATCAATGATATTTTGGATTTTTCAAAAATAGAAGCCAATAAAATGGTCATTGAAGAAGAAAATTTTAATTTGAAAGAATTTCTGGAAGAGATGCTGATGATTTTTTCCCTTCGGGCCCAGGAAAAAAAGTTATGCATCAATCTTGATGTAGATGAACGGGTACCGGACCGGGTTGTCGGTGATGTAGTTCGTCTCAGGCAGATTTTGACAAACATCGTTGGCAATGCGATCAAATTTACAGAACAGGGCGGTATTGATTTTAAAGTCTATAAAAACAACGATCTTAAGGGTGACAAAATTGAACTTCATTTTTCAATTACAGATACCGGTATTGGAATTCCTCAATCGAAAATTTTAAAGATTTTTAATTCCTTTGAACAGGCTGACAGCTCCACCACAAGAAAATATGGCGGGACCGGCTTGGGTCTGCATATTTCAAAGAGTCTGGCCCAGCTGATGGGCGGAGAAATTCAGGTCAAAAGCCAAGAGGGACGGGGTTCCTGTTTTACCTGCATCATTCCTTTTAAAAAATCCAACCGCAAAATTGAACTGACTTCACCAAAAATTGAACCAAAAGCTCCACTCCTGCAGAGCCGTGACCGGTACCATATACTGATTGCTGAAGATAATATTACCAACCAGATGGTTACCTTCAATATGGTCGAAAAACTGGGATACAAAGGAGATATTGCCGCAAACGGTGTAGATGCGCTTATTAAACTGACCAAAAAACATTACGATCTAATACTTATGGATATCAAAATGCCGGGTTTGAATGGCCTCAAAGCCGCAAAAGAAATTCGGACTAACAGTAAATATGAGCAGTTCAAAGAAATTCCTATTATTGCCTTCACAGCCATGGCCGATCGAAGTGAGAGAGAAAGTATTCGCATGGCCGGTATGAATGACTTTTTATATAAGCCGACCAAAATCAACGTTCTCGATGAATTGATATGCAAATATCTATCAAAATCCAATCCTCAAGATCAGATGGTTGCCAATCCGATGGTAATTGCTGAAAATCACAATAATAAACCTCAGACCAAAAGAGAAGTACAAAGCTCAGCCATTATCGATTATAAAAAATTACTCGAAAAATTTTATGGAGATGAAGATGTTGCCCTTGAAATTTTGGAGATTTTTAAAGATGACTTTTACCTGATGCTGGTGGAACTGGAACAATTTGTGAAAATCCATGATTTTAACCAGATGTATGAAACTGCCCATAAAATGAAGGGCAGTGCCGGTAACATTGAGGCTGTTTCTCTTTCAAGTGAATGTCAGAGATTTTTACTGAATTGCAAAAATCAAAATTATGATGGTTGTCTAACTAATTTTAAAGCAATATCCGAACGATTTGACGATGTCAATCATTTTATTAGTTCAATAATGGATTACAATATCAATGAATAGAAAATGGAGATGATGATGAAAATTTTAATGGCCGAAGATGATTTTACCAGTCGAAAAATTTTGCAGATCATACTTGAAAAGTATGGCGATGTCGATATCGCAGCAGATGGGGCCGAAGCCGTCAAGGCATTTAAATATGCCATGGCTGAAAATGAACCCTATGATTTTGTCTGTCTTGATATCATGATGCCGAAAAAAAGCGGGCAGCAAACGTTGAAGGAAATCCGCAAAATTGAAAAAGACCAGGGAATTTTGGAAGGTGACGGTGCTAAAATAATTATGACAACCGCTATTGATGATTCCAATAATGTCATGACAGCTTTTCGTGAAATGGCAGATGGATACCTTGTCAAACCCATAACTGCCACTGCGATCAACAATAAATTACGGGAATTAGAATTAATTTAGTTAGAAAGAATGGTCTGCTATGAGTTGGTTAAAAAGCGAGGATGTTTTAAACGAAATTATTTTCAATATTCAGCACAAGGATTTAATCAAGGCCAAATTGGTCATGGAACATGTGGACCATATTGACAATGCAACCCAAAAACGAATTATGTATGAACTGGCAATGGCTGATCCTGATTTTTCCATACCGCTGATTGCCCATGTCATACAGAAGAACAAATCCTATGTCAACCGTTATCCGGAACTGAAAGACGCGCTTTTCCAGAATATCCTGCAAAAACCCTCTGTGCTTCTTGAACTCCTCAACAAAGAAACCCTGGACATCTATATTGACATGGTAGGAGAATTACAACTGGCTGATGCAATTCCGGTACTTTTGGAAAAACTTGAAAAAGATGACGACCTGCCCCAAAAGATGAAAATCATTGAAAATCTGGGCAACATTGGAGACCCGAAACCAATCCACAAAATTGCCAATTACCTGTATCATGAAAGCCGGCGTATGGTTTTCATCACCATAGAAGCCCTGGCCAAAATTGAAACACCTGAAAGTATGCAAATCCTGGCCAACAGAATGGGCAAAGAGGAAGATGTGGATTTGATCCTGTTGGAAAAATTCAGTGAAGTTCAGGATTTCATATCTCTCCGAAAATTAAATGAAGCAATGAAGTCGTATTCACCGATATTGCGGAATTTTGCAAAAAATAAAATGGATAAAATTGGAAAAAAAATGGTCCCGGTACTCATGGAAAATCTGTACCTGCAGGACCCCAATACCCTGGTCCATACTTTAAACATTATCGGAGATCTGGGAGATGAAAGTGCTGTTAGTCCGATTCGAAAAATTATCACCTCAAATAATGACCCGAATGTCCGCTTTGCCGCTTATGAAGCCATTGGAAAACTGCCTGGTAAAAAAGGAAATTTCGTGCTGGCCAACGGGCTGATTGATATGGATGATAATGTTCGGGTGGCCGCTGCCAAAGCAGTGGACACAAAATATGACAACCTTCTGGCGGCAGGCATTAGAAATCTTTTGGACAATGAAGACAAAGATGCCAGTCAGATCATCAAAGTCATCATTGATGCCCAGGCTGATCAGGTATTCTTGGATTTAATTGATAAACACCCTTTTTTTACAAAAGGTGCCATGGATTACCTTCAGGATAAAGTCCATTTGGACATTAAAAATCATTTTTATAAACTGCTGATGGACCATCATTACATAGACCATTCAAAAAAATTGATGGAAAAACCCGAAGCGCAACCTGAGGTGCCAAACCTGCTTGTTTGTGCTGTTGATGACTCCAAACTGATATTGAAAATATACAAGTCTGTGCTCTATGAAATGGGTTATGATTCCATGCTTTTTGAAAATCCCAGTGAGGCTCTTGCCTGGCTCAGGCAACTGAAACCGGCGATTCTTTGTACTGATCTGAATATGCCTCAAATGACCGGCATCGAATTGACGAAAGAACTGCGAAAAACCTATTCAAAAAGTGACCTGCCTATCGTAATGGTAACTACACAGGATGATAATCCGGACATGCTGGCTGCCAAAGAGGCCGGCGTCAATGAATTCGTCCAGAAGCCCTTTAATGCTGAAAAATTATCTATAATTTTTAGAAAGTATATTAATCAATGAACAAAAAAAATTTTTTGGTAGAAATTGTGGATGACAAGGTCCTGAATCAAAAGGTTCTGGAAGCAATTCTCGAAAAAAATAATTTTCATACCATAACCGCCTCAAATGGTCAGGAAGCACGCCAAATGGCTGAGGAACAAAAGCCGGATATCATTTTAATGGACATCATGATGCCGGTGGAAGATGGTTTTGAAGCCTGCAAAAAATTAAAAAAAAATCCCCTGACCGCTGATATCCCGGTAATTTTTATTTCAGCTCTGGATAATGCGGAAAATAAAGTTGAAGGACTGAGCATTGGGGGTATTGATTATATCACAAAACCTTTCAACAAAGAAGAGGTCCTGGTCAGAGTAAAAAATTACTTGAAATTATACCAGAATTATCAACATGTCATTGATTCCCAGACAGAAAAATTGTTGCAGCTGCAGCATGCTCAAAAAGCAATTTTGGAAAAGCCGGAAGATCTGCCTGAAGCAAAATTTACTGTAGCTTACAGGCCGATTGTAGAAGCAGGTGGTGACTTTTATGATGTCTTTGAAAGTGGTGAAGGCATCATGGAATATTTTGTTGCAGATATCAGTGGACATGACATTGGGGCCAGTTTTGCCACATCGGCCCTCAAAGCTCTGGTTCGCAACAATTCATCCCAGTTGTACACATTAACTGAAATTGCCAGTACCATTAATAAAATCCTGTGTACAATTTTTAAGTTCGGCCAGCACATCACAGCAGCCTATTTGCGAATAGACCGAAAACGGTATCAGGTTTCCTTTGTCAACGCAGCCCATTTACCCATCATCTACATTCCAAAAGAAGGAAAAGTCCGGTTGATGGAGGCAAATAATGGAATTATCGGTGCCTTTAAAGAATCCCTTTTCGTCCATTTTGATATGCAGGTAGAAGCTGGGGATCGCTTCCTGTTATTTACCGATGGTCTGGTTGAATCTTTTGAAAAAAACAAAATGTCCAGAGAAGAGGGGATCAAAAAAATAACAGGTCTGATTGAGAAATACCGGGAAATGCCGATAAATGAATTAACGACCTTATGTCTCAATGATATGTTTTGCGATGGTCGCATAGTTGAAGATGACATTGTCATTTTAATGACTGAGGTTTAAAGAAAGAGAAATAAATGCTGCCTGAAGTCAACACATCAAACCCTTCTTTTCAAGTTTTTCAAAGCTCTGTCGTTGGTTCAATACAGGAAGCTGAGGCTAAGCGCAAACAAAAGGAGCCCACTCGTTTACAAAACGTCAAAGAGGCGAAAAACAAGGATGAATACAGTTCCACTACCAGGGACCCTGTTGAAAAAGACGAAGAACCCCTTGAAACTCTGTCAGAGGAAGACAAGAAAAAAAGAAAAAAGCAGGCAGCCTTGTCCGCGAACAATAATTATGCTCAGCACGCCTATAGTAATCAACAAAACCTCGAACAAGCCACAGAAGATAAAACCACCAAACCGATTGCGGAAATTTAATTTCCCCGTCTTTTAATTTCTGCTGAAATCCTGGCGCCTAAATGGGCTACATTATTCAGTAACAGGGTATTTTCCGATGCCGGATTAACACAGCAGGCCCCCTGATGACCGACACTGACATTGAGAAGTCCGTCACCAACGATGGTCATACCTTGAATGAGCATCATATCCTGAAGTGCACGGATGGTTGTCTCCTGGCCCCCGAACAGAGATGCGCCAACACTGATCGCTCCCCCGATTTTTCCAACCAGTTTATGGTCTGTCCTCAATGCCCGGGTTTTGTCCCAAAAGGCTTTTAATGGCGCCGAAACCGTCCCAAAATAAACCGGGCTGGCCAGAATCAGACCGTCAGCGGTAGATAATTTTTCAAAATCCTTTTCCAATTGTGTCCCCTTATAACAACTCCTGTTGCAAGGACTGGAACAATGTATACAAAAAGGGACCTGTAATGTTTTTAAGGTCTCATAAACATCAATTATCTCAAAATCAATGTTGTCTTCTTTTACCTGCGCCAAAGCCTGTTCCAGTAAAAATCTGGTATTGCTTTTTTTTCTCGGACTTCCGTTCAAACCGATGATCTTCATCAATCTCCTTTTTCTTTTTCTTGACTGAAAAATACTAAAATATTAAAAAAGATGAAAATAAATCTAAAGATTTAAAATAATCGTCCGATAACCTGAATAGGATCAATATGTTTTTTAAGGTAAGAAATGGATTTTATTGTTAATAATATCGAAAGTACGTCAAACGTGAGGATGACAAAGCCATCGGTTGAGAAGAACGTCTCAGCAGATCGGCCTGTTGTTACACCTGAAAAGCAGAAAAAAGAAAATGACCAGGTGATCCTTTCCAATACCAGCAAAAATAGTCAGGAAGTGATTCGAAAAACTCAAAAAAAACTGGAAGAGTCTGCTGAGGATAAAAAACTAAGTCCTAAAGAAATTCAGGCTTTTCAGGAAAAAATTAAAGAAAACCTTTATAACCTGGAAAAAGTGCAGGATAAAATCGTTTATTCCCTGATGACTTTACCCGCCTTTCAAAATGTTAAAATTACCAATTACAAGCAGAAAACTGAAAAAGAATCGGATAGTCTGGAAATTCGAAAAGAACTGGATGAACTGAAAAAAATCCAGGAAGAGTTGGACCATGGTGGCAAAATGGATGAAATATTGGAAGAAGCCATTGATTATCTGATGCATTCTCTCATTTCATAAACTAAAATCAATTCCTTGAAAAATCCTCATTAAAAAGTTAATATATCAGGCAAAGATAATTAACAGGGGAGATTATTATGTCTGACAGACCAAAAGGTTTACCATCACAAGCCTATGAAAAAATTGATGGGGACTTATACCAGCCATATATTCCAAAAGATGAAACTATGACGGAATTTACCATCAAATCTCTGGTGTACGGATCAATTTTTGGAATTTTATTCGGCATGGCCAATGCTTATCTGGGATTACGCTCCGGTTTGACGATTTCCACAGCGATTCCACTGGCTGTGCTAACGGTTGCAGTATCGAGGATATTTCAGCGCTGGACCGGGAAAACTTCAATATTGGAAAACAATATTACCAAAACTACAGGCTCTGCCAGTTCTTCTCTGGCTTCAGGAATCATTTTCACAATTCCGGCATTGTTCATGTGGGGGCAGGAACCTGGATTGCTGAAAGTGACCATGATCGCCCTGGTTGGAGGATTGATCGGCGTCTTGTTCATGATTCCCCTCCGTCGTTTTCTGATTATTAATGAGCATGGCAATTTGCCCTATCCGGAAGGGTTGGGGTCGGCTGAGGTACTGGTTGCTGCTGATACGGGCGGCGCCAGCGCCAGAAATGTTTTTACTGGTCTGGGAGTGGGGTTTGTTTTTACTTTTCTGATCAAAATTGTCAGACTTTTTAAAAGTGAAATCTGGCTAAAATTGCCTTTTATTCGAAATGCCCAGGTTGGCATGGATACGCAACCTTCGCTTTTGGGGGTTGGGTACATTCTGGGTTTTCGAATCAGTTTGATTATGGTTTCCGGTGGTCTGCTTTCCTTTTTGATATTGATCCCGGGATTGACCTATTTTGGACATCTGATCGGTTTTCCGGTTCCTGAAGATATGACAGTCATGGCAGTTTGGAGTAAATATATTCGTTATATTGGTGCCGGCTCAGTGGCTACTGCCGGATTCATTACACTGATCAAATCCATTCCGACAATGCTGGCATCTTTTAAAATTGGGTTTGAGCAACTGGCCAAAGCAAAACAAGGTTTTAAAATTGACAGAACCGATGATGATATGTCGTTAAAAACGGTTTTTATTTCGGTTGGTATTATAACTTTAGCAGCGGCCATGTTGCCTATGATATTTGATTTTACCGATTCGATCTGGATGAGAATTCTGGCGGCCATTACCGCCACGATATTTGCCTTTTTCTTCACCACGGTTTCGTCCCGGATAGTGGGGCTTGTGGGGGTGACTTCTAACCCGACCTCAGGAATGGTAATCGCCACTTTGATTCTGACCAGTTTGATTTTTTTGGGTGCGGGTCTGGAAGGTGTGACAGCCAAGGTGGCCATCATCACCGTCGGTGGTATTGTGGGGTGTGCCGCATCGATTGCCGGTGATACATCCCAGGACCTGAAGGCTGGATTTCTGCTTGGTGCCACACCTAAAAAACAACAGTACGGTGAATTAATCGGCGTCATTACCACCGCTTTTTTCGTAGCCGGAAGTGTGTTGATTTTGGGCAAGGCCCATGGGTTTGGGTCTATGGAACTGCCGGCGCCACAGGCCAGTATGATGAAAATGATCATCGACGGCATGGTGGAGCAGAATATTCCCTGGGTACTGGTGGCAATCGGTGTCGCAATCACCTTGTTTGTGAATTTTGTGTTGAAACTTCCTGCCCTTGCCTTTGCTGTGGGCGTTTATTTGCCAGTCACCACCATGACCCCGATTTTCATTGGTGGTACCATCAGAAAAATTATTGAAAAGAACTGCGGCGATAATAAAGAACTCATTGAGAAACGACGGGAAGCCGGTATCCTCTTTGGCGCGGGACTGGTCGGTGGCGACGGTTTGATGGGCGTGCTCATCGGCTTGTTGGTGATCATGGGTATCAAACCTGAAATGTTGCCAATGGATTGGGCTGGAAAATTCTCATTCTTCGTGGCTGCGATCTGTTTTGTCGGATTAGCCTATTTGCTGGTTCGGGCAACTCGGGTAAAACTTGATAAATAAGACTTTAGTGATTGTATAAAAAAAAGGGGGCTGATCAATGGCCCCTTTTTTATTCATCCCGACTGTCAATACAGGCATAAGCGCTGTGATTGTGGATGGACTCAAAGTTTTCTGATTCGATGTGATACCACTCGATGGATTCCAGTTTGTTCATTTCCACAGCAATATTCCGCACAATATCCTCAACAAACATTGGATTGTCATACCCCTTTTCAGTAACGAATTTTTCATCTACACGCTTTAAAATCGCATAGACTGGAGATGAGGCAGCGTTTTCTGCAATTTCGATCAAATCTTCAAACCAAATGAAATTTTTCATCTTCACTTCTATGGTAACATGAGACCGCTGATTGTGGGCGCCATATTCAGAAATTTCTTTGGAACAAGGGCAGACGGAAGTGACCGGCACTTTCACTTTGATGATATATTCTTCAGCAGCGCCTTTGAGTATGCCCGTGTAGGTGCACTCGTACTCCATCAGACTTTTTATATGAGAAACAGGTGCTTCTTTTTCAATGAAATAGGGGAAGGTCATTTCCATATGCGCTTCTTCGGCTGTGAGGCGGGTTTCCATTTCCCGCAAAATATCACTCATTGTATCTATATGAAGGCGATTGTGATATTTATTCAAAATTTCAATGAAACGGCTCATGTGTGTGCCGCGGAAATTATGGGGCAAATTGACATACATATTGATGGTGCCGATGGTATGCTGGGCTTTATTTTTTTTATCCAGCACGATGATGGGATATTTTACATCCTTGACACCGACCTTGTTGATGGATACTTTACGGTTATCGGTTTGGTTTTGAATGTCTTTCATCTTGACCTTTATTTTTTGTCACAGAGGCACAGAGTTTAAAGAGAGAATATATCAAAGGTTTTTTGAAATGCAGTGTTTTCTGTGTATTCAATGATTAAACTCTAATTTCTCTTTCTAGTATAACCTTCTTTTGTATATTCGGCAGTAACAATTGTTTTTACATTGCCACGACGGTTAAAATCCCCTTCAACTTTGATCCAGCGGGGATGGATCGCTGCGATCAGGTCATCCATGATCTTATTAACCGCCTCTTCGTGATAGATGCCTTTGTCACGAAAACTGTTGATATACAGTTTGATCGACTTTAATTCCACGATGAATTCATCGGGTATATAGGTGACGTTGATGGTTGCAAAATCGGGGTAGCCATAAACCGGACATATGGCAGTGAACTCGGGCAGAGATATAAACACTTCGTAGTCTCTGTCTGGATATCGATTTGGGATTGGGTCAAGTTTCGCATTTTCGATGGCAATTTGACCTTTGGGTTTTTCCATTTTATTCTCCATTTATTTATAACTGCTATCAGACACCGCTAAAATTGTCAAATTGGAAGAAAATGAATAAACAATTTACGCTCATTCGTGTCAATTCTGGGTTGTTATCTCACATATTTTGTCGGGTCCGGAATACCGGCTTCGCGAAAACCATTTCTGCGAAGCACACAGCTGTCACATTGGCCACATGCCAAACCCTCCGGAGTCGGGTCGTAGCAGGTCAGGGTTTTGCTGTAATCAACACCTAATGCATCACCTTTTTTGATGATCTCTGATTTTTTTAGATGAATAAGTGGTGTGTGGATTTTGATTTGGTTTTTTTGGGACAGACCGGCTTTGGTGGCCAGGTTTGCGGTTTTTTGAAAAGCCGCAATGAATTCCGGGCGACAATCCGGGTACCCGGAATAATCCAGGGCATTGACACCAATGAAAATATCCCAGGCGCCCAGGACTTCAGCGTAAGCTGTTGCCAGGGAAAGAAAAACCAGGTTTCGGGCAGGGACATAGGTTACTGGAATGACTGAACCATCAATCTGGTCACCTTTGTTTTTAGGTACATCAATGTTGTCCGTGAGAGCGCTGCCGCCAAAGGATGCGAGGTTAATATCAATGATTTTGTGCTCTTTGGCGCCAAATTTCAGGGCTGTGTTTTTCGCCATTTCCAGTTCCGGACTGTTGCGCTGGCCGTAGCGAAAACTGAGGGCATAAATATCAAATTTCATCTCTTTGGCAATAGCCATGTTCGTGGTACTATCCAATCCGCCACTGAGGAGGACAACAGCTTTTTTATTTTTCAATTTTATCTTCCTTTTTCATCCTTTGGCCAGATGTATTTGTGTATTTGCAATTGAAATCTGACGTTTAATTGGTCTTTTATAATCGCTTCACAGAGTTCAGCCGGATCGTATTTTCCATTGACAACGGACATCAGCACGGTACACTTTTCAGCCAGATTGTATTTTTCAATTTGGCTTTTGCTCCATTGATAATCCCGTGTGCTGGCAAGAACAAATTTAATTTCATCGCTTTCAGAGATATAATTAAGGTTTTGAATTTTGAAAGAGTTTTCTTCACCACTTCCGGGTGTTTTCCAATCAATGATTTTTATAACATCTCCGGGTAATTGTGATATGTTCCGGGAACCGTTGGTCTCGATTAAAATTTTATATTTCAGGGACCGCAATTTCTCAATTAATTCATATAGTCCTTCCTGGAGCAGAGGCTCGCCGCCGGTGATTTCCACCAATTGACATGAATAATCGGAAATTTTCCGGAGGATTTCATCAACAGAGAGATTCTGGCCTTCATGCCTGGCATATTCTGTATCGCAATAGGTGCAATGGAGATTGCAGCCTGTCAGTCGAATAAAAACACAGGGCAGGCCGGCATAGGTGGATTCTCCCTGAAGGGAATAAAAGATTTCGTTTACTTTTATGATTTTAATCTTCCCTGTAAATCACTGAATATTTATCTGATTCCCAGACGGTGACCTGGTAAATATCGATTCTTTCCGGTAATTTTTTTTTGATAGTCCGATAAAGGTAACCGGCAATATTTTCAGCTGTTGGGTTTTTGTCTTGAAAGGGTGCAAGAGCGTTTAAATTCTGATGGTCAAGGTCATCGACGACAGATTCAATCAGTTCCTTCAAAGATTTAAAATCAAAGCAAATTCCGATTTCATCCACCTGGCCGGATTTTACTTCCACTTTGACTTTCCATGTATGACCATGCATATTGCTGCATTTCCCGTCATATCCAACGATTTGATGAGATGAAGCAAAATGTGAATCAACTGCGATGATATACAATTTTTTTCTCCTTTTTTTTATCGATCGAGGTTTAAAACCTTGTTGAATATGTAATTTATAAAATTTTCGATTAATTGTTAAGTTGTTTTACTCAACTGATGAATTTTTAAGCTGCTGAAAAATTTGATAAACAATTTTCCTGATGCATGAAAGGGCTGCTGGATCCTGCTTTTGATGATAAAGATGTGGGGAACAAATCAAAAAACTGCTGACCAAACAAAAGATTGAATTCCGGGTCAATGAATACCCATGAGAACTCCGGTGAGTCACGAATGACGCTAAATTCAATATTGATCAAGATTTTTATATCTTTCCAAAAATTTATGGAAATTGAATTATAGGAATATTGCTTTTCCCGAATCAATCAGGAGGATTTTTTACTTAAATAGTATAAGTTTTTGGATTTGAATTTTAACTACATTAAATTTTTATGAATTTTTTGACAATGAACAGGGGTGCCCTATTTCCATAGTAGTGAAAGGGCTGAGATAAAACCCTTAAAACTTGATCCGGTTAGTACCGGCGAAAGGAGGACACAATGAAAAATCTACTATCGATTGTTATTGTTCTGATAACAATTTTTTCAAACATCTTTGCGGAAAATATCACAATCAATGGACATGTATCCCATGAAAGGGGTGGTCAGTCTCTGGGCTATGTGAATATTTTCCAGAAGGACACGAAAAACGGTACCATTTCAAATGATAAAGGGTTCTTTAAAGTGACTGTGAAGGCTGTCCCGGCCGTCCTTGTTTTTTCACATATCGGCTTTGAACGAAAAGAAATCCTTGTTGATTCCCGCGAGGAATTTATAGAAGTTTCCCTGAAGCGGGATGTCCTGACCACCAAAGCAGTGGAAGTGAACGCTACCCGGGCTGTGGAAGGCAAAACCCCCGTTGCTTTCTCCACTTTGACCATTGACGAAATCGAAACCCGTTATACAGTTGAAGATGTGCCCATGGTGCTGGCCATGGAACCGGGAATTTATTCCTACAGCGAAAGCGGCAATGGCACCGGATATTCCTATGTTTCCATTCGCGGATTTGACCAGAGCCGTATAGCTGTAATGCTGGACAATGTGCCGCTTAATGACAATGAAAGCCATCAGGTTTACTGGGTGGACCATGGGGATATTCTCGCTGACGCCAGGGATGTTCAGATCCAGCGTGGTATTGGCAACAGTCTTTACGGCGCCGCCGCTTTTGGCGGTTCTATCAATGTCCAGACCCAAATCGCAAAACCTGAGGCCGAAATGGAAATCAAAGCCGGATACGGTTCCTATAATACCCAGAAATACAGCGCCCGATTCAACTCCGGGCAAAAATTTGGACGTAATTTAAGTGTCCATGCCCGGGTATCTTCCATTTCTTCTGAGGGTTATCGGGACCATCATGGCAGTGATCAAAAAGCAATTTCTACAGGTATTGAACACCGCACAGACAAAGTGACCCATCAGTTTCGCGCTTTGATCGGGTATGAAAATACAAACCTCACCTGGGATGGCGTTTCCGGTGAGATGATAGATGACCGGAAAGCGCGTACCGGCAGAATGGATTGGTCTGATCCTTACACTGATGATTTCCTGCAGCAAATCTATTCACTAAACACCTTTTACAAAATTAATCCTTACTTTTCCCTTCGGAATGTGGCATATCTGGTCAAAGGTTCCGGCTATTATGAAGTTGAAAAATATGGTGTCAACTACTTGGAATATAATCTGGATGTGAATCATCAATATTCCGATGAGGAAGAAGAAGGGCTTGAAACGGATTTGCTGAGAAGAAAATGGATCATTAATCATTATGCAGGAATTACACCGACATTAACTTTCAGAGAGGACCGGTTCCGAATTGATTTGGGCAGTGAACTCAGATTTTATACCGGTGACCACGCGGGAAAAGTGAAGGGCTTTTCAAAGAGTGACTTATTGACAACCCTTGGCGATGACTGGTATCTCTATTATGACTACATCGGATCAAAAATTTCATCCACCAGTTTTGTTCATGCGGCCTTCTTCCTGACTGAAAAGATTAACCTGATGGCTGATTTGCAGTACCAGGTCCATCAGTGGAACCTGGACCAGAAAAAAATCGGTCATGCAATGGGACATGAATTATCAGCCGACTGGAATTTTTTGAACCCGCGGTTTGGGGCCATGGTCCATTTGACCGATGCGACGTCGGTATTTTTGAATTACGGCTTATCACACAAAGAACCCGCTGACAATCAAATTATTGAAGCCGATGATGCTTTTAGCGAACCGGTGATGGCAGCGGCTGAAAAAGTGGATGATTTTGAGTCGGGATTGCAAATTATGAATGACCGCCTGTTTTTTAAAGCGAACCTCTACCGCCTTCAGTTTGACAATGAACAATTGAAAAATATTGATGTGCAACAGGAAGGTGAATATGAGTACTATTCCGCTGATGGCACCCTTCACCAGGGTATTGAATTAAGTCTGAATTATGCTCCTGGTAAAAAAATGAATGGATTCGTTAATGCCACTTTTGCCCAGAATATTTTTACATCCGGCAATCTAAAGGATAACCGGCTGCCCAATTCACCGTCAATCCTGGCAAATCTGGGTATCAATTACAAACTGCACCAAAACCTGTCACTTTTTGTTAATTCACGTTATGTTGGCCGACAATTTCTGGACAATGAAAACACCGGAAAAATTGATCCCTATTTTATCACTGATCTTGGCGGAAAATTCAATTGGAAGGACCTGACCTTCAGTGCAAAAATCAATAATCTATTCGACACTCTGTACGCCACTTTTGGATATGTTTACTGGGGTGAATATTATTGGCCGGGCGCCACTAGAAATCTCTTTGTCAGTATTGCCTATTCGTTATAATTTATTAATACATCCCGTTCCTTGATTGGGCTTTGGGGAACGGGATGTATTTATTTGACTAAAATGAAATAAATAATTCTTCTTCTCCGAAAATTTTTTCCCAAAAAATTCATATAAATATACCGGCCGGAATAAGGTCAATTATCTTGCAGAATTCATTTTTATTGTCGCTAAAATTTTTTCTAAAATTTAAAAAAAATGCTTTGTATTATTTAAAATTAAAATTACATTCTCAAATTCAATTAATGAATTTAATTAGATAGTGTTTACGACAAATTTATTTGTGGAGTACAAAATGGGTAAAAAAACATTGGTTTTAATGCTGATATTACTGTCCTGTGTCATGGGACAGGAGTATCTGAATGTGGAAACAGTATCAGGCTTCAGGCATGCCCTGTTGACCGAGATTTC
>JAFGTP010000014.1 GCA_016934035.1 Fidelibacterota bacterium
CTCCCCAGGTTGTCCTTCGTGGAATCGGGCATATGGCTTTTTTGGATCTATTCGGGTGCCGGCTGATAAATCTACCTGCCAGCAGGAACCCGCGACGGGGACGGTCAAAAAGCCACAAAGTTTATCCCGGAAAAAGGGGTGATACCTCCATCAGAAGGGTGGGCAGAGATGCCGGACATAACGAAGACCGATATCGGGAGGAGGATGTACCAGCTCCATAAAGAGAAGGGTGTGGAGAAGGCGACAGAGAAGATCCGGGAAAGTCTCGGGGCCGACTGGAAGATCATCCCGGATGCGGATATCCGCCTGCTGGAGCAGCTGCTCGGGGTGGCCTGGGTCAGTTTCGATACCCGGCTCTGGGAGAAGATCCCGTTTGGACAAATGAGACGGGAGGACGTGGAGCGGATCCTTGACACCGGGCGGTTCCTTGACCTCGACACGGCGCCAAAGACGCAGGTGCTCGAAGAGCTGGAGCGGGTGCTGCTTAAAGGAGTGCGGTAAGCGACAGGGGTGATGATATATTTGTAAAAAAAGTGCAAGATACGTTTTTATTTTAAATGTGATTCGCAAAAACGGGCTATTTTTCCGGAACAAAACCTTCAATGTTATTTGGCAGCCCCACTCTCATGAAAAATCTAGCAAAATTTTGCGATAATTGTTCGCGATATGGAGGTAATAATCTAAGACGGGTTTCACTTTTTTTAGCATGGTATTCTAAAAAATAGAGAGGAACACTAAAGGTATGTCGGAAATCTACTATTAAGAAATCATGAATGAAACCTTCAATTTTACATTTTTCCAATAAATGAAATGCGATTGCATTCGACTCTGACAACGCTTTTTTTGCGTCTTTGCTACCGTAATTAGTATTCTCTTTTACAAACTCAGAATACGGTTTATATGGACAAATCAATACAGTTTTTGTTTTTTTCCATTCTAAATCACATGATTGACTCAAAATAATTACGTCATAAGTGAGGATATCCGCAGGATATTCCCCTTCGTTTTTTGGTATTTGAGGGAAAAAGATTGGCAAATCTTTGATGAAGTCGCCTTGTTGTAGCTTCTCTGTCGCCCCAAAAACATCATACCACGGATATCTCATTTATCCCTCATTCATCCCAAAGGAATTGAGAATCTCCACTGAAAGATAGATCTTTTTTAACATTTGTAATCTGCAAATTCACCCGTTTTATAGATTTGGGGAGGAAATCTGATGTGTAATCAACGGTAAAAAAATTTTCAGAAAACAACACTTCATTTGAGGGAACTGTGGGGGGGGCTTTCCTGAATAGTTCTAAAGGATTGTATTGTTGATAAAAAGTTTTACTAGGATCGATCTGGTAAATCGAATGACTAATG
Source organism: Fidelibacterota bacterium (assembly GCA_016934035.1). Taxonomy (GTDB): domain Bacteria; phylum Fidelibacterota; class UBA2242; order UBA2242; family JAFGTP01; genus JAFGTP01. The sequence continues at coordinate 1,363 of JAFGTP010000014.1, forward strand.
AAACTAAAACCCACTGCATTCGTCCCAGATGGGGTGAAACGTTCCCTCCTTGATTTTCCTCTTTCCTCTGTTTTCCGGAATTTTAAGAAAGGATGATACTCGCAGGCATGTGATGGGGAAAAAGAATGAGTTTTAAATTTTGGCTCAACGCTAGGTGGATAGTTTAATAATTCAGGTTTTGAAGTTAAACATAATCCTGATGTCATGAGAACCTCTCTTCCAATTTACCCTCTATTATATTAAAGAAAACCTTATCGGCTAAATCATGGGATTTAATCGTCCAAGTTTTGATTTCGCCTTCTGTTTGGGGTATCATTTCATGTGCTTGGACAATGGTTTCCCACATCAACAATTCTCCGTGTTCGCCACCTCTATAAAATCTTAAATGAGTCGCAGAAATCGGACTATCCGTAACAAAAGAAAAACGTAAATCGATACTAAGTGGAATCGATTTTACGCTGGTATTCTTAAAAACAGATTCACTAACAGAGATATTAATTTTCATCTGATCTTTGAGAAAATTTAAGATGTTTTCTTTTTGATAATCGAAAGAGATAGCATCAGTATACCTTAAATATACATCTACAATTGCAGTGTCATCTGCCTTGGGATATGATTTGTAAAAAGAATCAATAATTAAAAAAATGTTATCCTCGAAATTGTCCCAAAGATAATCTTCTGATTCATGAACCGAAATAACACCCGGACCAAGTAGAACAAACGGATAATTATCGGCAGTTTTCGAGAACCTGAATTGAGGTACATAAGCTCCAAAATCTTCAGGCATTTCTGATGTGTCTAATTCCTCAAAATGAGGGAATTTTTCTTTTATCTTTTCCCAGAAACACCCGATAAATAATTTATAATATGGATCGTAGGCATATCCCTCTTTTGAGCCTTCATCTACTTTTTTTAAATCCCATTTCAGCACAAATAATGCTTCCACGAGGGGCTTGTTCTTGAGGTTTTTTGTCATTGTGTTACCCACAATTTAATATTGAATTTCCTTTGATTGAAACACAAATCCTTTTTATGACTATTTCTTTTTTTTGTAAATCGACCCATTTTTATTACTTTGATACTTTAATGTTCAATATTAAATTCTTTTCACTCCGTTGCCACGTCAAGGCACTCTTCAGTTGTCCCGATCCGGGCAACCGCGCCGCACATGTCCGGCACGTAGGCGAGCGCCTTGCCGCTGTTGACCATGATGCCTGCGTACTCCTCCATGACGGGCGAGACGACCATGCAGGTGTCGGCAAAGACCCGGGCACCGCACTTCTCGATGTCGTTCACGATCTCCTGGTTGGCCTCGATGACCCCCTGCGCCGCAAAGACGTAGAGGGGTTTTCTGACAACCCGGCCGTCCAGCAACAGGGCGATGTTTTTCAGTTCCTCC
>JAFGTP010000015.1 GCA_016934035.1 Fidelibacterota bacterium
CTCATAGGTAGAATCAGAATTGGAATAAATTTTCCGTATCTGTCGCCGGTTTAATTGGTTTCAATTCCTCATAGGTAGAATCAGAATATAAACGTTAAAATCTTTAACATAAACATTAGAATTGTTTCAATTCCTCATAGGTAGAATCAGAATTGCCGTCTTCGGTGGTGAAGATGGCGGAGTTTTTTTCGTTTCAATTCCTCATAGGTAGAATCAGAATTTTCGGGACAATTTTTAATAAAATGCGATTACTTGAGTTTCAATTCCTCATAGGTAGAATCAGAATTTTAAAAGGGAACAATTTTCTTTTTACCCACCAAAAGTTTCAATTCCTCATAGGTAGAATCAGAATGAAAACTTATAGTTTATCAAAGTGTTTTATTAGGAATGTTTCAATTCCTCATAGGTAGAATCAGAATCGGTCAAATTTGAAACAAATGAAATTGAATCAATTTTGTTTCAATTCCTCATAGGTAGAATCAGAATTTTGAATTCCTCAAAAATTTTATCCAGATCGACTGGTTTCAATTCCTCATAGGTAGAATCAGAATGTGGACTCAAAACATCCATCTGCAAGCAATCTGTAGGGTTTCAATTCCTCATAGGTAGAATCAGAATTATCCCAATAGGCCCAGAGCCTCTCATAACTGTCTCGAGTTTCAATTCCTCATAGGTAGAATCAGAATTCGCTTGGAAATATCAAAAGAAAAACCTCATTGCAGTTTCAATTCCTCATAGGTAGAATCAGAATGCAACACCGTACTTGACTGCTAGGTCCCGTACTGTGTTTCAATTCCTCATAGGTAGAATCAGAATCAGCGATTACACTAGTCGCCGATACAGAAAATTATCGTTTCAATTCCTCATAGGTAGAATCAGAATAAAATGTGGGATATTGAATATGATATAGAAGGTATGTTTCAATTCCTCATAGGTAGAATCAGAATGATATGGATTATGGTTTTTCCGTCTGTCCAGATTGGTTTCAATTCCTCATAGGTAGAATCAGAATGAGAGCGCAAGCACAGCAGGGCGATAGTGGAAGCAAGGGTTTCAATTCCTCATAGGTAGAATCAGAATTGCATCCCATCCGGTTGAATTGAAGTCGTAGTTCAGGTTTCAATTCCTCATAGGTAGAATCAGAATGAGAAAATAATGAGCAGTGACGGCATGGGATATTTTCGTTTCAATTCCTCATAGGTAGAATCAGAATGGGCGCAGAAGGGGAAAAGAGAAGGATTTAAAGGCGAGTTTCAATTCCTCATAGGTAGAATCAGAATAAACCAGATTATCCTGCCATTCGGACAAAGAGCCATAGTTTCAATTCCTCATAGGTAGAATCAGAATGTTTTCTATTTTTTGATACTTGAATCTTGCGTTATTTAGTTTCAATTCCTCATAGGTAGAATCAGAATTTCTTTTCCGTTATTGAGGTTGCAAATTTCCAGCCCGAGTTTCAATTCCTCATAGGTAGAATCAGAATAAGTATTTCGGTTCGACAGACCAACGGAGTTACTGTAGTTTCAATTCCTCATAGGTAGAATCAGAATAGCCCTTTTCCTGCAATGTATAGAAGTCATGTCTGAGTTTCAATTCCTCATAGGTAGAATCAGAATTCAATGATCAAGACGGCGCTGGTTCCGCTTGTCAGGTTTCAATTCCTCATAGGTAGAATCAGAATGTGCTGATGTCGCTGATTTTGCTATTGTGACCCTGGAGTTTCAATTCCTCATAGGTAGAATCAGAATTCTCTGCCTTTTCTGTTATTGCTTTGGATTTTTCCGCGTTTCAATTCCTCATAGGTAGAATCAGAATGGAAGTTATTTGATTGATATTGCCCAGCCAATTGGAGAGTTTCAATTCCTCATAGGTAGAATCAGAATTTAATTTAGCCTTAAAACGGGCAAAAACTCAAGGTGGGTTTCAATTCCTCATAGGTAGAATCAGAATCAATGCGGAAATATAATAGAAAAAACAGAAAAAATGTTTCAATTCCTCATAGGTAGAATCAGAATCCAATGCGGAAATATAATAGAAAAAACAGAAAAAATGTTTCAATTCCTCATAGGTAGAATCAGAATGAAGAAGGAATTAATTTTGTTAAATTGTTACATAAGTTTCAATTCCTCATAGGTAGAATCAGAATGAAAGCCCACCTCAACCATTTTATTTGTTTGGCAACGTGTTTCAATTCCTCATAGGTAGAATCAGAATTCAAGTATATCCGAAATCTTTGTGCCATTTCTGAGATGTTTCAATTCCTCATAGGTAGAATCAGAATTGCGAACAGAACCCAAAAGAATCACAGTATCAATTTTGTTTCAATTCCTCATAGGTAGAATCAGAATGGGATTTTTACAGGAAAAAAATTGAAATTTTAAAATTTGTTTCAATTCCTCATAGGTAGAATCAGAATTAATTCAACAGTTAGGACACATAATAATTCAATAATGTTTCAATTCCTCATAGGTAGAATCAGAATGGACATGGCATGCCCTGGGTTTGCGTGCTGCCATAAGTTTCAATTCCTCATAGGTAGAATCAGAATTGACTTGTTTTATCACTCCACAAGGTGAAGAAAAAAAGTTTCAATTCCTCATAGGTAGAATCAGAATGGACAACGATGAACTTAACTCATCTGATACAGTTAGTTTCAATTCCTCATAGGTAGAATCAGAATAGATTCTGAAACTGCTGTTTTCATTGAGAAGAAGTTGTTTCAATTCCTCATAGGTAGAATCAGAATATTACAGAGCAATTCCAGAAATGACAAGTATGCGGAGTTTCAATTCCTCATAGGTAGAATCAGAATTAACCAATAGCTTGCGCCAAACAAATAAATATTTGGTTTCAATTCCTCATAGGTAGAATCAGAATTGCCTCCACCGTCGCAAATGTCCACCAGCGAACGGGTTTCAATTCCTCATAGGTAGAATCAGAATACTCGAAAACTGGGGAATACATACCGGAGACCCAGAGTTTCAATTCCTCATAGGTAGAATCAGAATGTTGATTCTATTGCAAAGGCATGGAAGAGTGGGTTAGTGTTTCAATTCCTCATAGGTAGAATCAGAATGCGGCTACACACCTACGCCAAAAGCTACTATTTTTTGGTTTCAATTCCTCATAGGTAGAATCAGAATCACAAAAAATATATATGTTTCGAGTATAATATTGCAAAGAATATTTTCTTCCACAAGGCTATTTTTGATGTTAACGTGATAAAAAATAGAGATATAACTATTTGTCGATCATTCAGGCTAATTGCACTAAGGTTAATCGACAAAAAATCGATAATGAGATCATAATTTCAAAAAACGACAGGCAATCAAATAAAATCAAAATTTATTTTTTTGTCTTTTCCCAAAATTACCCGCTTACTGTAAAGCATGGATCGGAACTCATAAATAATGACAGAATCTTCATCAGATTTTTTAATTAATCGGTTAATTTTAATTTTTAATTCTTCAAGTTTTGCAACGGATATTTCACCTTCAAAAACGGAGTTTTGCTGCCAAATCAGGTATTGTCGGCAAAGTTTCAGCATTTTTCCAACCCGTTTTTCATTTACATCATAAAATAGTATGACAAACATTACCAGCTCACAATAAATGGTTCGTAATTTTTTTCCTGTATTATATCCTTTTCCAGTTTATAGATTTCTAATCGTATCAATTGCCTATAACTGACATTTCTTTTCAACTTTGGATATTTTATTGTTTGTTCCAGTTTCAATTGGAATTGTTTTAGAAAATTTTGTTTTCCTTTATTGTTTAGCAGGATGCCATTGGAATTTTTTTCAAAACAATCGGGTGTAATTATTCTTTTATTTATTAAAGAAAAAATCAATCGGTCACCGATTATTGGCTTGAAAATCTCTGCAATATCAAGGTTGAGTGAAAATCGACGACTATTTGTGGCATGGAGAAACCCTATTCGCGGATCAAGATGAGTCTGGTAGATTTCAGATAGTACTATGGTATAAATCAGGGAATTGGAAAAGCTAATAAGGGCATTGATAAAATCCTTTGGCGGGCGCTTGTTTCTGGTTGAAAAAGTAAAATCAGGTTGGTTTAAAATATTGTTGAAACAACTATAGTAAATTTGTTTAATTTTACCCTCAACAGACATCAGTTCATTGATATTCTTTTGTGCATCAATTTCTGATATTTTTGAAATTATTTCATTTTTTTGATTATCCAGGTCCTTATCACGATTGATATAGTATGAGATTATTTTTAATGAATTTTGGGCTGCACCCATAACAAACTGCTTTGCAATTTTGAGGCGGTGTTCAGGGTTATTATAAGCAGTGGCCTGGCTTAAAATCATAAAACCGGAATTATAATGTTCTCTTGGATAAAAGGACCCGGAATAATAACCGTGATAATTGAAATAAGATAAGATGATCTCTTTTTGTGCCAGGAAAACCAGTAGTTTGTTGTTGATGGTGGTTTCACCGAAGACCATGATTTCACGGACATTTTCAACTGGTATATATTTTTTCTGGTTTGCTTCTGTGATATAGACCAGGGAGTTGTCCTTTCGTTTTAATGTGCCATTTGTGAATATATAGATTGATTCTTTCATTTTTTTTCACTGTCAAGGGATGAAAATCCCTTTTGTATTTTAAATTTTATTCTTTCCACGATTTATATTTATCGGCAGCTCTGTTATAAAAAAAGCAAAGCAGGGGATGATATTCAATATTTTAAATATAACTGTTTTTTTTACAGCCATGCCTGGGGTTAGCTGATGCCAAAATCCTGTATACATCGTATCCGATCTCATGATGAGATCAATTTTATCGCTATTCAATTAAACTCCATGTAATATAAATAAATCTGATGGCAACATATATAGCCACAGGCTTGATTTTCCACGCCTGAGTAGCCAGGCCTTTTAAGGCGTAGACTCAATAGACCTAAAAAATCCGGGGCTTCAGCCTCCACAAACTCAGCTAAAACAAAATTCATAGTGCGCACATTTGGGGCAGTCCCGGATCCGCTTCGGCGCCGGCGGCACTTCCTCCCGGACTAATCTCTCAATTTCAATCAAACTCTTTTCAATAAACGCGATATCCTCATCATTCAATTCTATTATTTCCCGCTTTTTCTCTTTGGGAATTTTGATCTCACCTTTGATCTTATATCCTTTTTGATGCAAGAGATAAAGATAATATTTCAATTGCAGTTTCCCGTTTTCATACCGTTTGGAGGATTTCTTGATCTCTGCGATCATTAGTTCACCGTTCCGTGTTTCGATCATGTCCACTTTGGCCGGCAGGTCAGCCAGCATGATCTCATGCTTTTTCCGCTGAAAACTATCTTCCGACAGCAACCGACCAATATACATAAATTCGTTCATCTGGTCGCCGGTGATCTGATGGTACATGAGCCAGGCTTCCCGCTTACAGATATGATAGGCGTTGTATAATGATGGTTGAATTTTCATTAGATGAAGTTGTCCTCAATCTCTTCTTCAATATTTTTGGGACGAAAACCAATATTCGAATCATATTTTAAATTCTGGTGTTCGATGAATAAATAAGGGTAATATTTGTTTTTTTTATATTCTTCTTCCGGTTTAATCAACCCTTTGTAAGACTTTAAATCATTTTCATATAATGAAATTTGAAATTGTTTTAATTCTACTTTTATCTGTTCTAACCTAATCCTCAAATCATCTTTTTCTTTATCGGAATGATAGGTTTTTGTTAAAAGTTTCTGTTTAGTGTCAAATAATTTATTTATGATTTTCTGGTCATTCAAATCTGGAAAAATATGAATATTTATTTGTGCTGTTTGAGGTATCAACGTGAAATCCGAAACCGGTATTTGATCATTCCGGGGAGTATCAAAATTTAATTCTCTAATTGCGGATAATAAATTTTTACTTTTCCGTCCTGGCTCAAAGCATTGGTAGTAGCCCCTGGATAGATTATAAAAATCATTACTTGTTATTTTCTGTTTATCTATTAATAATCTTTCAGTAGTTAGTATTGATTTTTTATCATAAATAGAATGGTTATCAAAATTAACCAAATACATTTTTCCGCCAAGTACACCAAACTCAGAATTTCTATTACACCTTCCCGCAACTTGTATAATCGAATCCAGGGGAGCAAAGTCACGAAAGACATCATGAAAACTAAGATCGACACCGGCTTCTATTAATTGTGTTGAAACAAGAATTATTTTTTTATTCAAATTTAGTTGTTCCCGAACCTTTTTTATCATCTCCTTTTTGTCTTTCGGAATAAGATAATTTGTCAGGCAGTAAACCGTATGATCTGAATATATTTCTTTGAGTTTTTCATAAAGCTCAACGGCTTTGGATTTTGTATTCATCACAACTAAGGCGTTTTTTACCCGATATTTCTGAGAAAAGATTCCAATAAATTTTTCGCTGTCAATCTTATTGAGGCTGACGGATATTTCTGTCCGGTTAAAAACTTCATTTATCGTTTCATTTGGGTTTAACTCAACTGAATCTTTGGTGTTAAAGATGAACGGCTGAGTAGCTGTCATCAGTAAGAAATAAGTGTTAAACCGGCCAGCTAAAATTTTAAAAATCCGATTCACCAGAAAGTAATAATCCGGGTCAACGTTTTGGACTTCATCCAAAATAATTATTGAATTAACGATGTTGTGAAATTTTTTCAGATTTTTATTTTTATTGGAAAATATTGAATGAAAAAGTTGGACAAATGTTGTTACAATCAATGCCGATTGCCAGGATTCCACAAAGAGTTTGTCCTCAAGATAATCCGTGTATTTTTGATTCTCATGCAAAGTCCTATTAACGACTTCTTTACTGGATAAGTGGTGATGTTTTAATAAATATCTTGTAGGTCTTTTTTCATATTTGTTTTTGAGTTTATATTTTAAAACATCTTCAAAGACATCATAATTTTGGTCTATGATTGAGGTGAAAGGTAAACAGTAGATTATATTTGTATTATTTCTGTTAATTTTATTTTTCAATGCTGTTGCAAAAGCCAGACAGGTTAAAGTTTTTCCAATACCCGTTGGTGCTGTCAAGGTATAGATATGATTATCCGGATGAATTTTTTCGTTTTCTATAACATTTCTAAAAAATTCAGAACGAACCCGGTTCACTTTATTACCTGGATCAAACTTTATAGGGTTCTGTTTTTTCAGATAGTTAATATAATCAGGTACATCGCACAGTATTTCTCCGGCACTTCCTTTAAAATAGCTATCCTCATTAATTCTGGAAGCGTCGGCTTTATCTTTTTCTATCAATAATGAAAACAAATAACTGGCTATAAGAAAAAATTCTATTTGCTCGTCTTCTTTATCTATGTTTTTAGAAATAAAAAAATCAGTATCTTCTAGAAACTCTTCAAACTCTTCAAAATCAATATCTTCTATTATATCAATATCCAAATCGTTGTCTTTATAAAAATCTACTACTTGGTCTTTACAACAAATATTATCAAGTTGTTGTCTGACAATATTTTTGCTGTATAATTTTTCATCTTGTGCCAGATCAAAATCAATCAAATCACCATGGTGTCGAAAAATAATATGAAAAGCCAGGTATGCCCACAAATCATTTTGATATTTTGCCCGAATTGTAAAGAATGATATTAAAGCAGATATAAAAGAATGTTGCTTATATTTCTCAGGAACCAGACTGGATTGAGTATCACGAATATATTTTTGAAAATAAATTGTCGATTTTCCAAAATCATGTAATAAACCGATATCATAAACCAAATCAGTGAGTTTTTCTCTGGTGATCAATTTCAAATTAAGGGCATCAGACAATACTTTTTGTTTGCAGTCCCTGGCTACATTTGACAAATGATCAAATAATAATTTCTCCTCTTTATTATCATCCTTTGGATGAGATATAAGATATGAAATCAATTTTTGCAATCCTCTATTTAAAAAAGGCAATCCGATATAGATTGCCTTTTAATAGAAATATAAATACTGATTATCGACTTCATAAATGTCATTAAATTGACCGTATAGTCTTTTCCCGGATTGTTCAAAAATAAGATTTTTAACATCCTGAATTTCCCGTCCATTTCCGATTTTCAGGAAATCAGCCGGCATTTTTTCTTTCTGAACAATGCCAGTTGAAGCAACGATATCCAAATCTTTAACTGAATCATCGACACATACGGAATCAATTTTATCGAATACGTCATAATGTTTAATCGAATCGGATTCATAAATGACTACATTATCAATATCTGCTGAAAATTGGCGTTGTCCAAGATAGATGCCATATCCAAAATTCCGCTTCTTTAATTTATCTTCTAATTCATCAAATTCCGGTTTGCCATTTAAAATTCCAACAAAGATTTGATACTTAATTTTTTCCTTACTGGTTAACAATTCAAATTTACATTGGGAATGTTGGACTTTGCCGGCTTTTCCTATCAGCAGATTGAAATATTTATCGTGAAGATAATTAATTGATTGGTTTATTTTCCGCAATTTTGTATCATCATCAATCATCACTGATATTTTCATATTCTCAGGAGAGAATAAATCATAATATTCATCCCTTGATATTTTCAATATTGAGGCCAGCATTCCACAGATGACGGTCCGTGGTGGGAGTGAATAACTCAAGGAGGACGAATTTGTATAAAATTTCCTGAAATGAGCAAATTTTCCCGACAATTGGAACCCAATTATTTTCTTAATATTTCCTGGCATTATGATATCCTTATTTTAGTCATTCATTTTTTCAGGAATTACATTGCCAATTTTCAGGTAGGATTCAATTGATTCACAGTTTTCAATGACCAATTTATCATCAATCCAATATTTAATGGCAGTGATTTTATCCCCTTTACTTTTCAGATATGTTTTTAACTCACTTAAATCCAGGGTCAAATCCTCAATACTTCTGACTTTGTAATCATCGGTTTTATAATTGATTTTTACATATTCTCTTAAATCTTTCAGAAATGTACTTTTGTCCGTTTCTACTCTTAAATAAAGCCTGGGCGCCTGGCCGGTTTTGGAACGGGTCCGATTAAACGGAAGCGCCTGGATCATGGCTTTATCAAAAATTTTAACTGTCTCATCGTTTAATTTGGTACTTTCTGAAATATTTCCATTAATACTACCGTCAAAAGCAAGTAATGAATATTTAACCCGAAAGTCTTTTCCGACACCTTCGCCACCGCTGAAACTGGATGTAATGGTTGAACTTTCATTGATTTCCACCGGGTTCAGAGAATAGCCCCAATTAAATTGGACCGGTCCGGTTAAATGATCATTGCCACCTTCTGCAGCGAATACAGCACCAAAGAGTTGAACATCAATCAAATCGGTGTAGGTTTTGTTTGCTTCTCCTAATTGTTTTGCCCGGTCTTTGGAATCTTTGGCATTTTCTGTTATGAAAATTTCTTTTCCCAGCCCAAGTTCCAGATAATCACGAATGTATCGCTTTAATCTGACATCACTTACCAAATTGGTGTTGGTATCATAGTCCATTCTGGGTTTGTTTTCATTGTCCATGTCACCATTGGGATTGGTCATTTTGGCGTCATAAAGAAAAAGAATTTCACTGTTTTTTTCAATACTCATTTTTAAATCTCCTCTGTTAACTCTTTATTTTTCTTCTCTATTGATTTTTTTGCACCAAGATATTCGCTATAGGAAATACCACTTAGCAGAAAAAAGACAACTTCATCTTCAGATAATCCTGAGGATTCAATCCCTTGCAATCTTTCCATGATATTTCCCCATATCCCATTTTCGATATAAATATCTTTTGACTTGTAAATAATGGTATATTCTTTCACCTGGTTAATGAATCCCTGTAATCTTCGGGTGGACATGCCGGCAAAATTCATTTTTTTCAGGAAATTGGATTTTTTGTCTTTTTGCACCCTTAAAATTTGTGCGATTACTGTTCCCAACAAAAACAACCCCTGCTTATAATAATTGTCTTTATAAATCTCTGCATGGGTTTTGAAAAATTCTCGATAGTCCTCATTTAATACTTCTGAAATGTTCTTTTCATTTTCCATAGTAGATACTCCTTTTAGCATATTTAATTCTATTATGATTTTTAAGAATAAATTCATTTTGAAGGCAGCCAATTTATTTTGATTGTATTGATCATTCATCAAGCGGCTTTTGATACAGGCGTTAAAATTATTCAATAAAAATTTATAGTCGTATTTTTCGGAATTAATGAAAGTTGCAATAAAATTAATGATTTTTTTGTTTTCGAAAATTGTTTTACCGGATTGTGTTCTACCGAATAATATATAAAGCATTGTATTTAAGTTAAAACTGCTGTCATAATCAAATTCATCTAAACCGGTTTGCTCAGATGATTCTGTGAAATGTTTAAGTTTTTCAACAATATCATTTGATTCAACATTACTGATATATTTTAAAATATTAAACAGGTTCTGCTCAGCATGGTAAAACATCATATCCATGGATATATTTTTACGACTGCTTGTCCTTACAATGCTGTTGAACTCATTGATTTCATCTTTATATGATCCCGTTTTTGTTTTTAATATCTTTAAAATACCTCTATAGAGATTTGGCTCAAAATCTTTTTTGAAAATGATTGGTATTAACATAACGGAATTTCTGAAAATATAATCAGATAAAAAATCAGTTACATATTCCATTCCAACAAAAGCATTTCTGGTACAGCTTTCACAGATGGCAAAAGACTGATAGCTCATTTGATTATTCATTTTATAAAAATAGAGACTATTAGTTGTCCCATAAAAGTTCATTGGTAATGGCGAACCGGATTTTAGTATTCTGGTGTTTTGACCGCAGATATGACATTGTTTATTATCCAGTCCTTTTTCAAGGAACTTACTTTCTATAAAATTATAGTAGAGCAAGTTAATGTAGCTCTGTTTTAAGTCTTCATGATTATACTCAAGAATTGACTCACCATTTATCAGGATTTGTGCAACTCCTGGAAATTTATTAGTAGCCTTGGATTCTGAATTATTAAATTTCTTGTTGAGGTAATATTTGAACAGATCTGAGATATTCAAATCATTTTTATTGTTTGTAGCTTTGGGTTTTAGTTCATCAATCATGTTTTGATCAGCATCAATTATCTTGTCTGGATTAAGAATAAATTCATTCTTTTTTGAACCTGGATCTGGAAAGTAAAACTCTTCGTAAATATTTCTTAATATGTCCAAATATTCATTGTTAATATGTTGCTCAAACCATTTTTTTGTATTTCTTCCGTCTTTTAAACTGTCACAGGTTTTAATTGTATCAGGGATTGTATTTTCGATTAATGCAAAAATATTGCTTGTATTGAGAAAAATTTTAGCACCGCTGCCACTTTTTGAGTGGGCAAAATATTTTTCCCTGTTATCGAGACTTAAAGTATGTTCCGATAATCTGAAATCATATTTACCCTTCTCTAAATCAAAATTAAGGCATATTCCATGCTCTAATTTGCTATTTTCATTTTTTCTTGGAATAATTGCAATATTTATCAAAAATTCATATTTCAATTCCTGTTCGTTGTATTCACCTCTATCTAGAATATATTGACCAATTTTTCTAAAATCATTTATCATCTACTCCTCCTTTTCCTCTAATACATCCACCATCCCAAACCCCTGGGAATTTCTTCCACCCAAACCCGCATCCAGGGCAAACTGTAAAAACTCCGGGTCGCCGGTCAGTTGAAAATGGCCGTGCCAGGCTTTGACAACGGTTTTATTATCGCCGCTGCCGTAATTAATAATACTTTCTCGTTTATGGCTGTTGAATTTGGGTTCTATTTTTATGGTATATGGACACTCTTCATTATGAAGCGACTGCCATTTCTTTTGCAGGTTGCTGTTGGTCAATTCTGAAAATTCCGTTTCAAATGGGGAGTAGTAATAAGTTTTCTTTTTATTGCCGGCGGTCATGAAGGTTGAATGGTTTTCGATCGGGCTTAATGTTCGGCATCGGATACTATTAGAACGAGGAGGTGTTGATTTTCTAACCTCTATTGATTCAATCATTCCTATATTTCTGCCAAGATGGGATTGTTTTTCGAGTAGCGTATGAGCGGCAATGTTTTGAATGATCCAGTCTACCGGAGAGGAGAGGTAAAAGGAGACAGCTTCTGGAAAGACAAAGAGTTTTTCAGCATGACAAAATTTTCCATATTCCAAAATACCGGAATAGCAAAACAGTTTAAATTTTCGGTTGTCATGTTTAAATCCCTCTTCATGCAGCCAGTCACTTTTTTCACCTAAATGGTTATAGATAAAAGCCTGGATGAGATTATTATATCCAGCTGGTAGTCTTAATTTGATTGAAAAACGAAGATTGATTTTTATTCTCATAATTCTCCATTTTAATAACATCTGATATGCCGTGATTATAAGCAGATGATTTGAATATATTCAAAATAAAATGATAAGAGAAGAAAAAAATAAAATTCATTAAAATTTATGGTTAATAATAGAAAATTCACTTTATTACTGGAGTAGTTAGGAGGAATTTCATGCTTTTTTGAAGATTGGGATTTTATTGCTTATTCTATGCAAAATTCAATTTTTTACGGACTGTCATCATTCGAAACAGTCATAGAAAATTTAGTATATAATAATCCTGCCAGTCCAAAAACTCTTATTGATAATCTCAAAAAACTTTCTAGATTAATAACAGAAAATGGAGAGGATAAGATGAAATCTGTAACAGAATATGTGACCCTGACCGTACCAAAGCGCCGAATGATGGTGAATATCACGCCAAAAGTTGAGGAAGTCGTCCGGCAGAGCGGTATACAGGAAGGCCTGGTGCTGGTGAATGCCATGCACATCACCGCCAGTGTCTTTATCAACGATGATGAACCGGGGCTCCATGCTGATTACGAAAAATGGCTGGAAAAACTGGCGCCGGAAAAACCTCATGCTCAGTATGCCCACAACGGCTATGAAGACAATGCCGACGCCCATATGAAAAGGCAGATCATGGGACGGGAAGTGGTGGTTGCCATTACCGGTGGAAAACTGGATTTTGGTCCCTGGGAGCAGATTTTTTATGGAGAATTTGACGGAATGCGCCCCAAGCGTTACCTGATCAAGGCGATTGGAGAATAAGGAAGGCCGGTTTGCAACTTTACGGAAAAACCATCAAAGGACGCCGACCCGGCAATGAGGATAGCATTTATTATGAGCAGATAAATGAGTGCTTTATCATGATGGTAGCCGATGGTGTGGGGGGAAATTTCGGGGGTGAAACCGCCAGTCGTGTCTGCGTCGCTCAAGCGGGTAAGGAATTTAAAAAATTCGCAGCCTTCCCGAAACCAGAAGAGATGAAAACCTGCCTGGAACGGATCTACCGGCAATCGGTACAGGTCATGGAACGGATCGCTGTCAGGCACGAAAGGTTGAAAGGATTGAGTTCCACCCTGGCCCTGGCCCTGGGTATTGGTGATAGTTTTGTTGTCGGTAATATCGGTGACAGCAGGACTTTTCTGGTGCGGAAGGGTCAATTACATCAGATATCCGTCGACCATTCCTACCTGCAGGAATACCGTGATAAATATCCCGATGAAGAGGTCCCGGAAAGTATGAAAAGACAGTTGGGACACATCATCACCCGGTCTGTCTCCGCAGTTTCCGATAAAATGGATATTTTTCCGGTCCAGGAGATTTGTTTTGCACTGAAAGAGGGAGAGGGGCTGCTGGTTTGTTCCGACGGACTGCTTCTGGACGCTTTGGGCCAAAAGAAGGAATATTGGACGGAACTGCTGCAGCAGCCGCTTCAGGACCTGGTAAACCGTATGATTAAGGGCTCCCTGGAAGCGGGCTCAAAAGACAATATTTCAGTGGTTTATGGGAAATTTAACCTGAATTCGGAAGTTTTATGAAAATAAGCCGTTGTATGTGTATAATTCTCTTTAAATTCTGTGTTCATTTTATTAATTTTGATAGACTTGACAGGTTGGCAGGGCTATGAGTTATAAAGTAATCATTATTGGAAATATTGACGAACAGGAAAAAACCTGGGACCTGGTCCATTTTCTCTGCCAGCAGCACGGGCTGACGGAAAAAGAGGCTGATGTCTTCGCTGTTGCTGTGGGAGAAGCCTATGGTAATGGCCTGCTTTACAGTCCGGGTCATTATTCGGAACTGCTGCTGGACTTTCAGATGGACCAAATCAGCGCTGAAATCACCAATAAAGGGGAAGAAATCAAATTCCATGAAATTGATGAATTCAGCAAAGACCAGGATTTTCAGAAATACAAAGATGGCAGCCTGGGTATTCCCATGATAAAAACCCTGGTTGATGAAGTGACCTATACCCGGGAAAAGGGGAAAAATAGACTGATATTGAAAAAATTTATTAATTCCGATAAAAATGCAATAAGGAGAAAATAATGAAAATTAGTGAAAAACAAATGGGCGATGTTACCGTATTGACTTTATCCGGTGATCTGATCAATGTAAAAATGGAAATTCACCCCTATGTAAAAAACCTGATTGAAGAGGGAAAAAAGAAAATTGTCATTGATCTGGCCAAAGTCAAATGGTTTGGCAGTACTGCTCTGGGTTCCATGATGGCTTCATATTCTTCATTGAAAGCTGCGGAAGGTGAAATGAAAATTGCCAATCCTTCCAGCAAACTTCAGACTCTTTTCTATCAAATGAAACTCCAGGAAGTCTTTGAAACTTTTGAGAGCGTGGAAGAAGCCTTAGAATCCTTTGAATAATCGCCGGGAGTCCTCGGTTTGCAATTTAAAAAAGAATCTCTGGAAGTCAGACGGCTGCGGGAGTCAGTACAGGAACTGTCTATACTGAACGAAATCGCCACGGCCGTCAGCGGTCTTTTGGAATTGGAACAGGTGGTGGACCTGATCGTCCACAAATGTGTTAAGCACCTCAATGTGGAGCAGGGGACAATTACACTCCTGGAAGACCAAAGTTCAGAGAAGCCCTTTCAGACCATGGTTCGTAAAATTGATGATACCGAATCTCAGATTCCTTATCATTTTGGGGTGCAGCTTTCGGGTTGGATGCTGCAAAATAAAAAGCCGCTGGTGGTTAATGATTTTTCAACGGATAACCGCTTTAAAATCCTGCGGGAATCAGACTTTTCCATCAAATCGCTGCTCAGTGTGCCGCTGACAGTCAAAGGCAATATGATGGGCCTGCTCAATCTTTTCAATAAGAAAAGTCCCGACGGCTTTAGTGATAATGACAAGCGGATTCTTTCCATCATCGCCGCCCAGTCCGCCCAGGTCATTGAAAGCGCCCGGCTTTACAAGCAGGAGCAGGCTTTGCGTATTATTGAGGAGGATCTGCGTATTTCCCGTGAAATACAGGCCCAGTTGCTCCCCAAAAGCACGCCGGTAATTGAGGGCTTCGACATTGCCGGCTATTCTCTCTCTGCCCGGGAAGTAGGCGGGGATTATTATGATTATATACAAATCGACAGGGAAAACCTGGCCCTCTGCCTGGGTGACATTTCCGGCAAAGGAATTCCGGCAGCTCTGATTATGGCCAATCTGCAGGCTACCCTGCGGGCCCAGGCCCATTTGACACTATCCTGCTCCAAATGCCTGGAAAGGTCCAATAAAATGCTTTTTCACAGCACTGCTATTGATAAATTTGCAACACTTTTTTATGCCGTGGTGAATGCTTCGGACAGGACCCTGACCTATACTGTGGCAGGCCATACACCGCCTGTCTACATGACCGCCAGTGGTAACCATCGTCTGCTGGAAGTGGGCGGGACGGTCCTGGGGTTTCTTGAAAACAGTGATTACCAGGAAGAAACCCTTCAGTTGGAGCCCGGTGATTTACTGGTGGCCTATTCTGACGGAATTACCGAAGCTGTTGATTTCGAAGACAATTTTTTTGAAGAATGGCGTCTGGTTGAGGTGGTTCGAAAACATCGGGAAAAATCCAGCCGGGAAATAATTGATGAAATTCTGCAGGCGGTTGCGGGGTTTTCCAGGGGGGGGGACCCTAATGACGATATGACCTTGCTGGTGATCAAACGTAAAACCTGATATCCTTTTAACTCATAAGGCGGAACTGTGGTTGGTAAAGTTGTTGCTCATTACAAAATACTGGAACAACTCGGTGAAGGTGGAATGGGAGTTGTCTACAAAGCCGAAGATACCAAACTCCACCGGATTGTTGCTCTGAAATTTTTACCCTCCCGCTATCTGCAGGATAAAGAAAAAGAAGCCCGATTTATGCAGGAAGCCAGGGCCGCTTCCGCCCTCGACCATCCCAATATCTGTACAATTTATGAAATCAATGAAACAGAGGACGGCAATCTCTATATTGCCATGGGATATTACGACGGAATGACCCTCAAGGATAAGATCAAGCAGGGACCACTGGTGTTCAGTGAGGCCCTGGATATTACGCTCCAGATTGCCAAAGGTTTATCAAAAGCCCATGCCAAAGGGATCGTCCATCGGGACATCAAACCCGGCAATATTATGATCACTGCCGAAGGATTGGTCAAAATTCTCGATTTCGGTCTGGCTAAAATGGCCGGCGTTACCATGACTTCCGATGGCTCGACCCTGGGAACAGTGGCCTACATGTCTCCCGAACAAGCCACCGGCGGCAATGTAGATTATCGTTCCGACATCTGGGCCCTGGGTATTTTGTTTTATGAAATGCTCACCGGCGGTTTACCCTTTGCCGGCGAATATTCCCAGGCCATGATCTATTCTATCCTCAATGAACAACCGGAACCCCTGGGCAGTATTTTTCCGGATTTGCCGCAAGAAGTGGATGATATTCTCGGGCATTTGCTGGAAAAAGAACCAGCCAACCGCTATCAGAGTGTTGATGAATTCTTGCAGGACCTGCACTATTTTCAGCAGGACTCCGTTACCCGTAGTATCAATACCAGCACACTTCGTAAAAGCGCCCGGTATAAACCTCAGCCCCGCAGGGAACAGCATTCCACCACCATTGTTCTCACACCCCAAAAACGACGGTATTTGATACTGGGTACATTGGCTGTTATTATTTTATTGATATTCATCACGACCTTCATTTCCGGAATGTTTTATAAAACCAGGACATTTGAAGAAAATCCTTCCCTGGCTGTGATGTATTTTGATAATCGCACCCCTAATGAGGACCTGGGTAAAATCGTTGTTGATATGTTGATCAACAACCTTTCAAGAATTGATAAACTGGAAGTGGTAAGCAGTCAACGCCTTTTTGATATTCTGAAAAAATCCGGCTATGAAAATATGGACAATATCAGCAAAGGAGTGGCCACCCATGTGGCCCGGGAGGCCCGGGTCAGCACCATGCTTACCGGCAGTATCATCGAAATCGGCAGCAAAATCCGTATTAATGCCCAGGTCACAGATGTCAAAAGCGGACGAAATATTTTCTCCGAGCAGGTTACCGGCAATGATGTGGTTGAGATGTTTGCCATGGTGGATGAACTGACAAAAAAAATCGTCGCCAGGGTCGGTGTGACTCCGGAAATCCGGCAGGAAATAAATATCTCCGATATTACCACCGGGTCCCTGAAAGCCTATGAATTTTATATCAAAGGACTGGAAGATTTTTACCTAGCTGATATGACCGGGGCGATGCTGAACATTGAAAGAGCGCTCACGGTGGACTCTACTTTTGCTTCGGCTTACCTGGTCCTCTCCCAGATTTATGACGGTATTGGAAATATTTCCGAACGCAACAACGCCATCATCAAAGCCAGAAAATATGCAGAAAAATCCTCTAAAAAAGAACAATTATATATCGAGGCGGCCTATGCCAATGCTATTGAAAATGATCTGTTGAAGCGGATCAAAATCCTGGAGCAACTGTCAGTGGAATTTTTCGATGACAAGCAGGTCCATTACATTCTAGGGACCATTTATTTTGAATTGGGTGACCCGCGGGCCTTTGATGAAATGCATAAAGCACTGGAATTGGATCCGGACTTTGGTCCGGCCCTCAATGCCCTGGTTTACCTCTACCTGAAACCTGAAAACACGGATTTTGAAAAGGCCCTGAAAACCCTTAACCGTTATCTCGAACTCTATCCCAATGAGGCGAATCCCCATGATACAATGGGTGATATTTACATGGCCATGGGAGAGATACAGAAAGCCATCGAAAAGTACATGGACGCTTCCAATATTGAACCTGGTTTTTCGGAATTTCGAATTGGTTATGCCTACGCGCTGCTTGAAGAATACAATATGGCCTTCTATTGGATCAAACGGTCTATTGACCTCTCACCCAACGAAGGGGTGCGGGCAGAGCGCTATCAATTACAGGGTTTTTTGCACTATTGGCTGGGAGAGTATGATCTGGCCATTGAAAATTTCCAGATGGCTGACAAAATTTTTAGCAAAATGGAGAATGCTTACCAGCAGGCGGTGAATAATTTTTATTTTCACATTGTTTATAAAGATAAAGAAGAGGTGGAGATCAGTGACCGGTATCTTCAGAAAATGGAGGAATATTTTAACCATTCCGATTACGGCAGCACTTTGCACATGATGTTCAAATTACTGATCAACAAGGACAATCTCGATATTCAAAGCCTGGTGATGGAGGCGGAAGAGTCGCCGCAATTGATCGCTAACCTGCTACAAAGCAAAAAATGGACAAAATTTTACTATGACTATGTTTTCGCCTCAAAAATGGTGGAAATCGGTTCCTATCCGTCGGCCATCAAATTTCTGGAAAAAAATAGCAAAATAATGATCAGAACACCCAATGAGGTGGAAACCTATATTATTTTTAACCTCACCCGAAAGAATACTCTCGCCCTGGCCTATTATAAACAGGGGAATATTGATCAAGCCATTGCAGAATATGAAAAAATCCTTCGAGTCAATCCTGACCGGAATGATACGCGCCTGATCCATCCCAGCTATCACTATGAACTGGGCATCGCCTACCAGTCCAAAGGCGAAAATCAAAAGGCCCTGGAACAGTATCAATTGTTTTTGGAATACTGGGGCCTTTTCAAAAAGGACCTGCCGGAAATTCAGGACGCTAAAAAACGAATGAGGGATATGGGTAACCGGTAATCAGTGGCTTTCGATCAGGGCATTTAATCCATTGGATGCAGCGTAAATGCTGCCGGCGCCACAGATGTGGTGCAAAATCTCCAGCACTTCAGCTATTTCCTTTTCTGTTGCGCCATTTTGAAGGGCCTGCCGAGCCAGGCTGGTGACACCGTTGACGGAGCCTTCACAGGCATCCAGGGCCATGGCAATGAGATATTTAATTTTTATCGGAATTTCTCCTTCAGCAAAGGCAGTTTGATTGTTGGTCATCATTTTTTTTACCAGAGATGGATTGAATTTTTTTAAGGCGGCCAGGGGATCGTAAGACATAGTTTTTCCTTTTTTAATTGGTTTTGATTATTTCGCTCAGTTTGATTTCCGGATGATGGTATCGCTGGTAACCGGGTGTTTTTTTGCCATATTGAATGGCTTCCTGAGGACACCATTGCAGGCAGGCGAAACATTGATGGCACTGGTGATTCCAGACCGGTTTGCCACTGATCATGGAAATATTGTGGGCCGGACAGACCTGCTCGCAAATCTTACAACTGTTGCAGTTTTCGTTGACCCAGAATTTGCCATCCATTTCATGGACATGGTTTTTACTCATTAGATAAAAACCGGAAAAGAGGATGTTTTGCCAGAGCGGTCCTTTTTCCAGGGGCCGGGATTTATCATTTAACAGAATGTCAGCCACGGCGTCCAGTTTGACCAGTGCCTGGCTGAACAGCTTTTGTTGCGCCTCTTCCGGACAGGGACCACCCCAGGGGATGTAATTGGAGGGTGTTTTGACAGAAAATCCGGAGTTGAGCCTGACACCTTTTGTTTTGAGATATTTTTTTAACTGGACCAGGGTGTTGGCAACCTGTCCGCCATTGACTGCAATGGCAAAGCAATAGTCTGGTCCAAAGTTTTGCAGGGAATCGATAAAATCCAGAACCGGCACCGGGACGCCCCAGATATAAACAGGAAAGACAAACCCGACTTTTTTTAGGCTTAGACCCGCAAGGTCTTTTATTTTGGATAGGGAATGCAAGTGGCAGTTGCCCAGTTTTTCCGCCAGTTTTTTCGCTACCCATAGCGAATTGCCGGTCCCTGTGTAATAAAAAATGTGTGTTGTCACTGAAGCCTCGCTGTTTTAACGGTTATTTTTAAAAATTCAATTGAATGTTGATTCCCGGAATAATTGAAGAGACGGATGAAGTTGGACAATATTGTATGTCAGGGGTCACTGAAAGCTTAAAATCCTGGATTTTGCCAAAGGCCATTCCATCCTTGTCGGGGTTTAGTATTTTGCGGGTAATCCAGGTGCCGGCTATGCCTCCCAGTATCATTGACGCTTCGGCAAATTCAAATTCTGCTTCGGTAATGATTCCAATGGCACCACCAAATGCAATACCAGATATAGTACCGGTAGCCAATAAAATGGATTCACCCAAAGAAAAATCAAATCCGCCCAGGATTTTTTTGTGGTAAAGATAAACACTTCCCACTCCGCCCATGATGGCACCGACACTGTAAATCTTCTCCTCTTCAATTTGAAGTAAATCCATCAGCATCAGTGAATAGAGCATACCCACAGCCCAACCCTGGTAGAGTATGGTGGCGTCCCCAAAACTGTATTCCTGATGGCCAAAAATTTTGTTGCCGGCGTAAAGGCTGAGGGGGTAGGCGGCCAGGTACAAAAAGCCCTCTGCCCGTTCCCATGTTTTTAAATCATCTTTATAGTTTTTTCGTTTTTTTTGATATTCAGGGTCACTGCCGCAATCATACCAAATCCACTCACCAAGATTTTCGTCGTACTGGTAACTATCACACCAGGGTTCATCAGGACGTTCATTGAATGTATTGTAAAGGCTGCTGGTGGCCAAAGCGCCCATGGCCGAAGCCAGTGTAATGGCCCATGACTGTCCATTGGTCGGTTGCCAGCGTTGATAAAGTTGGTCACCGATCCAGATGCCCGCCGGTACCGACACCATCATCAGTCCCAGGAAACTTCTGTCCCCTTCTTCGAAATCAAAATCAAGTCCGGCTATTTTACCCAGGGAATAACCGTAATGAAAACCAATGCCTGAACCCAGCCGCATCATTTGTGCCCGGGGATGGGGAATATCCATTGTTCGGGTGTATCGGTAAGTCAGGTAGAAGGAAGCGGAAAAGGACAAGAGTGTTGAAGCTGCATACCATTTTTCATCCTGCACATTCAACATGTAGGGAATGCCCCAGCCGTAAAGCCCGGCACCCCAGCCAATATTTTGCAAAACCAACGGCCAGCGCCCTGATTGGTCCAGCATCTTTTCTCCAGCCAGAGAAACCTGGTATTCAATTTCTTTAACGTCAAATTTTGAAAGTAACAGGGACCTGCGTAGGGTTTTCAGAATCGCTTTTTCGTCTTCTTTGATTTGCCTGTCATGGCTGGCAGTCCGGTAAGCCTCTTCATAAATCATAATCCGTTGCAGAGTATCACTAACGGCAATTGAATCGGTTTGGGCAAAATTGAAACGGAAGGTGATGAAAAGAATGAATAGTACCATTGATTTTTTTTGCATCGTGTTTCCTTTTTATTTGAGTAAAAGACACGTTTTAACATCGCTGAAATTGTGTGTAACCAGCTTGTATATATAAATTCCGGAAGGGAGTTCCGACGCATTCCAGGTAATCGCGTGGTTCCCGGGGTTTTCCACAGCATCCACCAGTTGTGCGATGATTTCACCCCGACTGGTATATACAGAGAGGCTGACGTGGCATTTTTCCGGCAGAGTATATCTGATTTTTGTTACCGGATTAAAGGGATTTGGATAGTTGGAAAAAAGTTGATAATTCTGAGGACCCAAATCCTCACAGATGGCGGTTTCACCAGTCAGAGTAATATAATCATTTATAACTTTAGTGTCTCTGCCGCCGGGCCCGGTGGCTGTGAGGGATACCGTAAAACTGCCGGCTTCGCTATATAGGTGGTCCGGCGCGGCTTCATCACTGGTAGTCCCGTCACCAAAATTCCATCGCCAGGTGGTCACTTCGCCTTGGGTATGATTACTGAAATGAATGGTCAGGGGGGCTGTTCCAGTGGTGATGTCGGCTGAAAAATCCGCTTCGGGTTTTTCAAAATCCACAGAGATATAATTGTTTTTTGTTATGGAGTCGTTGCCATGGTTGTCAGAGATTGTCAGGGTGACAGAAAAATCCCCGGAAGTTTGATAGGTGTGAGATGGATTTTGTTCATTGCTGACATCACCATCACCGAAATTCCAGGCCCAGGTGGCAATATCGCCGGTTGACTGGTCTGTGAAATACACAGTCAAGGGCGGCTGGCCGGCAGTCACATCAACTGAAAATTCGGCTGCAAGGGTGCCTTGTTTTCGGATAATTTTTATATCATCAAAAAAGACTTCATGGCCGGTTATATCCATATGCTCCAGGGCGATTTCAAAATAATTTATGGTCTTCCAGTCAAAAAGCCCAACAGGATCATGCCAGGTATTGTTGTGCCAGGAGCCGTGTTCTGCAAAGCCTGCCAGGGCAATTTGCACATGTTGCCATTCATCATTCCAACTGACAAGATTCTGGTCAATGGTGGTGCGCATACGCCAGGGATGGTCTTCCTCGTCTTCGGTAATTGTATCCACGAAGCGAACATCAAATTTCAATCCCGCCAGGTTGCTTTTTACATAAAAATCAAGATAATAATCTTGGCTTGTGAGATAACTGAGGTCTTTATCCGGGAAAAAATCCATGACGATACTTTTGTATTGTGCCTGGTCGCGCCATTGCAGACAATAGGAGCCGGACCGGACATTAGTGTTATAAAAGAGGTTGACATTTTCAATATCATAACTCCAGTGGTCTATTCTCAGGTTCTTTTCAATAAAATCAGAGTAGATTAAAAAGCCCGCTGAATCGGGATACAGATGATATTCTTTTTGTTGTGGGACGTTAAATCCTAAGGCTTCGATAAGCGGGATATTCAGGTCGTATTCAAATTGCTCAAAAGTGCCTTTCTCAAAGAGGCCAAAACCGCCCTGATAATCCCAAAGAGTCCAGGGAATGGATTTTTCTGTCAAATACTCAGATACAATCCGATACCAGAGATTTCGGTCCTCATCAGCGGCATTATATTGCAATACTCCCAGTTCACCACAATAGGTCTGATGGCCTTTTTCTGCCTGAAATTCTGCTGCTATGTCGATCAAAGCCCTGACTTTTCCGATCGTACCATCGTTATTGTAATTGTTCAGACTGCTTTCAACCCAGGTGCCGGCAAGATCAGCCGGAAGGGATGGCATTCTGAAAGCCACATAGGGAAAGGGAACGCCGGCCAGGTTTTCCAGTGACGGATCACCCCATGTTGCCCCCTGATGGGTAAAAATAAAAGGATCATAAAAATGAAAGGTGTAAATCAGATTGTCATCCTCGTAAAGAGGCATGTTGACCAGATCCTGATAGGAATTCCAGTTGGCGCCACCAACAATGATGGTATGTTTGGTATCAATGGCACGTATGGCGTCAATAACATGACCCTGAATTTCATACCATAGAGAATCATCACAATTGTGAGGTTCATTCAGAATTTCATAAAATATTCTGGAAGATCTTGGCTCATAGCGGGCGGCCATTTGTTGCCAGACGGGAATTAAGGGGTCTGTGGTTTCCTTATCGGTATCGACATCGGAACTGAATGTATGATTATCGAGAATCAGGTTGATGCCCACCTCTTCTGTCCAGTCAACCACCTGATCCAGAAAGAAAAAAAACAAAGGATCGAGGGTGTAATCGGGAGCACCGTCACTGAAATCATTCATGCGCATTGGAAGCCGAATCACATCGCAACCCAGGGATTTAATATTTACAAAATCCTCTTTTGTGTATTTAGAAAAAGAAATTTTTCGAATGTCGTTGATTTCAAACCACTGAGTGAGGTTGATGCCCCGGTTAAAGGGAATTTCTGCCATCAGGGTTGTTGCAAGGATTACGAAAACGAGATATTTTTTCATTTCATGCCTTAATCGTTGTTGATTATCTAAAAATAAATAAAAATATTAAAAATTACGAACATTTATCAATATTCAGAAAAAGTTAATTTCCTATCCAAAATAGATTTTTTCCGAATTAAATGCTTCTCATAATAAAATTCAGTTGATAATTAATTTTTAATTGATTAATATTTGCCACTAAAATTGAAAAGCGGAGCGTAGCGCAGTCCGGATAGCGCACTTGAATGGGGTTCAAGGGGTCGGAAGTTCGAATCTTCTCGCTCCGACGCAAAAGGCAGTTCAGAAATGAACTGCTTTTTTAATTTATAGCCCAAATAAAGGATTTGTAAGATTAAAAATTTATCCAATAGATTATCACTCCTGATGTTTCTGCATTTTTTTGCTTTTGGGAGTTTTACACCCATTTTAAGCCTTTATCTGCTGAAAGACCTGGGGTTTTCCGGTTATCAGGTCGGATTGGTTTTAGCAGCCGGGGCAATCTCGTCGGTATTGACGCCGATTATTTCCTCATTTGTTGCAGATAAAATCATTGCAACCGAGCGGATTTTCGCTATCTCCCACCTGTCAGGCAGTATCCTGATGTTTGCCCTTTATAAAAGCACCAGTTTTCCAGCAGTTATTACACTTTATTTTTTTTATATGGCTTTCATCGGGCCGTCAATGCCCTTATCGGATACCATTATCTTCCACCATATTTCCGATCGCAGAAAATACGGTAACATTCGAGTCTGGGGTACCATTGGCTGGATCGCTGTGGCCTTGTTTTTTGGTTTTTTTATTATGCAAAAAAGTGGCGGTTTTGCCTATACTTTACTTCTTTCATCCATCTCATCCCTGGTTGTAGCCGGGTTTACTTTTTTCATTCCGGCAACAAAAATTAGTAATCAGTCGAATAGTTCCTTCCTGCCCGTAACCGCTTTTAAAATTTTAATGCGGCCCAATGTTCTGGTCCTGGTCCTGATTACTTTGCTCGTATTTATAGTCGACAGATTTTATTTTTACGGAAGCAGTCCCTATCTGAAAAGTGTGGGGTTTCCAGAAAATTATATTTTGCCCTACCTCTCCATCGGACAGGTCCTGGAAATATGCGCTATGGTAACACTGGTCCGGTTTATGACAAAATTCAAAGCGAAAAGCATTCTGGTTGCCGGTCTGTTTATCAATTTATTAAGGTATGCATTCCTGGCTTTTTTTCAGGGCAAAGGGATGACGATTGTGGCGATTGCTCTGCATGGAGCAGCCTATACTTTTATTTTTTCAACAATATATATTCTTTTGGATTTTGAGACGGAAAAGGAATCCCGGGCCGGTGTGCACCAGCTCTTTCGTATCATTTACCTTGGGCTGGGCACTTTTCTGGGGAATCTTGCTGCCGGTTTTATACTTGACAGGTTTGTGATTGCCGGAGATTACCGGATTTTCTGGATAGTTCCTGCAGTTCTCATGATTGTGATTTTGATGGTTGCCTTCTTTTTTGATAAGGAAAGAAAAACAGATCCGGCCACAGCACCCTGATTATCCGGCCCTGTGGCCGGAGATTTATTCTTCGTTTGGAATGATGCACAGAAAAGATAATTTTTCGTCGGAATTGTTTATAAATTGATGGGTTTCGCCCGGTGCTACCAGAATCACATCATCCTGTTCAAAGGTAATATCTCCCTCTTCGGATTTGGCCAGTCCTTTTCCATTTAATACATAGATTTCATGTTCATATTCATGGGTGTGGTGATAAGTATAACCACCGGGTTCAACAGTAAATTTCCGCATGGTAAAGGTGGGAGCACCATCGGGAGGCGCAATCAGCTTTTGCCGGGTGATTCCCTTGACACCATCGACTTTGATTGCTTCTTCTTCAACGTTACGGGTTTTTTTTATAATCATATTCTAACTCCTTGGTTTGATTAAATATTTCCTGCACAATGTAATCACAAATAAACCAGCCATCAAGGCTTAATACCAAATTGTTGTTTTTAAGTTCCGCATATTTAGGAATTAATTGGCCATCGAATTTTTTTTGAACAGCCTCCAAAATTTTCGAAAAATCCCGGTGTGTCAGGTTTTGAAATTCATCAACCGACAGCCCTTTGGCCCGGCGCAACTTCAGCATGATGAACTCGGCAGCGGATTGGTTTTTATCAAGGAGTTCAATGGCTTCTACGGCAGATTGATGACGGGTCAATAGTTGACAATACTGATCCACAGAGCGGACATTGCTCCAGCGCTTTCCGTTCAGCAGGCTATGGGCGGATGGACCAAAGCCGAGGTAATTACTGCCTTCCCAGTAGGCGGAGTTATGTTTGGATTCTTTATTTATTTGGGCCCAGTTGGATATTTCATAGTGATGGTAGCCGGCCTTTTCCAGGACTTTATGAGCTCTCTGGAACATGGCAAATTCTAAATTTTCATTGACAGGTTTAAGTTTGTGTGCATTTCGCAACCGGGTCAGGGGTGTTTCCGGTTCATAAATCAGATTGTAGAAAGAAAAGTGATCAACCGATGTTCCCAGCGCCTGGTCCAGGTTGTATTGCCAGTTTTCCATATTCTGTCCGGGAATACCGTAAATTAAATCAAGACTCAGGTTGCGGATTCCGCTGTTTCTGACCCGGTCAATGGTGGTCAGGATCATTTGTGAATTGTGGATTCTGCCTAGAAATTTTAATTCATCATCGATAAACGATTGAGCGCCGAGGCTGATGCGATTGACGCCTGAATTGGCGAAATCCACCAGTTTTTGCGCTGAAATTTCACCAGGATTGATTTCGATGGTAAATTCTTCAATATCTGCGAGGTCATTGTAATTTTTTAATCTTGAAAGGATTGAAACCAGGTCTTTGGAAGAAATTAGGTTTGGGCTGCCTCCGCCAAAATAGATGGTTTTTATTTTGCTTTGCTTCAGAACTGCAGCATATTGGTCCATTTCAAGCAGAAGGGCGTCCCTGAAATCAGGAATTTGATCAGTGGTGCAAATGGAGTAAAAATCGCAATAATGACATTTTTTCAGGCAGAAGGGAAAATGGAAGTAGAGATAGAGGTTCTGCAGGGATTTCATGAACAATCAAGTCGGAATATTTCCAATCCTTTTCCAGCGAATAAGGTGAAAAATATCATAAAGTTTTGCATGTTTGTTCCAGGACAGATAGGTGATCAGGGGATTTCCCATGACATAATCAAAGGGAACAAATCCCCAGTACCGGCTGTCAGAACTGTTGTGCCGGTTGTCGCCCATCATAAAATAATGGTCTTGTTCAACGACATAATAATCTGACTCTTTTCCGTCTATCAGCATTTTGTTAAAACGGATTTGGAATTTATGGCCGGCTAATTCGGCAACATTTTTTATGATATAGATGTTTTCTGTGTCCATACGCAGGGTGTCACCTTTGGCCGGAACATAAAGGGGACCATAATTGTCCCGATTGCCGGCTGTAGGCGGGAAAATTCCCGGTTCCCGCAGGGTTTTGGGGTACATGGTATCGATGAACTGGGAGTATTTGGGGTTTTTAAAAATTTGCCCGTCAACATAGGCCTGGCCTTCCCGAACTTCTACAGTTTGACCCGGGCCACCGATACACCGTTTGATGTAGTTCAGATGGGTATCTTCCGGATATTTAAAGATGACAATATCACCGCTTTTGGGGCTACGAAATCGGGGAAGGCGAAAATAAGGGATATTAAACCCGATTCGAGTAAATGGAATACCGATCCAGGAAGGCGTGCGGGTACCGAAAGTAAATTTTTTCCCAAGAATAAAATCACCGATCAGCACGGTTTTTTCCATTGAGCCGGTAGGAATCTGATAGGCTTCCACAACTGTCGATTTGAGTCCTACTGCGATTAAAATAACAACCGCCCAGGATTTTATTTCATATACAAGTTTGCTTTCTGCTTTATTACGTTTCATTTTGGCCTTTATTGTTGTTTCAAAATCGAAGGAAAATTAACATAAAATATTAGTTCTCACAAACATTTAATGCCTGACGCCGCAAAATTTCATAATAGGAGAAGATACGATTAACATACCGGACCGTCTCATTACCGCGGGCATATCCATAGTTGGTGAGTTGGTGGTATTTGCGATAATGAAGCAGGGGCAGGGTTTTTTCCAGAGAGGACCATTTGGTCTTATCCAGCCCCTTTTGCTGAGCCAGAAACTGGGCGTCACGAATATGGCCATACCCGATATTATAGGCTGCCAGGGTAAAGTGCATGCGGTTGTGATCATCAATATCCTGAAAGCGCTGATAGATTTTATTGAGGTACTTGATGCCGCCGCGTATGCTCTGGTCTGGATCCAGACGGTTGCTGACGCCCATTTCTTTGGCCGTGATCAAGGTCAGCTGCATCAAACCGCGTACGCCTGTGAAACTTTTGGCTCTGGGATTGAAGTGGGATTCCTGATATATCATTGCTGCAATCAGCCGCCAGTCAAAACCATATTTTTCCGCTTCCAGTTTTATTCGGCTTACATATTTTGGCAATCGGGTTTCGAGTCGCTCATGAAACTTGACAAGATCGACATAATCGAACATCTCCGTACTGCCATAATATTTTTCATAAAGTTTTTCCCATGTGCCGTTCCGGTGAATCATTTCAAAGTAAGTATTGATTTTTTTGACCAGGGCCATATTGCCCTTTCTGACAGCCCATCCCAGGTATTGCTCATTTTCAATGGGAAAAGCGAAACGTATATTCGGATAATAATGTCGATTGAGATGAGCAATATGGGAGTCGGAAACAGTCAGTTCAATTTCCCTGCTGGATACCCGACGAATGAATTCTTCGCTGGGAAGGTCATCATAAAGTTCCAGTTTGATATCAAGGCCACTGGCAATCATGGCTTTCAGGCTCTCATGATAGGAGGTGTTGCGACGGATGTGGATTGTTTTACCCTGCAGGTCTTCCGGCTTTGTCACGGAAAGATCATCGACATGGGTAATTATGAATTGTTGAATCGGCATCAGGCCCTTTGAAAATTCCAGAAAACTGCGACGTTCATCCGTAATGGTCAGGTTAGCGGCAATCAAATCAGCCTTGTTTTTTTTCAGGAGATTGTACATGTTTTGCCAGTCAGGTGTAATGATTTCCAATTCCACATTCAGATAATCCGCAAATCCTTTGGCCAGTTCATATTCCATCCCCATGGGTTCACCCTTGTAGAAATAGTAGCAATTGGCATTGTTATCGGTGATGACACGCAGTTTACCTCTCCGTCTGATTGAACCGGGCCGGTTGGAATCATGCCGGATTAATAAAATGACCAGGAGGAAAAGAAAAAGCAGAACGAGGGTTTTGGGATAATATTTTGAAAACATGGTTTAAAATAATTCATGCTTACCCGAAAAGGAAATTATTTTTTTCAACAAAAAGCCTTGAGAAAGAAAATTTAGTAATTAGCGTTAAATTTTTTTAATTTTCTGTGCCAGGAAAACTGAAAATTGAGGAAAAAAATGAATAGAAGAGAATTTTTAAAAACCCTGGGTACCGGAATTGCCGGTCTTTCGCTTGCAGGATCATGCGCCTCCAATCGAAGAAAACCCAATGTTCTTTTGATTATTACCGATGACCAGGGATATGCAGATCTGGGTTGTCTGGGAGTTGCTTCTGACGTGCAGACACCCAACATGGATCAGTTGGCAGCCGCCGGGACAAGATTTACCCAAGCCTATGCCACTTCGCCAATTTGCTCCCCTTCGAGAATGGGGATAATGACTGGTACCTATCATGAAAGGTTCGGCACTTACTGGTACGGAGGGGATGGCATACATCATTCACATTATAAAACGATTGCTGAACTGCTAAAGGCCGAGGATTATGCTACCGGCTATATCGGGAAAGTGCATTACGGAACCCAGGACAAAGATGTTGACAATCGAAATTTTCCCAACAACCATGGGTTTGATTATTTTTACGGGTTTACGTCTCCCCGAAAGCATTATCTGAATCATCGAGCGGAACTTGAGAATGATTTTCAAAAAATTAAAAGTGAACATAAAAGGTGGGGGCAAAGTCTCCGCCAGGAGCCGATGTGGGAAAATAAAGTGCAGAAAGATACGGAAGGATTTAGCACGCAATTATTTACTCAAAAAGCCTGTGCTTTTATTGAAAAACATAAAGATGAGCATTTTTTCCTGCAACTTTCTTATAATGCCGTGCATAATTTTACTCACCAACTGCCACCGGAATATCTTCGGGAGAAAAAACTGAAGGGTTATCATGATTGGGACCCTGCCGTAGAAGACTATTATGAATGGTACGAAAAAGGACGGTATCCCAACAATCCGGAAGGACGGGAGCATTATTTGGGACAATTGAAATACATGGACCAAGGCATTGGAAAAGTGATCGACCAACTTAAAAAATACAAAATATTTAAAAATACCTTGGTCATTATGATCAGTGATAATGGGGGGTCGACTCCCATCTATGCCAATAATTCGCCACTGAGAGGCAGCAAGTACACGCTTTATGAAGGGGGAATCCGTGTACCCTTGATTATTTCATGGCCGCGGAAATTTCTAAAAGGTGTCGTGAGAGATAATATTGTCAGCGGTTTGGATATTTTGCCCACCATCTGCGGAACTGTCAATATTGAGAAACCCAATAATATCGATGGAATGGATTTATCGGATTTGTTGACCGGAAAGGACCTTCATGTACAGCATGATGTCTTGTTTTGGGATACGCTTTCTCAAACAGCAGTTCGTAAAGGTAAATGGAAATTTCGAAGTGCCATGAATAAAGAGAGCCAGGATTATGAAATGGTCGAACTGGAACTGGGAGAGTTTTTATATGATCTGGAAAGGGATATCAGTGAAGAAAAAAATTTAGCAGAAAAATACCCGGCTGTGGTCGATGAATTAAAAAAATTATTTAAAAAATGGAAAAATAGTATAAATATTGTGTAAAGTATGTTAAATTTTATTCACATCTCTATTTTTAGTTAGTTATAATCTCAAAAGCCCCGATCCAATCGGGGCTTTTGATTTATGGTTTTGGAAGTATTTGATTATCCAAGATATGATCGTAATACAGAACTTCTTGATTTATGACGTAGACGATTAATGGCTTTGTCTTTGATTTGGCGAATCCGTTCACGGGTCAGGTTGAATTTTTCACCAATTTCGTTAAGGGTTTTGGGGTATTCGCTGTCGATGCCAAAATAAAGCATCAAAACGTCGCGTTCTTTTTCTTTGAGGGAATTCAGGCTGGACTTAATATCTCTTTTCAATGAATCCATCATTAACTGGATATCCGGTTCAGGAATTGATTCATCATTTAAAATATCAGACAAAGTGTTTTCCTCACCATCTTTAAAGGGTTTATCCAGAGAGTGATGGCGCTTGGAAATTTTAATAGAATTGGAAACATCTTCAGTGTCCATTTTTAAGCCCAGTGCCAGTTCATCCTGACTGGGAGCTCTTTCGTACTGCATTTCAAGGTTTTCCAGTTCCTTGGTAATTTTTTTGATAGTACCGACCCTGTTGAGTGGTAACCGCACGATTCTGGAGTGTTCGGCCAGAGCTTGCAATATTGATTGTCTGATCCACCAGACTGCATAGGAAATGAATTTGAATCCTCTGGTTTCATCAAATCTTTCAGCGGCTTTGATCAACCCCAGGTTTCCTTCGTTAATCAAGTCGGTTAAGGGAAGGCCATTGCCTTGATATTCTTTGGCAACACTGACGACAAATCTCAAATTTGCTTCAGTCAATTTGCGTTTTGCGTGATCGTCTCCCTGTCGAATTTTTTGAGCCAGTTCAACTTCTTCTTCAGGTGATAGAGGATCATACTTGGAAATTTCTTCCAGATATGAACCCAGAGCACGATTCGCATTGTTTTTCTTTAATTTCCTGTTCATTTTCCCCTCTGGTTTTTTAACTAAGAATTAAAAAAATTATGTGATTTTGAATTTGGATTTAATAAGTTTTTCATATTGCCTAAAACCCTCAAAAAACATAATACAAAAACAAAATTTATTTTGCAAGCCTTTTTATACAATATAATGTATACTTTTTTAAAAAATACCCATTCTCTGTGAAAATAGAATAAACACAAGAATAATAAAAATACAATTGATTCCGGTTAAATTAATTTATTAAAATTCCCATATAAAGCCACCAACCGGCATTATCTCAAACTGAAAGATTTTTGTTTTCGTTCCATTGTAATTATAAATATATCCCCAGAGATTTTTCTGATTGTACAAATTTAAAATATTAATGTAAGCCACCAGGGAAGATTTTTTATGGATCCACCGCCGATTGATCATGAGGTCCAGTCGATGATAGGCCGGCAAACGTTCCGTATTGATTTCGCTGGAATTTTTTACATACCAGTCTCGCATATAGGGATCATAATATTGCAGAGAATAGGGTCGGCCCTGGCTGTAACGAAAGCGAGTGCTGATTTCCAGTTCATCTCCCGGGGAGACCAGCCAATCGACAAATTTCCACCAGGAATAGGAATTTAAGGTTTTGTACCAGTTTTTATCTCTGTTGTCTGTTTTGTAACCTCCGATAACAGTAAGGACATCCCGGAAATCAAAATCTCCGGTATACCAGGTATTTTTATCCTTTCTCACGTCCTTATATTCAGAGATGTAATGAGCATAAGAGATGGTGTAGTGGAATTTTTTCATTAGTTTTTTTTGCAAAAAAAGTTCGATTCCCATCGACCTTCCGTCCTGTCTACTGGTCATTTCCCGATTATAAAAATCAATGGAATCTCCTTCAATCCAATACTTTGATACTGGTAAATTGCGATAAGTTTTATAATAAACTTCGGCACTTAATTTGGTGCTTTCATCCAGAAATTGGTCTAAACCCAGGACAAATTGTTGAGAGTTATAACTTTTTAATTTTTTATTTTTCTCTTTATTGATGGTGAAGTAATGATAAGAAGGTTCCTGGAAATGGCTGCCTAAGCCAAAATTCAAAGTGGTTATTCCTGTTATAAAATAGGACAATCCGGCTCTGGTTGACAGATAGGATTGATCCGAATATTCAAACCAGGAATACCGTAGTCCGCCGTTTAGTTCTAATTTTTTGACAGGTTTATATTTGTAATGAATGAATGTACTGGTTTTCCAACTTTTGAAGTTGGTGTTAATATTTTGTGTTTCATGAGTATAAAGCAGTTTTTCTGGCCTGAAATCGTATTTTT
This sequence comes from Fidelibacterota bacterium, assembly GCA_016934035.1. Classification (GTDB taxonomy): domain Bacteria; phylum Fidelibacterota; class UBA2242; order UBA2242; family JAFGTP01; genus JAFGTP01. The sequence continues at coordinate 33,162 of JAFGTP010000015.1, forward strand.
CCTCATCATATTTGACACCAGGAAATGGAATCGAAACATCAGGGTCTGAAATGTTAAAATAACTGTATTGCCAGACTGAATCTCCTTTGATGAATTCATTATTATCAAAAGAAATGGCTTTAAAATTGAACCCTATCCTGATATTGTTTTTGTTATTAAGACGAGTAAAATAATCCCCTTTAAAGGTCCATTCGGATTCATGGTCTTTTTGGTTGTAGACAAGTTTTTTGGTGTTGCTGTCAAGGCGGTCTTTGACTTCAGTCAACCATATTTTTCCAACCTTTGACAATGTTAGTAAGGAATAACTGTTCTGACTATATAGAGTTTTTAAAGTTACACCTCCTACATAGGTCTTTGACTTGAAATCTACTAATTGACGGAGTTCTCCCACGTCCTGATTGTCGTAATCTTCTTTAATAAAAATTTTATCATTTCCAAAAATACCATTGACAATCAGTCTATTGGCCGGACTGATATCATAAACCATTTTACCCTGAATATTATAATAATGAGGGATTGCAGTGAGGCCAAATCCGCCGGCAATCAAATCCAGATAACTTTTTTTGAATCCAATGATGTAAGAACCTTTTCCCTCATTCAGAGGGCCGTTGAAATTGAGTCCGATGCCGGCCATCCCCATGTCCATGGTACCATGTAAATTATCCCGACTTCCTTCCCGTTGTCTGATATCCATTACTGAAGAGGCTTTTCCGCCGAACCTGGCCGGAAAGGCGCCGGCATAAAAATCAACTTCCTGAACAAAGAGAGGGTCGATCATGCTGACCGGGCCTCCACCTTCACCCTGGTTTCCATAATGGTTTGGGTTCGGAATTTCTATATTATCAATGATGAATAAATTTTCTGAAGGGTTACCGCCTCTGACAATAATTTCATTATTTTGGTCTGTTGAAGAAACCACCGAGGGTAGGGCCTGCATCATGCGCTGGACATCCATGATACTGCCGGCATCTTTCATCAAATCGGTAAAATCAAGGTTCATATTTGATACTGTGGCATCAAGGGGTTTGATATAGACATTACCGGTTACAATGATTTCTTCACCGATAAGTGATTGCTTTTCAAGTTTTACATCCAGCCGTTGGGATTTTTCAGGGTTTACAGGAATATTAAGTTTTCTGAGTTTTGCGTATCCGATCATTTCAAAAGACAGGTTATAAGTGCCGGCCGGAAGATTGGAAATATGATACTTTCCCAGGATATCTGAAGCCGCACCAAAATGGGTGCCATCAACAAGCACATTAACGCCAACCAGCGGAGATAAGGTCTCTTTATCCATTATAAATCCTGAAATCGAGCCCATTTGTCCTGAGGCCAGGCTTATATGAAATAAAATTATTAAAAAAATTATTAAAAATTTTTTCATTCGATAACTCCATTTTGTCTTATTGGTGGCATAATATATAAAATAGTGTAAATTTAATCTGTGATTTTTGTCAAATTTTAATAAAATAAACCAGTTAATTATGATCAAGGACCTGTTAATTCCATTAATATCTGTAGCCCTGGCTGAAGTTGGGGATAAAACCCAATTGACCCTATTTTGCCTTTCGGCTAAAACAAAGAACCATTTCACCTTGTTTGGTGGGGCCATGCTGGCCTTTTTCATCGTCGATGGCATGGCAGTCCTTGCGGGTGATTTTATTGCCAGATTGATTCCGCTCATTTTTATCAAAACAGTATCAGCACTTTTATTTTTGAGTTTTGGTGTCAGTTTTTTAATGCAAAAACTTGAAGACCAAACCACTTGCAGTCTGAAGCAGCCTTTTTGGTCGGGTTTCTCGATGATATTTTTTTCAGAAATGGGGGATAAGACCCAGATTGCCAGTATAGTCTTTGCCTCGAATTATCAGTGTCTTTACGTTTTCGCCGGCGTTATAACAGGCCTTGGATTAATCTCTTTTCTTACCATTCAATTGGGAAATACCCTTTACGGAAAAATCAACAGCAAATTTTTGCATAAGCTATCAGGTGTTCTTTTCATTCTACTGGGAATATCGACCTTCATTTCACTTTTATTTTAAAAATCCAGTCCCCCCAAAAAAACGCCATTCATCATTTGATTTGATGGCAATCAAATTCCTATTTTAATTACATGGGATTATTGTGTTAACTCATCAAAAAAAGTAGAATAACGATGGCTGCTTCAATGGAATTTCCATTGGTCCATCATCTGATGAAGGTAAAAAACGGAAAAAGAAGATTCGAAAAAATATTCAAATCTCTCTCCAGAATGATCTTAGCCGATGGCTTTGAAAAGATTAATATCAACCCGGAATTTTTAAAATTACTCAAGCAACTTAATGATTATAATTTTGAACAGCAGGTCAAAGAATCATTGTTTAATTATAACAAATCCCAGATTTCCAGAAATATTAAAAACTATCTTTTTGCGATTAACCATGAACTGGGGACCCGTGTGCTCTGTCCCTTTACCCATGCAAATCTGGAAATAACAGAAGAGTATCTGCTATCCATGGAATCCTATTTTTTAAAAGAAGAAAAATCAACAGAAATGATTGTCCGGTTTCGAAAAGAAACCCAATATGAATACTCTTCCAGCACGTTGCCCCAGGATATATTAATAACAAATATGAATATCGAGGAAACAAAACTTTACAGGGAATTGTATGCAAAATACCTCGACAACCTAAAAGAAAATGTTTTTGGTCCCCTTTTATGAAAATGAAAATTTCAGGCTGGCCTTCAAGAGTTACAATAGCGATGAGTTTGCCACCTTTGACCAGAAAATTCGCAGTGATATTACTTTTCCGGTCAACAACTTACAGCAGAAATATGGCTGTAGCGAAAAAGGCGCCCTGAAGATTTGCCTCTATCTCATTGATAACAAAAAACCCGAATAATGGATTCGGGTTTTTTGTTTGAGGATGATTTAATTCAGTATTGAATACCAGCCATTTATAAGATGGGGACCTCATAGGAAAATTGCTGATCATTATCGGTGATTTCCTTTAAACGGCGTTCGGCGTCATGATGGGATGGGTTTAATGCGATTACTTTTTTGAATTCCCTGACCGCTTTCTCATTTTCATTCAACCCCATGTAGGCCCTGCCCAAATGGTAATGGACCGAGGAAAGGTTTGGGTTCACCGCCTCGATTTCTTTGAGACATTCAATGGCTTTTTCATAATTGCCGGAGGCATTGTAGGCTACAGACATATTGTACAATCCCAGTTCTTTGTCCGGTCCTTTTTCCCGCAGAAGTTTGTAGGCTTCCACACTTTTATCGATGGCGCCGGTGTGATAATAGGAGAGCCCCAGCCAGTAATGGGCCATGAACAGTTCCGGTTCAATCTCAACTACCCTGCTAAAGATATCAATGGCTTTGGTAAATTCTGTGGCGCGAAAATAGGATACGCCGAGGCTGTACATGGCAAAGGTGAATTCCGGTTTTGCCGTTACAACCTGTTCCAGTTCCTTAATGGATTCATCAATTTTACCACTGATATAATATAATTCCCCCAGTTTTACCCTGAATTCGTGATTTTCCGGTTCCTGGGTCAGCAGTTCATTCAGTTTTTCAATCGCAATATTAATTTTTCCATGCATTTCGTAATGAAGAATTTCTTTTTGCAACTTATTAATTTCACTCATATTGACCATCCTTTTTTATTTTTTGTATTTTTCCACGCCTTCCTGAAATAAATCCCGTCCCTGTATATCATTGGCAACAAAAACCGGTAAATTTTCAACTTCTAATTCCTGAAGGGCTTCCGGTCCGAGGTCTTCGTAGGCAATCACTTTGGCAGCCTGGATACTTTGGGCAGTGACCACAGCAGCGCCCCCGATTGATACCAGGTAAACCGCTTTGTTTTCTATCATGGAATCAATGACTTCCTGACTTCTGGGGCCTTTCCCGATCATGGCTTTCAGGCCCTTCTTCATGAGTAAGGGCGAATAGGGGTCCATTCTGTAACTGGTGGTTGGTCCTGCCGCACCGATGGGTTTTCCCGGTTTTGCCGGTGTCGGGCCCACATAGTAGATAATCTGCCCCCTGATGTCAAAGGGCAATTCCTGGTCCTTTTCAATCAATGCTGCCAGTCGCTTGTGAGCCGCATCTCTGGCGGCATATATTTTTCCGGTAATCAGCACCTGGTCACCGATTTTCAGCTTTTCGATGTCCTTGTTTTCCAAAGGTGGTTTCAATATTATCTTGTTGCTCATGGTAATCTCAAAACCTATGGAATAATGGCTGTTTTATGCCGATGGGCGTGGCATTGCATGTTGATGGCAACTGGCATGGATGCCATGTGACAGGGTTTGGCAAGTATATGAACAGCCAGGGCAGTAGTCCTGCCACCCAGTCCCATAGGCCCGATGCCGAGATGATTGATCGCTTCCAATAATTCATCTTCAACCTTTGCCCATTTTTCGATCGGATTTTTTTGATCAAGAGGTCGCAACAATGCTTTTTTGGCCAACAGTGCACTTTGCTCAAAACTGCCTCCTAATCCCAGGCCCACGATAACAGGCGGACAGGGATTACCGCCGGACCGCCGGACCCGGTCGATTACAAATTCCTTGACTCCTTCAATACCGTCAACAGCTTTCATCATTTTGACTTCGCTCATATTTTCCGCTCCGCCGCCCTTGGGAGCGAGAGTGATTTTCAGTTTATCTCCCGGAACGATATCGGTATAGATGATTGCGGGTGTGTTGTCACCGGTATTGGTCCGCTCCAGGACCGGATCATCGACCATGGATTTTCTCAGGTAGCCTGCTTTGTATCCCTGCCGGACACCTTCATTGATGGCATCTTCGAAATTTCCATCCACAATAGCCACTTCCTGGCCCAGTTCGATGAATACTATTGCGACGCCGGTGTCCTGGCATAGGGGCATCTCTTCCTGAGCAGCCATTTTGTGATTTTCCATGATGATATCCAAAATATTCCGGGCCGTGGGAGACTCTTCCTTTTGTCTGAATTCATTAATTTTCTCGACGACATCCCGGCCAATGTAAAGATTTGAATCGATACACAGTTGCTTTACAATTTCTGTTATGGTTTGTGTCCTGATTCGATTCAATTCATTGTCCTTATGGTGGCTTGAGGTATCATATCTAATATTAAATAAATTTTATATCAATTGCTTCATTGAGATTCCAATTTCTGCAGGATTTTCTACAACATGTATTCCACATTCCCTCAGGTAATTTTTTTTATCTGCAGCGGTTCCCTTACCGCCGGATACAATAGCTCCGGCATGTCCCATTCTTCGGCCGGCCGGTGCAGTGGCCCCGGCGATGAAGGCTGTAACCGGTTTGGACAGGTTGTTTTTGATGAAGTCAGCTGCATTTTCTTCTGCATTGCCGCCAATTTCACCGATAATAATGATGCCATGAGTTTCCGGGTCCTGTTCAAAAAGAGCCAGCAGGTCAACGAAATTTGAACCGATAATCGGGTCTCCGCCGATACCGATGCAGGTAGATTGGCCCAGACCGGCCTGGCAGACCTGCGCTACCGCTTCATAGGTCAGGGTTCCGCTTCTGGAAATGATACCGATATGGCCGGGTTTGTGAATGAAGCCAGGCATAATACCGATTTTGGATTTTCCAGGCGAAATGACTCCGGGACAGTTGGGGCCGATCATGCGGGTTTTGCTGTTGCGCAAAGCTCCTTTGATTTTGACCATATCGATCGTCGGAAGGCCTTCGGTAATACAGACCAGCAATTCTATTTGTGCTTCAATGGCTTCCAGGGCTGCATCCAGGGCAAATTGCGGGGGGACAAAAATAACGGAAGCAGTGGCGTCAGTGGCTTCTTTTGCTTCCCTGAAACTGTTAAAAATGGGCAAACCGTGTTCGGATTTTTGTCCGCCTTTTCCTGGAGTGATTCCGCCGACTACCCGGGTTCCGTCATTGAGCATTTGCTCTGTATGAAAAGCTCCTTCACGACCGGTTATACCCTGTACCAGGATGCGGGTGTTTTTATCGATTAAAATACTCATAGGCTTCCTGTTGTGTTTTGGGTTGCTGCAACGGCTAATCGGGCCGCTTCATTGAAACTGCCGGCCACTTTAAATTTTAGAGGTGAATCATTCAGCAGATCCCGGGCGATTTCCGCATTGGTCCCTTCGAGCCGAATGATTATTGGGATATCAATGTCCATGGTTTCCAAGGCTTCCAGAATCCCCTTAGCCACCCGATCACAGCGGACTATGCCACCGAAAATATTGACCAGAACGGCTTTGACATTTTTATCGGACAACAGCACCCTGAACCCGTTGGCAACGGTCGCTGAAGAGGCGATTCCGCCGACATCCAGAAAATTAGCTGGTTCTCCGCCGTAATGTTTGATAATGTCCATCGTCGCCATAGCCAGCCCTGCCCCGTTGACCATACAGCCGACCTTGCCATCCAGTCGAATATAATTCAAATGATGTTTTTCGGCTTCGATTTCCAGGGGGTCCTTTTCGCTTTTATCCTCCAATGCTATAAAATTCTTGTGCCGGTACAGGGCATTATCATCAAGACTGATTTTTGCATCCAGGGCCACCAGTTGTCCGGTGCCGGTAATGACCAGGGGATTGTTCTCAATAAGTGAAGCATCGGTAGTAAAAAAGGCCTGGGTCATGCCGGTGCAAAAGTTGATAAATTCCTTGGTTAATTCATCCCTGAAACCCAGTTTAAAAGCCATTCTGCTGAACTGATACCTTTGAAATCCAAGATGCGGGTCGGCATATTCATAAAAGATTTTTTCCGGTGTTTCTGCGGCCACTTTTTCAATTTCAACGCCGCCTTCCGTTGAAGCGATCAGCACCGGCGTTTCTTTTTCACGGTCGATAAGAACACTGATGTAAAGTTCTTTCCGGATATCAACATCTTCCTGAATATAAATTTTTCTCACAATCTGACCGGTCGGACCGGTTTGTTTCGTAACCAAAGGTTTACCCAATATACGATCGATAAACTCTCCGGCTTCCTGTTCATTTTTGATGAGTTTGACACCGCCTGCTTTCCCTCTGCCGCCGGCTAGAATCTGGGCTTTGAGTACATTCGGATATCCGATTTGGGCGGCTTTATCAAGAATTTCAGACCGACTGTATCCCACCATGCCACGGGGTACATTAACACCGAATTCCTTTAAAATAATTTTGGATTCATATTCATGAATTTTCATAATACCTCAGGGGATAAATGCTCTTTTATTAAAAACGAAGGGTAAGGGTAGTATTTAAATAATATTATATTCTTTCTCATATAAAAGTCGGTTTACAAAATTTCGAACCAATATAGACCATTTAAAAACTATTATCAACTTAAAAGATTCATTTTTTGTCTGTCAACAATAGCCCTTTATAATATTCAAAATTTACCTCGGGTGCACTTAAAATTAAATTTTCCAATGTCAAAATACTTTTAATTGTTACCATTTCTGAGTGGCCTGATAGAGATGGATGCTATCAGGAACTCCCAATTTTAAAATTTTCCAAAGTACAGGCCATCAGAGAACAGCGGTTTTCTAAAATCCGGGCATTTTCTCCGGAGCTCCTTTTTAATTCTGCCGGCTTTCCGATTGAAACCCATTTTAGAAACGGAATTACAAACCAGTATCTCATAAACCTTCGTAAAATCATTAGGCCTTTATTATAATAACTTAAAAAAGTAAATGAAATTAATTCCATTTGCTGGAAAAAAATACAGTACAGAAAGTGCCTGCGTATTTTTTTCTTCACCCATGATGATTAGGGGAAATGAACGGGTTTTCGTTTCATGGCATATTAATTGCCTTTGCTGTGGCGATCATTGGTGATTTTTTGAAGAAAATAATATTAAGGAGGTATCATGGTCGAAGAAAAAAAAGTTTCCCGGGCGGGGAAATATCTGACTTTTAATTTGGGCCCCGAAGAATATGGTATTGAAATTTTAAAAGTAATTGAAATAATTGGGCTGATGAAAATTACGGCTGTACCCAGAACGCCGGATTATGTGAGAGGAATCATAAATCTCAGAGGGACCATTCATCCTGTAATTGATTTGAGAACTAAATTTGGAATGGAAACCATACCGGATACCCAGGAAACATGCATCATTGTCCTGGAAATTGAGAGAGAAGGCCAGACTGAGCAAATTGGAGTCGTGGTGGATATGGTAAAAGAAGTACAGGATATCAGTGAAACTGAAATCGAAGATACGCCCTCACTGGGTCATGGCGTGGATACAAAGTTCATTACAGGTATGGCAAATATAAAAGGTAAAGTTGTCATCCTGCTGAATGTTGAAAGAATATTTTCAGACAAAGAACTTGAAGAAGTAGTCGCAGTTGCGGCCTGAAATGAACCGGATGGATTAAGAAAGGTTGATCATGGCATTTACTTATTTTTTCAGAGATCTGCATACTATTAATCTGATTGTCAAATATCTGATACCGGAAATACAGGGAAAAAGAAACATCAAACTGTGGGATGCCGGGTGCGCTATGGGTCCGGAGCCTTTTTCACTGGCTATTTGTCTATCGGAAGAAATGGGGCGTTTTGCTTTTAAAAATGTTCATATTGATGCCACTGATATTGATAAAAGCAATCTGTTTGCAGATATCATTGAAAATGGGTCTTATCCCTATGAACAACTGCAGAGAATTCCAAAAGATATTTTTGATAAATATTTTGAAAGAAACGGTACACCCGACCATTTTGTGATTGATTATAATATCCGTAACAGAGTACGGTATACCCGGCATGATCTGCTGACCTTAAAACCTGTTGATACCGGCTATTCGCTGGTTATGTGTAAAAATGTGCTCCTGCATTTTAAGCCTGATGAACGGATTCAGGTCATTAAAATGTTTCATGATACGCTATTAACTGGCGGACTATTGGCAATGGAACAAACCCAGTCTTTGCCTCAGGAAGTCATCCATCTCTTTGACAAAATAATCGATGATGGTCAAATCTTTAGAAAAAAATGATATGAAAGTCATCAATCTCACAAAACAAAACACAACCTATACATCCAATGCTTACTTTATTCGGGGAGACTGGAATACTTTAGAAGACAAAAACGCGCTGATTGACACCGGTCGGGACCCGGTTTTATTCCATGAACTGGATAATCTCTACACGGGAGTTGGAAAGACCAAAATAGAGCGTGTACTTCTGACCCACGGCCACTATGACCATACCGGAAATTTGAAAGAAATTTTAACCCGATGGAACCCGGAAGTATTTGCCTACTCTGAATCATTGCAGGTCCCAGCAATAAAAATCAATGATGGCGATAATATCAGGATTGGAGACAGGATTGCCCGGGTCATTGCCTGTCCGGGCCATAGCAGTGATTCAGTTTGTTTTTATGTATCAGAAGAACGGGCCCTGTTCTCCGGGGACACGCAGTTGACCAATCTGAAAGATGTAAAATATGATGAATCCTTTTATACCTGCCTGGAAAAAATTTCTCAACTGGATGTTCAAATTATCTATCCGGGCCACGGCAGACCGATCACTCAGGAATGCAATCTGAAAATTCGGGAAAGCCTGAAAAACATTTCCCAAAACGGATTAAGTGAAATCCGCCTGACCCGTGCTGATGTCCATAAAAGTCATTATGACTGGATTGATATCGAATCTGAATTTGTCAGGATTGGCAAAATCCGCTGTGAACTGGGACGGAACATTGTAAAAATCTTTTCCATAACCGTATATCCGGAATTTGAAAGACGCGGGTTTGCCAGGCGGACGATTGAGCATTTTAAGATGAAATATAATATAATAGTTGCTGACCGGGTAAGACCTTCGGCACAGGAGTTTTGGGAAAAAATGGAATTTTCCGAAGACCTTCATGGAAATTATGTATGGGAAAAAATATAAGGAGAAAAGTGATGAATAACGACAGGGGAAGCCCGGTGATTTTAAACGCTTATCATTTGAAAAATAACACTCAAGGAGGTAATTAGAATGTTAGAAAATATTAAAGTTGGAAAAAAGATTACAGGCGGTTTTGTTGTAGTGCTTGCCATATTGCTGCTTGTCGGTATTGTGGGTTATGCTGCCATCAACAAAGCAAGTAAAGGTTTTGCCCAATATCGCGACTGGGCCAAAGACGCGAATCTGGTCGGAATGGTTCAGGCCAATATCTTAATGTGCCGCATGAATGTTAAAGATTACATGCAAAGCGCCAGTCAAAAGGATATTGATGAATTCAATGAATATGTCCAGAAAACAGATGAATTGATCACAGATGTGGAAAAGGAAATTCAAAATCCTGAACGGTCAAAATTGGTTAAACAAGTCGTAGATAATTTTAAAGATTATAAAGCAGCGTTTCCCCAAGTAGTTAAATTGATGCAACAGAGAGACCAGATTACCAATGGTGTATTGAGAACAGACGGCCCTCTCGCGGAGCGTACGTTGAATGAAATTATGGAAGCTACGGAAAACGATGGTTTTGCAGAGTTGACTTTCATTGCCAGCCAGGCAATGAGACATCTGTTGCTGGCCCGGATTTACGGCACCCAATTTTTGGACACAAATTCTGATGATGCGGCAAAAAGGGTACGGCAGGAGTTGGGTCTGGTTCAACAGCAACTGGATAATCTGAGTCGGGAACTAAAAAGTACTACGATGAAGAATAAATTGAACATTGTCCAAAATTCAGTCAATAATTATAAAAATTCCTTTGATGAACTGGTCATTGCAATTAATGACAGGAATGAAATCATTGCCGGGACACTGGATCGGCTGGGCCCGGTTTTCGCCAAGGATATTGATGATGTAAAATTATCCATAAAAACAGCCCAGGATGAACTCGGTCCGAAACTGCAAAGGTCCAACAGAAATTCTGTATTGGTCATCATTCTGGTTGTTATTTTAGCCTTGGCTATCGGTTCCTCTCTGTCACTGATTATCACGAAAGGGATTATAGGCCCCGTCAATAAAATCAATGAAATTGCCAATTTTATCTCCAGAGGTGATCTCAGTAAGGAGATTGATATTTATCAAAAAGATGAAATTGGTATGCTGGCTCATGCTTTCAGGAACATCAAAGAAGCCGTTCAAAATTTGATAAATGAAGCTGCAATGCTGACCAAAGCGGCTGTTGAAGGCAAACTGGATGTACGGGGCGATGCCAATAAATTTCAGGGAGAGTATCGCAATATCGTCCAGGGTGTCAATGACACACTGGATGCTGTCATCGGCCCGCTGAATGTCTCCGCCGAATATATCGACCGCATCAGCAAAGGCGACATCCCGGCCAGGATCACCGATGAGTACAAAGGTGATTTCAACGAGATCAAAAACAACCTGAATATGTGTATCGATGCAGTCAATGGCCTGGTAGCAGAATCAGCAATGCTCACCGAAGCAGCCGTCAATGGCAAACTGGATGTACGGGGCGATGCCAAAAAATTTCATGGCGATTATCGCAATATTGTCCAGGGAGTCAATGACACACTGGATGCCGTTATCGGCCCGCTGAATGTCTCCGCCGAATATATCGACCGCATCAGCAAGGGCGACATCCCGGCCAAAATCACCGATGAGTACAGAGGTGATTTCAACGAGATCAAAAACAACCTGAATATGTGTATCGACGCAGTCAATGGCCTGGTAGCAGAATCAGCAATGCTCACCGAAGCAGCCGTCAATGGCAAACTGGATGTACGGGGCGATGCCAA
>JAFGTP010000016.1 GCA_016934035.1 Fidelibacterota bacterium
AATTGATCTGATTGAGCGTTTTAATCCGGAATGGAAAGAAATTGATGTTTTGGAATTGTGATGGTTTTTGTAATGCCAAGGCTTGGGTTGTTCCCTGTTGTTGTCATTCTGAACCGGTACTCCGGTGAAGAATCTGGTTCGAAGCGTGAATGGTTGGATAGGGTTTGTAGAGATTCTTCGCTCGTTTCACTTGCTCAGAATGACAAAAGGGGGGGGGGATGACGGTGGTTGTGGAGATTCTTCACTCGCTGCCGCTCGTTCAGAATGACAAAAGGGGGCGGGAATGAAATTGGGACGAAAGGATAAAAGGTACAGTTTCAGATATTATTATAAAATTGAAAGTTTTTATGCCTGATGATCACGTGTATAAATATTACTCATTGTATAAAAAATAAATAAAGTCCAAAAACACCATCGAATAGAATAATTGCTTACAGTTTATTTGCCTGATTTCTGTCGAACAGGAAATTTTTGACCTCTATTTGCCAATTGTTTCATATTACTATTTTTAAAGAATTGGGATTAAACAAAACTCAAAATCAACCGATAAAAAGACAGTACTGATGGTTTTTTGCTTATTGAAATTCAAGGCCGACCTTTCAGCGGTTTTTTTAACCTGCACCATCGTCATCAATGCAGGCCGGAAAATAGCAATCCTTTTTCCTTTCAAATCGTTTTGGTATGGTAATTGAAAAAGATATCATCGCTTTTTAAAATAATGAGAAAAAAAATCTAAAAGATTTTAAGTTTTATTCAATTTTTTATGAAAAAATATTGAATTCCTACTTTTTTTATAAAAAATACTTGAAATTAGAAGAAAATTATCTAAATTTTTTCGGTAATTGTTAATGAGTGTGATAATTTTCAAAAAATTCAATTGACTAAGACAATAAGAATAACTACTATTTGATAGTAAGATTAAACGTGTAACTTTAACAAAAAAGGAGTAATCATGGGACAACAACAACTTTTATTAATCGCGTTATCGGTGATCATTGTGGGCGCTGCGGTAGCAGTGGGTGTTAATTTGTTAACCGAAGGCCAATCTCAGGCAGAATATGACAAGTTTTATCAGGTTGCCACTCAAGCTGGTGTTGAATTTGGGAAATGGTACAATAAACCCGTTGCCATGGGTGGCGGTGGAAAAAATGTTAGTATTTTCCCGACAGATTTAGGACAAGCAGCAGCTATCCTGGGATTAGAAAGTCTCGCAACAGGTGAATCTGAAGTTTATATGAGTGCAATATCAAGCACTTTTGTTGAAGATATTGAAGTTGTAGGTAGTTCTACTGCTACTGTAGATGGCATTCTTATCACACTGACCCATAAAGGCCTTCCATCAGGTAGTAATACTGCCTCAGTTGTATTATCTGGCCGTGGTAGGGCTAGATGGGATCACGATGATTCAACACCTCCTGAACAGGGATAACCGGATTTGAATTTATATTAGTTATCAAAAGCCCGATAATTCTATCGGGCTTTTGTTGGTTTTTTAGAAACAAAAGAATATATTTGAACTATGGCAGATTTTAGATACAGAGCAACCACATCGGACGGGCGCAGGGTACAGGGTTTCCTGAACGCCAATAATGCCGGCGAAGCCAAAAAGGCTCTGACCGTATTAGCGTCCAGAAGGAACCTGAAAATTGATCAGTTGGAGAAGCAATCCATCTTCATGTACCGGGCCAAGGGCAAGTACGGCGAAAAGGTCAAGGGCGAGCAGCGGGCCTTTTCCAGAACCGAATTGCAGCAGGCCCTCTCCAGCCTCGATTATTCCGATATCAAAATTGAGAAAAAACTGTTTGGCAACATCGGCGGTGTTTCCAAGGATGAAATTGCCCAGTTTCTCTCTCTCTGTTCCGACCTGCTGAAAGAAAACCTGCCTTTTGAAGAAATCCTGGGGCTCATTGCTTCGGATACGCAAAACATGGTGCTGAAAAGCACAGTGCGGGAGATCATGAAAGACCTGAAGGATGGAAAAGACGGGCAGGAAGTTTTTGGCAAGCACCAGAACATCTTTGGAAAATTTCCGGCCTATATGATGGGGATTGCCACCACCTCCGGTAATATGCAGGCGATCTTCGAAAGTACGGCCAAATTCATCTCCCGGACCCAGGAGTTTAATAAAAAAGTTAAAAATGCGATTTTTATGCCTGCTTTTACCCTGGGTGTTGTGATTGTCGGATTGCTTTATTACATGATCAGTATTATACCGGGGACCTCGGTCATATTCCGTCAGATGGGGAAGCCTATTCCCCCGCTGACGCAATTTACTTTGGATACGGTGGAATTTTTAACAGCCTATTGGGTCTACCTGACAATCGGGTTCGCAATCCCGGTGATTGCCGGCCTGATTTTCGGCCGGACAGAAAAGGGCAAGATTTTTTTCGCCAAAATGAAATTTAAATATCCTGTCATCGGAAGGCTCATCCACAACAATGCCATTGAAGTCTTTGCGCGGGTCTTTCAGTCGCTGTACAGCGGCGCCGGCGCCAATATTACCGTAATCCGCATTGCTTCCGAGGCTTCCAGTAATTATTATATGGAGCGTCAGATCAAGGACATTGCCATTCCGATGATGCTGAAAGAAGGCCGGGGTCTGGTGGAATCCTTTGTGGCCACCAATGTCTTCACGCCGACTGCCATCTCCCGTTTTAAATCCGGAGAAGAATCGGGGTCTTTACAGATGAACGCCCGGCAGCTGGCTGATTATTATGAAGCAGATAATACCTATGCAATGGAAAGGTTGCTGAATGCGATCAATGTGGGAACTGCCCTGATCATCACAGTGGCGATGTTGTTTTTGACCCTGGTATCCAGTGAAACCGTAATCTTCTAGTGATTGGATGTTTGAGGAACGGATGTTAGAACGCATATTGACACAAAAAAATATTGTCGATCAGGCCCTTCTGGAAAAAGCCATTGATATCAAAAACAAGGAAAAGGATGAGAACCGCCCCATTGCAAAGATATTATATGATGACCTGGGCGTTGACCGTGAAAAAGTCCTGGACGAAATTGTCGAATATTATGCCATCCCCCATATTCGTGAAATTGAAATTGATGAGATCAAAGAGCGAATAGAATTCATTTCAAAATTTTTAAATGATGAACTCAACGTCAAGACCAAAGATGAACTGCTGAGAAATAAGGCTGTGCCCTTTAGTGTGGTCAAACGCCATAATCAGCGGACCCTGAAATTGCTGACGGCCGATCCTTTGGCCGCTGAATTGAAATCCATTGTGGAAAAACTTCATTTTGAGAACGTTGAGATCTGTTATACTTCCGAAAAAAATATCTACAAAATATATAACGAAATCCATAAGCACGAAAACGAACTGGCTGAGTTGATGCAGAGCATCGAATATGAAGACGAAGTGGACGCCAGTTCCATTCACGATGAGGAACTCACCCAACAGCAGTTGGAAGAGATCATCAGCAAATCGGCGCTGACCCAGTTTGTTGACGGTTTGCTGGAAGAGGCAGTCCGGGAAGGGGCCAGCGATATTCACATAATCCCCATCAATGAAAATACAACGGAATACAAATTCCGCATAGACGGGGACCTGCAGACCTGGTACACTCAGAAGGGTATCCGGCCGGAAGCGATTTCCGCTGTATTCAAGGACAAAACCAAAGGTGTCAACCGGTTTGAGCGGGAAAAAGCACAGGACGGGTTTATTCAAAAAGTAGTGGACGGGCAATTTATTCGCTACAGGGTGTCAATTATTCCTATTGTGGGCTCATCGCTGGAATTTAAACTGGAAAGTATTGTTATTCGAATTTTGGATGACAGAAAAGTGATTAAGGACCTGGCCAAACTCGGACTTTTGCCCAAGGCCCTCAATGATTTCAAAAAGGCCATCAGTTCTCCCTCCGGTATTGTTATCATCACCGGTCCGACGGGAAGTGGAAAAAGTACCACCCTGGTGGCAGCTTTGTATTATGTCATGGACCCACGCAAATGTGTCCTCACCGTAGAAGACCCGGTGGAATATATGATCGAAGGCGCGCGACAGTTGAAAATCGGTGAAAAAATGGATTTTAACAAAGCCATTCGCGCCATCCTGCGACATGACCCGGACATTGTCCTGGTAGGAGAAATGCGAGACAAGGAAACTGCCCAAATCGGTATCAAACTGGCAAATACCGGACACCTGACCTTTTCAACCCTGCATACCAATGACGCGCCCAGTGCAGTTTCCCGACTTTTCAAAATGGGGGTTGAGCCCTTTTTGATCGCCAACTCCATCAACCTGGTCATGGCCCAGCGGCTGGTGAAAAAATTATGTGACCATTGTAAAGTAGAGGATTCGAACCCGGACCCGGATTCCTTAAAAATGCTGGGTTTTTCCGAAGAAGAGATTACCAGCACGACTTTTTATAAACCCGTTGGCTGTGAGCATTGCACCGGAGGATACCGGGGGCGGACAGCCATTATGGAAGCATTGTATTTTACCCCTGAAATACGCAGAGAAATCATCAATTCTTCCAACAATATCGATGAAGACCGGTTGCGGGAAGTGGGTGAAAAACAAGGTATGCTTTCCCTTCGTGAAGCCGGCAGACAGCGGATCATGCAGGGCATTGCATCAGTGGAAGATATTTTAGCCAAAACCCTGGAGGACTAGCAATGGGACACTCCGAACTTTTAATCCTTGCCACTGCAATCGTTGTTTTTGCAGTATTTACGCTGTCATTAACAGAAATGCAGCTCAGTATTTCCAGAAATAACATCGAAAACAAAATTGAAAATTATATGATTGCCGAGGCCCAGTCTTTCCTGGAAAAACTGGAAATCAAAAAATTTGACGCCCGGCTGAATGATGATAATTCCATACCGACGGGTCTGGTATTTCCCGATTCACTGACCCCCATTGACTCCCTGGGCATTGACATTGACGGATTATATGATGACATTGATGATTATATGGGTGTTTTTGCTGACGAGCGTATATCCATCAACGGGATTGATTATTATACTGAATATGAAATAGAATGTAAAGTTTATTATGTTAATAATAATTTAGATTCAGCCGGTATCATAAGTCCAACTGTTAAGAAAAAAGCAGACGTAATAATAAAAAGTGACCACTTGAACAATGATATGATATTTTCAAGAGTTTTTTCTTTTTATTGAAATGTTTTAATAATATAACTAGATTTGATAAGAGTTAGGAGTTTTTTATGGATTCTGGAATGTCTTTAGCCTTATCAATTGTAGTCGGCAGTGTTTTTCTGCTGACGGTTATGGCTGCACAGGATAATTTGCATCGATTGTCTGTAGGCAATGAACTGGAATCGATTGTCCAGAGCAATACGGACCATATTAAAGATGTGCTGACCTTTGATATTACAAGAATCGGGCAGAATGTTGATCCTGATTTCTTTTTAGGAACCATCATCGCTGATATCGATACAAGCCGTATTGCTTTTTTTTCTGATGTCGACGATGACGGGGATATAGATTCGGTGAGAATATGGCTTGGAGCTAAAACTGAATTAAATTATACCGAAAATCCTAATGACCGGCCGATTTACCGCCAGGTCAATAGTGAAACACCTTTGATGTTTGGAGAAGGTGTGACATATTTTGAAATCAAAGGAATTAAACAGGACCTCAGTGAAGCTAATTTAGCGGAGTTGGATTTGATCAGAGCAATCGAAATAAAATTAATTGTACAACTGGGATATTCCTATGGCACCTGGTATAACCCTGTTTCCGGAGCAGTGGAACCCCGGTTTTTTCAGTCCGAATGGAAAAATATCATCTGTCCGGACAATTTAGGATGGTATTGAAATGAACCCAAGATATCATGAAGCAAAAGCAATCATTGAATCGGTAAAAAGATTCATACCCGAAGAAACCATCTTTGATATTGAATACTGCAAAAATATTTACATGGCAGTTAAAAACCTGGACAAGGAAAAACTGATGGTACTGCGGGACCTGGTGAAAGATTTTCTTTATGTTATGGAAGAAAAAGAAGCCTCGGATATTGATCTGGGCGGTTTCGGCACCAAGGGCCTGGTCTGGTTTCGTGTCCAGGGCAATAAAGCGCCGGAAGAAACGCTGGGTAATTTTACCATGCAGGAATTTGATATTTTACTACTGAGTTTATTGGAAGATAAACAAGCGGAACTCTTTTTCATCAATCGAAATTTTGATTTTTCTTTCATTTTGCCCGGAAGGGAAGGGGAGTCCCGAAGGCTGAGGGCCTCTATGTACCTGGATATGGGACATGTCGCCCTGAACATGCGTATGATCGACGCCACCATCAGGGCCCTTCACAGCTATGGTTTTCATCCGTATATTATGAAAAAACTCAGCCTGGAACATACTAAAAGCGGCTTGACCCTGGTCACCGGCATTACCGGTTCCGGAAAAAGCACCACCCTGGATGCGATTATTGATTTTAACAACAAGCAGATAGAATCTCATATTACCATCATTGCAGACCCGATTGAGAGGGTCCACCATTCTCATACTTCGCTGGTCAGACATCGTGAAGTCGGATCCGATGTTCTGAGTTTCAAAGCCGGGGCCATTCAGGCTTTGCGTCAGGACCCGGACATCATTATGATTGGAGAAATGAGAGATCCGGAAACCATCATGGTGACTCTGGAACTCACCGATACCGGTCATAAAGTATATTCCACCCTGCACACCTCCTCAGCCGTTGAAACCATTGACCGTATTATCGGGGAAGTGCCCAAAGAGTCCCAGGTCCAGGTGAAAAACCGCCTGGCTGATGTGCTGGATGTTATAATTTCACAAAAACTGGTGCCCGCTGTTAATGGGAAATTAGTATTGGCTAAAGAGGTTCTGGCCATGAATACAGCCATTCGCGCTGCTATAAAAAACAACAATTTGCATGAAATTTACGGCATCATGCGCCAGGAAGGAAAATCCGGTATGATGACTTTGGAACAGGATTTGAAGCGATTGTTTCGTGCGAATATTATTTCATTTGACACCGCTATGGCCAATGCGAATGAGAAAAAGACCTTTAATGATATGGTTAAGTATAGTTTTTAATAAATTGAAAGATCATTATGCCCAGGAAAGTATTTGCATTAAACAACACAGGAACAGAAGTTCAGACGGTATTGGGATATCATGAACCCAAAGAAAATGTCATCTACATTGATAATGCGGAGATCAATTCATTTGCCACAACTATTGATGTCTCCACTGCTATGGACCTGGATATTCCTGCTTCCTCGAGAGATGATGATTCGGTCTCTGCCAGAGAATTATTAGGCGGAGGCGGAGAATCCGGGCCGGATTTTAATATTTCTCCTTATTCTATGGAATCCGGTTCAGAATATGAACACAATGAAAAAATCCTTGCCCGTATATTTCGGAATATTGATGAAAAAGTCTTTGATATGGCTATCAACATGCCTTCCAAATTCATGAAATCAGTTTTCGTTAATAAAAATTTTCCGGAACTCAAAGGCAAAAAAAAGGAAATGGCCATTAAAAAAGAGGTCAACAATAAACTGGACCGACCCGTTAATGAAGCCAATTTTGATTATATCAATACAGTTGATAATAAAATACTGGCCTTTACCTATGAAGGGTTGCCGCCGTTTTTTAACATCTATGACAAGGTTAAAGAGCAAATAAAAATCAGACCTAAAGTTAAATTGATTTTGCCGGAGGAACTGATCCTTTCCAACCTGGTCAACTATAATTACGAACCAGGACCTGAAGATTATGTTGCAATTGTCCACATCACTACGGAATTATCCAGAATCATTATTACCAAAGGAGGCAAAATTCTGCATATTTCCCAGCCCATCAATGAACATGCGAACTCTCCAGGGCTGCTGAATAAAATTTCCGGAAGGTTACTGTTTGAAAAGGACATCAGTTCCATCAATAAATTTTCCAGGATCGTCGTTACAGGAGAGAGGGAGGAAAAAGACGTTGTTGATTACCTCAGAAAACAATACAGTGAAAGCGAACTGATCGAATATTTCAGCGTTTCTGAAACCAAGTTTGAAATCAATCCGGAATTCATTAATGACGACATGTCCAAACTGGCGCCGGCCCTGGGCCTGCTGGTGTCGGAATTATTATGTAAAGAGAGAAATGAAAATTTTGTGGATCTGGTCCCCAGTTATATTAAAGACCGCCAAATCTCTTTTAAACTCTCCTGGTACAACATTACCCTTCTGATTCTGCTGGCCATGACACCGGTTTATCTCAGTACCCTTTATACCAAAAAGAAAACTGAACACAACGATTGGAAAACCAAAACCGAAGATATCAGCAACAAACTGGCAGAAATCCAGTATGTTGACGTCAAGATGGACAGTATTAATTCAGTCCTGATATCCATTGTTGATGAATTGAACCGGGTGAAGGGAATTTCAAAAGGTGCCAACCGGCTTTCTGAAACAGCCAAAATACTGAGTGATGAAATTGAAAAAATAGGTGGAATCTGGCTGACCAATATGGACTACTCCAGGAAAGAAATTATCATTGAAGGGTATTCAAAATTTAGAAATCGTATTCCTGAGTTGGTGGCAAAATTTGAAAATGCCGAGGTGAAATCCATAACACCGGATGAAATTCGGGAGGCTGTGGTTTACAGATTTCAAATCGTGATCCATAAACTGGTGAAAGATGAAACAATTTTTGATCCCAAGATAACACCGGCGAATGAAGGATAGGTTATGTCAAAACATTTATTAAACTCCGTCATACTCATCATGCTTCTGATTATCCTTTTGGGAGGTGGTTTTTATTTTATCCAGGAGCGTTACAATGCAGACATCATTGCATTAAGAGAAGAATACAAAGTAACTTCTGACAAATATGAAGAATTGTTGATCGCCAAGCAGGAATTGCCGGAAAAGATCAAATCCCTGGAAGAAATGAAGTATGAACTTGAAAATTACCCGATCATGCTGATGAAAAGAGAAAATATCCATCGCGTCTATCAGTATTTTGAAAAATATGATAAATTCGGGCCCTTTTTTGAGTTCAATTACAAAATCAGCAATATTCTGGAGCGGGAAGAGGTGGTTGAGGCCAATTATAACCTGAGTGGTGTTGGGGATTATTCCAAACTCATGGGATTTATTAATTACCTTGAGTACTCTCCGCCGTTGTTTTTTATCGATAAGTTGACTTTCAAGCAGAGTAAAGATGAAAATGCCGGAGACATAAAGTTAGATTTTAAAGGTATTTTTTCTAAAAACACACCAACTGGAATAACCAGCAGTATCTTTACAGTGAAAACTTATATAGGAAAATTATCATTTTATAATCCTTTTAGTCCATTGATATTATGGAACTTGCCGCCTAATGAAAATAATTTGCCAGATGTCAGATATAATAAATTACTTGCTCTTACTGAAAATACTGCTTATTTTAAATCCATCAATGGAGAAATTAATAGTGTTAATATCGGAGATGAAGTTTATTTAGGAACATTAAACTCGATTGATACAGACCAGGGTGTAGCAGTGTTCTTCATGAATTATGGGGGCATTTATAATAAACTAATAAGAAGTATATATGAGAAGCCAGAAAATGCAAGATAGAATGAAATTAAACAGCACAGCAATTATATTGTTGGTTTTGAGTTTTTGCATCACAACCTTTGCCCAAATGAAACCTTACGAGGTTTACAATAACAGTCCGGCCCAAATGGTTGCCTTTTCATCAGACACACAATTTGAAGATGCTATTAACATCCTCGGTAAATTGTCGATGCAATTTGAATCCAAGACAATTATTGATCCGACTTTTCAGTCCGGCCCTATCGGTATCGAAATCCCGCAGATGCCATGGAAAACGGCTTTTCAGCGCATAGTCAGTGAAAGAAACCTGGAGTTCTCGGAATTTCCCAATTACTATCAAATTATTGAAAAGGGCCAGGAAGGCGGGCAGACTGTTCCGGCAAAAACTGATGGCCCAATCTATAATTCCAAAACCCGGGAAGTTAAAATCAATGCGATATTCTTTCAGGCCGACCGCACAAAATTGCATAATGCCGGTATCAACTGGGAAGTGCTGCAAACAAGCCCGGGATTATCCTTGCGACAGCTGACCATCGGCTCTGATTTTGGCATTATCAGTACCCAGAGTTCCAGCGATGACGCATCAGCCAAAAGAAGGATTACCCATACTTCTTACGAAGAGGATGGTTCGGTTGATGTCGAGGCCATTCTCAACCTGTTTGAAAGTAAGGACATGGGAAAAATCCTCTCCAAACCGACGATTAAGGTTGTGGATGGAAAACAGGGTGAAATCCATGTGGGGACGCAATTTGCAATCAACCAGCGTGATTTTGCCGGAAATACGGTCACAAGATTTGCAAACGCTGGTACCATTCTGCGGGTGACACCCCAGATTATTGAAGATTCATCCATGACCTTTATACACATGACAATCGAAGCCGAAAAAAGTTCAGCGCGAGCCGGAATGGGCGACCGTCCGGAGATCGATACGCAGAAAGCCACCACTGATGTACTTTTGACCGATGGCGAACAGACCATGATCGGTGGTTTGTTTGTTCAGGAAAAAGTGGAAAACAGAAGTGGAATACCGATTCTGAAAGACTTGCCCTGGTGGGTTTTTGGCATTCGCTATCTGGCTGGTTATACCACCACCACCGTCAGCCGTAAAGAACTGTTGATCTTCATAAAAGTGGAACTGGTGAGTCCATTAAAAGACAGAATTGAAAAGAAAAGACAGGAATTATTAAGTCAGCAACTGACTGAAAGTTCAAACCAGTTTCGTGATGAATTCAATGACCTCGATGCTGTTGCCACTGATATCGTCAGAAAAAGCCCCAGCTATCCCCTCAAGGAAGAAAAATATAAAAAAAATGATATAGAAGAAAAGATTGATGAGGAATTAAAACAGGAAGCAGTTGTCAGCGAGGTAGAAGAACCCGTAATGGAACCGGAACCGATTATTGTTCCTGAAAAACCGGTCAAAGAAACACCAGCGGTTGACAAGGATACAAAACAAATCATTCAAAAATTAACTGAAGAAGAACAACAATCAACCCACACGCAGGCGGCTGTCATTAATAAACCGGCTGAAGAACCGGCCACAAAATCTGAAGAGCGCAAAACTGCAACCCAAGAAACACAAAAAATTGAAGAACCCAAATCTGGGGTGACCCCAGAGATTGAGAAAACACCACCACCACCTCCTCCCGTAACCGTTAAGAAAGAAACCAAAACAGTCAGCCAGCCAGTGGCAGTTAAACCCGCTGAACCGAAGCCGGTCCCGAAAAAAGTTGAGGAGCCGGTGGTTAAACAGGTGGAAGAAACTGTCAGCAGTCAGGAAGAAAAGAAGCCGGAACCCCAGGAACCGTTGAAAGTCTTTGTGAAACCGGAACCGAAACCTGTGGTTACAAAAACCGAAGAACCGAAAGAAACCGTTTCGGTTCCCCAGGAATCTCCGGCTGAAACCGTGGAGCAATCCAATATCAATGATGAACCTTCCTTAAAACCCAGATATACCATCCAGATTTTTTCCAGTGATAACTATGAAAAAACCATGGAAGAAATTTCCTTATTTAAAGAAAAGGGAATCGAAGTCTACATTGTCAAACAGAAAGTTGATGATAAAATCTTTTATAGAGTCCGATCTGGCAAATACCGCAATTTTTCAGATGCTAAAAGGGATATGAAAAACATCCAGAAAACCTTTCCGGATCGAAAAGATATGTGGATTGATAATTTATAGAAAAAGTATAATAAAATTGCTGAAAAAGAGGAATAGTCGTCATTCCTCTTTTTTTTTGAAAAATTCTTATTCTTGCTAAAATTTCAGAAATTTTCAACTACTGCAAGTCGCTGAAACAGCAAAAGGCACAAAATCAAAAAAGGAGCATAACTTGAAAAAATTGAAAATATTGCTGATCACCTGTTTTTTTATCTCTTTGGGCCTGGCGTCGCAGGAAGATACGATCCAGTGTGCCCCCAAACCCATGGAAATATGGGATATCATGAAATGGAAAACCATTTCTGACAAAGTATTATGCGATGATGGAAAATGGTTCGCCTGGCGGACCTATAGTGAAGAATCCGACGGAATGGTTTGTATCAGAAATCTGGAAGAGGACTCATTGTATGAGTTCGGTTCCGGCTTCGGACGTTCCGGACAGATGGAATTTTCTGGTAACCATTTCATGTTTATCATGTTTCCCAACAAAGAGGAACAGGATAAACTGAAAAAAGAGAAAAAATCAGGGAAAAACAGCCTGGGAATCGTGGATCTGAAAACCGGAAAACTGAAAAAACTTCAAAATGTCAAAAATTTTGGAAAACCCGAAGAATCTTCGGATTGGATCGGGATTCAATTTTGTGTTCCTGACTCCAGGGAAAACAAGGATGAATTCCGGGGATCGGATTTTATGCTTTATCATCTTGCAGATTCCAGTTTTTATAATTTTGGCAATGTCGCAGAATTTCAATTTGATAAAACGGGAAAATGGCTGGTTCTGGTCATTGATGCGGAAGATACGGCCCTGAACTGTGTGCTTCTTAGAAACATGGAGACCGGTAAAGTAATTTCGGTGGCCAGTGGCAAAGCCGATTTTTCAAAATTATCCTGGACCAGAGAAGGTGACGGTTGTTGCTTTTTGAAAGCAGAGGAAAAAAAGGATTATCGGGAAAAATCCATCAGTATTATCGGTTTATACAATTTGGATAAAAATGATTTCAAGACTGTTTGTTATCATCCGGAACTGGACGATCGCTTCCCTGAAAATATGGCTATCAGCCCGCATTTTACTCCGGCATGGAAGGAAGAACTGGACGGGATTTTTTTTGGTATACACAAAAATGAAATGACAGAAGAAGCTAAAGCCAAACAGGACAGTTGCCGGGAAAAAGATGAAAAGAGCCATGAAGATCTGCCGGACATGGTCATCTGGCACTGGCAGGACAAACGGCTGCAATCCCAGCAATGGGTGACGGAAACCGGCGACAAAAACTATAGTTACCTCTCCTATTTTCATCTAAAAAACAATCAATTTCATCAATTGGCCAATGACAGTATTCGACATTATGGCACTGCCAAAAGAGGAAATTTTGCCATTGGTTATAACCAGGAAAAATACAAACTTCAGGAAAGCCTGGAAGGACGTAGTTTCAGAGACCTTTATGTTTATGATCTGACCACTGGAGAAAACCACTTGGCTTTAGCTAAAAACCGCTGGTATTTTGGCCCTTCTCCAGACAATCGGTATTTTCTTTACTATGAAAAGGGACATTTTTATACCTATGACATGAAACAAAGAAAAAGTGTCAATATCACAGCCTCAGTGCCTGTCAGTTTTATCAATGTTGAAGATGACCACAACGTCACAGACCCGCCTTACCTGCCTCTGGATTGGAGTGAAGACAGTAAATATGTGGTTTTGAGTGACGGCTGGGACCTCTGGAAAATTGATCGTAATGGTGATCATTTCCAAAACCTGACGAGGCAGGGACGCAAAGACAAAATCAGGTTTGGCAATGAATACAAAATTGACCCTGATGATGAAGGAATTGATTTTTCTGGAGATGTATTCTTCAGAATGCACGGTGAATTGAATAAAAAAATGGGATTAGCAGAATTCAAAAAGGGAAGCCCGCTGTGACGGTTCTTTATTTCAGTGATGATGCCTACCGGGAACTGATCAAAGCCCAAAAGGCAGAGATTTTTACTTTTACCAGGGAAAATAATCAGGAATACAGTGAATTTTATTTGACATCGGATGATTTTAAAAGCTGTAAAAAAATCACCGAGACCAATCCGCAGCAAAAAGACTATTACTGGTCCTCCGGGCGGCGCATTATTGATTATGTCACTGAATATGGAGATTCCTTACAGGGCGTACTTTATTTACCGGCAAATCATAAAGAAGGTCAGGTCTATCCGACCATTGTCTACATGTATGAAAAGCTGTCCCACCAGGCCAATAGTTATTTGATGCCAAGGTTGGCCGGTGTTCTCAATATATCCTTTTACACCAGTCACGGGTATGCAGTCTTCACACCGGACATAGTTTTCAAAATCAATGACCCCGGTGTCAGTTCCACAAAATGTATCCTGGCCGGAATTGAAGCAGCCTTGAAAACAGGCCTTGTTGATCCGGACCGCCTGGGAATTCAGGGCCATTCCTGGGGCGGATACCAGACCGCTTTTATGATCACCCAGACCGATATTTTCAAAGCAGCCTGTGCCGGTGCGCCTTTGACCAATATGCTCAGCATGTATTCATCCATCTATTGGAACACCGGCGGGGCCAATATGGCGATCTTTGAATCTTCCCAGGGACGGTTTTTGGGAGGCTACTGGGACAATCTGGAGGCCTATACACGAAATTCACCGGTTTATTTGGCCCGGAATGTCAATACGCCCCTGCTGATGCTGCATAATGATAAAGATGGTGCTGTGGACTGGAACCAGGGTATTGAATACTATAATACTCTGAGACGCCTCAATAAACCCGTGGTCATGCTGGAGTATAAAGGTGAAAATCACGGCTTGCGACAACTTGAAAACAAAAAGGATTACACCCTTCGCATGAAGGAGTTTTTTGACTATTATCTTAAGGATGGTGAGGTACCGGAATGGTGGAAAAAAGGAGTCCCCTACATTAATTTGCAAGACCATCTGAAAGAAAGATCAGCCCTGCTGGAACCGCCTCAACCCTGTGAGGTTGACAGTATGAAACAGGAAAATTCAAATCAGAAGTAAAATAAGAAAAGGCCGGGATTTTACCGGCCTTTAAACATTAAACCGTGTGTCATCTTCCAGAATTTCTTCCTCTTCAAAGATGTTTTTGCTCTCATAGATGACATACTTATCATTTTCAGCCAGGATATCAATTTGATTAAAATATTTCTCCAGATGAGTCGAATAATTTAAATGCCTGTTGGCGACAATGATAAAACGGCCCGTGTCTTTGAGGACCCGGGCAACATGCTTGAATAAATCCAGTGTGACCTCAATATTGTTTTCATGTTCAAAATGAAAAGGCGGGTTGGAGATGACGAGGTTAAAAAAATTATTATCAAAGGATTTTAAATTATCATCATAATGAAAAAAGACCTTCTTACCGGAAATGTTGAGTTTGGCAGAAGCTACAGCCAGTGAAAAATCATCGATCAAATGCATTTCCGCTTTGGAATTATCATCATGAAGGAGTTTCGCGAGCACACCGTTGCCACAGCCCAGATCCAGAATGACTTTATCCTTTACCTGAACCGAAACAGTATCCATCAAAAATCTGCTGGCAGCGTCCATGGTCCCTGAACTAAAGACGCCGGGATATTGCTTTAAAACCAGGTCACTGTTGACTTCGCAGTTTTCCAGTAAATCCCGCTGAAGGTAATTTTTGGGTTTTTTGAGGATTAATAAACGGGCTTTTTTCCAGGCCAGGTTTTGCTCGACTTCATCAAAATATTCTGCTGCGATTTGTAACATCTGTCCGGTAAAATGGCGGGTCATGAATCCGCAAAGCACCATGCCGGTTTTCTTAATCGATTTGGACAAATGTTGCAGGTAAAAGCGAAATAACCCCATCGATTTGGGTACCTTGATGAGCGCCAGGTCCGTCTTCTTTCCCGGGTAGGCAAACAAATCCAGAAGTTGTAAATGGTCCAGTGATAAGCGGTTGTTTTCCAGATTTTTTATGATGGCCTTTTCCTGGGATTTGTAACTGCAAACATTGAAAGGATGATAATCGTATAACAAGTTGGCGAGAAAACCAAACCGGTCATTGTAAATAAGAATTTGTTTATCACCCAGGGGGAGGTCTTCGATAAAGTTCAGCAGGTATTCATCAGAGGCATTCCAGGAGCGCAGGGATGTATTCGATGTTCTGGGATAACGCATAATATTAAATTTTTTGTCTTTATAAATATAAATCATAATTCCACTATTTTTTACTAACTTAACCGGGGTAAATATAATAAAAATATTGAACAAGACAATGAGTAATTATTTACAGATGATATTTTAAAGTTTACAAAACAAAAAATTTTTAATAATATTACATTGATTGAGTTCCTGTCAATTATATCACTTTTCATGAAAAACGATAAAAAAAAGGAGGATTACCATGCCAGATGTTCAAACGCTTTTGACAAAAATAATGGACTGGCTGACATTGTACGGACTGAGGTTGGTTGGAGCCATTGCTTTACTCATTGTGGGAAGAATAGTCGCTGGAATTTTTCGTTCGATCTTGAAAAAGCTGATGAGAAAAAGCAAAGTGGATGAAACCCTGATTTCTTTCGTCGCCAGCGTCAGCTACACCACATTGATGGTTTTTATCATCATCGCTGCCCTTGGAGCAATCGGGGTCCAGACAGCTTCCTTTGTAGCTGTATTGGGTGCCGCCGGTCTTGCCGTTGGCCTGGCCCTGCAGGGTTCTTTGGCCAATTTTGCTTCCGGCGTATTGATGATCATATTCAAGCCCTTTAAAGTCGGTGACTATGTTGAGGGAGGCGGCACTGCTGGCAGCGTTGAGGAAATTGGAATTTTTACCACAACATTGAATTCCCCGGATAATAAAAAAATCATCGTACCCAACGCCAAAATGACGAGTGATAATATTACCAATTACTCAGCCAGGGAACAGCGTCGGGTGGATATCGTTGCCGGTGTTAGTTACAAAGAAAATTTGGATAATGTCCGAAAAGTGCTGCAGGAAATATTATCTTCAGATGAAAGAATCCTGCAAGATCCTGCTCCATCGATTGGCGTGCTGGAACTGGCTGAAAGCTGTGTCAAATTTGCTGTCCGACCCTGGGTAAAAACCGCAGATTACTGGGATGTTTATTTTTATCTGCAGGAAACTATTAAAAAACGATTTGATAAAGAAGGAATCTCCATTCCTTTTCCACAGCAGGATATTCACCTTCATAAAATTGATTGATTATTTAATTAACATTCTAAGCAGGAAGCGATCACCATGGTTGCTTTCTGCTTTTTTTATCAGGAGCGATTATGGATTGCAATGATGTATTACGACGATTGCGGTATACCTTTGATTTGAATGACGAACAAATGCTGGATATTTTTTCCCTGGCTGATTCAAAAGTCACCCGGGGACAGGTTGCAAATTGGCTTAAAAAAGAGGAAGATAAGGATTTTCAAAAAATTAGCGACCAGGAACTGGCGGTTTTCCTCAATGGTCTGATCAATAAAAACCGGGGCAAAAAAGAAGGACCTCAACCGACACCGGAAGAATTTCTGACAAATAATGATATCCTTCGGAAATTGAAAATTGCTCTGAATTATAAAGATGTTGATTTAATCGATGTCTTTGCCAAAGTAGACAGGCGCGTCAGCAAGCACGAACTAAGTGCTTTTTTCCGCAAATCCGACCATAAAAACTATCGTCGCTGCAACGATCAGATTTTGCGGAATTTTTTAATGGGATTACAGTTAAAATTTCGAAGCTAACCCGGAATTTTTTCAGGTATAACAGGCCCGATTTCAGGTCTATGTCTTGGGCTGCTTTTAACCGGTCTTTGTGAGATCCCTGAATATTCCTGATTTATTCCACCGTTACAGATTTAGCCAGATTCCTGGGTTTATCGACATTAATTCCCTTCATATCTGCTATGTAGTATGCCAGGATTTGTAATGGCACAGTTGTCAGAAACGGAGTGAAAATTTCCAGGGTTTTTGGGACCATAAAAATGTGGTCGGATAATTCTTGTAATTTTGGATTTTGAGAATCGGTTATCGTCAGAATCTGACCTTGGCGGGCTTTGACTTCTTCCATGTTACTGAGTATTTTTGTGAGAATTTTTCCTTCAGGAGCAATAAAAACCACCGGCATCGAGGCATCTATCAGGGCAATTGGCCCATGTTTCATTTCAGCGGCAGGATAGCCTTCGGCATGGATAGTGGATATTTCTTTGAGTTTGAGGGCGCCTTCCAGGGCTACCGGAAAATTCACACCCCGGCCAAGGTAAAGAAAATTAGTGGCATTTTGAAGACGGTAGGCCAGGACACGTAATTGTTTTTCATTGGCGATGATTTCCTGTATTTTTTCCGGTAAAATCTCCAGTTCATTGATCATCCGGGAGGATATTGTCTTTCCTTTGGCCTGTTGAATGGCGAGTGCCAGCAACATGAGGCTCGTTATCTGGCACAGGAAAGCTTTGGTACTGGCCACTCCGATTTCAGGACCGGCGTGCAGATAAATTCCGGATTCTGTTTCCCGCGCGATGGAAGAGCCTACCACATTGACAATTCCCAGGGTTTGGCAGCCCAGGGATTTGGCTTTGCGCAGGGCCGCCAAAGTGTCTGCTGTTTCACCGGATTGTGAAATTACAATAAAAAGATCATCCTTGGCTAGGGCTGTTGTGCGATAGCGAAATTCTGAGGCGTAATCCACTTCTACCGGAAGTTGCAATATTTCTTCCATGAAGTATTTTCCGATCAGGGCCGAATGCCAACTGGTACCGCAGGCTGTGATGACAATTCTGTTTAATTTTTCCGCATCGAAATTCACTGATAGTTTGATGGTGTCGCCTTTTATTCTGCCTCGTAAAGTATTGCGCATGGCTTCCGGTTGTTCGTAAATTTCTTTGAGCATAAAGTGTTTGAAGCCTCGTTTTTCGATTTGACTGATATTCCACTGAATTTCTTCAATTTCCCGGCGAACTTTTCGGCCGTTGATTTTCATAATATCATACTGGTTCCGGGTCAGTACCGCAAGGTCGTTGTCTTCCAGGTAAATGACTTTATTGGTATGGTCCAGAAGAGGAACCGCATCGGAGGCAACCATCATCATAGAGTCGCCAATACCCAGAATTAAGGGTGAACCCTTGCGGGCGGCAATGATCTTGTTTTCATGGCGGTGCAATACTGCAAGACCGTAAGTCCCGTCTACATTCTGTAAAGCTTTGGAAACGGCCTCTTCCAGATTGCCGGTATAAAAACTTTCGATCAGGTGGGCCAGTACCTCCGAATCAGTCTGTGAAGAGAAGCGGACTCCTTTTTCCAGTAAAAATCGTTTCAAGGTAGCATAATTCTCAATAATTCCGTTGTGCACGACGGCAATGTCTGATTGAAAACTCAAATGAGGGTGGGCGTTTAGGTCATTGGGAGCACCATGGGTTGCCCAGCGTGTGTGGCCGATGCCTGTATTTCCGGAAAATTTTCTGTCCAGAAGGGCTTTTTCCAGATTGGCGATACCACCACTTTTTTTGACAACGTCCAGATAATCATCTTTGACACAGATACCGGCGCTGTCGTAGCCACGGTATTCCATTTTTTTTAAACCTTCAATGAGATATTTTTCAACGTGATCGATACCGATGTATCCAATAATTCCGCACATGGCTGTCCTCCTGGTGATTGGCCTTTCAAAGAGTTAATAAATTAAAAAAGAAAATTAAAAATACAGGTAACAGTTGGCTTTGCCCTAAATCCTTTATTTATCAATTAATCAAACCTGTCCCAAAGATAAATTGTACATCCGGATTAGGGCAAGTTTTTTTTGAATCACCGGGAAATTACTTTATTCATTCGAGTTATTATACTGTTTTTATAATAGTTTAATCATTAATCTGTGAATTAAAATATTTGATATCCACAGGGAAAATTTTAAATTATATTTCGACAAATTGTTTGCGTTAGAAAAAAAAATTTCAAATCCTGGTAAATTAGAAAATAATTGAAAAATAATAATGAGGAAATTGATAATGAAAACCAGATTTATTTTGCTGCTGACCTGCTCTTTTTTATTTGGCATGGAAAAAAACTATCCTGAAATAATTGAAATTGCAGTACAGGAGCATAAATATGTGCCATCAGAGTTCAATCGCTTGATTATCTACCAGGTGATGGTGGAGTCTTTTCAGGATGGTGACCCTGATCGAAATTACGGACAGGGATATGGCACCAGTCATCATTGCGGCGACCTGCGGGGGATTATTGAGGCATTGCCCTATATAAAAAGTTTAAATGTCAATGCCCTCTGGGTGACACCGGTCTTTGATTCGGAAAAAGGCACGCCGCGATATAATCCTGATTTTCCGCCTGACATCAAACTGGATGCTACCGGCTATTTTCCCCGTAATTATTTCAGGATCGATCCCAATTTCGGGACTCTGGCGGATGCCCGTGAAATGGTGGACAAGGCCCATGAATTGGGATTGTATGTCATCTTTGATGGCGTTTTTGGCCATAATAAAGGCAATGTGCTGCCTTCACCCAGGGGCAATCAGCCGTTTGGGAAAAGTACTCAGGTGGATTTTCCGGAGAGCCTGGAATTTGCCAGGGAAGTAGTCACTTACTGGATTGATGAATTGAATATCGATGGCTGGCGTCTGGACCAGGCTTACCAGATTCCGGTTGAAAATTTATACAAATTACAAAAAACTGTTACCGATCATTGTGCCAAAAGAAAAGCCGCTGGTATGAAATGGGGCACGCTGGGTTATGTGGTGGGTGAAATTTTTGATGTATTTCAGAAAATACAGATCTATGGATATGGAACCAATGAAAATCCCGGATTGGTTTCCAACTTCAATTTTCCGTTGCGTTATCGTATGGTTCAATGCCTTGCCGGTGAAGAAAAGGGCCTTAGAATACCTGACACAAAAGTTCTTTTTGAGGGATTTGAAACCCATTGGGTATATCCTGATTTCAGTGTTCCGAACCTGATGCTGACGAACCACGATCTGGTCCGTTTTGGCGACCTGATACAGAGAAACGGGCTGGAAAATCCAGACCATTCGCATTACTGGAGGAGGCATCGGTGTGCTTTTGCATTCATGGCGGCCTATACCGGCCCCATCACGCTCTATTATGGTGATGAAATCGGCGAAGAGTTGGAGGGATTTGCGGACAAGATTGATGATCCTGCCGCGGAATGCTGGAACAGTGGATTATGTGATGACCATGTATCGAGGACCAGCGGGCGCATTGACAATTTTAGCCGGGAGGAGCAAGCCCTCAAGGATTATGTGGCAGATCTGATGAAATTTCGCGGTGAGCATGAAGCGCTCTACAATGGTGAAGCCGTCAATCTCATGGCTGGAGGTAACCTCTACGCCGATCTGAAATATACCGATAAAGAAAAAATCCTCTTTGTCATGAATATTGGTCCTGGTGAGAATTGGATTGAGATTCCTGTTGAAATTTTAAAATGTCAACGACTGGCTGACGCATTTTCCCCAAAGATAATTGAACCGCAGCAGGATATTTTTAAAATTTCTGTTGATGCATTGGAAACCGGGTTTTATGTTTGTCAATAATAAAAAGGATAAAAATGGGTATAGAATTAAAAGAAATATACGATGGTTTTGCCGCCACTTATGATGAAAATCGTGGCCTCTTTGATATGACCGGTGTGTTTGAGGCTTTTTATCATTCACTGGGGCAGGAAAAAGGTCATTTGCTGGACCTGGGCTGTGGCGCCGGAGAACCGATGGCGAGGTTTTTTATTGATCATGGGTGGCAGGTGACAGGCGTTGATTTTTCTGAGAAGATGCTGAAACTGGCGGCCAGATATGTCCCGGAAATGACCCCAATTTTTGAGGATATGAGAATGATTGATTTTTCAAAGAACACTTTTGACGGCCTAACAGCCATTTACAGTATTTTTCACTTACCGGTTCATGATCAGGAAAAACTATTCCGGCAAATCCATAAATGGCTACGGCCGGAAGGAAAAGCACTCTTTACCTATGGGACAAAAGAGTATACCGGTTTCGATGAATTTGAGGGGTATAAAAAGTTTATGGGCCAGGAATTGTTCTACGCTCATACGACACCGGAGAAATTGACCGATTTTCTGGAGAGCATCGGTTTTGACATTCTCAGTAAAGATTATCGGGAAATAGGTGGTGAAACTTTTCTTTGGGTAACGATGGAAAAAAGGAGTGTTGGTTGAGAAAATGGTTTTGGGTGGGTCTGATTCTGTTAGGAATGATACCCGAAATTCAGGCTTTCAATAATCTGACTTACGTAGAGGTCCAAAACCGGCTTTTGGGCGGCGATACGCTATTGCTGCTGGATGTCCGTGAAGTCAGTGAATATGAAGCCGGACATATCGCAGAACCAGAAGGATTGCTGCCGGTCACACCTGCCATTTTACCACTCAATAGTTTTGTGTTATCCAATGAAATTCAGCGGTTACCGGATGATATTGATATCATTGTCTATTGCCGTTCCGGCAGCCGTAGTGCCTCGGCCTCCCGGATCCTGGAGAATAATGGGTTTACCCGAATCTATAATCTGTCAGGTGGTTTTTCCTCCTGGCCTTATGAATCCAGATCAGGTGGTTTTGGTGATCATTCGGGTAGTTGGATTGACCAGTACGTGGACTATGAACCACGAACCATCTATTCTCCTGACAGTTCAGGCAGAATTACATTGTCCAATACGTCGCTTCCTGAAAACAGGACCAGGTTTTACCTGGAAATTCATCGATTGACGGAGAAACAACTGGAGGTCGCTGGCTTGTCAATAATGGAACCTGGGGCTTGTTTCCGGGTTACCCTGCTGGATGATTTCGGCCTACCACTTTTTTCAGGAGATTCCCTGGCCCTTTCGGATTTGGTCAGCATATCACTGGCATCGGATGTTCTCCAGACAGACCTGGAAATGCAGACCTTTGTTCCCGGCAGGGGATGGATTCCAGTCGAGAGTAATCTTTCCGACGGGCGGTTTATCAGGCTGGAACCCTTATTGAGAAAATGGTACCGCCTGGCATCTAAAAAATCCACTGCTCTGGCTGAAGATGACAAAGCCGGGGAAAATATTGTCAGAATATATCCCAATCCTTTCAATAATGAATTGAAAATTTATACTCCGTGGAAAGCAAAAATATCTATCTATGATCTGCAGGGCCGGTTGGTCGAAAGAGTGTCGGAAAACCGTTGGATACCCGATCCGGACCATCAATCGGGAATCTATTTTATCATGATTGAATATTCAGGCAGAAAAATCCTTCGGAAAGTAACCTACCTGAAATAATATTGACAAAACATAGGAAAACAGGACCTGAAAAAAAATAATGAAGGTTTCTGAACTTTTTTTTATATTACAGGTTATTTTGAACATCTCTTATTTAGGCCAAAAATTAATGATATAAAGAAAGGACAAAAAATGAAGAAAATTGGAATTATCACCAGTGGTGGTGATTGCGGTGG
Source organism: Fidelibacterota bacterium (assembly GCA_016934035.1). Classification (GTDB taxonomy): domain Bacteria; phylum Fidelibacterota; class UBA2242; order UBA2242; family JAFGTP01; genus JAFGTP01. The sequence goes on from JAFGTP010000016.1 coordinate 23,152, forward strand.
TTTAAATGCTGTTGTCAAAGGTGCCGCGCAAATGGCCTTTAACAACAATATTTCGCTTTATGTTATTCCAAACGGTTATGCCGGATTGTACAATCTGGTTGAATTTGATAAACTGGTTGAATTAACTGAAAAAAGAGTGGATGATTTTTCATCCTTCCTGGCCGGATCGGAAGCCGGGCATTCACGGGTCAAAATCAAAAATATTAAAGATGAAAATAAATATAACAGGATTAAGGAAGGACTGGCTAAACACGGCATTGACGGACTGGTGATTTCCGGTGGTGATGATACCGGATCGGTTATCGTCGACCTGAATGAAAATGGCATAAAATGTGTTCATGCACCCAAAACCATGGACCTGGACCTGCAGACTTACTCCGTAGGCGCTGATTCCACCATCAATAGAATTGCATCCTTTGCCTACGACCTGAAAACTACCGGCAGAACGCATAACCGTGTCATTGTGGTGGAAGTATTTGGCCGTTATGCCGGACATACTGCCTTTCGTGGTGGTGTCGCTGCCGAAGCCGATGCTATTCTGATTCCAGAAATTCCTGTGAACATGGATTGCCTGTATAAAGATGTAAAAGAAAAACTCACCAGAAGAATCAGACTGAGTGATGTTCATGCCGGGACCTATCTGATTGTCGTGGCCGAAGGTATGAGAGATTCCAGCGGCAAGGAACTGGTGGATGATTCGGCCGGACTTGACTCTTTTGGCCATCCGAAACTGGCCGGAGCGGGAAAGTATGTGACCCAGGAATTGACCAAACGGTTGGAAAATGACCTGGAAATCAAAGACTTTATGAAAGAGACCCAGATGTATGTTGAAGGGCTTTACGAAGCTCCAGAAGTTCGTGAAGTGCGGCCCGGTCACCTGGTGCGTTGCGGTTTCGCCAGCGCCTACGATGTCAATTTTGGAAAAGAAGTTGGCGCTGCGGCTGTCCAGTTGCTGGTCAACGGCATTTGGGGCGTGACTGTGGCCCATGTTAATGATGGAAAAATCAAATATATGGATACCAAAGAAGCCATCAAACAACGTCATGTTGATGTGGAAATGGCCTCTTATCATGAAGACCTGGGCATTTGCTTTGGCCGTGAAAAAATTAAAGCCAAAATGAAATTTGTGAAAATTACCGAAGCGCCCGACCGGCATATGTAAAAATTGATTGACACCCATAAATCAGAAAGTCCCGAATAACAGCGGGACTTTTTTTTGATAATGGTTCAAAAAAATTTCTTTGCCCAATGGCAGGGCTTGAGAGAGGTCAGATTGAGGTTGAGCTCCGTTGGGAAAGATGGGGTGGTAATCGGTATTCGGTGGTCGGTGATTGGCAGTCGGTAATCATTAACCATTAATCACTAATCATTAATCATTGAGATTTGCCATGGAGATGTAGCCCAAAGAAGAAGCGGGACTTGTTTGGCGAAATTTTGTAAAGGAAGATGATAGTCTTGATATCAGTTGTTCGGCAATTTGAAAAAGGAGCGGATTTTTTTCATAAGGCGATGCTCTTCGTTGAGTTGTTTATCGGTTTTTTCCGCCGGTGCCAGCTGAAGATTTGATTCATTTTCCAGTTTATACCGGGTCACCATGTTGGAGAGTTCTTCGGCGATTTTGGGGCGATTGGCTAAAATATCTGACAGGTGCTCCTTTTTAATTTCCAGGGCCTTGACTTTGGTTACGGTCTTGATCGAAGCGGACCGTGGAGCTCCGGTAAAGAGAGACATTTCCCCAAAAAATTGGCCCGGCGCCAGGCGTGCGACTTTGATTTCTCGGTTTCCTTTTTTCAGAAAAACATCCACCAGGCCTTCGGTAATCACGAACATGGAGGTCCCTTCTTCATTTTCAGTAATGATGTTGAGGCCGGGGAGAAATTCAACAGGATCGACAACTTGCGCCAGGGCGTCAAACTCTTCGTCCAGCAGCGGTTTGAAGAGGGGGACCATTTCCAGCACACCCTTGTGGTCTTTTTTATAATTTTTGGTTTTTTCAAAAGCGGAATGAAAAACAATGGTTTTGGGGAAGGCCGGGAATATTCCGGCCAATTCCAGGTGGTTGAGGACACTGGTCAATACCATATTGTGGGCAACTGTCGGTGCAATTCCGGTCCAGGGACGGATCCAGTATCGGATTTTGTAGTCATATCCGCAATCACTTAATTTTTCCAGTAATATTTCGGGTTCTTTGCCGGCTACAAAGCCCGGTTCATCGGAGAGGTTTTTCACGCCGGCCAGAATGATCCGCTTGGCGTCAGTGACGGGCACTTCCGGCTCCAGGCTGATGGTTGTTTCCATGCGGGTAGGTATTGTGGGACGTGAGTAATTGGTCACGGCAAAGGTGGTCAGCAGACTATTGGGAATCAGGACCAGGGTATTGGTTTCGGTTTGTATTCGGGTGGTGCGCCAGTTAATGTCCAGCACTTCGCCGAAAATATTCTGGTCGGCGCTGCCTTTGTGGACCATGATCCAGTCGCCGATTTTGTAGGGCTGGTCAATATTGACAGCCAGGCCGGTAAACATATCCACGATCATATCTCTGAGAGCAAATCCGAGGATCAGGGCAAAAACACTGGAAGTGGCCCAGAACCCTGTCAGGGTTTTTTGAAAGACAAAACTGATGACGCCGGCAATGGCGATAATATATACCAGAATAGCCAAAATGTTTTTCAGCAGGCGTGGGATTTTTTTGTTATCATTTCTTTCCCATAATAGCAAGACAATCAGTTGATTAATAAAAGAAGCCGAAACCAGCCAAAGGGAAATGCTCAGCATATATTTTAGCACACCATTTAAATGATGGGCGGTTGTTTCCGAATCAAGAAAGGAAAAGTTGGGATTGATCAGGAAGAGGGCGATCAGGGCTGACAGCAGTAGAAATCGAATGATCAGTTTTTGGGCCGAAGATTGTTTTGATGTCTTTTCAGATAAAGGTTCGTGTTTCATTATGGTTCCAAATTATTATTTTTTTAACGTTTTTACACCGGGTGGTTTTTAATTCCTGTGTCAAAAGAAATTTAGGATATAATTATATTGGAATCAAGCCAAGAAGTGCAGTGGAACAACATCCCGACTCGCCTGGGAATACTCTTTTGCCGGATTTAATGGAAACCAAACATCTCCATCAACTGCCTGTAATTCCCGGCAATATGGTCCGCAAATTGAATTTCATTTCTCGAAAAGGTTGTGAGCAGGGCAATGGTTGTCATACCCGCCTCTTGGGCAGCTTTCAATCCGTTAATGGAATCTTCGATGACGATGATTTTTTCAGGCTGCAATTGGAGCAACCGGGCCATTCTGGTATAGGGTTCCGGATGCGGTTTCGTATGGACAACATCGGTAGCTGTGACTTTCAGAGGAAAAAGGTCTTTGATGCGAGTATTTTCGGTCAGCCAGTTGATATGGTTGCGACTGGTGGAGGTAACCAACCCGAAGGCATATTGTTTCCTGATATGATCAAAAAAATCTTTAAAACCGGGAATATAATCAAGGGCCACCAGTTTTTGCTTCATGCGATCGTAAATATCCTTTTCCAGTTTCTGAATATCACCCTTGAATCCGTATCGGGAAATCATCAGCGGAAAAAATTCCTTGTCCGCCATCCCTTTAAAATCACACCAGTCCTGTTGGGGAATAGAAATATGGTTTTCCTGAAATACTTCACTTATCGCATTTTCGTAAAAAGGTTCGGAATTGACCACAACGCCATCGAAATCAAAAACAACTGCTCTTATCTTTCCTAAATCCATGAATTCTCCAAAAATCACAATAAAAAAATGTCGCCCAATTTATACAATCTCCTGTTTATTAAAAATGATTTATTTGGCAGAAAAAATGGATGTTAGAGCCAGGACCGGCTGCCATGCAATGGAATGGAAATTTACTATATAGTGTTAATTTTTTTATATTATGCTACAATATATGGTATATCCATAAATAAAGAAGATAAGCATTCAGTGAGGATCATAATAATTTCACCGAGTCTACTAAATTCCTTTAAGAAATCAATAAAAATAAAGTTTTTCATATTTTTTAAGAAAAATTTGATAAAATAATTGAAAAGACGGTATTATCTATTTAGATTATGAAAGTTTAACCCGTAGGAGTTACAGGATCAACCAAAAAACAATAGAGTTTACTAAAAAAGGATTCAGATAGAATAATATCTTTTTGATAATAATAATGATTGAGATTAATACACCCATAGAAGATTTATATTTTGACCCAATCAGCAAAAAGTATAGAGTTGTTCCAACGAATTCCTCAGGAGGGAGGAATTATCCCAATACTGGGCACGCTCAAAAATTTCAAAATCGTGAAACGGTTACGTTTAAAATAAAACCGCAAAACACGCGTTCCCTGGGCAACCGCATTGAGAAAAAAGGCTTGCACATCGATTTTATAATCAAATAGAATAAAATTGTGAGATAAAAAAAAGTCCCGGTTGCCGGGACTTTTTTTTTATGTTTATTTTTCTTCCTGAAAGGGATACCGGTAGTCTGTCGGCGGATCAAAGGTTTCTTTGAGTGTTCTGGGTGTGACCCAGCGGAGGAGGTTGATCATACTGCCGGCTTTGTCATTGGTCCCGGAAGCACGACTGCCCCCAAAGGGTTGTTGACCCACCACAGCAGCTGTTGGTTTGTCATTGATGTAAAAGTTGCCAGCGGCATGTTCCAGTCTCTTGGTAATATTGATGATTTCATAGCGGTCATTGCAAAAAACACATCCGGTTAATGCATAGGGTGATGTGGTGTCACAGAGTTCCAGGGCTTCATCCAGTTTTTCATCTTCATAAACATAGATAGTCATCACCGGCCCGAAAATTTCCTCTTCCATGGTTTTGAAATGGGGATTGGTTGTAACGATGATGGTCGGATTAATAAAATACCCTTTTGAATCATCGTAGGTGCCTCCGGTGAGAAATTCGGCTTCTTCTGATTTTTGGGCATAATCGATATAGGATGTGATGGTATTGAAAGCGGGACGGTCGATTACAGCATTCATAAAATGGGTGAAATCCTCAGGGTCTCCCAGAGTAATGGTAGCGACGGTGTCTTTGAGTTTTTTACTGATTTGAGGCCACAGGGATTTCGGTATATAAGATCGGGAGGCGGCAGAACATTTCTGGCCCTGGTACTCAAAAGCTCCCCGGACAATACCGGTGACAACTTCGTCAACATGAGCGGTGTTGTGGACGAAGACAAAATCTTTTCCGCCGGTTTCTCCGACAATTCTTGGATAGGTTTTGTATTTAGCGATATTTTTGCCGATGGTTTCCCACATACCCTGAAATACTCCGGTGCTGCCGGTAAAATGGACGCCTGCAAAGAGTGGTGATTCCAATACTTTGGGACCGACTTTGGACCCGGAGCCAGGAATGAAATTTATCACCCCATCGGGAAGGCCGGCGGCCTGGAATAATTTCATTAAATAATATGCGGAATAAACCGTGGATGAGGCGGGTTTCCAGAGGACCACATTACCCATCATGGCCGGAGCAGTCGGTAAATTACCGGCAATGGAAGTAAAATTGAAAGGGGTCACTGCAAAGATAAAACCTTCCAGGGCCCGTTGTTCCAATCGGTTCCAGTATCCTTTGGGAGAATAGGGTTGTTGTTCATAGATTTCTTCCATGTATTTGACATTGAAATTCCAGAAATCGATCAATTCGCAGGCGGAGTCAATTTCTGCCTGATAAACAGTTTTACTTTGGTTCAGCATAGTGGCGGCATTTAAGGTTGCTCTCCAGGGCCCGGTCAGCAATTCAGCCATTTTTTTAAAGATGGCGGCTCTCTCATGCCAGGGCATGCTGGCCCATTTTTTTCTTGCTTCCTGGGATGCTTCAATGGCCAGTTGGATTTCTTTTTCACCGGCATTGTGATAGGTCGCCAAAACATGCTGGTGATTATGAGGAATAACAATTTTTCCGGTATTTCCGGTTTTGATTTCCTGGCCACCAATAATTAACGGAATTTCAATCTGCTGCGATTTCATTTCCTGGATTTTTGCCTTCAGCTGGATTTTTTCTGGACTTCCGGGTTTGTAGGATTTGACCGGTTCATTGACTGGCAGGGGAAGTGTGAACTTCGCATTACTCATAAAAACACCTCTCTCTCTTTTTTGCGTTTTAATGGAATAATTTCGAATACCTTAGGTTCTTCGTAATTTTGGGAAGTTAATAAATTTAAGATTTTTATGGAAGAATATTTTATTATTTTTCCTGTGCCAATATAAGACGGATGAAAGGGACCTGTCAGCGAAAAAAATGGCTGTTTTGAAAAGGAAATTTTATATTTTATCCAATGCCGGTACAATTACAGAACAGGCAAATCGTTGCCTTTTGTGGAAATACTCGACGCATTCAAAAAAAAATTTGAATATTTTATCCGTTCTGCTAACTTATTAGGAATATTATTGTTGTTTTATGAAATTTTTCCATTGCGTGAAAAATCGTCAATGTTTAAATTACCCTGCTTTTTTAAGCATGAAGATAATAAGGGCGATTAGCTCAGCTGGTTAGAGTGCTTGCTTGACATGCAAGAGGTCACAGGTTCAAGTCCCGTATCGCCCACTATTTTTTTAATTAAAGGTAACTAGGTTGAGTGAAAATAAATTGGTAATTGTCAAATTACCCGATGGATCAGAATTAAAAGTAAACAGTCCGGCCTCTCCCTCCGATGCAGCCAAAGAAATCAGTATGGGGTTATATAATGCCTGTATTGCTGCAAAGGTAAACGGAGAATTGGTGGACCTGAACAGAAAATTTGAAAAAGATTTTAATCTGGAACTTTTGAAAGAAAACGCCCCCGAGGCAAAAGATATTCTGCTTCACAGTGTTGCCCACATTATGGCCCAGGCTGTCAAAGAACTTTTTCCTGAAACAAAAATTACCATCGGTCCGGCTATTGAAGACGGATTTTATTATGATTTCGATAAAGAACCTGCTTTTGCTGAAGCAGACCTGGAAAAAATTGAAAAAAAAATGCAGGAAATCATCGATGAGGACCTGCCTTTTGAAAGAAAAGTCTGGACCAGGGAAGAAGCCATAGAATTTTTTTCAAAGGATGGTGAAACCTATAAGGTGGAAATTGCCAGTGACCTGGATGACACGGCCGTTGTGACCGCTTACACACAGGGATCTTTTACTGATCTTTGCCGCGGGCCCCATCTGCCTTCGACGGGTAAAGTCAAAGCTTTTAAATTGCTGAAAACTGCCGGCGCTTACTGGCGCGGCGATTCCAGTAATAAAATGTTAAGCCGGATTTACGGTACGGCCTTCTTTAGCAAAAAAGAACTGAATAGTTATTTACATCTGTTGGAAGAAGCCAAAAAACGAGACCATAGAAAACTGGGAAAACAATTGGATCTGTTTGAGATCAACGAAAAAGTTGGGCCGGGTCTGGTTCTTTGGCATCCCAAGGGTGCTGAATTGCTGAATACAATTCGCACCTACTGGATGGATACTCATCGCGCTCATGGTTATAAATTTGTCCAAACGCCCCATGTGGGTCGGGCGAATCTCTGGGAAACCAGCGGTCACCTGAGTTTTTACAAAGACGGCATGTTTGATTCTATGGAAGTGGAAGGCGACCAGTATTATGTGAAACCCATGAACTGCCCCTTTCACGTCATGATCTATAACTCACAGGGAAGAAGTTATCGGGAACTGCCCATAAAATATGCCGAACTTGGAACGGTATATCGCTACGAGATGTCCGGTACATTACATGGATTGATGCGGGTCCGTGGTTTTACACAGGATGACGCTCACATCATTTGTACTCCGGAGCAGCTAAATGAAGAAGTTGAAAAATTGATTCAGTTTGCCTTTGATTTTCTAAAGTCCTTTGGCTTCACCGATTATGAAGTATATGTTTCTACTCGTAATGAAGAAAAATATGTTGGTGAAATTGATAAATGGAACCAGGCGGAAAACGCTTTGAAATCCGCTCTTGAGCATGTTGGGGTTCCCTATCAGGTAGACCAGGGAGAGGCAACTTTTTACGGTCCCAAAATCGACATGAAAATCAAAGATGCTATTGGCAGAATGTGGCAATGCACCACCATCCAGTTTGACTTCAATCTTTCAGAACGGTTTAACATGGAATACACCGATAAGGATGGATTGAAAAAACAGCCCTACATGATACACCGGGCCATACTGGGTTCTCTGGAACGATTTGTCGGAATATTGATTGAAAATACTGTCGGTGATTTTCCGCTGTGGCTGGCGCCGGTGCAGGCAATGGTTATTCCGGTGACTGATAATCATAAGGAATTTGCCGAAAATTTTTTAAATACATTAATTAAAGAAGGATTTAGAGCAGAGATCAATCTGAAAAGTGAGCCCATCGGGGCCAAAATCAGATCTGCAGAATTAGATAAAATTCCCACCATGTTTATCATTGGTGACAAGGAAATTGAAAGTGGTTCGGTTTCCGTTAGAACCCGAAAAGATGGCAATAAAGGTGCAGTGAAGATCGCAGAAGCACTAAACATGATGCAGGAAGAAATTAAAAATAAGGGGTAATTCCTATTTCGAACAAAAAAGAAAATAAAAATCGAATTAATGAAGAAATTGAGTCTCTGGAAATACGACTCATAAGCAGTGAAGGTGAACAACTGGGTGTTGTAAGCCTTCAAAAAGCATTGGATGCTGCGCGAGAAGCGGAAATGGACCTGGTGGAGATATCACCTGATGCTGAACCGCCTGTCTGCCGAATAATGGATTTTGGAAAATTCCGTTATAAGCAGCAGATGAAAGCAAAAAAGAGTAAGAAGAAACAACACAAGGTTAAACTCAAAGAAGTACGTTTTCGACCTAATATTGACTCGCATGATTTTCAAATGAAGGTCAATCATGCCAGAAAATTTTTGGAAACTGGAAACTCTGTGAAAGTAACCGTCATGTTCCGAGGGCGGGAATTGGCACATAAGGAGTTTGGATTTGATTTGGTGGATCAAATCGTTGAGAATTTAGCCGATGTGGGGTCTTTGGAAAAACAACCGCAGGGCGAAGGCAAATTGATCAATGCTGTGATAAAACCAAAATAGGAGAATATAAATTATGCCAAAAATGAAAACCAGAAGATCTGCAGCCAAAAGATTTACCAAAACTGGTTCTGGAAAATTAAAAAGAAACCATGCGTTTGCATCGCACATTCTGACTAAAAAAAGTCGTAAGAGAAAAAGAAATTTAAGACAGTCAGCCATTGTTGTCAAAGCTGATGAGAGAAGAATCTTAGCAATGCTTGGATAATGGAAAATAAAGGAAATAGGAGCGATATAAAATGCCAAGATCAAATAGTTCAGTACCCAAACATAGAAAACATAGAAAATTACTTAAATTAGCCAAAGGTTACCGTGGTGCCCGTAGCAGGACTTTTGTCAATGCTACCGACTCTGTTGAAAAAGCATTACAATATTCCTACAGGGACAGACGTACCAAAAAAAGAGACATCAGAAGATTGTGGATTGCCAGAATCAATGCTATGGTCAGACAATATGGCCTTTCTTACAGCAAATTCATTAAAGCGCTCACAGATAAACAAGTGGGCCTTAATCGTAAAGTGCTGGCTGAACTGGCCGTCAATGACCCAAGTGGATTTGCTGAAGTCGTTAATTTGGTAAAATAAAAAAAAATTATGGATCTATACCAGGAAGCAAAACAAAACAGAATTGACTTCCAAAGTGAAATAGATGCTCTTGAATTAACTGAACAAAGCGTAGAAAATTTAAGAATAAAATACCTGGGAAAGAAGGGGATCATTCGATATCTTTTCCAGGGATTTTCATCTGTTAAACCTGAAGAAAAAAAAGAATATGGTCAATTCGTCAATGTCTTCAAAAATGAGGTTGAAGGCAAGATCGAAGAGCTTCAGGAATCCCTGATCAAGCAAAAAACCGTTGCTGAAGTTTTTGACCATACAATGCCCGGTATTCGGCCACAAAGAGGAAGTCTTCATCCCATTTCACTGACCATGCGCGAAATTGTCAAAATTTTCCAGGAAATGGGTTTTGATATTGAATTTGGCCCGGAAGTGGAAACAGATTATTACAATTTCGCTGCATTAAATTTTCCAGACAATCATCCTGCTCGTGATATGCAGGACACTTTCTTTGTGGAAAAAGATATTCTTTTGAGGACCCATACCAGTCCGATTCAGGTTCGTGCCATGCAAAAATATCAACCACCCATGCGGTTGATTACGCCAGGGCGCGTATTCAGAAATGAAGCGGTTAGTGCCCGCAGCCATTGCATTTTTCATCAGATAGAGGGGCTTTATATCGATGAAAATGTGACCTTTGCCGATTTGAAAACTACTATTGATATTTTTGCAAAGCGTTATTTTGGCAAAAACGTAAAAACCCGCTTCAGGCCCAGTTTTTTCCCTTTTGTGGAACCGGGTGCCGAAGTGGATGTCACCTGTTTTATCTGTGGCGGAGAAGGTTGTCGGGTCTGTAAAAAAACCGGCTGGCTGGAAATCATGGGGTGTGGTATGGTTGATCCCAATGTTTTAGAAGAGTCCGGTATTGATTCGGAAAAATATTCCGGCTATGCTTTTGGCATGGGTCCGGACAGAATTACCATGCTGAAGTATGGAATTGATGATATCAGGCTTTTCTTTGATAGTGATATAAAATTTTTAAAACAATTTAAATAAAATGATAATAAACAGAAATTGGCTCGAAAAATACATTGATATCCCTTTTTCCGACACAGATTTGGAAGAACACCTGACCTATTTGGGGCTTGAAACCGTGATGTTGAAAAATCCGGTTGCCGGTCTGGACAAACTTATCGTCGGTGAAATAAAACAGGTTGAAAAACATCCAGAAGCCGATAAACTGACCATTTGCCAGGTATTTGATGGTACTGAAATCAAACAAATTATTTGCGGCGCTGATAATGTTGCTGTCGGCCAGAAAGTGCCGGTTGCGTTGCCGGGCTGCGAATTACCCGGTGGTTTCAAAATTAAAAGGTCCAAAATACGGGGTGTAGAATCTTTGGGAATGATCTGTGCCGAAGACGAAATCGGCCTTTCTGATAATCATGAAGGCATCATGGTTTTGCAGGAAAATACTCAACCGGGCATTACCATGGAAAATTATATCAACAGTACTATCGGGGCCAGTTTTGAAGTCGATCTGACGCCAAATCGGCCGGATTGTAATTCTCATATCGGTATTGCCAGAGACGTCTCGGCCCTAACTGATGGTGAGTTGAGAATTCCTGAAATACTATTGAAAGAATCTGAAGAACGGACTGAAGATCATATTTCAGTTGATATCCTGGATGAAATTGGGTGTCCGCGCTATGCCGCCCGGTTGGTCAAAGGGGTCAAGGTAGGCCCTTCCCCAAAATGGTTGGCCGATACAATCTCAAGTGTCGGATTAAGACCCATCAACAACATTGTGGATTTATCCAATTTTGTGTTAATGGAAACCGGACAGCCATTACACACTTTTGACTATAATAAAGTTGCCGGTAAAAAAATTATAGTCCGCAAGGCAAAAGCTAATGAAAAAGTAACAACCCTGGACAGTGAAGTGCGTACTCTCACAGAAGATATCTTGCTGATTTGCGATGCGGAAAAACCGGTTGCGATTGCCGGCATTATGGGGCTGGAAAACTCCGAAATATCGAAGGAAACAAGTGACGTGCTTATTGAAGGTGCTTATTTTGATCCGGCAACTATTCGAAAGGGTTCAAAAACACTGGCCCTTCAAACCGACGCTTCCTATCGTTTTGAACGGGGGGCTGATCCGGTGAATGTTCTTTTTGCCATTGATCGAATTGCTTCTCTCATTCAACAGGTCGCCGGCGGCATAATTTGCAAAAACCGGATAGACCGGTATGTCAGGGAAATAGAATTTCCTGAAGTCACTGTCCGGTTCAAACGCATCAATAAAATCATCGGCTACGACTTTGATAAAAAATGGGTGGTCAACAAATTTCAAAGGCTTGGATGTGAAATTCTGGAAAAAACCGATGAAGAGGTAACAGTCAAAACACCCAGCTGGCGTCCTGATCTGGAACGGGAAATTGATTATATCGAAGAAGTTGTCAGAATTTTTGGGATGGAAAAAATTCCCGAACCCAAATCCCTCTCTATTATTCTCAATGACGAGCCTAATAAAAAACATATGTTTATTGAAAAAATGAGAACGGACCTCTGCGGTTTTGGTTTAAATGAAAATTATAATAATACGCTGGTCAGTCAGGATATGGCAAAATTCGAATTGTACGACAGGCCGGCCATTGAACTAGCCAATCCTCTCAGCCGCGAACTGGCTTTCCTGAGAACATCCTTGATTCCCGGTTTGCTCAATACTGCGAAACTCAATTTCAATCGTGGTAATTTTGATTTGAAACTTTTCGAAATCGGCAATATTCAGGTACGGGAAGAAAAAAGCCAGACGAAGGCCCGGGAAACAATGAATTTTGCGGTGCTGATGACCGGAAATACCGAGATTATCAACTGGTCCTATCGGCAGCGGGAAGCCAATCTTTATTATCTGAAAGGTTTGCTGGAACAAATTGCCGAAGACTATCGAATTGGTGAACTTTCTTTTGAAAAAATCGAAAATGAAATATTTTCCAAATTGGTGCGAGTCACTGCCAAAGGCCAGGATTTGTGTCTGCTCGGAGAACTGCACCCGCTATATCTGAATAAAAAACAGGGCATTGATAAAAATATTTGGATACTGGAAGGGAATGTTGATCTTCTATTTGAATTGTTTGATCCTGAAATTCGGTACAATTCCCTGCCTAAATATCCTGCCACCCAAAGGGATGTCTCTATTGTGGTTGATCGTTCTCTGCAAATTGGCGATATCGAAAAAGTAATTCGTGAAAAAGCAGGAAAAAACCTTGCTGATTTCATTTTTTATGACGAGTATAAAGGTGAAAATATTGAAAAAAGTAAACGAAGTTTGACCTTTAACCTGGTATTTCAAAACAATGAACGCACCTTGCTGGATTCTGAAATCGACAAAGTGATGATAAAAATCCACACTGCTCTTCATAAGGAACTAAATGCAGAGCTTCGATAACAATGAGCATGACGCTATTGATCTTCTGGAGGCGAAAGTCAATGAATTGTTGGGAGCCTTTCGGGAATTGAAAACTGAAAATAAAGAATACAAAGAGCAGTTGCTTAGTGGCCAGACTACAAAAATGATTCTGGACAGTGCAAAAAGAAAGCAATTGCGAAAAAAAATTGAAAATTTGTTAGAATACTTAGAAGATTTTTAAAATAATAGATATTTATTATTTATAATTGAAAATGGACATAAAAAAAGATAATTACGTCAAAGTTAATATTCATGGTCAGGAATACACTGTCAAAGCACAGGCTGATGCTGATTACATAAAAAATGTGGCCCGATATGTCAACGAAAAAATGGATGAAGTTGAAAAATCCTTACCCAATAAACAAGCTTCCATTCGTGTGGCAATTTTGGCGGCAATGAACATAACAGACGAATTGTTTGCTACCAATTTGAGCAAAAATAAGTTGCAGAAAAGCCTTCAGGCAAAATCCGGCTTATTGGTCAATCAAATCGAAAAAGAACTTAGAATCCAATAATCCATTTTTAAAAATAATAAATATCCTAATCCTTTCTCGGCTGACAATCAGCCGGGGATCATAGATTATGGAGGAGATATTTATGAGTAATGTGTTGGTTATCATTGTTACCGGCCTTTTGTGTGCATTGGTAGGAGGTGGTGCGTCCCTTCTTATCTATGTTCAGAAATTAAAACGGGCCAAGTTAACAGCAGCAGATGTTATTGAAAATGCACAAAAAGAATCAAATAATATCCGTCGGGAAATTAAACTGGAAGCAAAGGATGAAGCCATTAAAATCCGTGACCGCGCTGAAAATGAAGCCCGGGAAATTCTCAAAGAAGTCAGAAACATGGAAAAGAAACTGGAAAAACGGGAACTTTACCTGGATAGAAAAATGGAAGTAGCGGATAAAAGGGCCGAGGAACTGGAATTAAAAGAGAAAAAACTCAATGACTACAATGGAGAACTAGAGGAAAAAAAGGTCGAAATTGAAGTCATCAAAGAGCAGCAACTTGAAAAATTGGAAAAAATAGCCGGCCTCAGTTCTGAAGAAGCTCAGGATCGGTTGAAAGAAGAACTGCTTGAAGATACGCGAATGAAAGTTGCGGAAGCGGCCAGAGATATCAAAGAAAAAGCCATGAGAGAAGCAAATAAAGAAGCACAAAAAATCATTGTCTCGGCTATTCAAAGATCTGCTGCCGACCATACTGCTGAATCCACAGTCTCCGTCGTCAATCTCCCCAGTGACAATATGAAGGGACGGATTATTGGTCGTGAAGGCCGCAATATCCGTCATTTTGAATCCCTGACAGGAATCGAATTGATTGTCGATGATACACCTGAGGCTGTTGTCCTTTCCGGCTTTGACCCGGTGCGCCGGGAAATTGCCAGAGTTACCCTTGAAGGACTCATCAAAGATGGGCGTATCCATCCCTCCCGCATTGAAGCAATGTTTGAAAAAGCTAAGAAAGAAGTGGAAGAATCCATTATGCGGGCTGCTGAAGAAGCCATTGATGAAGTCAGCTTGCCACCGCTTAACAAAAATATGATGAAAATTCTGGGCAAATTGAAATATCGCCAGTCCTATGGACAAAATGTACTGAAGCATTCAATTGAGGTAGCCTGGCTGGCCGGCTTAATGGCATCTGAACTCGGTCTTGACGGAACTTTAGCCAAAAGGGCCGGTTTGTTGCATGATATTGGCAAAGCCATAGACCGAAATGTTACAGGTACTCATGCCAGCCTCGGAGCCGATATTGCCAGAAGGTTTAAGGAGAAAGATATTATTATTAATGCCATTGCTTCACATCATGAAGAAGTGGAAATGGAAAGTCCGATTGCCGTCCTTGTTCAAGCCGCCGACCAGATCAGCGGATCCAGACAAGGCGCCAGAGGCGATACGCTGGAAAATTACATTCAGCGTCTTGAAAAACTGGAAGGCATTGCAGAATCCTTTGAAGGTGTATCCAAATCCTATGCAATCCAGGCTGGCCGTGAAGTTCGTGTCCTGGTAGAAAATGACAAAATCGATGATGCCGGCGCTGATGTGATTGCTGACCAGGTTGCTCAGAAAATTCAACAGGATTTAACTTTCCCCGGACAAATCAAAGTCGTCGTTTTGAGAGAACATAGAAGTGTGAGCTACGCAAAATGAGTCCGGCTAAAATAATTGACGGAAAACTGATTGCGGAAAAAGTACGTGAATCGCTCCGGGACAGAATAAACAGACTGAAAAAAATGGGGATCACACCCGGATTGGCTGTCATATTGGTTGGCGATGATCATGCTAGCCATGTTTATGTGAGTATGAAAGAAAAAGCCTTTCACCAAATGGACCTGTTATCGGAAACTTTCAGAAAACCCGCGAATATTTCACAAGAGGAAATGGTCGGCCTGATTCACCAGTTAAATACCGACAACCGCTTTCATGGAATTCTGATCCAGTTACCCCTGCCGAAACATTTGGACGAACAGACTGTTCTGGACCATATAGATGACGACAAGGATGCTGACGGCCTGCTGCCTGCTTCCATGGGAAAGATGGTACTCGGTATGGAAGGCCCGTTGCCCTGCACACCCCATGGAATGCTGATGTTGCTCAAACACTCCGGTATCGAAACCTCGGGTAAGCACGCTGTGGTTATCGGCAGGAGCAATATCGTCGGAAAACCCATTGCCAATTTATTATTACAAAAACGAGAAATGGGTGATTGTACGGTTACAATTTGCCATTCCAGAACAAAAAATCTCGCAGCAATTTGCCAACAGGCTGACATTCTCATTGCCGCAATTGGGAAACCCGAATTTGTAGACCGGAATTTTATCAAAAAAGGTGCTGTTGTTATTGATGTTGGTGTCAACCGCGTCGATGCACCGAACACAAAAAAAGGCTATAAACTTGTGGGCGATGTCAATTATGCCGATGTTGAACAAATTGCCAGTGCAATTACACCGGTACCCGGAGGCGTTGGGCCCATGACCATTACTATGTTGATTTACAATACAGTTTACCTGGCGGAACAGCGACTGAAAACAATGGAGGATTAATATGAATCCGGCAGAAGTGCTTCAACTCCTGGAGACCCGAAGGTCTGTAAGGCAATTTAAGCAGGATTCACTTTCCCGGGAAGTGATCGAAAAATGTGTGAATGCCACCCGGTTGGCTCCGTCAGCGAGAAACCTTCAGCCCCTTGAATTTGTCTATGTCGATGATGCTGAACTCGTCCGTAAAATTTTTCCCATGACCAAATGGGCCGGTTACATCATGCCGCAGGGCAATCCAAAACCGGGGCAGGAACCGGTCAGTTACTTGGTTGTGCTGGAAAATAAAGAAATCTCCGATGCCAATTTTAAATATGACGTCGGGGCCTATGTTGAAAATTTCCTGCTGGCTTGTTGGGGGTTTGAAATTGGGAGCTGCTGGATACTTTCGGTCAATCGGGAAGTCCTGCAATCCATATTGGAAATTCCTGCAAAATATGAAATCAATTGCGTTGTGGCTTTGGGATACCCCGCCGAAAGTCCCATGGCTGAAGATACAAATGACGATATTAAATATTATAAAGATTCTGATGATCGGCTACATGTACCCAAAAGGAAAATGGACCATATCTATCATTTAAATAAAATACACGAAAAGAGGTAACCATGCATCCTGACATAGTCAAAATAGGTCCCGTCACCATTCACTCCTTTGGCCTGATGATGGCGATTGCATTCATGGCTGGATATTATATTCTGAGTTGGGAGGTAAAAAGGAGGGAAGAGGACTCCAAAATTGCCAGTGATCTCATTTTTTGGGGTGCTGTTGGTGGTATTATTGGCGCCAAGCTCTTTTCTGTTTTTGAAAATTTTGCTGATTTTCTTGCTGATCCCTTGCATACTTTATTTTCCGGTTCAGGATTTGTCTTTCACGGAGGCCTGATGGGAGGCACTATTTCCGTGGTGACGATATTATATCTGCGGAAAAAGCCCATTGGCACCTATGCCGATATTGCCGGACCGATCATCCTGGTGGGTCAGGGAATCGGCCGTATTGGATGTCTCCTGGCTGGATGTTGTCATGGTTCATGTACCACTTCCTTTGCCAGTATTCAATATCCTGCCGGCAGCCAGGCTTCCTACTACCAATATCACAATCATTTACTGGATTCTGCCTTTATGAAATCCCTGCCGGTGCACCCGACGCCATTATATGAGACAGTTTTAAATTTTACCATGGCTTTTTTGATTATTAAATTTATCCGTCCTGGGCTGAAAAAAAGGGGAACTTCTTTCGGGATTGCCATTATTTATGCGGGTCTCATAAGATTTTTACTGGAATTTATTCGAATTAATCCCAAAACCCTTTGGGGACTCACCAATTACCAATTCAGTTCCATCTTCTTTGTCCTGCTGGGGGTTTTTGTCCTTCTTTTTCTGGCAAAAACAGAAAAAGAAGATTTTGAAATTGGAAAATAATCCTAAATTATTACTGACTTAATATGGAATGGATTAAATCCATTCACTGTTTACTGTTAATCTAAAGGAGGGAATATGAAATTCAACAAAGTCCTGTTGCTGAGTTTATTTGTCCTTTTATCATTCTCAGTCGTCTTTGCACAGAATGATAAAGCCAATTATGTCAAGCGTAAGAGATCAGAAATACTGGAAAAAATCCGTAAAGACCAAGAGGCTGAAAATGTCGCCAAAGACTCTGTGACCCAGGTGATTCGGGACCGGCAGAAAGCCGAAAAGAAACAGAAAAGAGAAGATAGAAAATCCTTACAGGCAGATTTTTCAAATGTCAGTAAACCCGTATTTGAGGATTTTAAAATATCCTGGCATAATATACCGGTGCCCCAGCATCAATCCGGTATGTGCTGGTGCTTCTGTACAACCTCTTTTCTGGAATCCGAAGTCCAAAGGATAACGAAGCAGGAAATTAAATTGTCGGAATTGTATACTGTTTATTATCAATATTTGGCTAAAGCAGAACGTTTCATTGATGAGCGGGGCGCCTCACTTTTTGCCGAAGGTTCTGAATCCAACGCCGTCCTGGAAATGATGGACAAATACGGAGCTGTACCCCTGGAAGCCTATTCGGGCATGAAAAAATATGATACACATAACCATATGCAACTCTTTGAAGATTTGAAAAATTATCTCGAATTTTGTCGGGAAAGCAATTACTGGGAAAAATCTATCATTCTGGAAAACCTGAAAAATATCATGAATACCTATATTGGCGTGCCTCCGACTGAATTTAAGTATAAAGGCAAAAAATACACACCGGTAGAATTTTATCAGAAAGTACTGAAAATCAAATCCGATGATTACATCGAATTTCAGTCAACCTTAAAATTTCCTTTTTGGAAACAAACACTTTTTGACGTGCCTGATAATTGGTGGCTTGACTCTAGTTATTACAACATTCCCCTGGATGAATGGTATGGTTTGGTGGAAACGGCCATCCAAAAGGGCTATACAGTCAATATCGGCGGTGATGTCAGTGAACCTGGTATTGTCGGCGAAGAAGATGCCGCATTTATTCCTGATTTTATTCTGCCAGCCAATGCCATCAATCAGTATTCCAGGGAGTATGGAATTTATGCGGGAACAACTGAAGATGATCACGGGATCCATCTGGTTGGTTTCACAGAAAAGGACGGATTCAAATGGTTTCTCATTAAAGACTCCGGAAGCAGTTCCCGAAGTGGCCAATATGAAGGATACTACATGTTTCGGGAAGATTTCATTCGCTTGAAAATGCTGAGTTTTATGGTCCACAAAGATGTTGCCGAGGATATCCTTCGGAAAATTCAATAGACAAAAAAATTTATTTTGAATTTTTAAAAGCGACAGATAAAACCTGTCGCTTTTTTATTTAACAAAAATTTCGTCGACCAATAGAGATGAGAGAGCCGGCTGCTTATAGACCCTGTTTTTGGCAAAAATTTTCAATGCTTTGATTTTTTGGGAATTCACTGTGACGGAAAAAGTTTTGATATGGTCAACTGGAGCAATCGTATCACTCATTATTTTCTGAATTTCGTGGAAATTCTCTCCATCGTCAGAAATGGAAACAGTAACAAATTCGGGAAAAGATGCCCAGACCATAGAATACTCAGCAAAATTGATAGTCATATCGGATATTTCGGTTGGTGTAGCAAAATCCATGTGAACAGAGAAATCACTGTTTTCAAAAATTTGCCAGTTATCATTATCAAATTTTTTTTCGCCATACAGTCCATCAATCAAAACATTATCTTCTGACTGGTTGTAAGTGGAATCGGTAAAGTTGAACACTTTCAGGGTTGCAGACATTCCGACATGAAGATTGATCGTTTTCTGAAATACTCCCCGGTATATTTTACCCTTTTGAAAGTGGGCTGCGGTGACCTGGGTTGTATTTTTCAGGAATACAGGTGATGTGTATAACTGAGAACTTGTTGTAGGAACGGTGCCATCGGTGGTGAAGCGAATCACCGGATCAGGCTGTTCGGAATTTAAAAGAAAGTAGTATCTATTCTCAATAGTATCTCTGGCGGTAGTTATGTCAATTTTGAAGGAGCCACTGGAATACTTGATTTCTTTATTATCCAGATGGTTTAAATAGGAACCCAATCGGTTTTGAAAACTCTGCCAGTTTTTCATTTCACGGGGTGTCCAAAGGACTTCTGCCATGGCTGCCAATCTTGGATTCAGCATATATTCCAGTTGGTCTGTATTTTTTATATATTCTGTCCAGATATTACCCTGACTGCCAATAATGTAATGATGGTATTCCGAGGGCAGATTTTCTGGTACAGGATCGTATCGATATACCTTATTCAGAGGCAAATATCCCTGAAATGCTAAAAATTCGTATTCAGGTTGTGCCTGGTATGTATTGAAATAGGTATATTCAACTGGCGCCATGATGACATTGTGACCGGATTTTGCGGCAGTGATTCCTCCAGTGAACCCGCGCCAGGACATTACTGTGGCATTGGGTGCCAGACCACCTTCCAGAATTTCATCCCAGCCGATGATATGTCGGCCTTTGGAATTCAAATACTTTTCAATTCGGGTAATAAAATAACTCTGAAGTTCATGCTCGTCTTTCAGGTTTTCTGTTCGGATTCTGTTCTGACAAAATTCACATTCCTGCCAGCGCTCTTTCAGACATTCATCACCGCCAATATGGATATAAAGGCCGGGGAAAAGGGCCATTACTTCATCCAGCACATTTTCAAGAAACTCAAAGGTGAATTCCCGGCCTGCACAAAAGACATCCGGCTTTCTTCGCCAACGTGTATTGACATCATAAGGGCCACCGGTACATCCTAAATCAGGATAAGCCGCCAGGGCGGCCCGGGAATGTCCCGGCATTTCAATTTCAGGAATAATAGTAATGTGACGTTCTTTGGCATACCGGACAATATCTCTGATTTCCTGCTGTGTATAAAAACCACCGTAAGGGATGCCATCATACCTTTCAGGAAAATCCAATGAGTGGCCGATGAGTGTTTCTTTTCGAAAACCACCTGTTTGGGTAAGATTGGGATATTTTTTAATCTCAAGCCGCCATCCCTGCTCATCGGTTAAATGCCAATGAAAATGGTTCATTTTTAATTCAGCCATTAAATCAATATACTTTTTTATAAAATCTGCATTGAAGAAATGTCGCGCCACA
Source organism: Fidelibacterota bacterium (assembly GCA_016934035.1). Lineage (GTDB taxonomy): Bacteria > Fidelibacterota > UBA2242 > UBA2242 > JAFGTP01 > JAFGTP01. The sequence continues at coordinate 43,882 of JAFGTP010000016.1, forward strand.
TCCAGATGCATTCCCCGATAAGGAAATCTCGGATAATCAGTTATTCGGACAGCCGGAATCAATGGACCGGATGAATCCGCCAGTTGCCGTAAGGTTTGGATACCATTAAAAATTCCATGGGCTGTTGCTGCCTGGAGGTGAATGTTGCTTTCGGTGACAATCAGCAAATATCCTTCTTCGGGCATATGTAAAGCCTTATTAATTTCCAGTGAGATGAAATTGGATTGGACCGGCGTTGAACTTAAAGAAACTAAATTCGGATTAGTATCTGCAGCCAGAATTTTTTGTAAATAGTCTGCCTCCTGTTTGCAATCCGGGGTGTAGATAATTTGTGTGCTTTGATTGATAGAGAAATATCCCTCCAGTTGCACCATTTCAACGGGCCTCGGAATAATAGCAGGAGCCTCTCTGCCATGAAGAGTCAGAATTGACAGTGTAATGATGATAAAGCAATATCGCATTTTTTCTCCATATCTTAATTGAAAAGTATTCATATAATCTAGAAATTAAATTTTTTTCTGAATAGAAAATATTGAATGGAATCAGTAAAAAAAATTGCTAACCCAAATGTCTGTTTTAATTAACTGATATGATAGGTATTATAATGATGGAGAATTTAAAATTTAAACAATTTAAAATTTTTATATTTTCAGAATTATATGAAAAAACAATGAGATAAACAGTTATTCGAAAAAAGAGGTACAAAACTTTAAAAAAAATTAGTAAAATTGTAAAAAAAGAATTATTGTATCATGGTTAGTTAGTATAAAGTATTAATTAATAAGGAGGGGTTTCTTGGTGAATGATTTCAGTGTGATAGATTTTTCTGTTCTTCTGCTTTATCTTGCTGCTGTTGCCCTTGTTGGCAGCCTTTCCGGTGGTAAACAAAATACCTCTGAAGCCTATTTTGTAGGAGATAAAAATCTACCCTGGTGGGCTATTGCCTTTTCTATTGTTGCAACTGAAACCAGCACATTGACTTTTATTGGCATACCCGGATTGGCTTATGTGACAAATCTTAATTTCTTGCAAGTAACAGTTGGATATTTATTGGGGCGAATCATTGTCAGTGTTATATTTTTACCCGCTTATGCCAGTGGCAATTTGAAAACTGCTTATTCCATGCTTGAATCCAGGTTTGGTGAAAAAACTAAAAACATTGCTTCGGTTGTTTTTTTGATCACCCAGGTTATCGGGGCAGGTGTTAGGTTATTTGCAACGGCAATACCCATTGCGGTAATTTTAAAAACTTTTGCATTTTTCAATCATTACTCAGATGTTGATGTCTATGTTTTTTCAATCATTTTGGTGACAATAATCACCCTGGTCTATACTTTTTTTGGCGGCATAAAAGGTGTGATATGGGTTGATGTCATTCAGTGGGGAATATATATCCTGGGCGCCCTAATCACTTTAGTCCTCATTTACAACACATTGCCGGATGGACTTACTGAAATTAGAAAGTACGCCGGCGGAACTAACAAATTTGATTTAATTAATTTGGGCTTTCATTCAGGACTGAAGAATTTTTTTAAAGAACCATATACACTCTTAGGCAGTTTGATAGGTGGTATTTTCCTGTCTATGGCAACCCACGGAACAGACCAATTGATTGTGCAGAGATTGCTGACAGCCAAAAATTTAAAAGATAGTCGTAAAGCGATCATTGCCAGTGGTGTCATTGTCATAATCCAGTTTGCATTATTTATGTTTGTCGGGTTGTTACTCTTTGCCTTTTACAAAGGTATGGTACCGGGGGCTGATGGTGCATATTTTCTGAAACAGGATGAAATCTTCCCTTATTTTATTGTTCATAATTTACCGGTCGGATTAAAAGGATTGATTTTTGCCGGACTGTTTGCTGCAGCCATGTCCACCCTTGCAGGGGGCATCAGCTCACTTTCCAGTTCTACGATGTTGGATTTGTACAAACCTTATTTCGGTAAAAATAACAATGAGCGCAAAAACCTGTTAATATCCAGAGCAATCACGGTTTTTTGGGCTTTGTTCCTTTGTATCACAGCTTTTCTTTTTATTGGATTGTTAAAGTCGGTTGTGGAAATGGCTTATGCAATCGCTTCAATTACTTATGGTGGTCTTCTGGGGACTTTTATTTTAGGTGCTTTATTTAAAAAAATTCAGCAAAAATCAGCCATCATCGGGTTTTTATCAGGAATTCTGTTTATGTTACCGGTTATTGCTGTGCCGATAGCCTTGGGAATGGGGCCGATTGTCCACTGGACCTGGTACATTTTAATTGGCAGCAGTGTGACGATCATTGTTGCTCATATTTCATACTATTGTGAAACCAGAGGAAGATTATGAGATTAATAATTCGCCCTGTAATTTTTTCCTGTTTATTAATTTTTATGCTTGGTTGCAAAGAGAACCATCTTTTTTCTAAAAAGGATAAAAGCTATTTTATACTCAAAAAATCTGAGTTATCTCAAGAACCTTACCATACACAACATCACCGGATTTTTTCAAAATATGCAGAGGGCTGGAATCCTTATGTTTTAAAAGGAATTGATATAGTTCAGGCGACTGCAATGGATGGCGGAGGCTATTTCGTTGGTATTACGGCGAACCCTCCTGAATCACCCATCGGATATGATCTGAAATTATTAGGGCGGGAACTTATCAAAGCTCCTCGCACCACCAGTTATTGCAGCGGTTCTTCCTATGCGGCTTTTATAGAGGCTATGAATTTAATACTTGCCGATTTGAACCTTACAACCCTTGATTCGGTCCACCTGGAAGCGATGAGAATGCAGGAACCGGATGGTGGCCGCAGAGAGGACCATGTTAAATTCTGGGGTAAATGGAATGCTGATGGGTTTGGCAATCATTTTTCTCTGGTTCAGTACTCTGGCATGGGTAAAGTAGTCCTTCCCTCAGAGGCGAGACCAGGGGATTTTGCCAATATCTCCTGGAAATCAGGTCTGGGACACTCGGTGATTTTTCTGGCCTGGGTAATTGATGATCAAGGGAAATACTATTTACGCTACTGGTCCAGCCAGAAAAGCACCCATGGGCTGAGTGACCAATTGGTGCCGGTTGAAAATATAAAAAATATTAAAATAGTGCGGTTAACGAAGCCTGAGAACATTAAAAGTTTTGATGTTGAGAATAATCAGATTGAAATAAAAATTTCGGGTGATGAAATCATGTTTTAATGATTTGAAACCAGTTAAGTTGTTTTTTTAATATTTAGGAAAATTGATTATGGGAATTTGTGTTATGGCCAGTATTTTTTTTAGAAAATACGGAAACTTAACAAACAAATATCTTTTTTTTTAAATCAGGTTTTATTAATATTATTCGGGAGAAATAATATTAAGGAGGGTTCATCAATTTGAAATTAAAATTTAAAAATCATACCTTAATAACGTTACTATCTAAAAACCACATCAAATAGTGTGTTGAATCATTAAAAAAATGCGTTGCTATTTAGTGTATAATATCAAATAATTGGAGTTATCATGAAAAGGAAATTACTGACTATTTCCATACTAATGCTTATGTTTGCGCTGCTTTTAAATGCAGCCACGACCGGTAAAATTTCCGGTACTGTTACCGATATGCAGACCGGTGATCCGTTGATGGGAGCGAATATTATTGTTAACGAAGCCCAAATGGGGGCCGCAGCGGACATTAATGGTAATTTTATCATTGCCAACATACCTCCGGGATTATATACCGTGCAAATATCCATGATCGGATATGCAACTCAGGTTGTTCGGGAGGTGAGAGTTGAAATTGATTTGACAACCAAACTGAACGTCGATATGAAAGTCCAGTCAATTCAGGGAGAAGTCGTTGAAGTTGTTGCACAGAAAAAAGTGATTAAAAAAGACGTTGCCGGGTCACAAAAATCAGTTTCTGCTGAAGAAATCCAGAATTTACCCGTTAGTGATGTCGGTGATGTATTAGGAATGAAAGCCGGTATCAACTCAGCTTTGGAAATCAGAGGCAGTTCCAATACTGAAATATTATTTGCGGTTGATGGTATTTCCATGAGGGACTCCCGAACCAATGCCCCTGAAATGGTGCTGCCACTCAGCGCGATGCAGGAAGTATCGGTTCAAACCGGCGGTCTTTCAGCCCAATATGGAAACGTAAGGTCCGGTGTAGTCAATGTTGTATCCAAGGAAGGTGACAAAGATTCCTATTCGGGTACTTTTACTATTCGATACAGTCCTCCAGAAGCTAAACAATTTGGTGATAATCCCTATCATCCCGATTCTTTCTGGCTGAGGCCTTTCATGGATGAGGAAGTTTGTTGGACTGGTACAGAAAATGGAGCCTGGGACAGATATGATCGAAGACAGTATGAAAGTTTTGAAGGCTGGAATGCCTTTTCCCAGAATCTGATGAGTGACGATGATCCCACAAATGATCTGACACCGGCAGCTGCAAAAAGATTGTTTGAATGGCAATATCGCCGCGATGGCGCCATTGAATCTCCAGACCAAACCGTCGATCTTGGGTTTGGAGGCCCGGTTCCTTTTGTCAGCGAAATGCTCGGTGATCTCAGATTTTATCTTTCCCATAGAAATACACAATCCATGTACCCGATTCAGTTGACTACCGAAGGCAAATTTGATAATTCTACCATGCTGAAACTGACCTCTGATCTGCCTTCAAATATGAAATTGGTGATCCAGGGAATTTATAATGAATCCAGAGGAACATCCGCTTCCGGCGCCGGTGCCAGTTCTTTCTTTTCAACCACAGGCGGTGTCGCTTCAGCTTTTGATCGAACTGGCTTTACACGTCCCTGGCGGCTTTTTACCAATACCTATTGGTGTCCGACAGAAACCTATAATAGCGTTGTTTCAGCCAAACTCAATAAAATTATTGATTCCGGTTCTTTTTTTACATTACTGGCCAAAAGAACATCCAAAAAATATCACACCACTCACGGCGCCTATAGAGATACAACTTTAAACTATGATATTTTTCCCGGTGATGGTGAATATCTGGTTGATGAAGCGCCCTTTGGTTTCTGGCCGATACCGGTCAGTTCCATCGAAGGCGGTATCACGATGGGAGGCGCTGTATCCACCTCTCGTGATTTTAGTGAATTCACAACCTGGGAAGTCAATTTTGACTATACCAACCAATTGAACTTCAGACACCAGTTAAAAGCTGGTTTAATGTTCCATTATGATGGGTTCAAAATTAATTTTGGTAGTGAAAACCTCTTTCTGCCGGGTGGAAACTATTGGACAAAATTTGATCGTGATCCTTTCCGCTTTACCGGCTATGTGGAGGATAAAATCGAATATGAAGGTTTTATCACAACTCTTGGACTGGTCCCGGAAATTGTTGTTTTCAATGGCAAATGGTACGATGTTGGTCCCTATGATGCCGGTTTCTTCTCAGGCGATTACAGCGATGATGACGAAAAAGAGTATTTGACCAAAGATGTTAAACCACAATTTTACCTGAGTCCCCGGTTAGCGATTTCTCATCCGATTACCGAAATGTCAAAACTGTTCTTTAACTACGGCCATTACAGGGAAATGCCCGATGCTGAAAGCCAATACAGAATCCGAAGAGATTATATTAATAAGTTAAATTACATCGGTGATCCGACGTTGCCTCTGACCCGAACTATTTCTTATGAAATTGGTTTTGATCAGGCAATTTTAAATACCTATCTCTTACATATTTCCGCTTATTATAAAAGCATTGACAACGAAACCGCCTGGACGGATTTTTACAGTATCGATGGAAAAGTATCCTACAGTAAATTGACCTCAAATCACTATGAAGATATACGTGGGTTTGAAATTGAACTGGAAAAGAATTATGGCGACTGGCTGACCGGAATGCTCAACTATGAATACCGTGTCGGTACCAGTGGTTATTTTGGAATCAGTGAATATTATGAAAACCCGTCCGATCAAAACTATTACAACAGGCACAATCCTTATCGTCAATACTGGAACCCTGCCAGACATAATTTTAAGGCCTACCTTGATTTCCATACCCCCATGAATTTTGGTCCGCAAATCGCCAACCAGAATATTATTGGCGGCTGGCATTTCACGCTGATTGGTGACCTGGTAACCGGCCGTAAAATTACCTGGAACCCCAGAAATATTGATGGATTACAGTACAATCTGCCCCAGGTTGATTATCACAATGTCGATCTGAAAGTAGCCAAAACTTTCCAGTTTGACAGATTCAGTGTCAAATTCTTTGCTGATGTCTACAATCTGCTGAATACAAAACGCTTCTCATATGAATCATTTTATGATATTCATGACTTTAATGATTATATGTATTCTCTGCATTTCAGAGACAAAGATTATGAAAAGGCCGGTTATTCCGGAATTGAAGGGGATGACAAATACGGTACCTACAGAGACGAAGATGTAGAATTTCAACCCATGGAATATGCCCTGTCCGTTGAAAATGTCAATGATCCCAGTGAAAGAGCCATATATTACGATGCTTCCCTGAAAGATTACTATCAGTATTCAGACGGAACCTGGACAAAAGTAAGCCAAAGCAAAGTCGATAAAATATTAGAAGATAAAGCTTATATTGATATGCCAAACCAAACCTTTTTCACTTTCTTAAGTCCTAGAGATGTTTTTGTTGGTATGACAATTTCTTTTGATCTTAAATAATTAAAAAGGAAAGAAATAGTTATGAGGTTAAAAAAACAAATGTATCCGAAAAAAATCCTAGTCAGTATAATTTTAATATTTACTATTATTTCCGGTTCCCTGATTGCTGACGAAGTCAAATTCATCAGTATCGGTATGCTGCAAAACTGGTTTTCCAGTACGGGTTGTGAAATAGAAACCGGCCGAACTGGTGAAACAAGTGACCAGTTGGATGGATTTTCCTATCCCTCGCTTTATCCTGAACAGGATATGCAGGCCCAGAAAGCCCTTTGGATTGGATGTAAAAACTACACCGATCCTCTGGCTGATAATAAAGTTTTCGAACGAAAAGTTGTTCACATCGGGCCCAGGGCAGTAGAAGAGGGCACCCAGATTATGCCGGTTGATTTTACCATGTATGGAAAATTTAATCATCCGGCTGTCTTTGTAGACAATGTTCCCGGTACAGACCTGGCCTATGAAGACAAAGATGTTGTGGTCGATGAAGAATTGCTCAGTGATCGAATGCTCTATAACAAGTTCAATACAGCCATGGGAGTTACGGTTACCCGAAAAGTATTTGCCTTTGGCCAAAAAGGACAGGATGATTACTTTGTCTATGAATACACATTGAAAAATACTGGTATATACGATGAAGCCGTTAATAAACATAACCAGACCCTGAATGATGTGATCATGTTCCTCCATTATCGATGGGGAATTAACAAATTTGGGTCCGTTTATAATACCGGAGGCTGGATGCCACAGTCTGCAACCTGGGGACACAATACCGTCAATGAAGTATTGCACCCGAGTTTTGGTGATGATTATTATGGCACTTACTCTTTCCACGGACTACACTCTGCCTATACCGTTGTTATAAACAATGGAAACAATTCTAATAATAACCACGGAGCACCGAGAGCTGTTGCAGCCGGCGGCGGTTCCAATGATGGTTTCCTGGGCTCATCCCAATTTCCCGGTACGGTTATGATTCATGCAGACAAATCACCCTCCGATCCAACCCATGATCCCAGTAAATTTGTCAGTGCCCCCTTTTTCTGGTCTGATGACCCACTGACCAATCCGCCTCACGACCAGTTCAACGGAACAAAAATGAGTGCGGAATATGCCTGGATGAATGCTCCCCTGAACTCCCAGACCCATGCCCTGGATTTGAGTTATCCTCACAATCCGAGTTGGCAGGATGCTCCTTTTGATTATGTATCCAATGCTGATGGTCATCCGTCAGCCGGTGGCGGCGGCGTTTCTCAGGGTGTCGGATATGGTCCCTATACACTGGCTCCCGGCGACAGTGTCACCATTGTTGTGGCAGAATGTATCGGTGACCTGAGTTGGGAAGAAAAAATGAGAATCGGTAGAAAATTTTATTTTGAAGAAAAACCCTATGACCTTCCTGATGGTTCCACTACAGAAAATGTCTGGCAATACAAGGATGCCTGGGCTTTCAGTAGCCGGGATTCCTTGTTTAAGTCCTTTAACAAGGCGATTCTTGCCTATGAAAAAATTAAATCTGGAGAAGGTATTCCCACTCCGCCTCCGCCTCCTGCCTCCTTTACAGTAAATTCCGGTGGAGACAGAATTACTCTGGAATGGTCCGATAATGCTGAATCCTATCCCAGTTTTGCAGGATATAAAATCTACAGGCAGGTGGGTACACCGGATACGTCTTTTGCATTGATCTATGAATGTGGCGAAGGCACTGGAAATCCATTGGTCAATAAATACGAAGATAAATCAGCGGTTCGTGGTTTTGATTACTTCTATTATATCACTTCCTTTGATAATGGCCAGGCTGACCCCAATGGTAAAACTCTGGAAAGCGGCCTGTTCTGGACAAGAACAGTCGAACCCGCCTATCTGAGAAGGCCACCGGAAGACAATTTGGATAAAATCCGCATTGTACCGAACCCGGTTAATATAAAAGCTGTCGGTTATCAATTTGGAATTGAAGCTAAAAACAGGCTGATGTTCTACAATTTACCGCCGGTATGTGATATTAAAATCTATACCGAACGGGGAGATAAGATTACGACAATCCATCATACAGATGGGTCCGGTGATGAAGAATGGAACATGAATACTTCATCACGTCAGGGAATTGTCAGCGGTGTCTATATCGCCTATATAGAAGCCCGTGCTGATTATATTGATGAATTAACAGGAGCAACTTTAATAAAAAAAGGTGATTCCGTTGTCAAAAAATTCGTAGTAATCAAATAATTAAAGCTATAAAAGGAGAAGAAAATGAAACCAAAAGCAACCGGAAAAATTATTATCATGACATTCTCCGCATTAATAATTTTTCTTTTTTCTATGTGTGAAGATTTTCAGGAAAAGACCTTTCAGCCTGATGATACCGATGCCTATGCCATTGAAGTATTCAATGATACAAACCTTGTTGCGATTCCTGTAGGACAAGTAACTTTCGACGAAGCTTCCGGTTCTTACAGCATCAAAGCAGGACCAACAACCACTTCTGGTTTGACCAATTATGCTGCAGTGATGAGTGTCTTAAGCGACAGCAATTTAACTGTAGAAGCCGGCACCCATCATTATCAGGTAGTCATCAGCAAAACCAGACAAAATGCTCTATTGCTAAATGTATCCGGCGACAAGGAATTACATGTCTATACAACCAGTTATGTTGATGTCAATGTTCATGATAACACCGGTTCTGCAATGGATGTTGACAGAAGTCATCCTTTTGAACTGGTTTCCGGTTTATATACTTACGATGTCGCCAAAGATCAATATCCAGTACCGACCATCAAAACCAAAAGCGTTTTTGAACTGTCCAGTGGTGAATATGTGCTCAATATTACTGCAACTGAAGCAACCAAATTAACCACCTTTAGTCTTGTGGTTGTAGAAAAACAATAAGCCAGGAGATTAAAGAATGAAAATAAATACCAAAACCTACATAATCTTGATCAGTGCCCTTCTGATGATGATCAGTTTCTCCTTTGCTGAGGAAAAACTGGCGCAAACAGGGTTCCAGTTTTTAAGTGTGGCCACAGAGGCACAGGGCGGAAGCATGGCTAATGCCATGACC
>JAFGTP010000017.1 GCA_016934035.1 Fidelibacterota bacterium
CTCACCTTAATTTTCCTGAATTCTATTCCTGCGCTCTTTTTAAATCTGAACAGATGCCCTTTTCTTTTTAAAGCGGCGCAATTTTAAATCAAAAATAACATCAAAACAACTTTAATTTTTAATTTCCGAATTTTAGTTATATTCATTCAAAAAAGCCGTTAAATTTAAACCAATTCACATAAAATTCAAAATATTTTTTGATAATTTCTATAAAAAGTTCACATTGCATCTTAAATAAGGTTGATCATTTTTATTTTTCATAAAAAAATCTATATTTGAAAGTAATCCACTTGATTATAAAATAAATTTTTAAAACATATCTTGATTTTGCTGAATGACTATGTTAAATTTTCGGGCTTTAAAATTTTAGAAATAAAAATACAAGGATATACAATGAAAGCAGACATTCATCCAAACTATGTAGAATGTACAGTCAAATGCGCTTGCGGTAATACATTTAAAACCCGCTCCACTAAAGGCGAAAATTTAAAAATTGAAATTTGTTCAAATTGTCATCCATTCTACACAGGAAAACAGAAAATTCTTGATACTGCTGGTAGAATTGAAAAATTCAACCGCAGATATGGTTTAAAAAAATAGCAAACCCAATTTGAAAGTTTAGACGCCATCCAACATTTTTCAATGAGGCTGGCGTTTTTTGCATTATTATGGATAAAAAAATACTTGTTGGCGGACAGGCAGTCATTGAAGGTGTAATGATGAGAGTACCCGGAGCTTATGCAACGGCTGTACGTACTCTGGATGGAGACATCCGCACTGAACGCAAAGATCATCAATCCTTTACTGAAAAACATCCGATTTTTAAAAAGCCAATTCTTCGCGGCATGATCTCTCTTATTGAATCAATGAAAATCGGTTTTGGTACCCTGCAATGGTCTGCCGATATTGCGATTGAAGAAGAACAAAAAAGGGAAAACAAAAAAATTAAAAAAGAAAGTAAACTGACAACTTTCTTATCTACGGTTTTTGCTTTAGTTTTAGGGGTTGGTTTATTTCTGATTTTACCATTGTTTTTAACCACCAAACTTCTCAACATTGAAAAGCAGGCTTTTTACTTCAATATTGTTGCCGGAAGTTTTCGCATCCTCTTTTTTCTATGCTATCTCTGGATCATTTCACTTTTGAAGGATGTAAAAATTCTTTTTCAATATCATGGCGCAGAACATAAGACCGTTTTCGCCTTTGAGGACGGTCAGGAATTGACTGTTGAAAATGTCAGGCCTTACACAACCTTTCATCCTCGTTGCGGAACCAGTTTTATCTTCATCATTTTGATTGTATCGATTCTTATGTACGCATTAATCGACTTGCTGGTAATTTTAGCTATTGGCGATATCAATTTACCAATAAGAATCATATTTCATCTGGCGTTGCTTCCTCTTGTTTCAGGAGTTGGTTATGAATTTTTAAAAATGACAGCCCAATATCAAGAAAAACCTTTTTTTGCAGCCATGACACAACCGGGTTTATGGCTTCAACGCATAACAACTCAAGAGCCAACCGATGAACAATTAGAAATTGCCATAACCGCTCTGAAAACCGCCTTTGGAAGCAAATATTCAGAATATGCCGGTCAGAAATACAAAGCTGAGGCAATAGACTAACAGGATTCTTTGATGCTGGAAAAATTAAAAGAAGTTCAAACCCGATACGATCATATCAGCCAGGAACTGGCCAAACCCGATGTTATCAATAGTCAGGAAAAATATATTGCCCTCACAAAAGAGCACAGCGATCTGCAACCTATTGTCGAAAAAGCCAAAGTTTACATTGATCTCGTTGAAAAAATCAATGAAGACAGGGAAATTCTCAAAGGCAATGATGAGGAACTTATTGAACTGGTCAATCTGGAAATCGATGAACTGGTCGAGCGAGAAGCAAACCTTCAGGAAGAAATCAAAATCATGCTCCTGCCGAAAGACCCCAATGATGATAAAAATGTCATTATCGAATTAAGGGCCGGAACAGGCGGTGACGAAGCCGCCCTTTTTGTGTCAGACCTTTTTCGAATGTACACCAAATATGCTGAAATCAAACGCTGGAAGTTTGATATTCTGCAAAGCAATAAGCTGGGAATCGGCGGATTTAAAGAAGTTTCCTTTGAACTTCAGGGCCAGGGAGCATACGGGACTATGAAATTTGAGTCCGGCGTCCATCGGGTGCAACGAGTCCCAGAAACTGAAACACAAGGCCGGGTTCACACATCAGCAGCCACTGTAGCTGTCCTGCCTGAAGCCGACAAAGTTGATATCGACATAGATCCCAAAGACCTCAAAATTGATACTTATCGTGCCAGTGGCGCCGGCGGTCAGCATGTCAACAAGACAGAATCCGCCATTCGAATTACGCACTTACCAACCAACCTGGTTGTGACCTGCCAGGATGAAAAATCCCAGCACAAAAACAAAGAAAAAGCCATGAAAATCCTCAGTAGCCGCTTACTGGCAATCAAACAGGAAGAACAGCAGAAGCAAATCTCAGCCAAAAGGAAAATGATGGTTGGCAGCGGAGACCGAAGTGCAAAAATCAGGACCTATAATTTTCCCCAGGGCCGTGTAACAGACCACCGAATAAATCTTACTCTTTATAAACTTGACGCTATCATGGAAGGCGAAATCGACGAAATTCTCAATGAAGTCAAACTGGCCTACAACATGGAATTGCTCAAGTCTTCCTCCATGGACAACTAAATCCACCAGCGATGAGCGATAATAGTCAGAAAATTTGGCGAATTGTCGACTTGCTGGAATGGTCAAAAGATTACCTGCATAAAAAAGGAATAGGATCACCACAGATTGAAACTGAGTGGATGCTTCGTGATATTTTCAACTATTCCAGGATGGATATTTACCTCAATCACGAACAAATTGCCAGCCCCAATGAACGCCAGCAACTAAAAGAATACCTGCTGAAACGGACTTCAGGAATACCGATTCAGTACATCATCGGCTATACGGAATTTATGGGCTATCGAATAGACGTCACCCCAGATACACTTATTCCCCGTCAGGACACCGAAGTCATCCTTGATAACCTTTGGGAAAACTACACCAAGGAATCAGAAATGGAAATTGCCGACCTCTGCACCGGTTCGGGATGTATTGCCGTCGCCCTCGCCAGACATTTTGAAAATTCTACCATTGATGCACTGGATGTCAGTCATCAGGCCTTGTCCGTAGCGGCAAATAACATCGCGAGAAACCATGTCCAGGACCGGGTAAATATTATCCATCAGGACCTGGAACTCAATCAAACTTTACCACGACAATACGATATCATCATTTCAAACCCGCCTTATATTTCCGGCGACCGATACGACCAGCTGGACCCGTTGGTCAGGAACAATGAGCCCTATATTGCCCTGAATCCCGGAGCCGATGAATTGCTGTTTTATAAAATTCTGGCTAAAATTTCTCAAAACTACCTAAAAACCAGTGGAATACTCTATGTCGAAATTGGCGGCGATTATCATGTCAGTGAAGTCACTCAGATATTTATTGAAAAAGGCCTTCAGAATCTTGAAATTATTAAAGATTACAATGGAATTTCAAGAGGTATAAAGGCTGGAAAGTAAATGATATCAAAAGGCTCGGCATTTTTTAAAATCCTTCGTCCTTTAAATATATTCCAATCGGCCGTTGCTGTAATCATCACTGCAACCCTATTTGCCAATATTCCACCTCTTTCTATTATCCTGCTGGGAATTTTTGTAACGGCGTCTTTTCTGGGTGGCGGCAATGCTATCAACGACTATTTTGACGCTGAAATAGATCAGATCAATCGTCCCGGACGACCAATTCCATCAGGAAGGCTTACCAAACAGGAGGTCATGCTCTTCTCGGCTCTTAGTTTTTCCGCCGGAATAATGGCTTTTATACCCATCGCAACAACAATTTCCACTTTGATTCTAGTTATTAATCTTGTTCTTTTGATCCTCTACACACCAATGCTCAAACCCACCGCCTTTTGGGGAAATCTGACCGTCAGTTACCTGCTGGGCTCAACCTTTTTATTCAGTGCCGAAATATTTGGTGAACTTCAAAAAGGAACCATTCCTGCAATTCTGGCTTTTTTATTTAATCTTGCACGGGAACTGATAAAAGATATGGAGGACCTTGAAGGCGACAGAAAAAACCACCTGAGAACACTCCCGATTATGATTGGTCCGGAGTCATCAAAAAAAATTTCAGCGCTTTTTATCGTCATCATCCTTGCATTTTGCTTTGTACCATACAGTTTACAAATTTATGGGCTATGGTATCTGCTGGCTGTTATTTTTAGTGTTGAAATTCCCTTGTTATTTGTTTTATATTTACTGCGAATCAGTAATGAAAAAAGGGATTATTCCAGAATCAGCAACATCATGAAAATACTCGTTTTTTGCGGTTTAATATCAATTTATCTCGGGAAATTTTAAAACAATGAAAAAGTTCATACACCTTCATAACCACTCAGACCTCTCTCTCCTTGACGGTGCAATGAGTGTGCAGCAACTGGTTGATCGGGCTGTGGAACTCAACATGGAAGCTATTGCCCTGACAGAACATGGCAACATGCTCAGTACCATTGCCTTTTACAAAGCGGCCAGGGAAGCCGGCATCAAACCAATCATCGGCTGCGAAGTATACATCACAGAGGACAGAAAAAACAGAGTATCCACCCAGAAAGGACATGGTAATTATTTTCACCTCATCCTGCTGGCTATGTCCAACAAAGGTTATAAAAACCTGGTAAAAATAGTCAGTAACGGTTACACAGAAGGATTTTATTACAAACCCCGCATCGACAAAGAAATTCTACGTCAATACAATGAAGACCTGATCTGCCTTTCCGGGTGTATCGCCGGTGAACCCCAGCAGGCGATTGTGGAAGGCAATTATGAAAAGGCTAAGGCCCTCTGTCTGGAGTATGCGGAAATTTTTCCGGACCGGTATTACCTGGAAATCCAGAACCACAATCTCGACGATGAAGTCAAATGGCGACAAGCTGCAATTCAGATTTCCAAAGAAACCGGAATACCTCGCGTCGCGACCAACGATGCCCATTATGCAAAACAGGAACACTGGGAAGCCCATGACGTGCATATCTGCATTGGAATGCAAAAAGAATACGATGACCCCAAACGGTTGCGGTATGAGCCCTATAATTACTGGCTTAAAACCCAGGAGGAAATGGAAGAACTTTTCCCCGGAGACAGCGAGGTCATCGACAACACAGTTGTTATCGCCGAGCGCTGTAACATAGATATCGTTTTCGGAGAATATCATCTGCCCAAGTTTCAGATTCCGGCCCCTTTTGAAAACGAAGACGATTACCTGCGGCACCTGACTTATCAGGGACTGGATGAACGGTTTAACGTCATAACCGATGAAATCAAAGACCGGACAGAACTGGAACTGAATGTTATTAAGCAGATGAAGTTTGCCGGATACTTTTTAATCGTCCAGGAATTTGTGAACTGGGCCAAAGACCATGACATCCCTGTAGGCCCAGGTCGAGGTTCCGCAGCCGGAAGTCTGGTTTGCTTTGCCATCAAAATCACTGATATCAATCCCCTGCCCTACGATCTGCTTTTTGAAAGATTTCTCAATCCCGAGCGTGTTTCAATGCCGGATATTGATATCGACTTTGACGACGAACGAAGACAGGAAGTCATCGATCACATTAAGGAAAAATATGGCCATAATTCGGTCTGCAACATCATAACTTTCGGGAAGATGAAAGCCAAGGGTGTACTCAGAGATGTCGGTCGCGTGCTTGGTATTCCTCTCAATGAAGTTGATCAAATTGTAAAACTCTTTGAATCAACCAGTGAAAAAACGCTGAAAGATGCCCTAAAAAATAACAAAGAAATAAAGGCAAAAGCCGAAGAAAGCCGAAAATATAAAAAACTTTTTGATATCGCCAAAGTACTGGAAGGCAGTCACCGTCAACACGGTGTCCATGCAGCCGGGGTATTGATTGCTCCGGGAGATCTGACCAATTATCTGCCGATTCAGATCGGCAAGGAGGATGTTGTCACCAGCCAGTACGACATGAAATGTATCGACGATATCGGATTGCTGAAAGCTGATTTTCTGGGTCTCCGCAACCTCTCGGTCATCAACAGGACCCTGAAAATGCTGCGACAAAAAGGCATTGAAGTCGATATTCACCATCTGCCAATGAACGATGAAAAAACTTTTGAACTTTTTGGCGCCGGAAAAACTATCGGTGTCTTCCAGTTTGAATCCGAAGGCATGCGCAAACACCTGGCCCACCTCAAACCCAACTGTCTGGAAGACCTGGTGGCCATGAATGCTCTTTATCGTCCGGGCCCCATGGACCATATCGAATCCTTCATCAATCGTAAACTCGGGGTGGAAGAAATCAAATACCATCATCCCAAAATGGAGCCAATTCTCAAAAATACCTACGGCATCATTGTTTACCAGGAACAGGTTATGCAAGTAGGACAGGCCATCGGCGGCTTCTCCCTTGGTAAAGCAGACCTGATGCGACGGGCCATGGGCAAGAAAAAAATTAAAATTCTCGAAGAAATGGAAGAGGAATTCGTCAATGGCGCAAAACAGCAAAATATCGAACCTAAACTGGCTGAAGATATTTATGCATTGCTTTACAAATTTGCTTCCTATGGTTTCAATAAAAGCCACAGTGTGGCCTATGCCTACCTGGCCTACCAGATTGGTTATTTAAAAGCCCATTTCCCGGCTGAATTCATGGCCGCCAACCTCACCTCGGAAATGGGTGTTCCCGGTCGGGTCATCATCCTCTCCAAAGAAGTAGCAGATATGGGAATGGAACTGCTTCCTCCCAACATCAATTATTCGGAAGTATATTTCAAACCCGAAGGCCAGGGTATTCGTTTTGGCCTCAATGCCATCAAAAATGTCGGAAAAACTGCCGCCCAGAATGTGGTGGATACCTGTCACAAACATGGCCCTTTTACTTCATTTTATAAATTTGTCGATGAATTGGACTTACGTCTGGTCAACAAAAAAACTCTGGAAAGCCTGGTTATAGCCGGGGCTTGTGATGATTGTGAAGGCACAAGAGCCCAAAAATTTCATGCCATTGATGAAGCTGTCCGGCATGCGAAAAAAATCCAGGAAGAACATAAAACCAACCAGGTTTCTCTTTTTGGAATAGCCAACACCAGCCAGAGCAACATCATATCAGACCCCAAACTGCCACAGGTGAAACCCTGGTCTGACAAGGAAAAACTAAACAATGAGAAAGAAATGGTGGGGCTTTACCTTTCCGGCCATCCATTAATCAGATATGAAACGGAACTGGAGACACTATCCAATTATCGCTTTGACAAACCATTGGGAAAATGCGGGTTAAATTACATCAAAACCGGTGGAATGATCACAGGTATTTCCATTCGGCTGGACAAAAAAGAACGAAAATATGCCCGTTTTCTGTTGGAAGGGCTGGAGGGTTCTGCCAATGTTATGGTTTTCAGCAACGTTTACGACCAGTTCAAAGAATTCATTTATGAAGATGCCGTGGTCTTTGTAGAAGGTCGTGTTGACCTGAAATTCGGGGATGGCTCCATTCAGGCTGAAAAAGTAACACCGCTGGAAGGGGCAATAGCCCGTAAAACAAAAAAAATGCACATTCAGGTTCCAATTGAGATTTTCCAAAACCTGGAATTAAATGAAATCCATAAAATGTTCACAGAATTTTCAGGTGACTGTGAAGTGATGTTTCATGTTTTTGACAATCATGCAAACGCCAAAACCGTTCGTCTCAGAGACCTGCGGATTGATCCAACAGTAAAATTTTTTAACCATTTGCACAAATATATCGCCAAAGAAAATATCAGGTTGGAATAATGATCGCAGTCATTCAAAGGACTTATTCGCCGGCTGAAGTTCGGGTTGACCATAAAACCATTGGTCAAATCTCAAAAGGCCTTGTGATTTTGCTGGGTGTGAATAAAGGTGATGATGAAAAAGACGCCCAAATCCTGGCGGACAAAATAATTCATCTCAGAATATTCAATGATGAAAACGAGAAAATGAACATCTCTTTGAAAGACCTTGGCGGTGAAGCCCTGATCATCTCACAATTTACCCTTTCGGGTAATTGTAAAAAAGGCCGCCGCCCCGGATTTGACAATGCCGAGATACCTGCAAAGGCAGAGGCCCTTTATGAATATTTTCAGTCATTATTCCAAAGGCAGGATATCAAAACAGCCTCCGGGGAATTCGGCGCTATGATGGAAGTTGACTTCATCAACAGCGGCCCGGTAACTTTTGTACTGGATTCAAAAGATTTGCAAACCAAGACCTGATCCAATCCATTCAGTTTAATCACCTTCAGTAAACCCAAAAATGAAAGGTGAAACATGGAACTAAAAGAACCTGTACGGTATTCACTACCCATCAACCAATGGCCCGAAAGTGACCAGCCTCGTGAAAAACTGATGCGCTATGGCGCTTTCAAACTAACGGATTCCGAATTACTGGCCATTATTTTACGCACGGGCTCCGGAAAGATGTCTGCCCTGGACCTGGCCAGAACACTGCTTCAAATGGCCGGAAGCCTCGATAAACTGGCACGAAAATCTTTCGACGAAATCATGGCCATGAACATCAAAGGAATCGGCACCACCAAAGCGGTCACTGTCTGCGCCACCGTACAATTAGCGAGAAGACTTCATGCCGACATGGCCCATCCTGTCCGGCACGCTATTACTTCTTCACAGGAAATAGCTTCTATCTATATTCCCAAATTGCAGGACCTGAAAAAAGAGGTGTTCATGGCAGTATTTCTGGACACCGGGAACAAAATTATTTGCGATGCTATTATCAGCGAAGGGACAATCAACGGGACATCGGTGACCCCGCGGGAAGTCTTTTACGAAGCGATTAAATACCTGGCAGCCTCACTGATTCTGGTTCACAACCATCCTTCCGGCAACATTCTCCCCAGCAAAGAAGACAAAGCCATCACCGCCAAAATGGTCGACGCCGGAAAAAATATGTGCATCAGCGTCATGGACCATCTTATTATCGGGCATAATTCCTATTACAGTTTTGCCGATGCCGGATTAATTGATTGAAAAAATCGTGCATTTTGAAAAAGAAATCTTTATCTTTATATCCATACTTAACCCTTAAGTGAGAATATTATGAATTTTTTAACCTTGGATAAATTAGAAAATTATATTGCGAAAAAGTCAGACACCTTGCTCTTTCCGATTTTTGCCAATCTGTTGCTGGAAAACAACCAGGTGGAACGCGCTGAGCATTTATGCCGGACCGGATTGACCTCCTGTCCTCATGATGCGGACGGATATTACGTCCTCGCCAATATCCTGCTGAAAAAAGGCAACCTGGTGGAAGCTGTCCGGCACCTTCAGACCGCCATCAAAAATTTACCCGGTCATATCAATGCCCACAGACTCCTGCTCCATATCGGAAAAGAAAACCTCAGTCTGTCTGAAATTGACAAAAGCCACAAAGTGGTCCAGAATTTTGAAAAACATTTTTATCCCCTCAAACAAATCAGCAATCCCTATTTTAATGACGAACTATTTTCCCAGATACCCAGTTCCCAAGATACTGATGAAAATTTTTTTCTAGACGATACTGGTTTCATCCAGGACGATCCGGTCCGGGACAATGAGGAACTTCCGGAAATCCAGGCCCCTGAAAACTCCTTTATACCCGACGGGAACTACGAAGGAGAAGAGCGCCTGATGGAAGAAGAAAAATTCCAGGGTTTTGAAACAGAAACCACCCAAAAGAAAGAGGACGAACTAGACCTTTCTGAATTTGAAATGAATACGCCCTCTTCTCACGAAGAAAGCAGCCAGCAAAAAATAAATTTATTTGAAATTGAAACGGAATTAGTACCCGATATTGAAATCGATGATCTGGATTTTCCCGAGATAAAATTTGAATCCAAATTCGATGAGCAACCTGAACTGCCGGAAAATTCCGATTCTGTCAGCGATGACGAAAGCCAATTTATACCCGCAATCATAGAAAATGAAATCGACATACGGGAAACTTATCACTTTGATCCCAGGTCTTCCGCCCCGGATAGTGTCGATGAATTAAACCTGAATATCGACTTGAAGGAATTTAGCGGATCTGACAATCGGACCAACCCGGCAGACCTCGATATCTTCATACCGGACCACTCGCTCGATAATGAAATTGAAGAACTGGAACTGGATTTCAGCTTCAGTGATGAAACCGGAGAGTGCATCCCAGACACCCTTTTCAGAAATAACAACAGCGCCTCTTTTGCAAAACCGGATATCAGCAGCGGCTTGTCCATCAGGCCGGTGTCAGACTCCTTTGATAAAACCCTTTTGGAAGAAATCGAAAACCACGAAGCGGAAGCAGAAACGCCGGATGAGGAGATCAGCGAAGATATACCGGAATTTAAAAGCAACATCAAAAACAACCTCAATGAGTCCATCTCATCCCAGGAAAAAGAAAAAGTCAATCTGAATATTCCAATCCCTACACTGACCTTCGTTGAAGTCCTACAAAACCAAAAACTCTATGACCAGGCCCTGGAAATCCTTGACATTCTGGAAAAACGCTCTGCCGACAAAGAACGGATTATACAAAAAAAAGAAGAGATCATCAGACTTAAATCAATGGATACTTACTAAAATATTATTCAATTTACACCACAAATGGTAAATATTAGTGATTTTACTTAATTTTTTTATTCTTCAAGGTCTTTTTATCAATTAAACGCTCATCTTTTCCATCTTTTTTTTTAAATTAATTTAAAACCAAATAAAAATTTTCTTAAATCTTTTATTGACAAAGCGGCAAAATTATCACAAATTTAGCCTAAAGTTTAATTCATTTAATTTATTTGGGCGAAACACGAATTTAACATAAATAAACCATAAAAAAGTTTAATAAATCGGAGAAATCATGAAGTTTAATCAAAAGATATCGTTTCGTAAGGAATTTTCAATAATGGTACTATCTCTGACATTGTTGGCTGCATGGCCGGCTGTAAGCCTGGCTCAATCTGCCAACCCACCGGAACCTGCCTATGGTGGAGAATTAGGCAATATCCATATTGTGGACGGTAATTATAACGAGTGGATCCATCCAATTTATGGGCTGGATTACTACTATTTTGCCGACATGTATTTAGCCAGTAAACCAGAAAACCCAGTAAATGGGAAAGTTTATCTTAGGTATTACTGTTCAAATAATACACTTTATGTATTAGTCCTGTCAAATCCCAATCAGGCTCTAGTGGAAAATCAGGAAGCATATGTAAAAATAGATAACATTCAACTTGTAAGTGATATAAGTGGTAATGATGGTAATCCTCCGGATTTTGCATGGGTTAACCGTGATGGTTCCCACGCTGATGGATTTGAAGCCTCAGCTATTGTTAATGAAGGTAGTTATTTATATACTAAAAATAACACAGGATTAAATGTACATGTTAACGTTGATAACGGAGGCAGTCAAACATCAGCTGTTGCAAATCGAGGAATAAGTTTAGTCATCAATTGCGATCACAGTCTTCCGGTTGAACTGGGAAGTTTTGATGCAGCGGTTAAAGGAAAAGATATAATTCTCACTTGGGTTACTGAATCAGAGGTGGAAAACATCGGTTTTGAAGTTTATTCATCAACATCCGAAAACGGTCATTATCACCTCCTGAGTTCCTACAATACCAATCCCTATTTGATTGGTCAGGGTAGTTCCACCACTCAGCATTCCTACACCTATACCATCGAGAATCCGGGCAACGGTACCTACTGGTTAAAACTGGCAGATGTATCCCTCGCAAAAGAAAAGACCTTTCACGGGCCGGTATCAGTCACTTTAAACTATGAAGCACCACAGGAAATTGTATTGGGACAGAATTTTCCGAATCCCTTCAATCCGGCCACCTCTTTTAACTACCAGCTGCCTCTCAGCGCTTTTGTGGAAATGGCAGTGTATAGTCTGCAAGGCGAGAGAGTATCCCTGCTTGTCCATGAAAGACAAAAGGCCGGATCTTATGATATTGAATGGACAGCCAGAGACACAAAAGGCAACGCACTTCCATCGGGAATATATATCCTGAGATTAAAATCCGACACGATGGTCAAATCCCGTAAAATAATGCTCATGAGATAGACAGAAAGGCGCTGGCAACAGCGCCTTTTTTTTACTCCTTCAGTTTTACCATCCCTGTTCATCTTCACTTAGTATATGGTTTTTTATTTTGATCTTTCTTATATTTGTTGACTTTAATGAGTGTTTGAAGGGTTAAAATTTTTGCAAAAGGGAGAGTTTTTATGGATGTGCAGAAAATGATAAAAAGTCTGGATTGGCTGAGAAAAGAGATTATCGGGAAAGATATGCTCTTTGAGACACCCTACGGCAAACGGCCGCTGGTTTATGCCGATTATACCGCCAGTGGCAGGGCCTTGAAATCGATTGAAGATTACCTGGAATATGTGCTTCAGTTTTATGCCAATACTCACACAACCGATGATTTCACCGGAAAAACCATGACCGGTTTGTTTCATGAAGCCGAAAAAAAGATTAAGCACTATGTCAATGCCGGAGAAAAGGGCCGGCTGATTTTCACAGGCACAGGAGCTACCGGCGGCATCACCCGCCTTTTGCAGATACTCGGTCTCTACTGGGCCCCTGGTACAGAAGCTAGGCTGAAAGAATACCTGAAAATATGTTCTAAACGCAGTGAAACCATCGGGTGCAATAATTTTCTTGTAAATTACATGAACCAGCACCAGCCGGTGGTTTTTGTTGGTCCCTATGAACATCATTCCAATGAAATCATGTGGCGCCACACTTTTTGCGAGACCGTTGAGACACCCCTAGGCAGCGATGGTTATCTGGACTTAAAAGCTCTGCAGAATATCCTCCAAAACCCCAAATACCAAGGACGCACAAAAATCGGTTCTTTTTCAGCAGCATCCAACGTATCCGGCATCAAAACACCCGTCTATGAAGTCGCCGAAATTCTCCACGAAAATGACGCTATTGCCTGTTTTGATTTTGCTGCCTGTGCACCCTATGTTGAAATTGATATGAACAAAGACCCCCGATCTTATTTTGATGCCATTTTTCTGAGTCCCCATAAATTTCTGGGCGGGCCCGGGAGTTCCGGTCTCCTGGTATTCAATGAAAAAATATATAATCGCGACCTGCCGCCATCCATTTCCGGCGGTGGAACAGTATTATACGTCAATCAAAAAGAAGAAGTCTATATTAAAAACATTGAAGAACGGGAAAATCCGGGCACTCCTGGTATCATGCAGGCGATCAAAGCCGCCCTGGCATTTGATGTCAAGCACAAAGTCGGCATCGATACGATTGAAACCATTGAAAACTACTACCTGAAAAAATTCCAGGTGAGTTTCAGGGATATGAAAGAAATGATATTTTTTGGTCCGACCGATCCTGAAAAAAAGATCAACATCATCCCTTTCAACATCAAGCATCGGGACCGTTACCTTCATCCTAAATTTGTAACTA
Source organism: Fidelibacterota bacterium (assembly GCA_016934035.1). GTDB lineage: Bacteria > Fidelibacterota > UBA2242 > UBA2242 > JAFGTP01 > JAFGTP01. Next base: position 13,518 of record JAFGTP010000017.1, read on the forward strand.
CCTTATTAAATGACCTTTTTGGTATTCAATCCAGAGCCGGCTGCCTGTGCGCCGGTCCCTACGGCCATTTGCTTCTCAATGTCGATGAAGAATTGTCCGATAAATATAAACGATGCGTGGCAAATCAGGGATTTGAAGGCGTCAAACCCGGCTGGGTTAGAATCAATATTCATTACACCATTTCTGAAAATGAATTTGAATATATTGTCAATGCCATACTGTTTATTATAAAAAACGGCGCCAAATTTTTACATAAATATGTCTTTGACCTTTCCAGCGGCAACTGGTGCCATCGGGACTATAAAGATGATCCAAAACTCCAAATGAATATTGATGAAATCATGGCCCGACAAATTCCTCCCATAATTTTTGGTGATCGAACTGAAAATTACACTGTTTTTCTTGATTCAGCCGAACTGGAAGTCCAGAAACTGGAAGAGCCGACAGATTTTGCAAAATTCGAAGATCCTGAACTGGAAGAAATTTCATATTTTTATGCAATAAACATAAAACAATAAGCAGAAATAATAAATTAACTTTAAATAATATATAGAATTTGGTTTTTTTGTATATTAATTATTGACATTCTCTTTCGAATATCCGATAATAAAATCACGGTAATTATTAGAAAGAGAGCTTTGAAATGATGACACATCGTTTAATCATTGCATTATTAGGAATTTTATTAATTTCTGTATCTTCTCTAAACGCACAAACTTTTTCTTATCTGGGCAGCTATAATCAAAGAACCGGTGTGCCCGATTATCTGGAATCACTTTCAGATGACATTACGCCCGATCTCCTGACTTATATCAACGCACACCTGACAGAAGGAGAACCTGTAGCATCTGAATTGTTGGTCCCAAACAAAATCATACTCAACGAGGCCGCTACGGTCTGGGTGACTTTTGTTCAGGAAAATGCAGATTATAAAAATGCTCTCGGTTTTTACATAAACGGAAATATCAGTGATTTGAAAATTATTTTTCCCAATTGCAGCGAACATAATTCAGGAGGCGAATTAATTTCCGGTTCCAAAGTCAAACTACAGGTTGGCACCTTTCCGGTTGGTACGGAATTCGGCTGGTTCCTGGTACCTGACGGTTGGATTTCAAAAAAATATTCTTACTGGGGCTGGTATTATTGGGTTGGAGAAGTTGTGGTCAAAGAAGGGAAAGCGGTCTTTTACTCCGATTCAGATTATAATCCTGATGGATTGCAGCAATGTATTTTATTTGACTGGGATGATTATAATGACACATCTGAAACCTACAGCAGAATTCTCCTGGCTTTTGAGGATATGCCCAATTGCCTTTGTGAAGATGATGTGGTTACAAATTCTGTTCCCTGTCCACCGCCACCGCCCTGTGAATGTGGCGACCGGGATTTTAATGACGTCATCTATTTCATCACTGTAGATGGAGATTATTCATTGCCAGTCACTTTAAGTTACTTCACCGGAGAAATCATAGAGGGAAAGGTGCGGTTGTCATGGGAAACACAGAGTGAAACCGTCAATCGGGGTTTTATTTTGGAAAGGCAGGTCAATGATAATGGCTGGATTACCCTGGCCTCTTATTTAAACAATATAATACTCAAAGGACAGGGCACCACAACCGTTCCCACCGTCTATCATTGTACCGACTCCGAAATTCATCAGGAAAATAGTTATCAGTACAAGTTATCCAGTGTCAGCAATTCAGGAAAAACAGAGCCCTTCCCGGATATCGTAAAAATCACTTATTATTCAACCAGATCGCAATTTACAAATTTTGAGATCACCAAAATTTATCCAAACCCCTTCAATCCGGCAACGACCATTGAATATTACCTGGCGCAACCTGGTCAAATTAATATCAGTGTCTTTAACATGCAGGGAGAATGGGTGACCACTTTAGTCGACCAAAATATGAACAGTGGTCCCAGAAGTATTACCTGGAATGCGGACGGTTTATCCAGCGGTGTCTATTTCATTCATTTTCAGACAGGAAATCAGCATTCCATCCAGAAATGCATCTTCCTGAAATAATAGCAAATAAAACAACTTATTGAAGGAGAATTCCTTTTTCAGGAAATTCTCTTTTTACAAGAAAAAATTTCTTATTTATCAATTTCTTTCTTATATTTTCACCATTCATTAGAATAATTAAGGAACATTTATATGAAAATTAGAAGTTTTATCTTTCTGACTCTGATTTTAGTTGTCATGAATAGCGCCTATGGACAGTACAATTATCACTCCGCTTACTATAATGATTTAGGTTTACCCTTTATCGACGCAGGTTTAACCCAATCGGATTTGGTGGTCCCCAGTGATGTCATTTCCTCAGAAATGTTGCAATACATAACCGATAATCTTCCTGAAAGGGTCGCAATTTCTTCCTCTTTGTTGAAATACCAAATTTTTCAGCTGAATTTTTCCGGTAGTAGTGATGCAGAAGTATGGATTACTTTTGTTCACGAGGGCGCCCAGTACTGTAATTCCCTGGGCTATTATACCTATAGCGGCAATGATGAGCCCACTGTAACAGATATTTTATCCGAAGGAAAAATCGTATTTCCCAATGTAACGGACCCGGATGATCCGGTAGGTGAAAATCATGCGGGCAATTTAAACCCCGGCGATAAAATCAAAATTGGCGCATTTCCTTCAGGGACAAAATTTGCATGGTTTGTGGTAGCCGACGGCTGGGACCCGACCAATTATAACAACGTCAACAGGGTAAGCGAAAAAGCCAGCCTGGGTACACTTTATTCAGTACCGTCATTAAATGATAATAACAAAATTCATTGCATTTATCTGGAATACGAACCTTTTCTCAATGACAACTCAAAAATCAGTAAAGTTTTGATGGGATTTGAAGATCAGAAGACCGGTGACGATGATTACAATGATGTAATTTTCTATATTTCAACCTATTATGATTATTCTCTGCCGATTGAACTATCATCTTTCACTGGAAAACTCGGCGGCGGAACAGTGGAACTTTCCTGGACAACCGGCAGTGAAATTGACAATCGCGGCTTTATCCTGGAGCGTCAGGAAAATGACGGCCATTGGGTCGCCATAGCCTCCTA
>JAFGTP010000018.1 GCA_016934035.1 Fidelibacterota bacterium
AAAATGATGATAATCTAAATTCTGTTGGCTTGGAGATGGACGGGCTATCTCTTCTTCATGCCCTTCAAATTGAATTAATTCCACAGGAGTGCCTTTGACATTGATATAGCAGGTAAATACGGCATCTTCAGGTGAACTCAGTTTTTCAATGATCGGATAGTCGCCCACAGCTTCCTCCAGATCATCCACTTCAAAAGCAACATGAGGTACCGATTTGATTAAAGGATGTATTGGAGAATCCTCTTCAAAACGCAATAATTCGATACCATACTGACTTTCGCAATAGCCGGAAGCAAAATATTTCATATCCTCATTGTGCTCTTCGTTTTCCTGAGTTGAATCCACAATCAGGCCGATATGATGATATTTATATTTCAAATATTATCCAAAATTATAATGTTTTTTCACTGCTTTGGAAATTTTCCAGGTACAGGACATACCAGCCGGAAATACGACCAAATCACCTTTACCGAATTTTACCGGTTCACCACCTTCGGGTCTTACCTCCACTTCACCTTCCAACAGCAGGCAGGTTTCCTGTTCATCGTAGGACCAGGCAAATTCTGACACTTCTTTTTCCCAGACGGGCCAGTTTCTGATGCCCATTTCCCGAACCAATTTTTCCTCAGGATTGTGTAAAATTTTGATTTCCTTCATCTTTTGTCCTCCATTATCGGCCACAACATTTTTTGTATTTTTTTCCACTGCCACAGGGGCATGGATCATTTCGGCTTATTTGATTTTGTGTTTCTCCCATTTCCGTATCAATCTTAAATACCGGTGCATCCTGCTTCAGGAAATTCCTGGCCATCTGTCTGAAAGTGCTGTCAGCATATTTGAAAAACCTTTGATAAGCTGCGCAGAAATGGCTGATATTCTGATCTCTCGGATCACGAAGGCGGTCTTTGGGGCAACCGCCATGGCAAAATTGCAGCCATTCACAAGTTCGGCATTTTGCAGGCAGGTCCATTTTCATTTTTCCAAATTTTTCCTGTTTCTCAGAATTCAGCATTTCCAACAGATTATCTTCCAGGATGTTGCCAAGTTTCCATTCCGGCTCCACAAAGAAATCGCAGGAATAGACATCACCATTGTGCTCAACAACAGTGTAAATGCCGCATTCTTTTCTCAGGGTGCATTCCGGAGACTCCATGCCCACATATTGATAAAATACCGCATCAAACAACCGAATAGACGTAGTTGGCTGATTATCAATAAATTCTGCTTTCCAGAGATCGAATATTTTGCAGAGAAATTCTCCATATTTTTCAGCCTGAGTGGAAAAACCGGCGGCCTGTTTTCCTTCCTGGTCCGATTCGACAATGGGTATGAACTGCATAAACTGGAATCCCAGGGATTTCAAAAAATAGTAAGTTTCCTCAGGAAAATTGACTGAATAATCATTGACTACCGAAAGTGAATTGACCATGACATTTTTATTCAATAACATTTCAGCAACCTTTCGCACCCTCTCCCAACTACCCTCTCCGTTTTTATTTTTGCGATATTTGTCATGAATATGCTTTTCACCATCGATCGACAAACCCACCAAAAACTTATTGTTTACCAAAAAATCAGCCCATTCCTCATCCAGTAGAATCCCGTTAGTTTGTAAGCTGTTACCAAATTGGTTTGTACTGCCGTATTTCTTCTGGAGTTCAACTGCCTTTTTGTAAAAGTCCAATCCCATCAGAGTAGGTTCCCCTCCCTGCCAGCCAAAATTAAAACGACCTTCTGATTGCTCAGCCGCCTGCCTGATCATGGTTTCTAAAATATCATCAGACATTCGGTGGCTGTGTTTTTCAAATAATTTTTCTTTCTCAAGATAAAAACAATAATCACAGGCCAGATTGCAGTCTGGTCCGGCAGGTTTGACCAAAAGGAATTCCAGCGGTTTTCTAAACAGGAAGCCGGCCTGTGCACTTTTCACTTTGTTTTGCGGCAATTTGTATTCAAGGCTATAGCGGTCTTTTTGGGAATCAACAAATTTTTGTATCTCTACCTCGGCCCTTTCCTCAATTATATTATTTCTGATGTGGTGCTCCACCTGCTCAAAGGAAGCAATGATTTCCGGCCGTCTGTCATAGACTTTGGCGATGTGATAGCCAAATTCCGTCTGAAAAATATCGCTGGTTTCCCCTTTTTTCAGATTAAAAACCACCTCCTCAAAGGCAGGCACCATTTCTCCCCGTGGAAAATATCCAAGGTCCAGGCCGGCGCCCCTGCAATCGGAATAGCGATTTCCCACCTCTTCAAAATCTTCGCCGGCATCCAGTTCACTCTTAATCTTTTTCATCAGGGACAAGGGATTTTCTGTACTGCCAGAATGCCGGACAATGTGTTTGGCATGAACCTGCTCTGGAATTTTGTAGAGGGCTTTATTTTTTTTATAGTAATTTCGCAACTCTGTTCTGGAAATATCACTGACTTTTTTTCGAAATTCCTTTAGCAGTTTTTCGAGTTTTAACCTTGTTTTAATTAACTCAAATTCCGATTCCAGTTCTTGCTCCGACAGGTCATCTCTAATTTTTTCACTTTCTGTCTGTACCTCTTCTGGTGTCACGTTAATCGTCCCATTGGCATGATCAATCAGAATTTGACGTTCCAGTAAATTTTCTATGGCCCAATCAAACAGTAATTTTTCCCGTTCGGTTTTTGACATATCAGGATAGAGGTCAACATGCTTATTCCGCATTTTTTTCATTTCATCAATGATGTCTATTTCCTCAATGAATTTTTGGTTGATCAATAATGGCATGAATTCTCCTGGCAAAACATTTCAAATAAAACCATGAACAAAGTTACTCAATTAGAAACGAGGTGAAAAATGATTAATAACATGGGGTATGGGCCCCTTGTTATAATATTGTTTTATAATACAGGCTGTCCGGTGGAAGCCAGTACACTGTTCCAAAGGGACCCTTCGGGATTTATCTTTTTACGTTTGGATACTGCCGCCGGGATAGGTACGAGAATATAGCGACGGTTCCAACTGCCTACCAGTACATTGGTATAGCCCGCCATACCGGCATGGGCGGCATTGTGTCCCAGTAACAGGCAGAGGACAGAATCATGGGCATTGGCCGGTACCGAACGAATGATGTAACTGGGGTCAATGTATTTAATATTGACCGGCTCACCTTTTTCATTAAAATAATCATTGATTTGGTTTTTCAGGTAAGTTCCAATATCATGAAAAATAAGGTTTCCGGATTTATCAAATTGCCGGTTGTCATCAAAAAGGTCCTGCCCGGCACCTTCTCCAACAACAATTACGGCATGGTTCTTCCTTTTGAACCTTTCCTCCAGCGCTTTCAACAGATTTTCCATTTTGAAAGGAACCTCAGGAATGAGACAGAAATTCACATCGCTGGTGGCCAGCGTTGCATTGGCTGCAATGAATCCGGAATGACGGCCCATAAGTTTGACCAGTCCGATACCACGCTTGGCGCCATTGGCTTCAACATGAGCGCCATAAATGGCGGTTTTCGCTTCGGATATAGCTGTTTCAAATCCAAAAGACTGTTGCACGAAGGATATATCATTATCAATGGTCTTCGGTATTCCGATGACACTGATTTTCAACCCCCGTTTTTTTACTTCTTCGGCAATATCACGGGCCCCGCGAAGGGTCCCGTCACCACCAATGGTAAAGAGTATTCCGATGTTCATCCGTTCCAATGTATCTACCATATCCACAACATTTTGGGGACCTCTGGAGGAATGAAGAACTGTACCGCCTTTTTCGTGAAGATCTTCGACAAAATCCGGATCTAACTCAATAACCGGATGTTGAAACTCCGGGATTAATCCTTCGTAACCATACTGAAAACCAAAAATATTTCTGACGCCATAGTGATGATAAAGGCTAAATACTATGGCTCTGATCACATCGTTGATTCCGGGACATAGTCCCCCGCATGTAACAATTCCAGTCCGAAGTTTTGAGGGATCAAAATATATTTTTTCTCTGGGACCGGCAATATTAAAGGCTTCGGGTTCAATACCCTGGGCGATTTTTTCCTTGATAATTTCCAGTCTCGGTTCAAATAACACTTTAGCATTTTCATTGATGAATTGTACATTTTTCATTGGAGAATTAATTTTTGCATTGCCTAAGGATTCTATATTAAAATCTAATTTGTCCATAGTTATGTTCACCTCTTTTTTACAATTTTTTATTTCTTGATATTAATAGACACATTATCAAATGAAATAATGATTATTATATTTTCGGCTATTTTATTAAATCCTATATAAAATAAAAATAATTAATTTGCGAAAAAGTATTAATCTGATGCTCCCCAGTTGAAGGATAATCATTTTGAAAATTCAAGGGATATCATATAATTCCGTCCGGGTTGCGGAAAATCATCTATCTGATACTCCATAGGAGAGGGTGTGAATATTTTGGTATCTGTCAGGTTGTAAATCCCTCCTTTGATAACCACTTTTCTGTAGTTCAGTGATGCAATCAGATTAATCGATGTTACTGGAGATAATGGTGCTCTTGTGTCCTCACTTTTTCGGCTGACTTCACCCACATGTTTTATTTGCAAATGGGTACTGAACCTGTCAAACCATTGATTATTGATATAAAATACCGCTCCATAATCCGGTATATAGTGCATATCCCGATTCAGATAGGTATCCCGCGACTGATTATAGAAAAAATTTAAATTAAATTCATGCTGGTCCGAGAATATTTTTCCATTTAATTCTGCTTCGATGCCATTAACTTCAATTTTACCCAAATTGTCCTTAATACTGGTTTCCCGACCATTCACAATAACCAGGGATTTTAAAATCAAATCATAGATTTCATTATGATAAAAATTGATTCTGGAAATAAAATTTTGAAAGATCATGTAATACATTTCCAGTTCCAATGTCTGAATTTTTTCCGGGGCCAGGTCCGGATTTTTAACCTGGTCAGCGGAATTACTGTATAAATCCCAATTAGTCGGTGCTCTGAAAGCCTGTCCATACAATAACTTGGCATGACCATTTTGACCAATTTTCCGTGTAATGCCACATCTCGGGTTCCATGAATCTCCATAGGCTGTATGATTATCATAGCGGATTCCAGCCACAACTTGTGTCCGGTCAGTAAAAAAATAATTATCCTGCAGGTAAAATCCATAATTTTTATCTTTACCGTTACTGATCCAACTACCGGGAACTTCACTGTATTGATAGCCATAATCCGGTAAATTGTGCTCAGCCCATGAACCAGTGATCCCGATATAATCATTAAGCCCACCTATCAGGAGCCTGTGTTTTTCAGAAAATTTTGCCTCGGCAGTTATTTCAACCCCCAACTTGTAATCCCGGGCATAGGCGTCGGTGATATACCCATTGGGCGGTAATATCGAGGCCGGAAGATATTCCCAGAAACAATCATAAGTAAAAGAATCCCAATAAATTTTGTTGGTTACGGTCCAGATCTTATCCATCTGAAATTGGGCTGAAGCCTACAGCGCCATGGTTGCATAAGTACGCTCCGTCCTTTCATTCAGATAATAGGCGATCCCGGCAAAAGGGCCCAATTTCTGGCTGTTATATAATCCAGAAAATTCAAAAGGTCCGTTTTTTAATGATACATAAAGATGTTTATAGCCTTCTTCACAGTTTGTCTCTCCCGTCACACCGCTTCGGTCCTTAAAATCCATCCTGGGCCCGTCACTTTGAGAAATGGATCCAGAAAAAAACAGTCCCTTATTTTTTTCCATATTCTTATGATAAACCACTGTTCCCTGAACAGTATTATTGGAAGCGACTTTGCTGATGACACTACCGGATTCTGCCTCGTGCCTGTTGGTCACAATGTTGATTACGGCATAAAAGGCATTGGCGCCGTAAATCGCTGAACCTGGTCCTCGAATTATTTCCAATTGCTCAATTTCTTCAACCGGTATGGAATTGATAAAATAGACGATCGTTCCGAATATTCGGTCATTGATGGCATGACCATCAATCAGAAATAATATCTGGTCATTAACAGAGTGAATACCACGAAATTGAAATAAAGGTGAATTCAGGTTGCTGGTATGCAGATTAAATCCTGGAATAACGTTTAAAATATCTGCAACATTCCTGGGATTCAATCTCAATATCTCTTCTTTCGAGAGCACTGAAATGACTGATGGCGCATCAAAAACCGATTCATCACTTTTGGATGCAACATGTACTTTAATATTCATTAATTCAGCAATGGACATTGCAGACAATTCTTTGATCCTGTTGGAATCTTGTCCCCATAAATGTTGCAGGATAATCAGGATAAAAATTAATATTTTAATGAATTTTGTAAACTTCATGCTTATCTCCAATTATGAAATCTAAACATTTTATTAAAACTCGCATCAAACCATTAAAAAAAATCCTTCCTAAATTCAGCGTCTAATACCCAGTCGATGCAAATTTTCAAAAACTTTCAAAAGGAAAAAAATCACAACTCAACATTATAAATATTCAAAGAATTTAATCACTATTCAATAGTGACGGGTTACAAAAAATCCGTTTTTGTAAAGTAAATCGAAATGGGTACCAGTCCCAGGCCCCCGAAGGCACAAACTTTATAAGTCATTTCCAATCCATAACGGTCGGCCAGAAAACCAATTCCAAGGGTCACCAGGAAACTAATAAAAAACTGCAATGTCATGTAGATAGAATTCAGGAATGCCGGATAATCGGAATTAATATCCTGAATAAAGGCCAGCAAGACGGGATTGCTGGCAAAAGCGACAAAGCCCAGCGCAATCAGGGCTGGAAACATCATCCAATTATTTGAAAAAGTGAAAAGGACCATCGCTGTCGGTAACCCAAAAGAAATAATTCTGAGGATTTTTATCCGGCCTAGTTTATCGGACAACAACCCTGAAAGTGTGGTTCCCATAGCACCGGCAAATTGTAAAAGGGCCAAAGAAATCCCGCCAAACCAGATGGATCCGCCCTTGGCAATAATATAAGACGGCAAAAACAAGGTCAGAGCAGTTTTTATAATTTCACGAAAAATTGAAAAGAAAAGGATAAAGAGCAAGATAATTTTTAGTTTTTTTAACAGATGATGGGGTTTTTCCTTTTTAGTTTTTACCAGTCGAATGGGCTCAATATTTTTGAACCGAAAATAGAGCAATAGAGAAGCTAAAAATCCAATGGGAATCAATTTCCACGTTCCTTCCAGCCCCCAAAGTGATACCGCTCCCAGCACCAGCAACGGACCAATCGTCCTGGCAAATTCACCTCCCAGCATATAAAAACTCATACCCAAACCAATTCTGGAACCGGAAACTTCCTTGATGATCACCGGTGACGGCACATGAAACAAAGTCGAACTGACACCTGTCAGAAAAAGGATAATAAAAAGAGAGGAGATATTGGGCGCAGGCCCCAACAGACTCATCAAAATTGCCGTCATCAAGGGACTGAGAATCACCAGGAAACGCAAATTGATTTTATCAGCGGCCAGACCCACAAAGGGATTAAATAATGAAGGTGCTTTCTGAATTGCTGATAACAAACCAGCCAGGGCATAGGTAATTCCCAGTTTTTCCCTCAGAAGAGGCAGCAAAGGCGCCAAAAAGGAAGAAAAGGTATCATGAACCAGATGGGCAAAGGACACTGTGATAACATTGGATAGTTGAAATTTTTTTAGGCTCATTTTTTTAACAGAAATTAATCAATGTAAAAGATTTTAACAAAGGTTAAGGATTATTCGATAATAATAATAGACTAAAATTTCTGAATTGACATCAGATATTTCTTCAAATTCAATAGGCCCTTTCTTTCAAATGAAAAATATCTGATGTCCGAAAGAAAAGACTTTTTGCAAATAAGTTAATAAACGATTATATTTTTAAGGAATATTGAAATGTTTCTTTTTCCGAAAATTGATACCATGAGGAGTTTTGATGAATATTTTAGTAATAGATGATGATATTCAAGTCAACAAATTAATCAGCAGTATCCTGACCTCAGAAGGCCACCAGGTGACAGAGGCTTTTGATGGCGATGAAGGTTTGAATTTTTTAAAAAAAGACCCTAATTATGACTTAGTTATAACCGATATCATCATGCCGGAAAAGGAAGGGATTGAAATTATTCGGGAAATCAAGAAAAACTACCCTCGCATAAAAATAATCGCCATATCCGGTGGCGGTAGAATTGATGCCAATAACTATCTGACTCTGGCCAAAAGTCTGGGCGCCGATGAAATTATGGAAAAACCTTTTTCAAAAAGTGATTTGAGTTTTTTAATTAAAAATTTATTTCAATAAACCAAACATATTTTTTATTCCGGTAAAAACCATGTTGACACCGATAGCCCCAATGAAAAATCCATTGAGTCTTAAAAATACTTCAATATTTTTATCATAGGCCGTTTTGAACTTATTCTTCTCCAGAGAGTCTCTGGCAATTTTTAACAGGTATATCGAAAAAAAATTGACAATAAATACAAGTGCCAGAATGATAATTCCGGCCACTTTTGTATGTCTGTAGGATGTTAAAATTGTCAAGGAGATCGTACCAGCCCCAACCATGAAGGGAAGGGCAATTTCTGAGGCCATATCATCAAGGTTTTCCTTGATCATAATCAGCGCTTTTTGCCCTTTGACAATATACATATAGGCATAGGAAAAAATGATTATTCCGCCAAAGATTCTAAAGGATTCAAAATCTATCATAAATATTTTTTTGAATAAGAATTCTCCGGAAAATAAAAAAAACAAACAGATGAACAGAGATATAAGGCTGGCGCGGAAAATGACCACAACAAAATGTCTGTGGTCAAGGTCTTTTCTGACCGGTTCGAGATACAGAAACAAGGCAAAAGGATTGAGCATGACCAAAAGTTCAATGATTGAAACCAGCATATTAATCCTCAGTCCGATAAAGGTTGTAAAGTATTTTTATACCATACATTCATACTCTCAATTTCACCTGAAATATTTGTATTATTGATCAAAGTACCGCCAAATTTATATCCTTTTCGGGCAAAGGTGATATTCATACCAGCGGAATGAGACCGGGCAATGGTATACAAACATTTCATATTCCTTCTGACCATCTTTTTTTCCATCAAATCCAGTAAGATGAGGGCCAGTTTTTTGCCTCTGTAATCCGGATGCGTCGCAAAATCCGTCATTTCAACATTTTGATAGTCATAGTACATCTCAGAACTGGCAGCAGCAACCAGCCTGTCTTCATGAAAAACACCAAAATATATCAGATTTTCTTCCATTGTTTTCTTAAGATATTCAGGATCATGAATGGGAAAAGGATAGGATTGGAATACCATCCGGTACAATTCTGAAAGTTCAGACACATAATCAACTGACAATTGTCCGATCTGAAACTTCTTGTCCACCTGGATGGTGTCCATCACCGGTTGTGAAATGGCCAGTTTAATATTTCGGGTAATGCGTGTCTGTCTGGGAGGCGGTAATTGGGACCGGTCTGGTTTAAGAAACTTAGCCATGAAAAGCCCCTTTTCCTTGCCCTTGAAAAAGCCCGGAATTTCCGCTTCAACTCTATATTGGTCACGGATGAATGCTGTTTTCATGGATTCAGGAACCTTTGCAAAAATCTTACTGTATTGATAAATTTGGGCTATTTTCTTCAATGCTTTTGTAATATCAGTAAAGTCCGACCTGCTCAGTTTCATTAAATATATTCGATCACTGTGCTTTCCATGTTGTATTAGCGAACTGCCTAGTTTTTCAATTTTATCCATCATTTTCTTTCTAATTTTTTTAATACAAACAAAGACAAAATAAAAGTGACAAATGATGCCATTATTCCAAAAATTGACTCATCAATCCCTTCAATGAAGGTATGTTGGGTGAATATCAGGACCAACGTCAATATTCCGCCTGTCAACATGCTTAGCAATGCAGCCGTCGGATGATGGTTTTTACCAAAAAAAGCAAAAAGCGTCGGCACCAGCAAGCCTCCGACCATAAAGGAATAAGTATGCAGTATTATCTCCAAAACCGTTGTGAAACGACTGGCAATGACAAGGGTCAACAGCCCGATAATCAGAGTCACAATTTGAGAAATTTTAACAAGTTTTGCATCAGTAGGTTTTTTCAAAAAATACCGTGCAATGATATCATTTACAAAATTTCCCGAAGAAGCAATCAGGCAACTGTCAGCAGTGGACATGATTGCCGAAAAATATGCTGATATTATTATTCCTGTAATACCTATGGGAAGAACATCCTTCAGAAGCATCGGCAACCCCATTTCTGCTTCGACATTAGGAAAAAATACCCTGGCAACCATTCCAAGAACAACCCCAAGAAAAGCCATAACCGGGTATTCCAGCAAACCGGCGATGTAAAAGGAAATTCGGGCATCACGAACATTTTTTGTCGCATAGATTCGCTGGTATAAGGTCATGGCAATAAACCAGATGGGAACAATTGTAAAAAACCAGTTGATAAACCGGGCCGGTGAAATATTGCCAAGGCTAAAAAATTCAGCCGGCAAACTGGCCCGTAATTGCGCCAGACCACCCACTTTTTGAATGGCAAAAGGAACACCGAAAATTGCCAGTCCGAACAATAAAACCACCCACTGAATCGTGTCCGTATAGACAACTGCTTTGAGTCCTCCCAAAACCGTGTAGGCAATAACAACCGAAGCCATTATGAACAGTGAAAATGTCAATGGCTCCATAACAGTCAAATTGGAAAATACGGTTCCGGCGGCCAGTTTTGCACCGGCCAAAATCTGGCCTCCCGCAAATCCCAAATAACCCAATCCGGAAATGATGGCAGCCACCAGGGCCACACCAGGGCCATAAATTTTTCTCAAAAAATCAGGATAAGTCAGCATCCCATATTTTTTATCCATCGATTTCAAACGGGGAATAATCAGAACAGCAGCCATCCAGGCCCCGATTAAACCGCTAAACAACAACCAACTGCCGGCAATACCCATCAAGTAACCAAGCCCTCCGAGTCCGATAGAAAAACCACCGCCTACATCAGTGGCGACAATGGAAATACCGATATGAACCGGTGACATGTTGCGGCCACCAACAAAATAGTCCTCGCGATTTGAATTTTTAAAATAAAAATAAATTCCGACTGCCAGCACCATTAAAAAATAGAAAACAAAAATACAGTAATCGACAAACGCCATGATTATTCCAGCACTTTTTCATTTTCCCGCCTGGCCAGTCTTTCATTGGATCTCGGTACCAATGATATTTTGTCCTGATTGTCCATCAGGAGTTCAGAAATACCTGTAACATTTTCTTCACTGGCACCTTCAAGATCAAAATGAAGGTCACATTTTTCACACTGTCGGTCACAAAAAACCGGTTCATAGGAGTCCGGTTCCTTATAGGTTGTAATCACACCTTCATAATTGCGAAGTACAACTTTATTTGTTGACCATGATATCAGGTAATTGGGCATAATCGGTATCTTCCCGCCACCACCGGGTGCATCAATCACATAAGTCGGTACAGCCAGGCCGCTGGTGTGGCCGATGAGACTCTCAATAATTTCTATTCCTTTACCAACAGGTGTTCGAAAATGGTTCAGTCCTTCCGATAAATCACATTGATACAAATAGTAAGGACGAACCCGGTTGGCAACCAACTGATGGACCAATTTTTTAATAATTCTCGGACAATCATTGACACCGGCCAACAATACCGATTGATTTCCGAGAGGGATTCCGGCATCAGCCAATTTTGCCAGAGATTCTCTGGATGAAGCTGTTATTTCTCTGGGGTGATTAAAATGTGTATTAATCCAAAGAGGATGATACTTTTTAAAAATCTGCACCAGATTATCGGTGATTCGATATGGCAATACCACAGGAACTCGGGTACCGATTCTTATAATTTCAACATGTTCAATAGCCCGAATCTCCGATAATATCCAATCCAGGTAATCATCTGAAAGCATCAGCGGATCACCGCCACTCAGCAAAACATCCCTGATTTGATGATTTTTTCTGATATAATTAACACCGGCTTTGATCATGCCCCGGTTGGGAATAAAATCAACATCGCCAACTTTGCGTTTTCTGGTGCAGTGCCGGCAATACATTGCACAGACATTGCTGATGGTAAAAAGCACTCTGTCAGGATATCGATGAGTGATTCCCGGTGCCGGACTATCTTTTTCTTCAGCCAGCGGATCAGCCATGTCATGGTCCGATATAAACAATTCCTGAACAGAGGGAAAACTCTGTAAAAAAATCGGATCATTTTTATATTCCCGTGTCTTGATCAGAGAAAGATAATAGGGTGAAACTGAAAGAGGAAATTTATTTAGTGTTTCATCCAAATCGCGTCTTTCCTTTTCTGAAAAGTCAATTCCCGTGACTTTTTGAAAAGTATCAATGTCACGAACCAGATGTTTCATTTGCCAGTGCCAGTCTTTCCAATTTTTTTTCACGGCATCAGCGTCCATTCTTTCCGCTATTTTTTTTTGTTTTTCATTAAATATTTGCTGCATAATTTCCTTCCTTAATTTTTTTACAAAAAAATACCCGATAGAAACAAAGATTTGTTTTTATTGACACAGACCTCTATGAAAATAAAATTAAGAGATGAATTTTAGCGTCGTTAGCGGTATTTATTTATAGCATTTTTAATCATAACCAGTAAAAAATTACTGCCTATAATTTACAATTTTTTAGGAATTATCCAAATTTACACCAATTACAACAGAAACAAAAACAGCCTTTTATGCAAAAAAAGGCTGTTTTATTAATAAAAAATTATAACAATTTAAAACTAAAAGTAAAAACTCTGATCCAGAGCAAAATAAAACCCCCGAGAATAATTGAACAGGCCGCCATATTGTGAAAATCCTAAATCTAAATGGTACCGGCCTTTGTGGATTCCGGTACCCAAACTCCAGGTGAATTGATTGAATTTTCCTGTACCAAGCCCCAGGATCAGCGGCCAGGCCTGATTGGGATTATAGGTTACCACAGTCGATATTTTCGGTACAAAATCCAACCCGAATTTGTTGCTGAAATATCCATAGACAGCTGCATTTATTTTAAATTTTTCAGAAAACTGATAAGAAGCACTAAGGTTGTAACTGGCAGGTAAATGACTATTAAACTTTTTTCCGGTGTAGGAAGAATCAGTCTGAACTGCAGCATCCAGCAAAGAATCAATGGCATCGCTAAAGAACTCCTCACTCTCCAGTTCAAGGTAATAATCATATTCATACACCTGGGTGTTTTTGCCATCGATTTTTATCATATCAAATACGCCCCATCGTATCAAACTGATGGGGTTTTGCAATGTAATGGAAGTATAAAAATTATCATCAATCTTGCCGGTCAATCCCAGGTCGAGGGCAAAACCCAGGCCTCCTGTTCCGACTCTGGATCTGGCTTTACCGGATATTTCAAGGGCATCGGTCCTGCTGGTAATGTATCCATCCATTTTTTCGATATCCTGATAAATCCCCCCCAGGATTAGATCAACCCCGATACCCCAATAGAGTTCTTTAAAATATTTTTTGTAAAAATCCTTTTTAAACCGGTGCCCTAAATAAAAGTTAAAGTTACTGTATAAAAGGGCTTCACCATCCAGGTCATCAATATGAATGAGTTGATCAAATTGATTTCCATTCAAACCAAAATTGATAAAAGACTTGGGTAATTGGGTTTCTCCTAAACTTTCCAGGGATAAACCAAAGGCAATATTATTTCTGCTATATTTTAAAATATTCTGGGTCATTTGAAAATGCCCGTTTACTCCGTTGCTGCTGACGGCATCCAGTAAATTGTTTTTGTTTTTCACTGACAATTTGCCGCCATGAAAAAAATCCTTCATCAGCAAAGAATAACTAAAGGCATTATTCCCAAAATTTACAGCAGGTACCGATACCATGGGCAGGAAGCCGATATTCAAAGAGGAAACAGTGAGGGAATCATCAAAATAAAAGCCCAGGTTCGCCGGATTTGTCCCGATGGTTTCCCATCCTTCAACTACAGCAGAATTACTAAAAAGATAAGCGATGCCGGGGGCATTTAAATGACTTTGGGCGAAGCAAAAAGTCAGGAGGACCGCTAATAAAAACACGATTTTTTTCATGGTCTATTTCTCCTCTCCGTCACTCAGATCGATATGTCCAACAATGGTTCCGTACATGAATAATTTCAACCGGTCTCTGGTCAGCACTTTGATTTTTTCTCCCGGCAGAGTTGCATCCAGTTCAATTTCATTTTTAATATAGCAGGAATCTTTGAGCATATTCATTCGATCATCAATGATCTCAATTTGCTGTTCCTGAATTTGATTCCCCACGAAGCGAAAAACCATCAATGTATCCGGTTTTTTGGACGATTCAGGCAGAAAATCCGTGGTGTCCCTGGAAATCAATGTTCTTACCAGACCGGTCAGATCAAAGGAATTATCAATTTCCGAATGGATAAAAACAGAAACCAATTCATCAGGCAGGTCTGTAGTGATTTTTTCCGGATCCAATTCGATTTTGGTATCTGCATCAACAGAAATGATTAAAGGAACCAAAACATTGATCTGGCCACCCAGGTATTGTTCCTGGTCTATTTCACCTTCACCATAAAGCCGAATATTTCCGGAAAACACAAAATTATCGGGGGCAATATTGAGCAACTGATTGGCTTCGTCAATGGTGACTATGCGAGTGGCAGGATCATCCTTTTTGATAATATGATGAACATGAACCGCTTCGGAATCTCCTTCGCTGTTACAACTGATGATTTCCATATCCAATTCGAAATCAATCCCAATATTGGTGTCAAAATGTACTTCAAGGGTTGTTTCTTCCAGGTTGATATCTTTTAATTCTTCCGGAAAGTCCGCCACTTTTTCTTCAACTTCAGCGATTTTGACTTCGATTGTATCGATGTGTCCTTTTATGCTGTTCAGGACAATATTTTCAATTTTTATATCAGCATTAACATTCTTACTGGCGTCCAGCGTCATTTCCTCACTGGTAGGAATCGATATTTTTGATTCATAATATAGAAATTCCCGTTCCTTCATGTTGGAAAAGATATAATCCTGCAGACCGATTTGCTGGTTGTATTCCATCTCTTCAGGATTCATATTGATCAAAAGTTCAAGGGGCTCTCCAGTCTGCTTATTCATGAACTCAGGTATGACAAAACTGACATCAGCATATAAACCAAAATGGTTTTCCGTATGGATATTTAATATTCCATCTTTAAAATCCGCAAGGTCCAGTTTATTATTACCGGGAAAAGAGGTGGAGTCTTCCTTGACAATGGCTTCTTCATTAAAATAGCCGGTTACACTGGAAAATCGAAGCCCGGTAATTTTAATGTCTGTGATAAAACTTTCTTCCAGGTCATAAATGCCATAGGTATCCCGGGGAACAATAATTTCTGCATCATAAGTTACATATTGCTCTTTATCGGCCCTTTGCTGGGGGCGCAATTTATATCCGGCGAGGCTGTTATCGGCGTTGATAAACAAAGGCGTCATTCCGGGAGATACCGTAAGTGGTCCGATGGCAATAGGATTATTCGATTCATCGACGATATCGGGAATGACCAGGGTCAATGTCATATCTGCATCAATTTCCTGAATGACTTTGTTATCAAGATTTAATTCAATCGTGCCACGGGAAATCGTTGCCGATGTAATTCGGGTATCCGAATCAATATCAATTTCTCCCTCTTTTTCGATGTCATCCTGGTCCACAATTCCTTCAAATTCTTTAAAAATGATGCTGTCGCCTTCACTGGTTCCAAAAAAGAATACTTCCAGGTCAATTCCTTGAAATTCATCAATATACACTTTATTCGGGTCTGTCGTAAGGGTTTTCACAAAGGAATAAACCAGAATCGAATCATTTTCAGGTGTAATTTTGTAATCATCAAGCGATAATATTTTATTGATTCCGGAGATCGGTGGTATCGTCAGCGTCTCATTGAAAATTACACCACTCTGCGTCAGACCGGGTATGTTAATATTTACCAGCGATTCGACATTTAATCGGTTATTCAGGTTTATTTTCAGATTGCCGGATTTTACGGTGGCACTGATAATCTCATGTTCGGATTCCGGCATTGCCACCGTGGATGTTGTATCAAAATTTTGCTCCGGAACAATGGCGATTGCACTACGCACAACAATATCTCGGGTTGAGACAAACATATTAAAAGATGAATTGATATTTTCACTGTTATTCATGACTGTCCTGGAACCAAAACCGCAAATTACGCCTTCAACCCGGGCAAGGATCAGATTTTCAAGGGGATGATTGCTTAACGGAATTGGAAAAACCGGAGATGTTTCACCCGGTTGAAGGGATCCGTTATAGGTTGTGGTCAGTACAACACCCTTGTCATTCATGATCTCAGTTGAATCCGGATTGCAGAAAGTGATTATAATAGGACTGCCCAGTTCCACTATCAGATCATTCAGGATTCTGACATCCATAAAACCTTCCTTGATTACCACTTTGTCAAATTCATCAAAATCTACAGGCCTGTAGATGGAAGGATATTCCGTGTTTTGGGGAATTGTGACTTCCGCGCCGTTGCCGTAAGGTGTAAAATCAAAGAGTTCCTTTAATTTTGCGGGAGTCGAACCTTTGGGCAAATTATCCCGCACTGTAGCTGGTCCCACATTGTCAGACCAGTCATCATCAAAGGGAGCAATGCTGACCACCGACATATCCATGATCACTTTTTCATCAATATTTTCAACTGTAACATCCTCAATTGACTGGGTATAGGATTCCGTAATGTTATCGATTTTCAGGCTGTCACCAACCACTGTCCTTTCCATGCCCAAAGCATCGTTGGCAAAGGCGATGATTGAATCACCCTCCTGACTGATATAGGTCGTTACAGTAGAAGCCTTCATCATGTCCCTGGCAAAAAAAGTTTTGGTTCCCAGAGGAAAATTCAGTTCCACATCCCAGTTTGGCATTTCCGATTTACCCGGAAAATCAATGCTACACCTTTGGATCAGAATTATTAAAATTGAAGCAATAATAGTCCTTTTCATTCAATCCTCATTATTATTTCAGTGGATATAATTTATGGTATGCTTCTGTAAATATCTAGAAGGTATAAATAATAATATAGAAAATGAGAGCCCTTCAATGGAAATCAGCCCAGAAATATGGAAAATATTGATATGAATCTATTTTGACCAGTTTTTCAGGATAGTGGTATAGATACTTTCGGAATCAAGGCCAATTTCCCGCAGTAATTCATCCCTTGTCCCCTGTGTCACAAAAGTGTCGGGAATACCAAAATTGATAACCTGGATTTTTGAATCATGGCTGCTGAAAAACCGGGCCACCATGGTCCCCAATCCGCCGATTTCAGAATTTTCCTCAAAAACAAGGACTTTTCGGTATTGATCGCCAATTTGCAACAATAATGCTTCATCCATAGGTTTCACAAAAGTTGCATGATAAACCGATGGTACCACTTTTTCAGCAGTCAATTCAGGAAGTAACCCCACAACTGTACTGGTCATACTTCCGGTAGCAATGATCGCAAGTTTTCGGCCTTCCTGTATTGTTTCCCATTGGCCAACAGGAAGGAGGTGGGCTTCTGCTTTTTCACTGAATTCATGGCACTTATCTTTGGGATAGCGAATGGCAAAGGGAAATTCATTTTGCTCCATGGCAGTGACCATCAGGTCACGGAGTTCATTCCCATTGCGGGGTGCGGCAAGGATAAGACCCGGCACCAGACTTAAAAAACCCAGATCAAAGGTGCCGTGGTGTGTCGGCCCATCCGGTCCCACCAGTCCGGCCCGATCCAGAACAAAAACCACCGGTAATTTCTGCAGGGCCACATCATGAATGATCTGATCATAGGCCCGTTGCAAAAAGGTTGAATAGATAGCGACCACCGGGCGATAACCTTCAGCAGCCATACCTGCTGCAAAGGTGACAGCATGCCCCTCAGCAATACCCACATCAAAATACCGGTCAGGAAATTTCTTTGCATATTCCGTCAATCCGGTTCCGGTTTTCATGGCAGCAGTAATAAAATTTGCCCGGGGGTATTTTTCACCGATCTCGCAGGCAATTTTTCCAAAAGCATCCAGGAATCCGATGGACGGGTCCTTTTTCACATCAGCATCAAAAGCCGGTTTTTCAGGCCCGATTCCATGGTATTTTGTCGGGTTCTTTTCTGCTTTTTCCAAGCCTTTGCCTTTAATGGTTTTCACATGTAACAAGACCGGATATTTTAGATTTTTCAGGTTTTCAAAGACGGAAATCAGATTTTTTAAATCATGACCGTCAACCGGACCATAATACCGAAAGCCGAATTCTTCGAAAAGCACACTGGGGGCTAAAAGTCTTTTGATGGGTTTTAACAGGTATTGTCCCAGTCTTCTAAAAAAATTTCCCCCTTTGGGCAATTTTTCAAGTGTATTCCAGATTCGGTTTTTGTAGTATAAATACTGCGGATGACGAACAATTTTAGTAAAATAATTGGACATGGCGCCAACATTCCGAGAGATGGACATTTCATTGTCATTGAGTATCATGAGAAACTGTCCGCCGATTTCAGTAATGTTATTCAATCCCTCATAGGCCAGTCCGCCTGTAAAAGAACCGTCACCGATTATGGCAACTATTTTATGATCAGACTGTTGCAGGTTCCGGACGGCTGCAAAACCGGCGGCAGCGGATATGGAGGTGCTGGCATGTCCGGCACCAAATGCATCATAATCGCTCTCCTGGCGTTTGCAAAAACCACTGATACCACCATATTGACGAATGGTATCCATTTTTTCCCTGCGGCCTGTGATGACTTTGTGACCATAAGCCTGATGGCCGACATCCCAGACCAGTTTGTCACTGGGTGTATCATAAACATAATGCAAAGCCACTGTCAATTCGATAGCGCCGAGACTGGGGGCCAGGTGTCCCCCGGTTTTGCTGACTGTCTCTATGATGAAATGACGCATTTCTTCGCAATATATTTTTAATTCACTGAGATTAAGTTTTTTCAGGTCTGCAGGTGAATTGACTTTTTCCAAAAATTTATATTCTGTCCGGAAAGACTCCATTTTATACCTATTGGATTAGATTTAAAAAGTACTGATGAATGCGTATATCGTCAGTAAGTTCAGGATGAAAACTGCTGACAAGGACATTGCCATATTTCAAAAAAACCGGTTGTTGATTTAACCGGCCTAAAACTTCAATGGTTCCAATAATTTTTTCAAACTGAGGTGCACGAATAAATACCCCTTGAAAATCGGAGTCAAAGTCTTTAATCTGTATTGGAGCAACAAAGGATTCTATCTGCCGTCCAAAAGCATTCCGACTGGTTTGCACCGGAATTTTGGCCAGATGGTCCACTCTCGGATCATCACAACCAGTTGATAATAAAATCGCCCCGGCACAGGTTCCAAACATTGGTCCATTATATTTTTGAAGAGGCTCAAACAGGGCCATACTTTTTAGCAATTTGGTCATAGTGGTAGATTCGCCACCCGGCAAAATAATACCCTGGCATTTTTCAATTTCTTCAGGATAACGGATGATGATAGGATTAACAGAAAGCCTTTCCAGCATTTTTTGGTGCTTGTGAAAGGCCCCCTGTAATCCTAAAATTCCAACAGTGATATCAGAATTTTTCAATGTCATTGTCTATTTTTACCAACCTCTGGTTGCCAGTCTCTGGTCTTCGGGAATTTCTTCCATGGCAATACCTCTCATGGCATCGCCCAGGCCGGCAGAGATTTCGGCAAGGATTTTCGGATCATTGTAATAAGTCACAGCCTGGACGATAGCTTTGGCCCGGGCTGCCGGATCTTCGGATTTGAAAATACCGGAACCCACAAAAACCGATTCTGCTCCCAACTGCATCATCAATGAGGCATCTGCAGGTGTCGCCACTCCGCCGGCAGCAAAATTTGGCACAGGAAGTTTTCCGGTTTCAGCCACTTGTTTGACTAAAGCAAAGGGTGCACCGAGTTCTTTGGCGACAGCCATTAATTCATCATTTTTCAAAACCGTGAGTTTTTTGATATCCATCTGGACTGTCCTCATGTGACGGACCGCTTCAATAATATTACCGGAGCCAGCTTCCCCTTTTGTGCGGATCATGGCAGCTCCTTCACCGATTCGGCGTAGGGCTTCACCCAGATTGCGACAACCGCAAACAAAAGGAACTTTGAAATCGTGTTTCCAGACATGGTTTACATCGTCTGCCGGTGTCAGGACTTCACTTTCATCGATAAAATCAATTTCCAGGGCTTCCAGTATTTGGGCTTCAGCGAAGTGCCCTATACGACATTTTGCCATGACCGGAATTGATACAGCCTGTTGAATATCTTTGATCATTTTAGGATTGGACATACGGGCTACACCGCCCATGGCACGAATATCTGAAGGAATTCTTTCCAATGCCATGACGGCAACGGCACCGGCCTCCTCTGCAATTTTGGCTTGTTCAGAATTGGTTACATCCATGATGACGCCGCCTTTGAGCATTTCAGCCAAACCTACTTTAACTTCAAAACTACTTTTATCCATAGCGATACTCCATTTATTTTTTTTGAATTTTATTTTTTGTCATTTCTGTCAAAAAAGTGTACTTAATTTAATAAACTTTCAAAAATTTTTTGTACACTTTTTTTAACCGCGTCAACCACATATTCAGGCGTTGATGCTCCGCCACTGATACCGACAGAATTGACGGTTTCAAACCATTGTTTTTGCAGCTCTTTTTCTGTCTCAATCTGTATCGTATTAAAATTAATGTCTTTGCAAATCCGGAGCAGCCGAAGTGTATTTGCTGAGGAGCTTGATCCAACAATCAGGACCAGTTGGTTGTTCAGTGCTAATTCTTTTACCTGCTTCTGCCGCATTCTTGTGGGCCCGCAAATAGTATTGACAAAATGCAAATCATCACATTTTTGGGCAATGACTTCCAGGATTTTTCCCACATCCTGAATGGACTGTGTTGACTGGACTACAACACCATACTGTTTTTCAAAGCTCAACTTTTCGGCCTCATCTGCCGTATAGATAACGACCGGATTTTTCAGCCGGGACTCAATTCCGAGGACTTCGTCATGGCCATGGTCGCCAATAATGATTACCCGGCGGCCCTCATTTTCCAGTTTAATGGCTTCTCTATGAATTTCTTTGACCAGCGGGCAGGTTGCATCAATCAGGAAATAACCTTGCTGTCGCAGTTGGTTTTCAACCTCCAGGATTGTTCCATGGGCCCGAAGCAGCAAAGGTTTGGATCGGTCCAGTTTCTGTGGGTCATCAACGACCTCAACATGCTGTTCTTTTAATTTCTCCACAACAATTTTGTTATGAACAATATCACCAAGCATCTGGACGCTGCCATATCGGGCAGCTGTCTCCTCTGCTATTTTCACAGCCCGGGTCACACCACTACAAAAACCAATGGACTTTGCGACCTCAATCCTTACTTTTCGCATATTTTCCTTTTCCCGCCTGCCAATCCTTTATTTCCTGTTGGGCTTCCGGTATGATTAATTTTTCTGCTTCTTCAATTGTGTCAAATATGGTAGCACCGGATGCAAAAGCATGGCCACCGCCATCATGCTTTCCGGCTATTTCATTGAGGACAACATTTCCTTTGGAACGAAAATTTAAACGAATGTTCTTTTTTTCCCGTTCCAGAAACATAATGGCGACTTCTACACCATAAGTGGTCCGCACAAAATCAGTATAACCATCGACTTCTTCAATTTTTGCTCCGGCTTTTCGGGCCATTTCCTGAGTGATAAAAAACCAGGCCAATTGCCCATCGCAGGCATATTTTACATTTTGCAACACCATGCCCAGCAACAGCATTTGCTCCGGCAATTTGTTTTCGTAAATATGCCGGTACAAGGCCCCCGGCGTTACGCCAAAATCGAGAAGTCTGGCTGCTATTTTCATTGTTTTGGGTGTGGTATTTTCAAAACGAAAAGAACCGGTGTCCGTCATGATTCCCACCCAGATTGCATTGGCAATGTCTAGGTTCATGAGATGAGGATTTGTCTCCATGATCAACTCGTAAATCAGGCTGCATGTTGCTGCAGCACGGGTATCCACCACTTCATAATCAAATTCATGGCTTCGAATGGGGTGATGGTCGAGACAGATGACAGAAATACCGGATTCCTTTAAATCATCACCGAGTTCACCTAGCCTTGAAAAAGAACCGACATCGAGCACAATTGCCAAATCAAATTCAGAGAGAGACTTTTTGTCCTTTGCCCGGTTGTAATGATGAAAAATTTTGTTTTCATTTAAAAAACCGAATTCCCAGGGTAGTGGAGAGGCGTTATAGATTTGCGGATTTTTCTTGATCCTTTTTAGAAGATGGTACATGGCCGCTTCAGACCCCAGAGCATCTCCATCCGGCCGTACATGACTGGTAATCAATATATTATAGTTTTCACTTATTTTTTTATTAATTATTTCCAATTTTGTCTCCCGGTCCCTTCTTTTTTTTTGGACTACAAATTTATGGCTTTTATCGGAAATATCAAAGAAGGATAATGGACACTGAAGCTATCCCAAAAGGTGTTAATTATTTCTCACAAGTTTACTCTTTTACTCCCTTGAAAAAAATGCCATAACTTTTTCAAATTTTATTTTTTTATTATAAAATGATCCCTAAAAAAAACCTTCCGGAAATGAATCCGGAAGGTCGAGGGAGCAATCAGTATTTTTATGATTACTGCAGAGAAATATTTAATATCTTTTGTTCAATACGACAAGAAAACTAATTCATTTATTCACTCATTCTTCGAACCGGTAGGCCGGGAAAATCCTTTTTTTAACCTGAATAATATACAATTTTGCATCGTTTTAACCATCTAACCCATAAATTTTTAAAGCTTCGATGAATCACAATTTTTTGGCATTCTTAATAAACCAAAAGTATTTACAGGAATTTGTCAAATATTTATGGTAATTTTTTTTCTTTTTATGAATACTTCAGTCAATGTTCCTTTTATAAAATTATTGGCCCAGTTCAATTTCTATTTTAAATTCTACCCCTTTATCGGTGATGGATGCGACTTGTCCATGCAATTGTTCCACTAAAATTTTAATTAAAGTGAGACCGAAACCCTGATTTTCCTGCGGAAAATAACCGACACCATTATCATGATAAAAATAGACCAGTTTATGATCTTGCAATTTCAAATTAAGTCTTACTTCTCCTCTTTTATTATCCGGAAAGGCATATTTGATCGTATTGGTCAGCAGTTCGTTTGTGATAATACCCAGCGAAGAGAGTAATTTTGTATCCATCTCAATATCATCAATAAATAGGTCAATGTCTAGATTTTCTTTGATCGGGAATATTTTTAAAATATCATTAATCAGCTCAATAAAATAACTTTTTGCCTTCACTTTTTGGTAATCTCTGGATTGAAAAAGTTTATCATAGAGCACAATAATACTGTCTATTCTTTCCGTGGCATCAACAAGGGCCGATTCAACATTATTTGCATTAAGTGAATTGATCTGAATATTCAGCAAGCTTTTTACCATAGCCAGGTTATTTTTGATGCGATGATGAACTTCTTTTAAAATCAGTTCTTTTTCAATCAGTAATTGTCTGTTTTCATTTTCTGCTTTTTTTCGATCAGAAATATCAATCATGGAGGCAATGCTGTTTTGTGTGCCGGGAATCATTTCTATGGTAACAAAGACATCCCGCACCGATTTATCTTTTCTTTTCAGCCTAAATTCATATTGGGGCAGGGCCTGATCCGGATTAGTCCTGCGTAATTGGTGCTGGATCATCATTTTTTCGATATCCTCCGGAACGATAAAATGGGTCCAATCGAATTGTCCTTCTAATTCTCTTTTTGAATATCCAGTGAGATCGACCAGTTGATTGTTGACTGACAGCAGCCGCATGTCTGAGGAAACAATCGCCATGGCCGTGGCATTATTTTCAAAAATCGTGCGATAGTAATTTTCCTTTTCCTGCAGGTTTTTTTCAGAATTTTTCAATTCTGTTATATCCAGCAGTGATGCAATACTCTGCCGTGTATTGGGTATAATACCGACAGTCAAATATATGTAACGAATCTCATTGAGCGAGTTGACCAGCCTGAATTCATAGTGCTGCCTGGCTTTCTTTTCATCGACTCGGCGCAGCTCATGCTGTTCCTTCATCCATTCCAAATCTTCATGCATTGTAAATTCAGTCCATTTTCTCTTTCCCTCAATTTCATTTTTTGGTAGTTTAACCAAATTAGAAAATTCATTGTTTGCCAACAATATGGTCCGATCATCGTCAATAATGACCGAAGCGGTGCCGGTATTTTCAAAAATAGTGCGGTATGCATTTTCTTTTTCTCGTAGAATTTCTTCAGAAACTTTTTGTTTGGTTATATTGCGAGCTAGGCCTTCAACACCCTTATAGTTTCCCTTTTCGTCGAGCATGATGTGTGCGTCACTGGCAATCCACATGACCGAACCATCGCGCTTTTTCAGCCGGGCTTCAAATCCCTGTACACTTCCGAATTTATTCAATCGGTTAATTAAAAGGGTCCGCTCTTCCGGATTGACATACAAATCCATGGCCAGATTTTTTCCTACTACCTCTTCGCTGGTATAGCCAATTACTTTTTCAACAGATGGTGAGGCGTAGGTGATGATGCCATGTTTATCGGTTTTGTAAATCAACAACGGCGTGCTCTCAACGATACGGTTAAAATTTTCCTGTGTTTCTAAAAGGGAGAGTTCTGTCCTTCTTTTGTTAGTAATATCGCGTAATGTGACAATATATTCGCCATTTTTCTGTTCTTTACCGACGCGAATTTCAAGAATTTTCTGATTGTAGGTGATCTCTGTCAATTCTGGATTTTTACCGCGAAACCGGTCAGACATCATTCTGAGGACTTTTGGCAGGTCCCGAAAATTGACAAATTTTTTAGCCAGAAAAATCCCGTTTTTGCCCACGATTTCTTCATTGCTGATACCGGTCATTTCAGTGAAAGCCGGGTTGATTTTAAGGACTTCCAGGTTTTTGTTGACTACCAGCAGGCCATCAACAATATTGTTAAAGATATTTCTAAATTCTTCTTCCCCCTTGCGTAGCTTATCCAGAATTTCTTTTTTATCTGTAATATCCCTAACATTGCCCACAATGGATTCCGGTTTTCCCTGAGGATCCAGTAATAGATTTCTACTGTCACTGTACCAGTGGTAAGAACCATCTTTATGCAACCAGCGGTATTCAATGATATCATCCTGTTTGGGATATTTTAATGAAAAAGCATTGAAATGGTTTACATATTGCTCTCTGTCATCAGAATGAAAACGCCGGGCAATTTCTTTTGGCCCCAGATTTAAAAATTCCTGAGCAGAAAATCCATTGATCTCTTTGACTCCCGGACTGACATAATCATACCAACCCGACCGGATATTAAATTTGTAAGCGAAATCCCGTCTGTTCTCTATTACATAGCGCAATAGACGTTCACTTTTCTGCAGGGCCTGTTCACTTTGTTGATTTACCCTCTTCGCTTCGAATAATTTAAACGCCATTTTTATTGATGCATTCATGACAGGAGCACTGGTGCCTTTGAGAATGTAGCCGTAAGAAGTGATCCCTTCTGTTTTTTCCACTACGGCCGGCTCTGAGTGGGAAGAAAGAAAAATGATGGGCACATCCTTGTTTTCGAGAATGGCCTGGGCGATAATTGTTCCGTCATTACCTGCCCCTAAATCAATATCCATCAGGACCAAATCAATATCATTAGACTGCTGAAAACATTTAACCGCCTTATCCCCATCGCTGATGATTTCTACCCGATAACCCAGGGACTCCAACTCCATCTTTTCCGATTGTGCAATCAGTAATTCATCATCCACAAGCAATATTTTTTTTGAAACCTGCTCGATCATGGCTTTTTCATTTCTTTCCTATGGACAATTATAAAAATTAATCGGTACTGATACAATGCAAAAATTCAAAATAAAAAAGCGACCTGCCAAAAGGTCGCTGACGGCATAACCTGGCTGTGTCAAAAACAAAGCTGAAAAGGAACCCATTCCGGGTTCACAAACCAGCATAAAAATAAGGAAAAAATAATATTATATCCTGTACTCCTGTTCGACACATTTAATGTTTAATTCTTCCAATCTCGCCAGTACAGGGAGATAGATTTCCCGGCTAACCGGTATTTGGACGCCTGTCAGGGAAATTTTTCCATTCAATATCAGTTCGGCCCCGATCGCTGCGGGCAATCCGACCGTTCTGGCCATGGACGTATCACCATTTTGAAGGCCATAATCAATCAATGTCGATGTGATTCGCTTTTTTCCTTCGGGAAGGGAGACCATGAAGTCATGGAACAAAACAATCATATCCCGCTCACCGGCTTTGTACTCCATTTTGCTGAGGAACAATTCTGTCATGATATCCAGCAGGTTGCGGCTTCGGGGTAGAATCTGGTCCTGAAAAAGTCCGAGCCATTTGAGCCCGTCCAGCACGCCGGGTTTGGAGTCTTTGCCCAAAAATTCATGGGTTTTGAGGGTCAGATTATCGACGTTATCTGCGCCAATCATTTTGGCCGTCAGGTCTTTGTAGGTGGCATTTTGAGGCAGGTCTACAGTTTCATCTTTTAAAAATCCCATCTTCGCCAGGGCATAGAGTTTATCACACCAGCCTTTGTTGCGAATAGTACCCCGAAACATGGTTTCAGTCTCCTGAATGCCGTAAATATCAACATAGGGCAAGGAATCCCGGTTGGGATAGGTTTCAAAATCCTTGTAGTCACCAACCTCCACCCCCCAGTGGTTGAGGAATAATTCTCTGCCATCAATATCGACGATTTTACCCTTTTCCAGGTACTTGGCGGAATTTAACCCCGCCATTAGTACACCGCGGGGAGACCAGCTGAATTTGTATCCAAAAGGATTGTCAGTGTCTTCAGGAGCAGGCAAACCGCCGCAGTACGAACGGAAGGCTTCAATTTTACCTCCCCTGCCATGAACTGAATCAATGATTTTCATGGCCGACATGTGGTCAATACCAGGATCAACACCAATTTCATTGAGGATGATGACGCCTGCTTCCAGTGCTTTAGGATGCAGAGATTTCATTTTTTCACTGACATAGGACGCTGTCACCATGTTTTTTTTGTGCCTGATGCAATATTCTGCTATCATAGGATGAAAGGAATAAGGTAGAAGTGAAATCGCCAGATCATGTTCCCTTACCAGTTCTTCCACAAGAGGTTGGTTACTAACATCAAGGGCTACAGCACGGCCATTGGCGGCACCATCAATTATTGCGGCGGCCTTTTTTTCATCGATGTCAGCCAATGTGACAAAAAAATGCTTAACTCCCAGCAGGTATTTTACTAGAGGACGGGACACCAGCCCGGCCCCCAGAACAATAATTTTTTTCATGAAAAATCTCTCCCCCATTATTAATATTCCAGGTAAGTTTTCAAATATTTATACCCAGGTGTGAATTTGCCTTTATGGATAATAATCGAACGTTTTAATTCTTCGGAAACAGGCGAATGCTCCAGATCGCTGTCCAGGCTGCCATTGCTCAATTCCGGAACATATTTTTTTAAAATATGGCTGAAAAAAACCGAGGAATCCCGGGAAATTTCACAGGGCAGATTGTCCACTGCCAGCACGGCCGGTCCGTTTCCTTCCAGTCCCATTCGAATTTTATCTTCAGCCGGCTCATAGACATAAAATGGATCACCGGACCCGGTGACCTTGCGGTTGCATTCTACACTTCCGCCAACATCACAGGATATGTCACCAATGACCCGCAAATCTTTCAGCTGCGGGGCATGTTTCCGCAAAAAACCACAGGTTACCAGCCTCGGATAACGTGGCTCCCAATAAGTGGCATTGATAAAAATATCCAGTTTAAATAAACAGGGTGAAAAAATGGATTCATATTGATCCGGATAATGATAATATTCTTCTAATGAAAAGAGATGGCCGGCCTCTTTCGGAACTACCATATCAATTTCTTTGAAAACGACTTTGTAGATGTGGGTTTTATCCAACGTGTTTTTGTCGATGGACAGCAGCACTTCGGGAGTCATTTCCCGGCAGGGCAATGTGTCAATAATTTCCTGTGCTCCTTTGGAGACATTACCATAACCGGCGATTCCAATAATGACCGGAACAGGCATCTTGCCGGCCTGAATATCCCGTCCGACTATTTCCAATTCCTCTTTGGCGGTGGCGACATCCTGATAATCCAGGGCATATTTTACCCGGTCAAAAGGACTTTCGATGCCGTCCAGTTTCAGTTTTTTTCCAAAACCGTAAAAGGAATCAATCATCCCCGCAATTCCGGCGTATTTCCCAAAGAATACAATTCTGCGGTTATGATCGTCCACAATACGCTCATAATCCATAAGTGTCGCCTGCTTTTTTAAAATGGCGGACAAAATTTTCATATTTTCCTTTTGCCCTTTGATGGTGTGGGAAAAAAACAGATATCGCTTATGGTTATCGAAAAAATCCACCGGGATTTCCTTCACTGCAATAATCATTTTGCAGTCTGATAAATCTTCCCGGACAATGGCACCGGCGGCTTCGAATTCCTCATCCCTGAAAGCCCGAATGGTTGAGGGCTGAATGACGAATTCCAGGTTATATTGTTCTTTAAGTTCTTTGATATCGGCCGGGATTAAAGGGACACGGCCTTCCCACTGATTTTTATCCTCTCGACGGATCCCAATTTTCATAACTCCTCCTTCCTCAGGGCTACAATTTAAATTTTTAACACTATTTTGGAAGGAATTTTTTAAGTTTTTTTAGACACTTAACTAACCGGAAAATTAACCCCTTATTTTTCAATGTTCTGGATACTATAAAAGGATTTGATGGTATTTAGGAATTTGTAATTGGTAATATATTACTCGAAAGCGGAAATATTTTATTTTACAATTCTCAAGATATTGTTAGCAATTTAATATCTTATGGCTCGATGGAACTAAAAGTGAAAGCCGGATTATCTGATATACATCAAAGACCCCTTTTGCTGCCTGAAGTGATTTGGGCGGGGAATTATTTGAACTTTGAATAACCCACTTTCAGGGTACTCATTTTGACAGATTTTTTGAAATGGCCATCGATTTTGTTGTTATTTTCAATCGTCATGAATCGAAGGCAGGGTGGGCAAATGGAGGTGATATTTGACAGCAAGGATACGAAAAAGGATAACCGATGATGCACCGATAATCTCTGCAAAATTCGCTGGTATCGGTATCTTCAGGCAAATAAAATACACAATCCCACCAGCGACACAAGCAAGCGCATATATATCCTTGCGAAAAAGCAAAGGTACTTCGTTGATCAGCACATCCCGTAGCACACCACCAACCGATCCGGTAATTGTGCCCATGGTAATACAGACCCAGACAGGAAAGCCAAACGCCAGACTTTTACTGATACCGACAATGGTAAAAATCCCAAGGCCGATAGTATCAAACAGGAACAGGGTAGCCCCCATTTTAAATATTTTCTTTTTGAAGATAATGGCGGTCATGAGCGCAACGCCTGTGGTTAAGAGATATCGGGGTTCTGACATCCAGAAGGGCTTCACATCCAACAGCAGGTCTCTCAGGGTGCCGCCACCAATGGCGGTGACCAATCCGACAATATAAGCACCAAACCAGTCAATATTTTTACCTGATGCGAACTTGAGCCCGCTGATGGCAAAAGCAAAGGTTCCCAGCAGATCCAGCAGGGTAATCAATGTCAGGTCTGAAATCATAGTATTATGCTGATTCTCAAAATAAAACTCTCAACATTTCAATTGCATTGATCATGTCAATCCATGGATTCGAACATTTGGCGAATAATTACAGATCAAAATATTCAATCTTGAATTATTGAGCAATTTCCACCAGTTCAATCTCAAATACCAAATCTGTATTTGGTGGAATAACCTGGCCGGCACCTTTGGGTCCATATCCCAGATCAGATGGAATAAACAATAGTGCTTTGTCGCCAACATTCAGCAATTGCAATCCTTCTTTGAATCCCGGTATCAACCTCGCTTTGTCACTATATTCTGCCGTAAACGGTTCATAGCCTTTTTGCTGGTCTCTTTTTTCATCATAAATATCATACTTATTGGCAACATCTTTAAAGTTAGTATCAAACAATTTTCCATCAGTGAAATATCCGGCGTAACTGATTTTCACTTTGGCCCCTTGCTCTGGTTTTATGCCATTTTTTGTAGTATTGATTACATATTTCAAGCCGGTCGCAGTTTCCAGGGCTTCTTTTCTTTTTTCGTCAAAATATGATTTAGTTTCTTCCACAACTTTTTCAAGTTTTTTGGCTTTTTCTTTTCGTTCATTCATCATTTCATCGAAAACTTTAGCAGCATTAAAAGCTTTTGCTTCGGCCCCGATTCTGATTATTTTGATTGTTTCCATGATATCGTCCTGGGCGATGGCATTCACCACAGACTGGCCTTCCACAACTTTTCCGAAAACCGTATGTTTACCATCCAGCCATGGTGTGGCTTTGTGGGTAATGAAAAACTGGCTTCCATTGCTTGCCGGACCGGAATTCGCCATTGACAGGACACCGGCAGAATCATGTTTCAAAAGCAATTGTCCGTTTTCATCTTTTGGAAATTCATCTTTGAATTGATATCCCGGATTACCGGAGCCAGTCCCAGTATAATCACCACCCTGGATCATAAAATCATTAATAACACGGTGAAATTTCAGTCCGTCATAGAAAGGTTTTCCTTTTAATGAGTCAACAGTGACATGGTTATTGGTGCCTTCCGCCAGGGAAACAAAATTGGCCACAGTAACCGGTGTTTTTTCATACTCTAATTTCAGTAGGATTGTGCCTTTGCTGGTTGTTATTTCAGCATAGATGCCCTTTTCAAGTTTTGCGTATTGAGACGGTGTGCAAGCGATTATGGAGAGAATTGCGATAATGAAAATTGAAGTTAACGTTCTCATGGATTTTCCTTTTTATTATTCCTTTTGGTAAAATATAAACGCAGACAACTTATTGCACCAGTCCGACCAAAATCAATAACTTTTTTTTATTTTGAAATCATTGATGAACCCAAAAATGTCAGGCTTTATAAGATGCTTTTGTTTATCTTTTATACATCGAATGGAATAGCCGGTTTTTATTTCACTTTCTTTCAGTTTTCCTCCGGCTTCAGCTTCGTCGCCAATGGCATTCCAAATTAGCTGTAAAAGCCCGCACGTAATAGATCCTATAAGGTTTCAGGCACCTGACATAATTTCAGAAAGTATCGGCTTTCCCGAAATTGGTTGCTTTTCGGTAGAACAGTCATTATGATCATAATCGGAATTCTTTTTAAAAAATTGGGATTAACCTTTTTATTATCATTCATTGCCTTACCTTGTCATATAAACAAATAACGATAAAATCATTGGGCCAATCTTTTCAAGAGATTGCTCCAGAAAGCAGCATCTTGATAAACCGATAGCATTTTGTTATCAATGATTTGGATGGGTTCATCGCTGACCGGACATAATCTTGGCTTATCATAATATTCTTTATTTAATAGTGACCAGCGGATCGTCAGAAGCTGAATTTTATGCAGGTCTTTTTGAAACAGTTGGGGGTTCATGCGCACCAGAGCATCTCCCTCATCTTCAGATTCCTCTGGCAGCAAGCCTGAAACATGACCCGATTGTTCCATGGCGCCCGGAGAATAATAGGCCTGCCGGTTCCTTTCTTCCGGCGTCAGGGCGGCCAACTCCTCCTGCAGCAGTGTGACTTGCTGCCGGGCAAACATAATTCCAGTATCGAAGGCCTCCTCCCCTTCCTGCTGTTCAACCTTGATATTCATGACTTCCTGATAGGCTTTTCTGAGTTCTTCAGCGGCATTTTTATCAATTTTCAATAGATCATCGTAGGCTTTTTCAAAATCTGCCTGCCGTTGCTGTGCTTCCTCATCGCTGTTAAACCTGCTCACCTCTTCCTGAAAATTATTCTTCTCCGCCTCAACCTGACTGGCCTGTTGTTCCCAAAAATTGATGAGAACGTGAAGAAAATCCTCCTGAGATACCGAAACCAACAAAGCTTCATCGGTAAAATTGATCCAGGTAACTTCCCCCATATTGGTGAGGTAAATCGGATAGCCAAAAAACTCGTCAATTTTCTGAGGCGCAGAAAAGATATCAGCCATGACAGGCGCACCGGATATTCCCGAAGGATCATTGAGATATATATTCAGGATGGATGATATGTGAAAATCGGCGGTTTTCTCCTGGTCAATCCAAAAATAGGGTGAAAAGGACATTTCCAGCCAGGCCACAGGCTGGTCGTTTACCAGGTCAATCCGCTTATTGAACCGGGCTTCAAAACCAGTTGGCGGATTGAGTGACCGCTGCTTTGAGAAAAGGGCAATGATTTCTTCCATTTTTTCATCGTACAGCTTGACCCAGTTCTCGGGAATAGCATCAGAAAGAAAATCATCATAATTGGTTTCAGTACTATGATTTCCGATGGCATAGGGAAGAAATTCCGCCCCTTCATTATCCTTGACAATAGTTTCCGGATTTTGCGCCGGTACACTGATGCAGGTAAACAAAATCAGTAAGAGTATCACCATTTTCCTTATCATCGTACTATTCCTTTTTTTTTGATTAGATATCCTTGTTATATTTTATAACCTCAAATTGCCAAACGATCCATTGCACAGACTCATCCGGTTTAAAAAATTTTAGTTCAGGTATCCTTTTCATGATTATGAAAACCTTTCCGTTAATAAAATTTTCACTCAACCTTTGAAAGGGCAATGGAAAGTTAGCAAAAAAAAAAACAAATTCTCGAAAAAGGAAAAATTATTTTTCCGGACATCAGTGAGAAAAAATTCTGTTAAAAAATTAAGATCGTTCAGAGCATATTCTTCAAAAAAATGATAAAAAAAACGACGAAGATAAATATTTGGGTAGAAGTAATTAACAAAAATTACGATTTACTCCGTCGTTTTATTTTATAGTTTCAGCAGTAAGAAGGATGGATTATTTTAATTTTATCTGCATCCTTTCCTGAAAAAACCTATTTTAAAAATATCATCTTTCTGTTTAATGTCGTCGTACCGATTTGTATACGGTAAAAATAAATTCCGTCTGAAACTTTATGTCCCAATAAATCATTACCCTTCCATGAAAATCGGTAATTTCCCTGAATATAATCTTCAACCAGAGTACACACCAGTCGTCCGGCGATATCGTAAATCTGTAATTTTACAAACTGCCGGCCCGCAATCTTAACAGGAATTTGGGTTTCACTGTTAAAGGGATTGGGATAGTTATAAGCCACCAGACTGTCCTCTGTCACCTCATCTTCTGCCGATACTGCAACCAGTTCAAATTCCATTTTGCTGATATTAATACTTCCCTGCAGGATTTCCATTCTGAGGTCGGATTGCCCTGCACTGATCCAGATATTGTTCACAGAAATGGTTTGCCACTTTTGCCATCCGTAGGTATCTGGTAACGGGATTGTGCCGGTGAAATCAAATCCGTTTTGCAAGAACCGAACTTGGCCGCCGCCACTGGAGGCGAAACGCAAACGAAGATTGTAGGTCCCGCTTTCTGTGACGGAGACTGTATAATTCAGCCATTCCTGACTTGAAGTCCAGCCCACATTGTAACCATTACTCTCGGCATCCTCACATTCTTCTATATCCACTCCGTCATTGCGATACTTATAGCCCTTGTTCCAGGGAAAATCACCATCCCAATAAGGTTTGTAATAATCTTCGTCAAAATAGGCCGAGCCGTTGGCGCCCAGATCATAATCTGTGGCAAAAATACGACCGGGAAGCGTATGGCTGGATAATGGACGGGGGACGTTCAGAAAGGAACCATTCAGGTAGGCCGGGGTAACACCCGGATTGACCCGGCAGTTTTCCGTTTTCAGGTTTTCAGCCATTTGCATCAGGATAGCAAAAGCCTGCGTTTCGGAGGGATTGCCGCTTTGGACCAGGCTCCAGTTTTCCGGCAAATCAGCTGAAAAATGACAGGTAGTGGCATCAAATTTTTTATGGGTCCAATTGCACCAGCCGATATTATTGGTTTCCATCAGCTGTACCATTTCGGCAAACCAGTGATTGGAATTTTCACCGGTTTCACCCAGCCAGAGAGGGGCGCCGGTATTTTGCCGCAGGGTTTTGACTTCCTGGATAGAAGCATTATCATTTTCACTCCAGTATTTGTGAAAGGAATAAACCATTTTCACATCAAAAACAGGATCCAGACCGGAAAAGTCCGTAGCATACCAATTCCCTT
Organism: Fidelibacterota bacterium; assembly: GCA_016934035.1. Classification (GTDB taxonomy): domain Bacteria; phylum Fidelibacterota; class UBA2242; order UBA2242; family JAFGTP01; genus JAFGTP01. Next base: position 34,268 of record JAFGTP010000018.1, read on the forward strand.
CAATAAACAGAAGATGGTTATTATCCACCTTACGGATTTCATTGCGAATCCGGACGTATAACTGGCGCAATATTGGGCCGGCATTGGCAACGGATAACACCGGTTCATTAATCAGATCATAGCCGATGATCCATTCTTCATCGGCATAACGTGCGGCGATCTCGGTCCAAATTTTAACCAATTGGTCCTGGTAGCCGGAATCCTCCCAAAGTCTGGCAATCCCGTCGGAATCACTAATATTGTCAGGGTTTTGTCCACCGGGAGCGCAATGCATGTCCAAAATCATGTAAATTCCCGCATCTTTGCACCATTCAAGACACTGGTCAATGATTTCATAGCCATTATCCACAAAAATCGGTGAAGCTGTTTCCGGGTCCAGAAATTTATAACTGAATGGCAGACGTATATGATTGTAACCCCAGTCTGCAATAAGCTGAATATCTTCTTTTGTAACATAATTTTTTATGTATTCGGCGTAAAATTGCCGTGCCTTTTCTTCACCGACAAGAGTGACAATACGATTTCGAATTTGAGTCGGTGATCCGGCCGGCGTGCCGGTCTGCAAATGCAACATGTAGCCCTCAGGGACCAACCATCCGCCCAGGCCAAGACCGCGCAGCAAAATTTTTTTGCCGGCATTATCCAGAATATCCTGCCCGCTGATGGCAAAAAAACCAAAAGCGAAATTGGTCAGGAAGAGAATAATGGTACTTTTAAGAATATTTTTCATGATTGACCTTGCAAAATCCGACCACTTAAGAGTAAAAGACAATGATCAACCGGCAGGTTCAAATACCCGAACATAGTCAATTTCAAATTTTACTGGAAAAATGGTTTTGTCAATACCCTTCGCACCTCCCCAGCCGCCGCCAATAGCCAGATTCAGCAACAGGTGAAATTCTTTGTCAAAGGGCCATTTTTGCCAGTCATCATCAACTTTGTCATACTGGAAAATCATTTCTTCATCGATATAAAAATCCAATCTGTCGGTATACCAGCGCACAGAGTAAACATGAAAAGCGCCCATGGCATCAGCAACAAATTTCGACCCTGTTTTTTGCGTACCGTTTTTATGGTTGTAGGCATGGGTGTGGATGGAAGCATGGATGTTGCCCGGATCATATCCCACATGCTCCATAATATCGATTTCACCATTGTCCGGCCAACTTCCATTCCCGTAATTCCAGACATCAGGGAGCATCCAGATGGCCGGCCAGGTACCCACTCCCCGGGGCAGTTTGGCTTTGACATCGATTCTATTATATTTCCAGCCAATTTTGGAATTAATTCGCGCAGAAGTAAATTCGCTTCCCTGGTAATTTTCCAGTTTCGCTTCAATGATCAGTTTGCCATCTTCCAGATAGCTATTGTCTGACCGGTCCGTGTAGTCCTGTTCTTCGTTGTTGCCCCAGCCATGACCACCGGTTTCATGGAACCAGTAATTTAAATTCAAAGACTCTCCGTCAAACTCATCATGAAACACAAGGTCCCATCCCGGCAGGTTATAATTGATATTATCTTCCTTTTTATCATTAGGGTCTGTGGGATTGCAGCCAACGGCAACAAGAACCCAGACGATTAGTATACTTTTAAATATTTTCATAATTTATCCTTATTAATTCATTCAGGTTCAACCCGTCGTTTTAATGGTTTGGAAAAGTACGGGTGCCTGTTTTACTTCAATGTAAAAGTTTTGGTTTTCACCTCATCGGAGTTTGTGCCGATCATGACTTCAAAATCTCCGGGTTCCAGCAATTCTTCATAATTTTCATCATAATAAATCAGTTTTTCCCGGGTGATTTCAAATTTTACAATTTTTGTTTCACCCGCCCGGATAAAAACTTTTTGAAAATCTTTCAGTTCTTTAACGGGTCGGGCTATGGATGAAACCTGATCATGAATATATAGTTGGACCACTTCTTCACCATCCCTTTTTCCGGTATTGGTGACTGCGATTGTGACCGTCAGGGTTTCATCAAAGCCCATTTCGCTTTTGTCCAGTATCGGATCGCCATATTCAAAGGTACTATAGCTTAATCCGTAACCAAACGGATAGAGAGGAGAATTCGGACCATCGATATATCCCGACAACCAGACGTAGTCCCTGTTTTTGGGACGGCCGGTATTAAGTTGGTTGTAATATATTGGAATTTGTCCGACACAGCGGGGAAATGTCATGGTCAGTTTGCCCGATGGATTGGCATCGCCGAAAACAGTTTCAGCAATGGCATTTCCGGCTTCAATCCCGGCATGCCAGGTTACCAGAATAGCATCGGCATTTTCGGCAATCCATGGAATAGTCAAAGGCCGGCCGCTCATCAAAATCACGACCAGCGGTTTGCCAATTTTCTTCAGTTCCATCAGCAGTTCGTTTTGTACTCCGGGCAAGTCGATTTCGAGGCGGGAACTGGCTTCTCCAGACATCATTCGGGTCTCTCCGACCACTGCAACAATGACCTCGGCTTTTTGGGCTAGATCCACCGCTTCGGCAAAACCGGCTTTGAATTTTTCACTATCAATTTCCATATCATATCTTTTTCGTCTGTCGCCGTATATATCGCATCCCATTGCATAAAGCAACTCTGTTTTTTCAGAGAGAACTCTTTGAAAACCATCAAAAACCGGGACAGCCTTTTCATGCCCTCCCTGACAAGCCCAATTGCCAATCGAAACATTTTCATCTTTCACCAAGGGCCCGATAAGAGCGATGGACCCGATATTTTTAGACAGAGGCAGCAGATTATTATTATTTTTGAGCAACACAAAGGTTTTTTTTGCAATTTCCCTTGAAGCTCTGCGGTTTTCCTCAGAGAGTAATTCCGTGGTCTGGCGTTTTTCGTCGAGATAGCGAAAGGGATCGTCAAAAAGGCCCAGTTTGTATTTCAGGGTCAGAATTCTTTTCACAATTTCATCTACCTGATTTTCACGGACCACACCTTCTTCGACCAATTCTTTCAGATGATTGTGGTAAGCCAGGCTTTCCATATCAATATCGGTATTCCCGTTGATACCGATTTCTGCACAATGTTTCAGGTCTTTTGCTGTGCCGTGGGCCCGCAATTCACCAATTGATCCCCAGTCAGAAACAATGACACCTTTCCAGCCCCACTTAGACCTTAAAATTTGATTGACCAGGAACTGGTTGCCTGTGGCGGGAACACCATTCAGTGTATTAAAGGCATTCATCGCAGTGGAAGCTCCAGCCTCGACTGCAGCCTTGAAGGGTGGAAGATATACATTGTACAATGAGTTTAAAGATACATCGACGGAATGATATTCGCGTCCGGCATTGGGCGCCCCATAGGCGGCAAAATGCTTCATACAAGCCGCTATGGTATAATGGTCACTGAGGTCATGCCCCTGGTAGCCCCTGACTTTCGCCTTTGCAATTTGAGCACCGAGATAGGGGTCTTCAACCCCGGCTTCCATCACCCGGCCCCAGCGCGGGTCTCTGGATATATCCACCATGGGACTAAAAGTCCAGTTAAGACCAGCGGCACTGGCTTCCCGGGCGGCAATTCTCTCGGCTTTTTCAATCGCAGTCATATCCCAACTGGAAGAGAGACCGATGGGAATCGGAAAAATTGTTTTATAGCCGTGAATAACATCGACGCCAAACATCAATGGAATTTTCAACCGGCTTTTCAGAGCCAGTTCCTGGGCAGCCTTAATATTTTTAACATAATTAACATTGAGCATTGAACCGACCAGGCCTTTTTCAATATCCTCATAGCGGGCTTCATTGCGGTCGTTATCAGGCTTTGGTCCGGTCAGGTCCCAACTATTGCTATACTGGTTCATCTGGCCAATCTTTTCATCCAAAGTCATTTGATTCAACAGGTCCGTGACCTTTTTTTCAATTTCAGCATCTGAATATCCGGCTGTCAAAACTCCGCACACAATTAGCAGAACACTCACTATTTTTTTCAATTTCGATCTCCTGTAATTCTAATTTTTTCCAATCATACATACCTCATTGAGGCATAAAATAATTCGGTTTTGCATCATTCCAAAAATAATTCTATTAGCATTCTCAAAAGACACTCACGAAGATAGTCCTTCAACAAAAGACAAGCCAACCGAAATACCTTGAAAAATGACTTCGGTATTATATTTTTTTATCAATATGATAAAACCATTTTATCAATTTTATAATGACCAAACCATCTTTTGAATAGCTAAGGAAAACCTTCCATTTTGTATTTCTGACGGAAATTCCCGAGTTTAATATTATTTTTTTAGCCATCGGACAGTTGGCATTTAATATGCCAACAATTAATGAATTTTAACTGTTAATTTACGATTGGAGACTGAGGGAAGTATGAATAATCATATGCACAAACTGTCAATAAAAGAGAAAATCGGCTATGGCTTGGGTGATACTGCTTCGAACCTGTATTTTCAGATGTATGTCAACTTTCTGTTGTTTTTTTATACGGATATTTTCGGTATTCCGGCAGCCGCCGCCGGTACGCTTTTTATGGTATCCCGGTTTTGGGATGCAGTCAATGACCCAATGATGGGTGTTATTGCTGATCGGACCAATACCAAGTGGGGAAAATTCCGGCCTTATCTGCTATGGATGATGTTTCCCATGGCTGTGATTGGTGTGCTGATGTTTGTCACGCCGGACCTGAGCATCACCGGAAAAATCATTTACGCCTACATTACATATATCCTGATGATGATGGCCTACACGGCGATTAATATTCCCTATTCTGCGTTGATGGGAGTCCTCTCACCCCTTTCATTAGAAAGGACAAGTGCTTCCACCTACCGCTTTGTTTTGGCCTTTGTGGGTACTTTTATTGTCCAGGGCGCAACTCTTCCATTGGTTAATTTTTTTGGTAAAGGTAACCAGGCTGTCGGATTTCCCTTCACCATGGGAGTTTTCGGAATTCTTGCCATGATTATGTTTTACATTACATTTAAAAGCACAACTGAGCGAGTGGCTCCATCTCCTAAGCAAAAAACTTCCCTGAAAAATGACTTGAATGACCTGATGGGCAACAAACCCTGGATGATTCTGTTAGTCATGGGAATTTTCACTTTAGGTTATGTCATCATAAGGATGGGTACTGTGCTTTATTATTTCAAATATTATCTGGGCAACGAAGTACTGGCCAGTGCCTTTTTTATGGCCGGCACCATCGGCGTCATCGCGGGAACCACTTCCACACAATATCTATCAAAACTCCTCGGCAAGAAAAAACTTTACCTGATTGCAATGGGATTATCCAGTGTTCTAACCATAATTTTTTATCATATACCCAAAGAAAATATTACCCTGATTTTTATCGTTCATATATTAATCTCCCTGGTCATGGCACCCCAGGCGCCTTTGATCTGGGCCATGTATGCCGATACAGCCGATTATTCGGAATGGAAAAATGGCCGGCGCGCCACCGGACTGGTTTTTTCGGCTGCCACTTTTTCACAGAAATTTGGCATGGCCATCGGTGGCGGACTGGCTGGCTGGCTGCTGGCTATGTTCAATTTTGAACCCAACGCTGTACAATCCCCTCAGACTATTACAGGGATAAAACTAATGATGAGTTACATTCCGGCCGTAGCGACCATTATCGCGACAATAGCAGCAATTTTCTATCCTCTCGATGACCAAACCATGGCAAAAATCGAAACGGAACTGGCCCAAAGAAACCAGGAGTGAAAAGGACATGACAATGTTTCAATTCCAAAAAATCCTTGTGGCTTTGATTCTACTACTGGCAACCCTGTGGCCAGCCCGGAAGGTTGAAATTCTTGATAATAAAAATGGATACCAGCTTCTGGTCGATGGCACACCCTTTTATATCAAAGGGGCTGGTACCGAAAGCCATTATGAATTTTTTGCACAAGCCGGCGGCAATTCCATACGCACCTGGGGAATTGACCAGTGGAAAGTGGCCTTTGCCATGGCTGAAAAATATAACTTCATGGTTTGTGCTGGTATCTGGATGGAGCAGGAGCGGCAGGGTTTTGATTACTCAGACAGCAATGCTGTCGGGAAACAATTTCGTTCTTTCCAACAAGCAATTCTCCAGTACAAAGACCACCCCAATCTGCTGTTGTGGGGAATTGGTAATGAAATGGACCTTAACTATACCAATCCCGCTGTCTGGGATGCTGTGGAGGAGGTGGCAAAATTCATTAAAGCCACCGATGGAAATCATCCCACCATGACGGCAACCGCTTTTATTGAAAAAGAGGAGGTCCAATTCCTCAAAGAAAAATGCCCCAGCATCGACATTTTGGCCATCAATGCCTATGCAGGCCTGCCGGTATTAGACCAGTTCCTGAAGGATTTCGGCTGGAACAAGCCCTACCTGCTGGGTGAATGGGGCACTTTTGGACATTGGGAGGTCCCCCAAACCAACTGGAATGAACCCATCGAATTTACCAGCAGAGAAAAAGCAGAACTCTACCAGAAAGAATACCAGGAACACATTCTGCCCCATCAGGACTGTCTCGGTGGGTATGTCTTTTTCTGGGGAACCAAGCAGGAAAGGACGCCAACCTGGTACGGCATGTTCCTCGATAATTTCGGCAGGACTCAGGCTGTAGACGTCATGCACAAACTCTGGACCGGAAAATGCCCGGAAAACCGGTCTCCGGTTTTGGATTCCCTCCTTCTTCAGAACCAAAAAGCCCAGAACAACATTACCCTTGCACCCGGAAGACGGGTGACAGCAACGGTATGGGCCAGGGATCCCGAAGAACAACTGTTAAGCATTAGTTGGGAAATTCTGCATGAAACTACGGACAAGCGGACCGGCGGTGATGAAGAAAACAAACCCCCCGCGGCCACTTGCGATATCCTTGACCAGACTGATAATTCAATTACTTTTATAACGCCGAAAAAAGAAGGCGCTTACAGAATTTTTGTCTACGTCTATGACAACTACGGAAATGGCGCTCATGCCAATATTCCTTTTTTTATCCAATAATGCGAAGGATACATAATGGAGCAGAAAACCTTGATGATCGGAAATACACCGGCTCGAATCGATAAAAAAAAAGTAATCGGTAAAATCATTTATTTCAACAACGAACCCTTTTATAAAATCGAAAATTTTGATCAGATATCTCCTTTTTTCATGAGCATTGTCAGTGATTCTGACCTTTGGATGTTTTTGTCCAGCAATGGCGCCCTGACTGCAGGCCGCCGCAATCCTGACAATGCTCTTTTTCCCTATTATACCGATGACCGTATTCATGATTCTGCTGAAATTACAGGCAGTAAAACCATCATCATCGTTAAAAAAGAACAGCAGCATTACCTCTGGGAGCCTTTTTCGCAAAGATATCAGGGTTTGTACCAAACCTGTCGGAATATCTATAAAAATATGACCGGTAATAAGGTTGTTTTTGAAGAAGAGAACCTTGATCTGGGGCTCTCCTTTTTTTATGAATGGAATAATTGTGATGAATATGGATTTATTCGAAAATCAACCCTGGTGAACCATCACGGTGGAAAAGTCAAAATTGACATCATCGACGGGCTTCAAAATCTTCTTCCATCAGGTATAGACAGAAAATTTCAACTGGAATATTCCACCCTGGTCGATGGATACAAAAAAAATGAATTGATCAAGGAAGTCAACCTGGGCCTTTACAGGCTCAGTTCCATACCTGCAGACCGGGCTGAACCCAATGAAGCCCTGACCGTCACCACCGTCTGGTCCACAGGATTGGATAATTGCCAAATTTTGCTCTGCTCCGATCAATTGCCTTTTTTTCGTCAGAGACTGCCAGTCCATGAAGAAACAGACATTCGGGCCCGACGTGGCGCATTTTTGGTAAATTCCCAGTTCAAACTGAAAAAAAATGAAAAAAAATCCTGGGCCCTAATCGCTGATCTGAACAAAGACCACACCGATGTGGCTGAACTGACCCAAAAGATCAGGGAAAACCGGGACTTGCTTTCGATAATTGAAAAATCAGTCAATCAAAGCACCGAAAACCTGTTGCATAAAATATCCAAAGCCGACGGACTCCAACTAACCCGGAACCCCAATCATGTTTTCCGCCATTGTTCCAATACTCTTTTTAATATTCTGCGCGGAGGTATATTTGATGACCAATATCAGTTTGATAAAGCCGATTTTCTACTGTTTGTCAAAACTGCCAACACCCGGCTGGCGGAACAATATGGCAATTTGCTGGAGAACCTGCCGGCACAATTCGACTTTTCACAATTTCCCCAAACCAGTGACCCAGATTTTGAAAGATTGCGTCTGGAATACCTGCCGCTGAGTTTTAGCCGACGTCATGGAGATCCAAGTCGCCCTTGGAATATGTTTTCCATCGACCTCAAAGATGAGCATGGAAACAAAATCCGCAATTACCAGGGCAACTGGCGGGACATATTTCAAAACTGGGAAGCCCTGGCCTTTTCCTTTCCCGAATTTATTGAAAGTATGATCACAAAATTTGTCAATGCCTCTACCGCCGACGGTTACAACCCCTACCGTCTTCTGCGCAACGGATTTGACTGGGAGGTTCTGGACCCCGATGATGCCTGGGCTTATATCGGATATTGGGGTGACCACCAGATCATCTATCTGCTTAAGTTACTGGAGATATCCAGTCAATATCATCCCCAGCGGCTGGACACTTTGCTGGATAAAAATATTTTTACCTATGCCAATGTACCCTACCGCATTAGACCCTATGCTGAAATGGTTAAAGATCCTTTCAATACCGTTGATTTTGATTATAATCTGGAAAAGAAAATTGAGAAAAAAGTCGCCACTCTAGGCAGTGACGGCAAATTCATTTTTGGTAAAAACAATAAAGTCTATTATGTCAACCTGTTGGAAAAACTTCTCGTGCCACTTCTGGTAAAACTCTCCAATTTCGTACCCGAAGCTGGCATCTGGATGAATACCCAGCGACCAGAATGGAATGACGCCAACAATGCCCTGGTTGGCAATGGGGCCTCCATGGTGACCCTCTACTATATGCGGAGGTATGTAAAATTCCTATTCGATTTCTTTGCCAAAACCGGTGATAGAAATTTTACCCTGTCCGATGAGGTCTATGCGTTTTACAGCGGACTGGAAAGGATCTTGGGCTCAAACATTGCACTTTTACAATCAAAAATGTCCAATAAAAACCGCAAAAAGATTACCGATGAGCTGTCCGAGAGCGGTTCAAACCATCGTCAGCAAATCTATCGGCATGGCTTTTCCGGCAAGGTCAAAAATATTTCAGCCAAAACGCTGCTGGCTTTCCTGGAAATTACAGAAAAATACATCGACCATTCCATCAGGGCCAATCGCCGTGATGACGGGCTTTTTCATGCCTACAACCTGATCAGTTTTGACAAATCCGGTATCAGGATCAGAAATCTCTATGAAATGCTGGAAGGTCAGGTCTCGATATTAAGTTCCGGTTTTCTCACCGTTGAAGAGTGTATCAACTTGCTGAAAGCACTGCGCAACAGTCAACTCTACCGTAAGGACCAAAAGAGTTACATTCTCTATCCCAACCGGCAACTGCCCCGGTTTAACGAAAAAAATATTATTCCTGATGATATTGCGGAAAACTCAGACCTGGTCCAAAAACTTCTGCGCGAAAACATTACCAAAATTCTAAAAAGAAGTTCCGATGGAAAAATTCATTTTCACAGCCGTTTCAGAAATGCAGGAATTCTCCGCTCGTCAGCAGAGGGCCTTTTATCCAAAAAGGAAACCGCCGAACTGGTCACAATCTATGAAAAAGTCTTTGATCACCAATCCTTTACCGGACGCTCGGGCACCTTTTACAAATATGAAGGCTTAGGGAGCATTTACTGGCACATGGTTTCCAAACTGCTGCTGGCGGTCAATGAAGTATTTCATCATGCTTTGGACCAGAAGTGTGACGATAAAACCATCAAAACTCTCAGGTCTGTTTATTATGATATCAAAGCAGGCATTGGCATCGAAAAAAACCCGCAACACTATGGTGCCTTTCCGACAGATCCCTATTCACACACACCGGGCAACATGGGTGTTCAGCAACCGGGAATGACCGGCCAGGTAAAAGAGGATTTCCTGTCACGATTCGGGGAGTTGGGTGTACTTATCAAAAACGGTGTAATTGAATTTAATACTCTGCTTTTGGATCCTTCAGAATTTCTGGAATCAAAAGGAATTTTTGTATATATCAACAATGCCGGTGTAAAGAAGACCTTGCCAATCAAAAATAATGCTCTGGTCTTTACCATCGCCGGTATTCCAGTTGTTTATAAACTGTCAGAAAAAGAAGAAATTCAGGTGCATTTTTCCGACAACAAACAACCTGAAATTTTTGATACACTCCAAATGGATAATGAGACATCGCAACAGGTTTTCAGGAGAAGTCATCGAATCAATTACATCGAAGTATTTGTAAAAAAATAACAACAAGAAACCTCCGCTGTTTCAGTATCCCCGGAGGTTTTCCATTAAAAGATTTAGGGGAAGAAAATGCAACGTAAATTACTGATATTATTTCTATTGATTTTCGCGATCAGTTGTCAAACTCAAAATCCAATTGCTGATATGAAAATTTCCAGCAAGGTAATTTCTGACAATTATCTGGGTGATGATTATGTTTACAGGCTTCAAACAAAGAAGGAACATAATTATATATTTGAGGATGGCAAAACACTGCTGGGAAATAAAAACATCCAGGCTATGTCCTACTCCGGCTACCGTCAGGAAACACGAGGCAAGGAACTCTCCAACAAAAACGACTACTGCCCCACTGTTGAAGAAATCAAGGAAGACATGAAAATACTCTCGGCCATGGGCGTGAAACTGATTCGCACCTATGACACCCAGGAATTTGATCATGCCCCGCGAGTGGTCGAAGCCATTCACCAATTAAACCAGGAAAACCCTGATTTTGAAATGTATGTCATGCTGGGTGCCTGGATCCAATGCCAGGGAGCCTACACCGACTCTGTCGACCATCGTATTGAAGATGCTGAATTTAATAAATTGGAAATGGATACAGCTGTCAAACTGGCCGCCCTCTATCCGGACATTGTCAAAATCATTGCGGTGGGTAATGAAGCAATGGTCACCTGGCAGGCCCATTGGGTGGATTCAGAAATCATTCTCAAATGGGTGCGCTATGCCAAAGCCGCAAAAAACAACCCTGTCAATGGTTACCTCCTGCCTCGAAAGGTGTTGCTGACTTCTTCCGATAATTTTGCTGTCTGGGGCGCTGAGGCACCCTACCGCAAAGAGGCGCTGACAGAATTACTTCGGGAAATCGATTTCATTTCACTTCACACCTATCCATTTCATGATACCCATTACAATTCGGAATTCTGGCGCGTTAAACCCGTAAACCAGGGCAAGAGCGATGAAGAAAAAGTCTTGCTCAGCATGGAAGCAGCTTTTACCAGAGCAGTCCACCAATATAACCAGGTCAAAAATTATCTGAAAGAGATTGATATTGTAAAACCCATCCATATCGGTGAAACTGGCTGGGCCACCGTGGATGATCACTTTTACGCAATACCGGGCTCAGGCGCAACCGATGAAATCAAAGACAAAATTTATTATGATGCCATCAATCAATGGTGCTTTGACAACAATGTTTCCTGCTTCTATTTTGAAGCCTTTAACGAACCCTGGAAGGGCGGCGAAAGAGGATCCGAGTCCCATTTCGGCTTGTTCACAGTGGATGGAAAAGCCAAATATCCCCTCTGGAACCTGGTTGACAAAGGGACATTCAAAGGACTCAAACGAGACGGCCGGGAAATAACGAAAACCTTTAATGGCGATTTTGAATTATTAAGAAAAAGCTTACTGATACCGCCAACAATGGAAAACAATTGATGAAACAGGCCGGCCTCTGCATCATTATAATTTTGACGGTTTTCCTGTTCTTCCCGCTATCGAAGTGTCAAGGGCCATCAAATCCTGGCTCTAAAAACCAAATCAAATCTGTCATGGATTTATATGGCCACCTGCAGGTAACAGGCAACAAAATTCTCGGTGAAGATGGAGAACCGGTTGCACTCCATGGCATGTCATTATTCTGGAGCCAGTGGTGTTCCAAATATTACAACAAGAATTGCCTGCAATGGCTGCGTGATGATTGGAAATGCACCGTAGTGCGGGCATCCATGGCAGTGGAAGAAGGTGGCTACCTCACAAATCCCGCCCAGGAGATGGTGAAAGTGCGTCGTGTTATTGATGCCTGTATCGAATTGGGGATTTATGTCATTGTTGACTGGCATGATCACAATGCCCACAAGCATCCAGACGCCGCTGTTGATTTTTTTAGGCAAATTGCAACCTTATACGGTGACAGGCCCAATCTTATCTATGAAATCTACAATGAACCGGAAGCAGTATCCTGGAAGGATGAAGTCAAGCCCTATGCCGAGACAGTCCTTGCGGCTATTCGTGAAATCGATCCGGACAATCTGATCACAGTGGGTTCTCCTCACTGGTCACAGGACGTGGATGTCGCCACAGCTGACCCAATCGATGATGTTAATCTCGCTTATGTCATCCATTTCTATGCTTCTTCCCACAAACAGGACCTGAGAAACAAGGCGATCACAGCTCTGTCACGGGGATTTGCACTTTTTGCCACGGAATATGGCATTTATGAATATACCGGCACGGGAAAAATTGATATAGAGGAAGGCGAAACCTGGCTGAACTTTATGGATAGCCACAAAATCAGCTGGTGCAAATGGACTGTCCGGGACAGCGACGGCACAAGTGATGATGTTCTTTTTGAGGGCGCCGATGAAAAAGGTGGTTGGAGTACCAATGACCTCACCATTTCCGGTCGATGGGTCAGGGATGCCATCATCGAAAGAAACGAGTCGGTTTTTGATAAAATTGAACCGTTTTAAAAAAAATTTTCTTATTTTTTAAGTTTACATTTTGTTTACACAAATAAAAAACTAATTTAACATCCTGAAAATTTTTGTGACAAATCAAAAAAATTTGAGGCACAAACAATTAATGAAAACCAATAAACTATTCACACAAACTCTACTTTTCCTCATCCTTTTGTTTATTTTGGCAATTTTGCTGGTAAAAAAAATGAACAGCCAAATCAACACCATTGGGCAGGTATTTCCATTCAAAGAGTTATCCATTCTGCCCAATCTGCCAGACAACATTCTTGTAAAAGCATACAACTTTCGCAATTCTGCTATCGAATATCAGAAGACCACCAATTTTGACCGTGGAGACCTGGTCACTTTCAGACTATCCGAGGAGCTGGCATCAGGTTCCACCCTAGCCAAAGGCGATCTCATCGGAACAATCAATTCCCGATTAATCGATCAGGAAATCCTTGACGTCCAGGGTTCTCTTGACCAGGAAAAAGCCACCCTGGCAGCCCTCTCCACCGGAGAAAAGAATTCAATAATTGAAGAGGAAAAAAACCAGTTGATGGCCAGCGAGACCCGTTTTGAAGACCAGCAACAGATCGTGGAAAGAATGCGGGAATTAAAAAAATCCAATCTGATTTCCGACCAGGAATTAGAATCAGCTGAAAATTATTTAAAAGTGTTGGAAATTGATGTCCGGACCGCCAGATCAAGGCTTATGGTTGTTTCCACCGGCGAAAAACCGGAAACACAAAATATCACCCGGGTAAATATTCAATCTTTGGAAAAACAATTAAATTTATTGACGACTCAAAAGGCAGCCTGTTCCATCTTCAGCCCTTTTGACGGCAGAGTAAATTTTATCAGGGATTCACTCATCACCCTGCATGATGAAAGTTCCTGCTATGTCCTTTTTCCGGTCCGGCTGGCCCGGTCTGATCAGATTTCCAGAGGGCAGGAGGTGACGGTTAAGGCCCCGGAAATACAAAAATCTGCTTCGGCCCGCATCATCAGGGTCAACCGACAGGTTGTACTATTATCCGGACATCAGGTTTTTTGGGTAACCGCTGAAATCATCTCCGGATCAATTCCAGCCGGAACAGTTGTAAAATGTTCCCTTCAATGTGATTCCGAACCTTTTTTCAAAAGGATTCTGAAATTGTTTAGATACATCGAGATCAATTAAATGCAGATTCGCAAAGAATATAAATATCTGATTCCTAACGACCACCTGGAAATTCTTCGGGAAAAAATCAGGCCTTTTGTCGAATTTGATAAATATGCCCGCTTGATGCCCGACCATGAATATAAAGTCCGCAGCATTTACTACGATACCGGAAAAATGGACTATTACGCCGAAAAAAACTCCGGTGTGAAAATTCGAAAAAAATTCAGAATTCGCGGCTACGGTGACACTGCCGAAAACTCCACTCTTTTTCTGGAAATCAAAAGAAAAGATAATGAAATTGTCTGGAAAAACCGGGCCCCCGTCAAATACCAGTATTTGCAGGATTTTTTAATCACCGGGAATGCTGAAAAATATATTCTCAATGACTCCAAATTTCCACATGCAGTAAAAGATGCCAACCGGTTTCTGTTTCATCTTTACCGCCAATACCTGATACCGATTGTGCTGATTGTCTATGATCGCGAGGCTTTCATATCAAAATTCAGCAGCGATTTGCGCATCACCTTTGACAAGAACATTCGCAGCCGGGTTTGCAATGACGTTGACGGATTATTTTCTCATCACAAACAGTCCTACTGCCTCAAAAACCATTTTGTTCTCGAAATCAAATTCAATTTTGGTTTCCCTCTGTGGCTGCATGAAATCATCAGGGAGTTCCGACTGGTTCGGCAGGCGGTTTCCAAGTATTCCATGTGCGTCGATTGTCACCGCGAAGAGCTGGAAATGATGTTCCGCCATCCTTCTATTGAATTTTTCAATCATAACTTATTTAATAAACACATTTATCAAGAGGTACTGTCCACTCATGACAAATGAAATATCCAACATTCTGATCAATACAATCAATCCGGCGCAATTTGTTTTCAATCTGCTGGTTGCTTTCATGGCAGGTCTGATCATTTCGGCGGTCTACCGATTGGCTGTCAAAGGCCCGAACTATTCCATCAGTTATCTCAATTCCCTGATAATCCTTTCAATGATTACCGCCGTTATTATCATGGTCATCGGAAACAATCTGGCCCGCGCTTTTGGTCTGGTTGGCGCGATGTCTATTATACGCTTTCGAACCGCTGTCAAAGATATACTGGACATCATTTTCATATTTTTTTCTCTGGCTGTGGGTATGGCTGCCGGCGTTTCCCTGCATTTTGTCGCCATGGGAAGTGCTATAATCATTGGTCTTGTATTTATCATGCTGTCCAAACTGGATTTCATCTACCCGAAAAAAAAAGAGATACTGGTGCAATTTTCCTATGAAAAAGATGGTCGCGAAGACAGGCCCTACATCGAAGTTTTTAAAAATTATTGTAAAACCTATGATCTCATCAATGTCAAATCCCTGGGTGACCGGGAATTGCTGGAAATTTCCTATTATGTCTATCTAGGCAAAAATCAGGACCCCGAGGCTCTCATTCGCGCCTTGAGGGCAATTGAAGGTGTCAATTACGCCAACCTTTTATTTGATGAGGAAAAATTCTAAACATGAAATTCATCCTTCCTTTCCTGCTTTTTGCAACAGTCCTCTTTTCACAGCATTTAGTGATCAACGAAGTCATGACGAGCAACAAGGCCACCATCAAAGATTCCGAAGGTGACTGGTCCGATTGGATTGAATTGGTGAATTCCGGCGATGAACCGATGAATTTAATGGAATTCGGATTATCAGATGATCCCGATAACTTGCAAAAGTGGACTTTCCCGAACAGAATAATCAGCCCCGGTGAATATTTGCTGGTCTTTGCTTCTGACAAGGATATCAAAAATCCGGTGAAATGGACAACCATTATTGACAAAGGAGCAAACTGGAAATATAAAATCTGGAACAATCAGCCACCCTATACATGGAACACGATCCAGTATAATGATGATAACTGGCTTAGCGGCAACACCGGTATCGGATATGCTGACGGCGATGATGAAACCCTGATTCCGGTGGGTACAATTTCCCTTTATGCGCGAAAAAAATTTACCCTTAACACTCCCGAAGATATCAAAAAGGTTGTTCTCTCTCTGGACTACGATGACGGTTTTGTGGCCTATCTGAATGGCGTTGAAATCGCTCGTTCTAATGTTCAGGGTTACCCACCGGCTTTTAATGAAGCAGCCATCGTTCCCCACGAAGCCGTTTTATACACTCTTCAGCCGCCTGAAAATTTTGCCATTACCGATTTTAAAAATATCCTGGTTCCCGGAGAAAATATGCTGGCGGTGGAAATTCACAATGCCGGCACCAGTTCCTCAGATTTCAGTTTCATCGCTTTCCTCAGTCTTGCAAGCCAGCAATTACCGGAGGGGTCACCGGACGTCAGCACTTATTTGGAATTCAGCGCAGCCGACTTTCATACCAATTTTAAACTATCCTCTGACGGCGAAACATTAATTCTCAGCGATCAAAATGCCACAATCATCGAACAGGTGGACCTGCCGGCTCTGCCAACTGATGTTTCCCTTGGGAGAAAACCCGACGGACATGGTTCCTGGCAATATTTTTACGAAGCCACACCCGGCGGCCCAAACAGCACCCAAGGCTATTCAACATTGCCTCCTACGGTTTCTTTTGATCTGGATCCCGGATTTTATGCCCATACTATCAACCTTGCCTTGGTGGCCAGTGACGACAGTTCATCCATTTACTATACAACCGACGGGTCAGTGCCCGATGTAGAATCTAGTCTCTATCAAAATCCGATACGGCTCTCATCAACCCAGGTCATTAGAGCCAGGGCCATTTCAAAAGGCATTGGCGGCAACATCATATCAGGCACTTATTGGATCAACAAAAATCATCAGCTGCCGGTTGTTTCCCTGATTACAGACCCGCCTAACCTCTGGAGCCCTGACAGCGGAATTTATACACTGGGCTACAATTACGACCCTAATATTCCCCATTACGGCGCTAATTTCTGGCAGGACTGGGAAAGGCCGGTCCATATTGAATTGTATGAACCTGACGGAAAATCAGGATTCAGCATCAATGCCGGAGTGAAAATATTCGGTGGCTGGAGTCGGGCTATCGAAATGAAATCACTCGCCATTTTTGCCCGCAGCATTTACGGCGACGCCAAAATCTCCTGCCAGGTTTTCCCGGACCTTCATATCGATCAATTTGAAAACCTTGTACTAAGAAATTCCGCCAATGATTTTCAATACACATTGTTTCGGGACGGGTTTATGCAAAGTCTTGTCAAGGATACGCATATTGACTGTCAGGCTTATCGTCCCTCGGTAGTCTATATTAACGGTGAATACTGGGGCATTCACAATATTCGTGAAAAACTCAATGAACATTATATTGCTTCCCATCATGGAGTTGACCCTGATCAAATTGATCTCCTGGAATCCAATGGCCAAGCCAATCAGGGCGATGCCAATGACTGGTTTCAATTGGTTGACTACATCAACACTCATGATTTAGGAATTGAATCAAATTTTGATTATCTTCGTGACCAGGTGGACCTGGAAAATTTTATGGAATATTACATTGCCCAAATCTATTTTGATAATACAGACTGGCCCGGGAATAACATCAAATACTGGAAAGAAAAAAATGAGTCTGGCAAATGGCGCTGGATACTTTATGATACCGATTTTGGATTTGGGTTGTACGGCGGATACGGCTTTTCAGAAAGGGACCGTTACCGACATAATACCCTGGCTTTTGCCATGGCCGCCAATGGCCCCGACTGGCCCAATCCACCGTGGTCAACATTGTTATTGAGAAAATTGAACCAGAACGCCAATTTCAGGAATGATTTTATTAACTGTTTTTGCGACAATCTCAACACTCGATTCAAAGCAGCATGGGTCCTTCAAAAAATTCAAGAAGCCCAGGGGCGCATTGCCCCGGAAATCCCAAATCATATATCACGCTGGGGGGCCTTTGATCTGAATTCCTGGCAATCCAATATTGAAACCATGAAAATTTTTGCACAAAACAGGCCCGGCTACTGCATGGTCCACCTGAATTCTCAGTTTAATTTACAGGGCACGGCTCTTCTGACATTAAAAATCGAACCACCCAACAGTGGGGTTATTGAATTGAACACCGTCTCCATTGAAGATTCAGCCTGGAGCGGGTATTATTTCAAAGGAGTTCCCATTCATTTGAAGGCCATCGCCAAATCCGGCTTCAGTTTTGAAAAATGGAGCGGTCATCTGGAGAGTGGCATAAATTCTCTGGTTGATATTTCGATGACAAAAACCATGGAAATTACCTGTCATTTCAGCGAAGGGGCTTCCGGCAGTGATATTGTTATCAATGAAATCAACTACAAATCCTCCGCTGATTTTGATACCGGCGATTGGGTGGAATTATTGAACAACACCGGAGATGATCTGGATATGTCGGGCTGGGTCTTTCGGGATTCCGACGATGAACATGCTTTTGTTTTCCCTTCGGATTTTGTTCTTGGAGCAGGTGAATACATCGTTCTGGCGGATAAGGAAGATGATTTCCTAAAATACTATCCTCAAGCCTCCTATTACGCCGGTGAATTGGGATTCGGATTCAGTTCAGAGGGTGAATATTTGAGGCTTTTTAATGCGCAAGGTTATCTGGTGGATTCCGTCAATTATCAGAGCACACCTCCCTGGCCCGTTGAAGCAGCCGGTTCCGGAGCGACACTGGCACTGAAAAACCCCAACCGGGAAAATACACAGGCGGAAAATTGGAAGGCATCGGAAGATCATGGCACGCCCGGCACTCAAAATGATGCCTTTGCATCCAATACAAAACCGGAAATCACCGTTTCACATTTTTTGTTGCAGCAGAATTATCCCAATCCCTTTAACGGAACAACTGTCCTGGGATTTTTTCTGCCTCTCCCAGGCAAGGTAAACCTGTCCGTTTATGATTTGGCAGGCAGTCACATTGAAACCCTGACCAAAGAGAATTTTCAATCCGGATACCATGAAATCCACTACACACCTCAGCCATCGGTAGCCAGCGGTATCTATTTTTGCCGCATGGATTATCACGGCAAATCGCAGTTGACAAAAATGGTATTTTTAAAATAGACCGGTTAAAAACTTAAAACTGTAAGTGCCGTGGATTTTTGTGTCGCAAGCCACCATCGTCCAGATGATGATTCAAATGATGGAAATTTTAAAAAGAAACCTGATTCATTGGGAACAGCGGATACAGGATCACCATTTCGTTAACCACTGTAAAAAAAATCCGGCTAATTGACATTATTTTCAATATTTTCAATTTCAATGAATATTTCATCAGGATGTTCAAAGATACGGGTGGTTTTATTGTCAATCCTTTTTAATTTTTTACGCATGCCTTCAAAGGCATTCCTGATTCCCTGAAAATCATTGTAATCCTGTTCGCAAATATTCAATTTCATAAAAAAATCCCAAAGTATGGACTCTGAATAATTATCTTCCTTGATGGAAAATACACGAACAAAGTCCTTCCCGAATAGAGTCCCGAACCGGTTCCGACGAATGCTTTCAAAAAAAATACGACGAAAATTTAACTGTGCTTTATACTCATCTTTCAGGGCTTCATGTTTTTTTTCATTTTTTTCATCAATTTCTTTCATATAAACTGCCAGTTCATTTTCATATTGATGATTTTCAATATCTTCAATTCGGTCATAATACTCTATCAGTTCACCAATGGTGATCAGATCATTATTATGTTTTTCAACGGATTTAATCAGTTTCATTTTGTCCAGTTTTGAAAGAGTTTCCTGGGAATTTTTATGGGTTTCGATCACATCCATGACTTTTCTATAGTTAGTGATAATCTCATCTTTTTTACTTTCAAGGGTGGATTTTAGGACCAGGTCTTTTTTATTAAAATATTCCAGATTGTTCTCATCTATGTATTTATGAATTTTTCTGGCGATATTATCTTTTCTTTTAGATTTCAGCGAATCTTTCAGTTCAATAATCTCTTTTCTCTTGCTGTTTTCAACAATGGTGAAAGCCACCTGGTATTTTTTCAGATTATCCTTAAAGCGGCTGATGGTTTCCTGTTCAATCATTTTGTAAATTCGCAGAACAGACTTGAGACTTGTGTAGTTATTATAGAGCACTTCTTTTTGAATGATATCAAAAGTTGCAATAATTCCTTCCAGGGTCCTCTCTTTTTTAAAATTTTCAAAGGAATCATTGGAATCGGGATGACCGGACCCAAGAAGATAGAGGTTTTCATCAATTTTTTCACTGTCCATGTAGGAAAGAAATTCATCCCCTTCGACACTGTCAGCCTTTTCAAAATTTTGTCTGGCTTCTCGAAAAAAATAATAGGCATTATAATCTTCAAAAGCGCAGAGATATAATCCGATTTTAAAAAACTTCAGACCTTTTTCGAAACTTCTGATGACAGGAATCCTGCTTAATTTTTTTAAATTATCTTCAGGGTCCACAAAAAATGTAAACAGCAGTTCCTGGCTTTTGTTATTATTAACAGAATAACGGTCATTTTTAATTCTTTCGAGAATTTTTTCTATTTCTTTCATTTATATAAATTTCAAATTTTATTTTTAATCATTCTATAATTTTATCGGAAAATTTTGATTTTTATTTAATAAACCCCCAAAATATTCTGTTCAATTTTTGTTTTTTTTAATTCAATTTGCACGATAAAAAGTGCTAACGCCCGGCTATCAGACTTATATGAATACAAGCTATTTGAATCCCTGGAAGATTTCTTTGTCTGATAGTTTAAAAATTGTGAGGACCCTTTCCAAAACCAATGGTAATTGGAATAAAAGAATAAAAAATATTTTCAGTTGGAAGGATAATAAACAATCTATTTGAAAAGAAGCATTCATTATCATCTCCCAGACAATCTGTCTTGCTGAAAAATACTCCCCTGAAGTTAATTAGCTAAATCAGCTCTTCGTTGAGTCAACTAAAATTCCAATTTTCAAAACCTGATTTTTGGAACTATACAGATTTGTCCATGAGGTCAATCGGTCAGGAGCACCATTTCCAATGCCGGAAAACCCTGAGTCCAAAAAGGTAACGACCTGTTTGGGAGGGCAACAGGTCGTTGATATTGTGCTTGTATTTCATCAAACAGAGTTATGACAGGAAAAGTGGCACCACATGTTTTTCATAGAGGTTTGCCGTGACATTTTTTGCGATTATAGTTTCATGAGTTTTCAGGGCGTTGAGATATTTATCACCCATCTGTGCAGCAATTTTATAAGAGACATGCAAGAGTTGACGAAGGTTTGGATCATAGTTTGGATTAGACGGGTTATGGCGCAAAGCTTCAGCAAAATCCCGGCCGGACCAGGTGTCCACACGTTCGGGTTTCGGAAGACGCTCAAAATCAATATTGATTACTGTAGCATAGGGTTGACAGAGTGCTTCTCTGTGAGCAAATCCTTGACGATAGATTTCCCTGGCAATGGCCAATCCTTCATCACCGCTTTCAGCCAGTCCGACCAATTCTTCAAGCCAGTTCGTGCCGGCGGTTTTCAGATGGATACCCATATTGAATTTTTTAAGGGCAGCATTCATTTTGGGATAGATTGCAAATTTATCGGAACCGGAGTGGACACTGAGTTTCAGGTTTTCCGGCAGACCGAACTCCCCAATAGCATAACGAATAATAGCCAGGTCATGGGAAAATTCCGTTGCGAACCGCCCGACATCGCCAACATAATCCACGCCTTTAAAAAACTCACCGGAAAATTTGGGTGCAATGGTATCGGCTTCAATGCCTTTGGAAGCCATCATTTCCAGGATGAACAACAATTCAACAGGAGTTTGAGGTGAGTCGGTTTCATCCATGGATACTTCAATGACAACATCGTCTTTTCTTTTACCTTTAATAAATGCAAAAATTTTTGCGGCTTCATGGATGGCCGGAAGATATTTTTTGGCAATATTAATCAGCAGATTTTCAGTGACCATCAATGGTTCATCAATGCCCGGGACTGTGAGTTTGCCGATATATTTTCGACAATGGTGTAGATATTCAGCAACCTGATAATCTTCAATTTCGCCGCCAATGGCTTCAGCCACATCCAGGGTAAAGAAATTACATGAATCAATAAACAGGGCCACATTTTTAAGGCTGATATGGTCTGCGTCCAAAAAATAGGGTTTGTTCCAATTTGATGACCGGATCGCCTTTTCAACAGCCAGTTTCGTCATTTCCGGTGTGCTGCCGATGATGGTGTGTTCCCGGTGTGATTTGTTCCAGACCGGCGAAATCTCAACACCTTTTTCCAGAGCTTTTTGGACCACAGCCAACTGGGCTTTGGCCTGGTGTCCGAAGCGGTCACCCATGCCAATTGAATATTTTGCTAATTTCATAATTTATTCTCCTAAAAATTTGACTTAATCGTTAACTTTATCGGTTAAGTAAAATAGGGAAATATTTAATAATTAGGCAATACTTTTATTAAAATTGTTTTATCTGGTGTTTTGTGAAGAGGATGAACATTCCTTGGCGCACTTTGTTTTTTTTAATTTTGATATATTCGAATCAGGAATTATTTTTACCATCATGTGGAGATTTATTACCTTAATAATCCTGGGTCCGCTCCTGCTTGTTGCACAGCCCCAGGAGAAAATCGTTTTCAACCATCTGAATATCAAAAACGGATTATCCGACGGACGTATCGATTGCATTATTCAGGATGATGTGGGATTTTTATGGTTTGGGACCCAGGACGGACTCAACCGGTTCGACGGCTACAATTTTCTGGTATATGACCATGATATCTTCGATACGACATCTATCTCTTCCAGTTGGATCCGTTGCCTGTGTAAAGACAGCGAAGGCACAATCTGGATTGGCACTGAAGGTGGTGGGCTGAACCGGTTCAATGCCAACACCGAAACCTTTGACCGCTGGCTCAACGACCCGAATGACACCCATTCCCTGATTGATAATTTTGTTCGTACCATAATAGAAGATAGTTACGGTGTATTGTGGATCGGGACCCGTTCCGGTCTGGTTCAATTAGATCGGAAAAAAGGAATATTCAATGCCTTTCATTCGGAACCTTTTAATGTCAACTCTCCCCTGTTTAGCGAAAACGTGACCGAATTATATGAAGACAGCAAGCGCAATCTCTGGATCGGCACACAGGATAACGCCTATATTTACAATCGCAAAAACCGCAGTCTGAAACATCTTGATTTTCAGGACAGACCCATTCGTGTGACATCCATTTACGAAGACCGGATGGGAAAAATTTGGATCGGCAGCCGCTATAATGGTCTGCTCATTTTTGATTCTGATAAAGGTTCCTTTGAAGCTATTACCAGTGACCCGGCCCATTCCGGCAGTCTTGGAAGCAATGAAATCAAAGATATTTTTGAAGATGATGAACAAAACCTCTGGATAGCCACTTTTCAGGGAGGCCTGAATCTTTACCAGCGAAAGACCCACAGCTTTCAGTCTTATTTAAACGACCCCAACGATCCTTCTTCACTAAGCAGTAATTCCCCCCGTACACTGTTTCAGGACAGGACCGGTGTGATCTGGATTGGCATGGATGGCAGCGGCATTGACAACTTTGTCAAAAACCGCCGTATTTTTCAACTCTACGGCAACCGCAATATTGACCCATGGCATTTGAGTAACAGCACCATTTTGTCCATTCATGAAGACAAAAATGGCATCTTGTGGCTCGGTACCGAAGGTGGCGGGCTGAATCGGTTTGAACGGGGCCGGCACTGTCTGCAATATCAGCGTCAGGACAACAGACCCCAAAGCATCAGCAGCGACCATGTCACCTGCATTTACAAAGGCCCGGCTGGCCAGCTCTGGATTGGCACCAAAGAAGGACTGAATCTTTTTGACCTCGAAACCTCTACCTTTCAGCGCTTTTACAATCAGGACAACCCGATAACCGGCAACAATTTCATCAACGCCATCTGTCACGGGGTTGGCAACCAATTGCTGCTGGGTACCAATAATGGGCTGGTGGTATTTGATCCTGTTCAAAAGACCTTCTCTCCTTTTGAATTGGACACAACCGGGATGATCAATACGGAACAGGTAACCGTCATTGCCCGCGATAAGATGGAAAACCTGTGGATTGGTTATTTACGGTCCGGGTTTGTCAAATATAACTGCAAGAACGGCACATGGCGCCATTTTCGTGCCGATATCAATGACAAAACCAGTCTCAGCAACAATTTTGTCCTGGATATACTGCCGTCCGGTAAAAATCATATCTGGATAGCCACCCGCCGGGGGTTGAATTGCTATTTTCCTGAATCCAACCATTTTCAGCAGTATAGCAAAGGCGACGGTCTTCCCAGCAATGTAATCGTCAGCCTGCTGGAGGATAATGACGGAAATATCTGGGCCGGCACCACAAACGGGCTCTCCAAATTTTCCAGGGAAGATAATAATTTCATTAACTACGATGTTGAGGATGGCCTGCAGGGCAACCAATTTTGGAGTCGGTCCTGCTTCAAAAGCCAGTCCGGGGAACTTTTCTTTGGCGGGAACAACGGACTAAATGCCTTTTATCCTGACCGGCTGAAAGAACTATCCAATCCTTATATTCCACCCATTGTCATCACCGGAATCACTGTCATGGACCGGCAACTGCACCCTTCCCTTTTTACCGGCAATTCCACTAAAAATCCACTGGTTTTGCCCTACAACGAAAACCGCGTTTCCTTTGAATTTGCAGCCCTGGATTTTACCCGTCCGGAAAAAAACCAGTTCGCCTTCATCCTTGAAGGCATTGACGATGACTGGGTCCATAGCAGCACCCGCCATTTTGCCACCTATCCCAATCTTTCTCCGGGACAATATGTTTTTCGGGTCAAAGGCGCTAACAATGACGGGCTCTGGAATGAGGCAGGCACTGCCGTCGCCCTGGAGATTCAGGCGCCTTTCTGGAAAACCGGCTGGGCTTACCTGCTCTACGGCCTATTTGCTATCGGATTGGTTTATAGCATCAATGCTTATTTTATCGGGTTGGTCCGGGCCAGACATGACCTCAAAATTGAACGTATGGAAAAGGAAAAATTCCAGGAAATCAGTCAGTTCAAACTCCAGTTCTTTACCGACGTGGCCCATGAATTCAAAACCCCCCTGACACTGATCCAGGCGCCACTGGAAGAAATTTTATCGTCACTGAAAGAGGATTTTTCCTTTCGCAGCGAATTACAACTGATGCATCGAAATGTCAAATATCTGCTGCGACTGGTCCATCAGCTCCTCTCCTTTCGAAAAGTGGAACAGCAGCGAATGGAACTGAAAGCCAGCCAGGGAAATCTGGTGCAATTCGTTCGTGAAATTTTTGCCTTGTTTTCAGAGACATCACAACGCCGTAAAGTGGGCTACGAATTCAATTGCGCGAAGGAAGTTATCGAGGGATGGTTTGACTGGGAAAAACTGGAGGAAATCCTGGTGAACCTGATTGACAATGCCTTCAAATATACACCGGACGAGGGAAAAATTGAAATTTCGTTGACTACGGGTTATAATCCCGAAAAAAGCAAAAATCAAGTCACCCTGACAGTCCGTGATTCGGGAAAAGGGATTAAGAAAGAGGAACTTGACCACATCTTTGAACGCTTTTATCATGCCAAAGACCATCAGGCCGACCAGGGAAGTTCAGGCCTGGGATTGGCCCTGACCCGAAAACTGGTGGAACTGCATCACGGCACCATTGATATCAACAGTGAAGAAGGAAAAGGCGCCATCTTTACTGTTCAACTGCCCCTGGGCAAAGAACACCTGAAACCGGAAGAGATCATTTCTGATATTACGGAGACAGCCCATTTTCACATCCTTTCCGGGCCTCACACCGAAGACCCGGAAAGCCAGTCACCGGACACTGCAAGCGACTCGGATCCCGAAAAGACCCGGTTGCTGGTGGTGGAAGATAACCGGGACCTGCGTACTTACCTTCATAAAGCACTGGGGAAAAAATACCACATTATCACTGCCTGTGACGGCAAAGAAGGAATTGAAACAGCACGAAGGGTCCTCCCCAATATCATCATCAGCGATGTCATGATGCCTATTATTGACGGTATTGAACTGTGCCGGACATTGAAGCAGGATATCACAACCAGCCATATTCCCATTATCCTCCTTACTGCCAAAACCGCAATCGAACATAAAATCCAGGGCATTGAAACAGGCGCTGATGATTATATTGACAAACCCTTTCATTTCCGCTTTCTTGAAGCACGCATCAAAAATATTCTGGAATCCCGGGAAAAACTACGGCAACGTTACCGCCAGGAACTTATTCTGGAACCCGGTGAAGTAAAAGCCCATTCGGCAGATGAACTTTTCATCGTAAAAATCCGCGAACTGGTGGAACAAAATATCGACAATGCAGACTTTGATCTCACGGATTTGCAAAAGGAAATCGGCATGGGACGCACCCATCTTTTTCAAAAACTGAAGGAACTCACCGGCTATACACCCAATGATTTCATTAAGACTCTGCGGATGGAAAAAGCCGCCCAACTATTGCTTAAGACCGACCTCACCATAAGTGAAATTGCCTACAAAGTCGGCTTCAGATATCCAAAATATTTTTCCACCTGCTTCAGCCAGTATCACCGGCAATCACCCAGCGAATACCGAAAATATTCCACCTGATTTTCGGGTCAAAGAGGCGATGAAAATCAATCAATTTCAACGATTTCCTGCTCAAATCACCAATAGAATGATGCAACACAAATAATAACGTGATTTTTGAGTTCAGAATTAGACTTAATCGATTCTGGCACACGGCTTTTCAAATAGCCAATTATTCTGTTTTAAATTGGGGGCTAATAGCTAAAAATAGCTGGTAAAATTGATATTATACATTGGTATTCAATAGATTACTTGGAAATTTAATTTAGGT
>JAFGTP010000019.1 GCA_016934035.1 Fidelibacterota bacterium
ATTCTATGTCAATGCTGAAAGATTTGCTTTTTTCAGGAAACCCTAATTAATAAAATAATTATATAGATTTTCTTATACATAATAGTACTCCTAATTTCTTTAATTTTAGTTGCTTGCAACACCTATAAAATATTAATTAAACTATGAAATTACCCTCCTCTCTCATTATAGTTCAATTAAATTAATCATAACAAACTTTTAGTTATCAATAAAAAAATTTCTTTTTTTTTCATCCTCATTAACTGATAGAACGAAAACTTTTGTACGGCTTTTCCCTATCCAATATCGTCCTTCTTCAATTTCTCTAACTTCTTTTTCAAAATTCAATACAGGATTATCAAAAGTTGCTTGCATAATATAGTTACCCGTAGAAAAATAAGAATAAGATTGTTTAATAGTTCTCATCATAGTTTGACCTGGGATTAGTTTGGTAAACCACTCGGGACTCCAACTATAATAATATGGTTCAGGTATTGAGGATTTATCAATAGATCTAATAATCTCATTATTTTCTTGATTTTTTAAAACTAGTCCATTATAAAAATAAAAAAATAATGGTCTCACCATCTTATCAGGATCAATTACAAATAAAGTATCTTGATCACAATTAGTGATCTTAAAAGTATATTCAATATATATAGTATCTTTGTTTTTACTGTAATCAATAAAAAAACCGGTTGTATCAAGTGAAAATTTAATTCCTCTACGATAAAGGTTGTGTTCTAAAAGAGTTTGTTTGACATCTTCATTATTTCTAAGATCTTCTGTAAAAATATAGACCAATTGTGAATGAATAACATCCTTTGGAAATCCTAAAATATCAATTGATACATCAATATGAGGACAAGGCCATTTTATAGAACTAAAAACATTGAAATATCCCATATAGCATCTTTTATTATTTGCAGTAACTACATAAGGTTTGTTCCAAAGGTATGGTTCATCCCAACCATCGTTGTAATTTAAATATTTTCTTAAATGTTCTTTATCATTTTTTAAATATATACAATGATCTGACCAATCATAAAATCGTATATCCTCATCTATAAGCCAAGGATCTGATGCAAGTTTTAAATCTTCAATATCTTTATCAAAAACATCCTTGATTTTCAGATCTTCATTTTTAAGAAAGTAAATTGCAAAACCATATTCAGATTTTGAATTTGTCGGATTTTTATCACAAGAAACAATCATGAAAGTAATAATTAAAATTATCATATTTTTCATTATTAATTATTCTCCTTTTATGAAAATTCATAATATTGCAATTGCACATTTTACAATTTATTAGTTTATTTAAGCCAAATACTCTTTCTATCTTAGTTGTTAAAAAAAAAACATGTCAAGTATTTTATTATAAAATCTTTGTTAATTATTACTAAATTATTGTTTTTTTTTGAACTTAAAATTTAAAATATTGATAAATATATTAGATTGAAGAAAATATATTGAAAAAATATCGCTATAAATAAATCTCTGTGTCCTCTGTGTCTCTGTGGCAACTTTTCTTAAATGAAGTTCCTCACACTTTTTTCCTTAATTATTAATATTGAATATATTAAATTTGCCCTGATTTTTGGTTCACGATACAAAGTAAGAATCACTAAAACTTAGAGGAGGTTCAATGCCACAGAACTTACTTTCACACTTTGACAAAGATCGAAGTATTCTCATCAAGGCAATCCAGCACGTGCAAAAAGAAGAAGGCTATATTTCAAATGACCAGATCAGGAACCTGGCTGACTATTTTGACATTCCCCTTGTTGACGTTGAAGGAGTTATTACTTTTTACACTCAATTTAAAAGAACTAAACCTGGAAAGTACATCGTCCATGTTTGTGACGGAACTGCCTGTCATATCAAAGGTTCTGAACTCATTGCCAACTGGATTTCTGAAATATTGGGAATCGCAGATGGTGAAACTGACGAAGAAGGCCTGTTCAGCCTGGAAACAGTTGCCTGCCTCGGCTGCTGTAGCCTGGCACCAGTAATTGCTGTTAACGGAAAGGTTTATGGAAACCTGGATCGCAAGCAATTACGCAAAGTCCTGAGAACATACCAGATGGAGGCGAAGAAATGATAAACAGAATAAAAATCGGAACAGGAAGTTGTGGTATTGCTGCCGGAGCAGATGAGGTGCTTGCCTTTTTTCAGGAAAATATAAAGGACATCGATATTGTTGAAGTTGGCTGTATCGGACATTGCTATGCAGAACCACTGGTTGAGGTTGAGACTGATACCGGCTCTTACTTTTATTCAAATGTTCAACCAAATATAGCAAGTTTACAGAGGATTCTAAATCTTGAAGAAATAAATCAACTCACTTTTCCAAAAGTAAGAAAAGAAAAAGAACTGGTTAAAGTATCCAGATTAGCCGGACGAATCAATCCGGTTTCTTTGGAAGAATACAAAGCCAATCACGGTTATAAAGCATTGACCAAAGCATTGCAAGTGGCACCTGCTGATGTTATTGACCAGGTCAAAATCGGTGGCCTTCGCGGACGCGGTGGCGGTGGTTTTCCAACAGGAATGAAATGGAGTTTTCTCGCAAAACATAAAACCGGTGAAAAAGTCCTCATCTGCAATGCCGACGAAGGTGATCCGGGAGCCTTCATGGACCGTTCATTGATGGAGTCAATCCCACACCAGGTAATGGAAGGCATGCTCATTGCCGCTCATGCAACCGGAGCCACACAAATTTTTATTTATGTCCGCGCTGAATATCCGCTAGCCATCAGAAACCTGAAAATCGCAATTGAGCAATTACAAAATACAAAACTCCATGTGATAGATGGTAGAGAAATCGTAATAACAGTAAAAGAAGGGGCCGGGGCTTTTGTCTGTGGTGAAGAAACCGCTATGATCCATTCCCTGGAAGGTTATCGCGGAATTCCCCGTTTTCGTCCGCCTTTTCCTACCGACAGCGGTTACAAAGGCCATCCTTCACTGATAAACAATGTTGAGACTTTTGCCAATATTCCTGTGCTGATCAATGAGGGCGGAGAAAAATTCGCTGAAGTCGGTACTGAAAAAAGCAAGGGAACAAAACTCTTTGCCCTGGCCGGTGACCTGAAATATTCCGGTATTGTGGAAGTACCGATGGGAATTACTATTGGAGAAGTGGTATATGAAATCGGTGGTGCTGAAAAAGGCAGTGTCAAAGCAGTTCAGATTGGCGGCCCTTCCGGAGGTTGTATTCCGGAAGAACATTTCGACACACCGATTGACTATGATTCTCTTGGTAAACTTGGCGCCATTATGGGCTCCGGTGGTCTGATCGTTATCGGAAAACAACGCTGTATCGTTGAGACAGCCCGGTACTTTCTGGATTTTACCTCTCGGGAAAGTTGCGGTAAATGTACCTTCTGTCGGGTTGGCAATGTTCGTCTCCTGGAAACATTGGAAAAGATCACCTCTGGTAATGGAACGGAGCAGGACCTTGAATTTTTAGAAGACATGGGGCCCAAAATAATTAACGGCTCCCTTTGTGGCCTAGGAAAATCGGCCCCCAATCCTGTCCTGTCAACCTTGCGATTTTTCCGTTCTGAATACCTGGAACATGTGAATGAAAAAAAATGCCGAGCCCTCGAATGCAATAAGCTCGTCAATGTATATATTGACAAAGCAATATGTATCCAATGCGGCGCCTGCCTCAAAACCTGTCCGGTCAATGCCATTTCCGATGATTTTATCGTTGATAATACTGTTTGTACCCGTTGCAACAGCTGTATTGAAGTATGTCCCAAAAACTGCATTTCCAGAACCGCTGGAGGTTACCATGAATAAAATTAAAATACGGATAGATCAGAAAGAATTTTCAGGAAATGCAGGCGATACAATTCTCAAAGTCGCTCAGGAAAATCGTATTTCCATTCCTACTCTATGTCACAATGATAAAATCAGTCCCACAACCTCCTGTTTTGTTTGTGTTGTAAAAGATGTTAAAACAGGCCGGTTTTTGCCATCCTGTTCTGCCACCATTACCGAGGGAATGGAAATTGAATCCGATTCCACCGAAGTATTTGAAATGCGCCAGGCTGCCCTGAACCTCCTATTATCAGAACATGGTGGCGATTGCGAAGCGCCTTGCACGATTGCCTGCCCCGCTCACGCCCAGGTTGAGGAATATGTCCGGGCCGGCAAAAACGGAATGACCCTGGAAGCCCTCAAAATCATCAAAAAACGAATTCCACTGCCCATGTCGATCGGACGAGTCTGTCCACGGTTTTGTGAA
This sequence comes from Fidelibacterota bacterium, assembly GCA_016934035.1. GTDB lineage: Bacteria > Fidelibacterota > UBA2242 > UBA2242 > JAFGTP01 > JAFGTP01. The sequence continues at coordinate 4,235 of JAFGTP010000019.1, forward strand.
AAAGATTGCCGCCGCAATGTCATAGACCCGGGGCAACCGGTAGCTATCAACGAATTCAAACGCACCTCGGCTGACATCCATTTTGAAAATTACCTGGAAGAATTGCCGGAACTATCAGCCCCCAAAGTTGCCATCATCGGCGCTGGACCGGCTGGCTATGCCGCAGCCTATTATCTCCGTCTTGATGGTATCGGCTCTGAGATTTTTGAACGCCTTGAAAAACCCGGCGGCATGCTGCGTTATGGAATTCCTGAATACCGTCTGCCCAAAGCTATTGTTGACAAAGAATACGCCCACCTTGAAAAAATGGGTGGCATCACGATGCATTACAATCAGGAACTGGGAAAAAACCTTCAACTTGATCAATTGAAAAAAAAATATGATGCAGTGATTCTTACCATCGGATCCTGGAAACCGGGCCCCATGTATGCAGAAGGTGAAGACCTGGCCCTGGGCGGCATTCATTGGCTGGAAATGATTGCCCGAAATGGCTGGACCGGTGAAAACCCCGGCAAAACCATTGTGGTCGGCGGGGGCAATACCGCCATGGATTGTGTCCGTACAGCAGTTCGCCTTGGCAGCAATGAAGTCTGGTGCTATTACCGTAGAACAGAAAAAGAAATGCCCGCTGAAGCCATTGAGATACAGGAAGCCAAAGAAGAAGGCGTGCAATTCAAATTCCTTTCTGCTCCGGTAAAAGTTGAAAAAAAAGGCCATCGGCTGGCAATCACTTTTCAGGAAATGAAACTCGGCGAACCTGATGCTTCCGGCAGAAGACGGCCGGTCCCGATTGAAGGGTCTGAGTATACCGTAGAAGCCGATACCATTATCGCAGCCATCGGGCAACAAACCATCCCACCTGAGGGCGCCAAAGTCAACCGCTGGAAAGACATCGACGCCAACCGCAAAAATTATCACATGGAAGACAATGTATTTGCAGCCGGCGATTGTGTCACCGGGCCAGCCACTGTTGTGGAAGCTGTGGCAGCCGGAAGAATCGCCGCCCTGGGTGTAAAAGCCTATCTCGAGGGTAATGAATACCAGGAGCCCTACACAATCAATGTGACCCGCGGTCTTTGGCAATCCCTGAAAAAAGAGGACCTGGTCTATCTGACAGCACCCGTTGAAAGAACCAGGGAAGCACTGGAATTCATCTCGCTATATGACCGGAAAACAAGTTTTAAAGAAGTGACTTTGTCTTTTACCGTTGATCAATTGAAAAAAGAAGGTGAACGCTGTCTCGAATGCAGCTGCACCGATAAATCGACTTGCAAATTAAAGAAACATGCTGAGACCTACCTGGCAAGTCCCGATGGTATTCTTGGTGTCAAAGAATCCTACAACGCGGATACTCGCCATCCGGCTATCCTTCTGGACCGAAACAAATGTATCAAATGCGGGACCTGTGTTAAAATATGCAAGGAGGTCGTTAATAAATCTCTGCTTGGTTTTGGCAACAGAGGCTTTGAAACTAATATCATCACAGCTTTTGGGGAAAGCCTGCCAGACTCCTGTGCTGACTGTGGTGAATGCATCGAAAATTGTCCCACAGGAGCCCTTGGCTGGAAAATAAAATCTTAAACCCTTAACCCTTCATCCCGGTTTCCAGAACTTCTTTGGGAACCGGGCCGGATCGAATATGATAATCGACAGACTTGAAAATGCATCCAGATATTTTAAACTTCATCACAGTTTCCCGGCAGCCTTTGAATTTTTAGTTCAAAAAAATTTGCAGGATTTACCCCCCGGGAAAGTATGCGATAGTGGGAAATTCAATTTTTGCCTCCATTTCAAAAGAGGCGGGAAGAAAAAAGGAAGCAGCCTTTTTGGATATCCATCGTAAATACATTGACATTCAAATGATAATTTCAGGAAAAGATGAAATGGGCTGGAGTCCGATTCAGTATTGCACCAGGCCGAAAACCGATTATATCTCTGAATCTGATATTCAGTTTTTTACTGATGGCCCCTTAATGGTTCTGCCTGTTACAGAAAAGATGTTTACCATCTTTTTTCCGGAAGATGCCCACAAACCTTCCATATCTTCGGAAATGCTTCATAAAATCGTCATCAAAGTTGCACTTTAAAAAAAAAGGCTGTTTTTCCAACAGCCTTTTTTTTACCTGAAATATTTTATAACACTTTTTCTATCGCTTCGATCAATTTCTTTTCGGGTATCAATCCGACTGTTTTATGGGCTACTTCACCATTTTTAAAATAGAGAAGAGTCGGAATACTCATCACGCCATACTTTACGGCAACATCCTGATGAACATCGATATTGATTTTACCAAATTTGACTCTTCCGGTGTACTGTTTTGCCACTTCCTCAACGATGGGTCCAAGTTTGAGACAGGGCTGACACCATTGGGCCCACAGGTCAACGACCACAGGAAGATCGGATTTTAATACTTCTTCTTCAAAATTTGCTGATGTAAACTCTAACATATATTATCCTCCATTAATTTTCTGTTTTATCAGAGAGTTTTGAATAGCCAAAGTTACAATTTTTTTGTTTACTCATGTAATTATTCTTTGATCCATCGCATGATTTCCGGTAAAGTCGGCCTTTTGCCATACAGCAAAATAGCTGTCCTGAAGATTTTTCCGGCAATTAACATCGTTACACCA
>JAFGTP010000020.1 GCA_016934035.1 Fidelibacterota bacterium
GTTGATTTCAGACTCTATACCCTGGACAAATGGGTATATGACGCCACGGAGTTAGATGAAGAAGCCGTTGCTGCAACCTTTGAATTAGGACAGAATTATCCGAATCCCTTCAACCCGACAACAACGATTCCTTTTGTACTGGACAAAAATGTCAACGTTACCCTGACTGTATACAATATGCTGGGACAGGAAGTTGCCACTTTGATGAATCATGAAATGCAGGCCGGATACCATACTGTAAATTTTGACGCATCCACATTAGCAACCGGTATGTATATTTATAAATTGCAGGCTGGAGAGGTCCAACAGACCAGAAGAATGATGCTTGTAAAATAATATCACTCTTATCTCAATTGAAAAGTCCCGAATTATTCGGGACTTTTTTTTTGCAACATCAGAATAGGTAATTTTTTAATTGACCGGATCAAAGCAATGGAATGTCTTTCAACGGTATAGGTCCCAGGTCAGAAGCAGCGATGTTGTCAAGTACCTGCTGTTGAGTTTTTGCTCCGGGAATCGCTACATGGGCTGCTGAAGGGGATATGCAAAACCGAAGTGCCAGTTGGGCTTTCGTCTGCTTCTTGTATTTTTCGTATAGGGGTTCCATTTTTTTTAGATCCAACAAATATTTTTCCAATTTTTCAGATGAAAGGTTCATACTTCTGTGATCTTCAGGGGAAAATTGTGTATTTTTATCAAATTTTCCAGTGAGAAAGCCAAATAATAACGGAATTCTTACAATCACCCCGATTCCGTAGGTTTCGGCTTTGGTGAACAGAACTTTTTCTGCTTCCCGTTCCAGCAAATTATAGCGGACCTGGATGACATCAATGAGGTCTTTGTGCCGATCCAGCAAAAAAGCCTGTTCTGTTTCACGGAAAGATTGGATGCTTAAGCCGGCATATTTGATTTTTCCGTCCTGCTTAAGTTTCTCCAAAGCGCGCCAGGGTTCATCCCGTTCCAGTTTTTCAGTGTCCGGACTATGGAGTTGTAAAATATCCAGAGCTTCGACGTTCAAGCGCTTCAGACTTTGTTCAGCTGCATAGATAATGTAATCATAATCAGCATTTTGTCTGATGGGCCCGTAACCCAAATCATCCTGGCTTTTTGCATTGTAAAAATCATTGCCGGCTTTGGTTGCAACGATGACCTTTTCTTTCATATGCATGTTTTCCAGCACGTCGCGTATCAATGTTTCCGAATGGCCAAAGCCATAGACGTCGGCTGTATCGATAAAGGTCACGCCGTGTTCCACGGCAGTTTGCAGGGCTGCTTTGGAAACATTGTCGTCAGTTTTTCCCCAGTTCATACCGCCGATCGCCCAGGCGCCAAAGCCGATGGTTGAAATTTCTGGACCCCGTCTGCCTAATTTTGAATACTTCATTTCAATCCCTCAATTTATGGAATGTTGTAATTGATCAAAAATTTTTGATCTGAAATTATACAGGTTCTGATGTTTGCGGCTGGGATGCACACGGTTGGTCAGAAAAATTCCAAATAATTGTTTTTCCGGATCGATCCACAGGGCTGTGCCTGTAAAACCGGTGTGACCGAAGGAGGAAGGTGAAAAGAATTTTCCTGCCGAATTATCTCCCGTAGGTTTTTGCCAGCCCAGACCACGGCTTTGATCCTCACCGACAGAATGGGTCCGGGTAAACAGCTCAACAGTTTCAGGGGCAAAGATGCGTGTGCCATTGTAAGTGCCTCGATTGAGCATCATCTGGCAAAAAATGGCCAGGTCTTCCACCGTGCTAAACAAGCCTGCATTACCGGAAATTCCATTCAGATAATAAGCATTTTCATCGTGGACTTTGCCCTGCAGCAGTCCGCCTCGTGAAGAGTCAATTTCGGTGGGTGCGGTTTGCGAATAGTATTTTTTGTCGGGATTATAAAAAGTATGGGCCATTTTTAGCGGTCCGAAAATTTCTTCACTCACAAACTGGTGGAGTGGTTTTCCGGATATTTTTTCAATGGCTTTTCCCAGTGTGATGAAGCCCATGCAGGAATAGACGGATTTTTCACCCTCTGGCTGCATCTGAGGCAACGTGAACAATTTTTCAACCATTTGTTCCGGTGTGTTTATTTGGGCTGGATTTTCCTTGTTTTTAAATAAAGGGTCCCAGGCTGGTAATCCTGATGAGTGAGTCAACAAATGCCAGAAGGTGACATTTTCTTTTCCTCCTGCGGCAAATTCTGGCAGAACTGCTGAGACTTTTCCGTACAGGTCCAGTTTTCCCTGGTCATAGAGGACCATGGCGGCGCTGGTCGTGGCAATGACTTTTGTGAGGGAGGCCATATCAAAAATCGTGGATTTTTCCATGAGTGGCGATGATGGGCCGTAGGTGAAATGGCCACCGGTTTCCTGATAAAATACACAGCCTTCTCGGGCTGTTAAAAAAACGAAACCGGGATAGGCCGTATCTCGAATACCGTGGTGCAACATGGCCGTAATTTTCTGTAAGGTGTCAATCCTGGCGTTCATTGTGTCGTCATATTTCAATAGCGCGTCATCAGCCATCAAAAGAAGCCCCGGAAATGCCAGGATCAGAAGTAAAAAATATAAAGGTTTGTTCATAATAATCTCACAGTTTTTATTGAAATATAAAGGATGTTGGTGAGGATTACAAATTTCACGGGCCTGGTTGAATATTATTATTTTAAATATTTTTCTGGGATTAGATAAATATCTTTACAACCGGAAAATAATAGTTGAAAAATCCACTGTGAAATTACCAGCAAACCGCTAAATTATTGACGAGAGAAACAGAATAAACTAAAGGACCGACCAGATGAAAAAACTGAAAATATTTTTAATAACTACATTATTATTTATACCTGGCATGGCAGAATTCTATCCTGATCAGCATTTTGAATACCGGGACATGACCCTTATGTTTGCAGAGGCTGCGGTGGTCAGCAATATTCAACTGAACAATGAAAAAAATAGTCTGGAACTGGTTGAAAATGAGACTTTGGGGTTTGTTGAATTTGCTCCTGACAGTTCAGTCTATCCTTTCAATGAAGGTTTGCCTTCATGGAATGGATATGCACCCCGAAATGATGCGGCCTCATTTGCCGTTCAAATGCGCTTTGCAGGTCCCAGTGGCTGGTCTCCCTGGGTTACTGTGGGATACTGGAAAAATTATATCTGGAATGTCTATGGAACCACCAGCTGGAGCGATGGATATGTCGATATTGATATCATCAAATTGAATGATTACTTGAAACAATGGCAATTTAAAATAATTATCCAGAGAAACCATCGTGATTTGCCTTCGCCAACCATCAACAAACTGAGTTTCTTTGTCAGTGATACACGGACCACTAAGGCCTTCAATGTTCTTGCAGCCGTAGCAGAGAAACCGGAACAGATTTTTATCGAAACGGAATTTTACCATCAGTATTCCCTGGATCCCGTGATCGGCGGGTCCATTTGTTCACCAACATCAGTGGCGATGATTTTGAGAAGTTACGGTATTGAACTGGACCCGGTTCAGTTTGCCCGGGACAATGAGGACCCCTATTGGGAAATATTCGGGGTCTGGCCTCGTGTCGTCCAGAATGCTGCGGAATTTGGACTGGATGGTGCTGTGACCCGATATCGAACATGGAGCGATGCATATGAGGTACTTGCAAAGGGAGGACGCATAGCGATCTCTGTCGGCCAGCCACTCTATGCCGGCCATTTGATGATGCTGGCAGGGTTTGATGAAAACGGAGCACCCATCATACACGATCCAGCCCGATCAAATGGTTATGCTTACAAATTTAATAAATCTGATCTTTCCAGATCCTGGTTTGAAAAAGGTGGCGTCTCCTATACTTTTTACCTGAAAGATTCTACGAATACAACTGATATTGATCTTACTGAAAATATAGAAATTCCTGATAAGCATAAATTGGTTTGGAATTACCCAAATCCTTTCAACAATTTGACTAATATCAATTTTATTGTTGAAAAGAGGTCATTAGTAAAAATGACTATCTACGATATAAAAGGTAAAATAATAAATTCTGAAGATTTTGGTCAATTACATGTAGGAAAATATTCAACCACATGGAATGTACTGGGTGGGATTAGTTCTGGTGTTTATATGGTAAAAATAGCCACTGATTTTAGTGAATCGACTGCAAGAATATTGTACCTGAAATAAATAAATTCCTATAATTAGTTGATTCCATAAGTAATTCTTGTTAAAGTAATCATTGATATACAGCATTATAATGAGGTGGAAAATGAAGAAGATTTTCTATGCTCTCTTTTGTTTTGTCGTAATTGTCAAAGCAGAATGCATTATTACTTTTCAGGTGGATTTGACTGAACTTATTGACAATAATCTGTATTCTCAGGAAAATACCATACTTGTACGGGGAAATTTTAATAATTGGTCTGGCTTTGATTCACTATCAAATATTGACGGTGAGAATATATATACTGGTATTTTTACAATAAACCAGAATATTGGCGACACGCTTGAATATAAGTTTGTAATTCAACAATCTAATGATCGGTTCTATTGGGAATCCAATCCAAATCCAGAAAATCCTAATAATGGAAATCGTAAAATAGTCATTAATAATCTGGAAATGACCCTACCAACAGTAGATTTCGTTTATGATGAATTTATTAAATATCCTGTTATTTTTTCAAAAGATAAACTGCTAAAGGATTACGATAAAGGAATTAATTTGCTTAAATTAAATCATCCGGCATTATACGATTATACAAAACAACCTACTTTGGATACAGTAATTGATCACAGAAGGACACAGATTGTTAACGAAATGCCATTCAATGAGTTTTTTGTTTTATTATCTTCAGTAACTGAAAAAGTTGGCTGTGGTCATACAAAGCCTTGGGTTCCAAATCTTTACTGGGAAACACTTCCTTGTGGAATATTTCCTTGTAAGTTGATGAAAAATAGGAAAGGTGTATTTATAGCCGAATATTATGAAGAAGCACAGGAAATTCCTATTGGTAGCAGAATTCTCTCCATAAATAATGAAACCATCGATGAAATTTGGAAAGAACTGATGTCATTTACTCCATCGGATGGTTTTATTGAAGCATTCAAATCAAAAGTTGTAGAAATTGATTTTGCAAAGAATTATCATCTGAGATATGGCTGTCAGAAAAATTTTGAAATTCAGTATTTACCTTATGAAGAAAAGGAATTGAAAACTGCTATACTGCAACCAATTTCAATCAAGAAAGTCCTGGAAAGGCCTCAGATCACCAAGGAACTGAAATTTGAATTACTGGATAATGATAAAATTGCTTACATAAGAATTCATAGTTTTGCTTATTATGATGAAGTGGATTTTTTCAAGGGATTCATAGATAGTTGTTTTCTGGTGATCAAAGATAAAAAAATCGAAAATTTGATTTTGGATTTACGGGATAATAATGGCGGAGATCCCTTTTGCTCATCACCCTTGTTTGCATATTTGATTGATACACCACATCCTTATTTTGAAAAAGAATATCATCATTATGAAGGATTTGAAAAACCTTTTCAGGTTGCAGAAAATAATTTTACCGGGAAATTATACACGTTAATTGACGGGAATTGTTTTTCCACTACAGGCCACTTCTGTGGATTGCTGAAATACCATAATATCGGAAAATTTGTTGGTGGTGAAACAGGAGCGACATTTACTTGTACCGGAAGCGTTATGTATGAAAATTTAGAACATACAAAAATTATATTTGGCACTGCAAGACGAAGCCGTTATTCAGCGGCTGTCAAGAACATGGACCCTATGAGAGGGGTCATTCCAGATTTTCCGGTTGAGCAAACACAAAAAGATTTAATTGATAATAATGATACAGTTTTAGAATTTACTATAGAACTTATAAATAGGGAGTAAAAATTATGGATAAGATTCTATTTAAAAATAATGATGAATTTTTGCTGAATTCTGTAAAAGAAGTAGTGGATGAGAGGAAAAAAGCCGGTTTAGAAAATTTAATTGGCGGGCTTGAATCCATAATCATAAATGTTGAACCTGAAAAATTTGAAGCGTCAATCCAGGAGTTACTAAACTACACGGGTTATGGATTGAAAGAAAGTTATGAAAATGATTTATATCAAACCACAGTGTTAGGACTTGATGAGTCTGCAGATATTTTAGTGAGAGCTAGGAAATCTGAAGATAATCCATTCCGGGAATTCAATATTGCGCCTAAGTCCAGATCATTGCCCAATACTCGCCTGGAAACTTTTGTGTTCAGGTGTGATGATGTGAAGAAATATTACGACATTCAATCAAAAAGGGGAGTGGAATTTTTATCAAATGAAATTAATGAAACATCAAATTATTATTTTATTCAAACTAAACCTTCAAAATTTACAGGAATTTCCATTGGCTTGGTCCAGTGGAAAAAGGATGGCAGAATTTACAAGGACACTGATGATGAAAAAATGGAATTGAACCTGTTGAAACCCGCCCATGATTATCTGGAAAATATCAAAAAACTTGACCATACCGCTACACGGGTGAAGGCAACAGACAGGGATGCTGCTATTCTGGAATTCATGAATCTGACCAATTATAATTTTGAGTTTGCGATATATGTAAAATCCTTTAATTCCATCACCAATGTTGCACGGCTTTCAGACAAAGATTTCGCAATGGTATTTACTTCAGGTATTTCACCTTATAAAAATGAGGAAGAATCCGGGCCAACAGAAAAATTCATCCACAATTACAACACCCGTACTCATCACCTGGCTTTTGTCACAGAAAATATTGAAGATACCTTTCAAAATCTGAAATGCGACGGCATGGATTTTTTAGTAGAATTGGTGGGATCGCCTGAGGAAGGACTCAAGCAAACCTTTTCCGAAACCTCAAAACATACTTTTCTGGTCAATGAATATATTCACCGGTACGGAGATTTTACGGGGTTTTTCACCAGGAACAATGTGACGCTTTTGACTGAGAGTACAAGCAAACAGTAATACCAGGTAAATTGAAAACGGATTGTCCGTTGTCATGTTGCAAAATTGATAATATAAAAAAGGCTACTGTAAAAGTAGCCTTTTTCATTAATGGATATGATTAAACGACGATTATTTGATAAAAGTCATCTTTTTAGTTTTGAGCATATTGGGTGTCTGCAATTGATAGAGGTAAACCCCTGCTGCTGCTACCTGGCCGTTCATATCTCTGCCGTCCCATTGTACGGTGTGATATCCGGCGTTCATTCTGGATTCCAGAAGAGTAGCCACTTTTTGTCCCAGCATATCATAGACAACCAGTTTGATGTTTTCGGTTTGCGGAATTTCAAAAGTGATTGTTGTCGTCGGGTTGAAAGGGTTCGGATAATTCTGGTTCAGAATGTATGTTTCGGCAACTTCGACTTTTTCTCTTTCAATAGCAGTGGTCTTCTGACCTTTAAACTTCATAACCTGACCATCATCCGTGAAAGCGAAACCAAAAGTATTGTTTGCAAATAACCCACTGATATAATAATCATCATTTTCAGCGTCTTCAGGGATCACAACTTCACCCCAATTTTCGCCCAGGTCATCTGTGTAGTACATACCGGCATCGTCCATTGCATAGATTCTGCCTGTTCCGGGTACTGCAACAATTCCATTGACCCATTCTGCACCGACTGGCAGATCAATGGCTGCCCAGGTCGCACCACCGTCACTTGTTCTGGCGATTCCGCCCCGGCGATTGGCCAGCATACCATTGTTGGCATCAGTAAAGCCAATTGAACGGATATAAGAGGAATCCAGGGCTGCCGGATCGACTTCTACGCTGGTCCAGGTAGCGCCATTGTCAGTTGTTTTAAAAACAAAACCGCCGGCATAGGCTGTTGAAGTACCGGTGGCCCACATAATTCCGTCAGCGACGCAGCTGGCAGTGCCAAAGGTATAATAGGCATAGGCGGCGTTGAGATAATCAATACCTTCAATTTTTGTCCATGTATCGCCCATATCGATTGATTTTACAAAATGCATGTTACCGTCAGTGGCTTCATCGCCAAAAGCAATCGCAACACCATTTACTATTCTTAATCCGTCAAACCAGCCTTCGCCCAGGCCAAGTGAATAGCTGTATACTTCAGTAAAATTGGCACCACCATCACTTGTTTTATAAATTTTCCCGTTAGCACAGGCGACAACTGCAACATCAGCATTGTATGCGTCCATCTGTGCGGCTCTGCCAACGATACCGGTAGCATTATGGGTAAAAGTTTTTCCTCCGTCTACAGACCGGAATACAAAGGTTTCTTTGGTACCACTATTGACGCCACAGAACCAGATAGTGCTTCCGTTGTCCAGAATTTTTCCCGGTTTAAAATAGAGGTCAGTGGGAATTGCTCCATTGAAAAGGACCTCATCAGCAACAACCATTTCCATATCACCACCACCTTCAGAATATACCCATTTGTCCAGGGTATAGAGTCTGAAATCAACAGTAAAAATGGTGTTGTTGTCAACGGCAAAGGCACCGCGCGGTGAGTTGGAACCACCGGGTATAAAAGGATCAGAAGCGACTGGTGCCAATACACCACCGTCCCAGACACCAAACTGTTGGGCATCTTCAAAGGTCACATCGGTATAAGGATCCATAACATACCAATATCCTCTATAAGGACCGGCTGCATCAGAAATACCTAAGGTTCCCAATATAAAGTCACCATTGGGTATAACGTCGATGGAAGAACACCAGGGTGCTTCAACAACTTCATTACCACTTTCGTCGGTGTATGTCCATTGCATGAGGGTGTCGACCTTGACAAAGGATTCAAACATGGGATCATCGGAATGATATCTTTCCAAACCGTGGACACCACTGTAGATCGGGCCGGTGAAAAGGTCAAAACCACCGTTGGGATTGTCAAAAATCTGAACACTACGCTGCAGGGTTGCAACGGTGTCAATGGCATTGCCGATCAGTTCAAAATCGGCATCCAGCATAAATACCGGGTTGCCACCGCCAACATGGCCGATGTAGTAAGTGCCGTCAGATCCCTGGCAGGCGTCAGTCAGTGAACCAAGACCGATAAATCTTCCGGTGCATTCAAAAGTGGACTGGTCGAAGCGGTAGAGGGTTTTCCAGGAGGAATACAGAATGTTTCCGTCATTGTCCATACCGATACCTCTGGCAGAACCGTTGATGGCTGAGCCGGCCCAAAGTGTGTCTTTGCCACCGTCCGGAAGGTCAAAAATATCAATTTTTTTGACTACGTTTCCGTCAGGAGCAATGACATACAGGGGTTTGGTAAAGGAGGTATCGCCACCGTCTGTGACAAAATATTCTCCGTAACTGGCGTAGAATGCGACCCAAAAATTTCCGGCATCATCAACAACAATACCGTGAGGCATGCCATTGAAATGGGCATTGCCTTTGAGATCAATGACATTGCTGATGAGTGTGTCTGCTCTTAGAAAATCAAACACATTTTCTTCAAAATTCCAGCCAGCAAAACTTGCTGTTGCAATCATGCTGACAAACAAAAGGACTGTTAACAATCTTTTCATTTTCTTCTCCTTCTTTCAAGTTAATAACA
>JAFGTP010000003.1 GCA_016934035.1 Fidelibacterota bacterium
ATAAGAAGATTGAATAATAAAAAAAGGAAAGCCTCCATTTTTTGGTTAGGGAATTATGGAGGCTATTTCCAGGGAATCAACATTTTTTTAATATCTTGATGAATTGATTATTTAAACGATCTTAATTATCAGATTTCAAACAGAAATATAATAGTTAAAGTTTTTATTTCATAGCATTCTTAATAATATTTTATACTGTCATTCTGTTCTTAATTTACTAAAAGATTTAAACAGAAAAAGGGTACCGGCAATGGCAACAACCAAAAGTATAATGCCATACAAAAGATCGCCATAAACAAAATTGCCGATGGCAAAAAGACAGGAATAAATCACGATACACCCAATGAAAACACATAAAATCTGTATTGGCATTTCCCAGGCACGGCCCTGCTCTTTTGCATTGATGATATCTCCCTCTTTGATTGCCTCATCAATTACCTTTTTCCAACCTGGACCTCCCGGATGAGTCAGACGGTAAAAGCCTCGCAATACATGTTTGTCTTCGATAGGGGTCACAAAGGCTGTTATCAGCCAAATGACTGTGTTGACACCAACAGCAATTAATAAGCGGACAGTAAAGGCATCCAGAACAGCGGTTTGTAATGTAGAATCCTCAACAAAGACAACAAGGATTATTGCAACAATTGTGGCTGTAAACATCGCCACGATTTCTGTCCAGGCATTGATCCGCCACCAGAACCATCTCAGTAAATAAATGGCACCAGAACCGGCCCCTGATAAGAGCAAAATATTAAAAGCCTGGGTTGCATTATTGATTAAAAATAAAGCCACCAAAGCGGTTAAAATCATTAAAATAACCGTGGAAATTCTACCCATTAATACCATTTCTTTTTCTGATGAATTTTTTTTGATAAATCTTTTATAAAAATCCGTGACAAGATAAGAACTGCCCCAGTTCAAATGAGTGCCAATGGTAGACATGTATGCGGCAATGAGAGAGGCCACCACAAGTCCCAGCCATCCTGGATTTAGTTTTGAAAGCATAACCGGATAGGCAATGTCATGTTTCAGATAATTTTCACTGACTGCCGGGAATTGAACTCTGATAGATTCCAAATCGGGATAAATGATCATAGAGGCCAAAGCCACAATAATCCAGGGCCAGGGTCTCAATGCATAGTGAGCAAAATTAAAAAATAATGTAGCACCAATGGCATTTTTTTCATTTTTGGCAGACAACATTCTTTGTGCAATATAGCCACCACCACCCGGCTCGGCTCCGGGGTACCAGACAGACCACCACTGGACAGCAACGGGAATAATCAACAGCGGCACATAAACTGACGGGTCACTAAAGTCGGGAAAAAATCGGGTCACATCCCCTAATTTTTCCAACATACCGCTTAATCCACCAATAGCCTGGATTTCAGGCTGTTTCACTGCAACCACGGCTGCAAGTACTGCTCCGGCCATCGCAATAGAATATTGAAAGAAATCAGCCCAGATTACGCCCTTTAGGCCGCCCAAGCCTGCGTAAAGGACGACTGCCGTGGAGGCAACAACCACCGTTACCCAGGGTTTTAAACCAAACATGACCGCCCCGATTTTTATTGCGGCCAGGGTCACTGTCCCCATAATCAGTACATTAAAAAACAAACCTAAATAAACAGATCGAAATCCACGTAAAAAAGCAGCCGGTTTTCCGCCATATCTTTTTTCATAAAATTCCAAGTCAGTCATCACATTGGATCGGCGCCAGAGTTTTGCATAAATAAAAACCGTTACCATTCCGGTAATTAAAAATGCCCACCAGGCCCAGTTTTTGGCGACACCATTTTCCCGGACCATGCCGGTTACCAGGTTTGGCGTATCGGCTGAAAAAGTACAGGCCACCATTGAAACACCCAAAAGCCACCAAGGCATTCCTCTACCACCCAGAAAAAATTCCGAAGTGTTTTTTCCGGCAGTTTTAGATGCCACATATCCTATGGATAATACGATAATAAAAAATACACTGATCACAGCCCAGTCGATCGCTTGAAGTAACATAATTTCTCCCCCAGTTACCAGTTTAGTTCAATTTTATTTATTTGCAAATATTCAGTTACTTTTAATATATCCTCTTTGCTTGTAAGGTCGGGCACATGTTCTTTTCTGGGTATACCCCGCATGGATCCAGGGTTTTCATGCACCATGTTCAAGATTGCGGTCTGAAGCTCTTTTTCATTTCTTTTAGGGTTTACGGGACACTCTTTGACATATTGAAAAAACAATTTGCCATCAAATTTAAAAATATTCATGCTGACCCTGACAACCCCCTCTTCATCCATAAATCTGGCAACATCCTCGGGTGTTGGTTTCTCAATAATATCGATCAGATACCCATTTTTGTCAGTATGGGTTATGGCGAAGGCTTCAATTTTTTCAATAGGAAATTCCAATCCGTTCCGATCGTAGTTGACCCACCCATTTGGCGTCTCTAACTGGACCATATCGCGAAAGGCATTTTCTGAGTAAAGATTGTCGCAATTACAGACCAGAAAGGGCTCATTTTGCAAATCTCTGATCTGCTCCATGGCCTGATAAACTGCGTCGGCTGTTCCAAAGGGTTTTTCTCTTCCATCAGGAATAAATTGAACAGCATAAGAAATTGTCATTCCATTGAAGTGATTTTCTCTGTCTTTTTGGCCATAAAAATTACGAATATCGCTGCTATTTTCACCCGTTAATATAATGACATCCTGTATACCGGCATTCTTTGCATTGTATAAAATATAATCCATAAATGGCCGGTTATTTACTTCGATCATGCCCTTAGTCTTTTGATTGGCAGCTTCAATTTCTTTTTTTGTCAAGCCGGCTGCAACTGCAGAATTTTTCATTCTGGAGGATTTTCCACCCGCCAGTATTAATAGTTTGTTGGTCACTTTTTCCTCTTATTTTTTTACAAAGCAGAATATTCAGCACTTTCAATTTCTGAAAAAAGTGCTCTGATAAAAACAGCATAAGCACCAAGAATGACCGATTTCTTGCCTAATTTTGAAACCTGTACTTCAGTTTTATTCCGAATTTGTGCCATGGAATATTTATTAAGTGAATAATTAACCGGGTCAAGAATATATTTACCGGCCAGGGATACCAGCCCCCCAATTATGATTTTTTCAGGATTAAAAATATGCAATAAGTAAGAAATTCCTCTACCCAGATTATAGCCTATTTCGGATAATAAAGAAGTGGCAAACTGGTCCCCTTGGTTGGCAGTTTCAATAATCGTCTGAATATCCAGAGAATCAAAATCCTCACCCACTATTTTTTCAAGTCTTGTCGGCACCTTTTTTTTCAAGCCTTCAATGGCCAGCCTTTGCAGGGCATAGCCCGAAGCAACCGTCTCCAGACATCCCCTCATCCCACAGTCACATAAAAGACCGTCTTCCTCTACCTGAATGTGTCCGAATTCACCCGCCAAACCATCATTTCCATTATATAATTTTCCATT
Source organism: Fidelibacterota bacterium (assembly GCA_016934035.1). Classification (GTDB taxonomy): domain Bacteria; phylum Fidelibacterota; class UBA2242; order UBA2242; family JAFGTP01; genus JAFGTP01. Next base: position 3,458 of record JAFGTP010000003.1, read on the forward strand.
GCAAATGATGCCCAAGCCGAGGCCCCAGTTTACATTAAGACAGAGAACATTATTTATATTTTGAGCAAGTCCGAATTGTGATTCTGCCAGAGCCATAACTCGGGCATCATTTTCAACCACAACAGGTACCTTGAGTCTTTCTTCAAATAATTCCCGAATGGTTTTGGATTCATGAGTCAGATAAGTATAGGATTCTCCTAATTCATAATTCACAAGACCTTTCAATGCAACTCCAGCTCCGATGACTTTACTTTTATTAATGTTTAAATTAGCAATATGTAATTCGACTGACTTCGTAATCAAATCTAAAATATTTTCAGTATTTCCACTGATTTTCACCTTTATTTCTTTGACATCACCAACAATTTCTTTAACAAGGTTGAAAACAGCAATTTTTGTGTTATAGGTTTCCACATCAATTGCTATGATAAACCGGGATTCAGGATTAATGCCAAAATAAGTGGGACGAGGACCGCCCTTTTGATTAGCTTCTCCCAGTCCGTAGTCTTTTACCAACTCCAGTTCCTGCAACTCCTCAATCAGCTTGTTTATCGTCGGCGAACTCATGTTGGTACGATTGGCTAATTCTCTTTTAGGCATTTTCCCGTCATTATATAAATATTTCAATATAGCCAATTTACGTAAATATTGTTTATAACCTACTCCTTTTGAATCCTTTTCCAGCCAGTTATTTTCAATAGTAATCATTTTGTACCTTCCCAATTAATAATAGCCACTTAATGTTAATAAAAAAATTTACTAACAGGCAAGGTGTTTTTTTAAAAACTTGAAAAATCCTGTTAAAATCGCCCATACTTTCTTAAATCTTTATTTCTTAGCCTAATTAACCGCTCCTGATTTTAAATTAAAATAATGAAAAATTGGACTGGAATTGACAACTTTTTTTCTGTTTTGTAATCTTAATTTTGTAAAATTAATATTGATAATTAGTAAAAAAAGGAGTTACAATGGCTCAAAAACTTTACCGGAATAATAAAGATAAAATTATCGCCGGTGTCTGCAGTGGTTTGGCAGAATATTTAAATATTGATCCGGTAATCGTCCGGATTATTGCCTTGGGTTTGTTTTTTATGCACGGATTTGGTCTGCTGACTTATATCATTGCCTGGGTAATTATCCCACCAAAATTTCCTGATGACAATCCTGAAGTCAAAGAACCTAAAATCACCCACGCCAGCGGTAGCACTAAAATCATTGTCGGAGCAGTGCTAATCGTATTTGGTGCTTTGATTGCACTGGATAAGTCTTTTTATTATACACGGTTTGTCGGAAGACTATTTGATCTAACCTGGGAATATTTCATTCCTCTGGCTTTAATTATTGCAGGAGTTTTTATCTTGATACAGGGAAAAAAGGATACAGATAAAGACAAGAAACCCGGCGATTTTACATAAAAAAACCTTCAGAAAAATTTCTGAAGGTTTAAAAAATTTCATATATTTCAATTATTTATAAATTATTCTTTTTTATTACACCTTTAATCATTACCAGTTTTACTTTAAAATCTTTATCAAACACCGTGATGTCAGCTGCTTTTCCCGGAATGATGTATCCCTTGTCAAACTGTCTGCTGACAATAGTTGCAGGATTACAGGCAGCCATTCTCAATGAATCCTCCATAGGCACACCGATTTCGTTCAGGTATTGCACACCTTTGATCATAGTTAAAGCTGAACCGGCAATTGTATCATCAGATTTTTTCTTAAATAAACCATCACTGTAGTACACCTCTTCGCCATTGGCCAGCAGTTTTCCACTAGTCTGACAGGTGGGTCGTAAAGCATCTGTCACCATGACAATTTTATGAATAGGTTTCACTCTCAGCAAAAGTTTTATAATGGCAGGGTGGACATGATGACCATCGGCAATGACTTCACAACTGACATTGGGATGGATCATAATTCCACCGACAACTCCGGGGTCACGGTGATGTAATCTGCGCATGGCGTTGAAAAAGTGTGTGGAATGCAAAATTCCCGCCTGCATTCCTTCTACCATATTTTCATAAGTCGCATCAGAATGGCCGGCTGAAAGTACAATTCCTTTTTTAGTTCCAAACAACGCCAATTCCCTCATATTTTTTAATTCCGGAGCCACTGTCATGATGGCTATTTTTTCCTGAGAAGTTTCCCAGTATTTTCGCATGAGGTCCATATTAACTTCCTGCATATAGTCAACATCCAATGCTCCGTGTTTATCCCTGGATACAAATGGGCCTTCCAAATGGTGTCCTAAAATCTCAGCCCCCGGTTCATTGCCCATGGCATCCGATATCGCCTTTATCCCTTTTAGAAACTGGGCTTGTTCCTGAGGATACATTGTCGGGCAAAAAGAGGTGCAACCATGTTCAACCAGGGCTTCAGACATTCCATGGATCGCATCGACAGAATTATCGCTGGTGTCATACCCCTTGATTCCATGAATATGAGTATCGATAAATCCCGGAGAGACGACAGCCCCATTCATATCATAGACTTCCGCACCTTTGGGAATATCTTTGCTGGTAAAACGTTCGTTGCTGACCACATCTTCAATAAGACCATCTTTGATGATGACTGTATTGTGATCCATGAGCGCAACACCTGTGAAAATTTTTCCGTTGTATAAGACAATTGTATTCATGACATTTCCTTTATCTCAATTTTAACCGGTAAAATTATTCAGGATTTTTCGGTTTTGCAATAAAAAATTCGGTCAACTAACTAACTATCAAAAGTAAGATAATATTCAAATCAGAAAATTACCAGTTGCCTCTTATTTATAAAAAAATTTACATTGTATTATGCAAAAATTTAATAATTCCCAGGCTGTAATTCGTTTTTTACCCATAACCCTTTTTGGAGCATTGTCTTTAATTATCCAATTAAATTTCTTAAAAACAACCTCTTTCGTCTATTCCGGTAATGAAATAGCAATGCTTATCCTACTGGGGCACTGGCTGATTTTTACAGCAACTGGAAGTTTTTTAGGCAGCATTTTTCATAACCGTATTCCACTTTATATTCTTTGTATTTTATTTTCCATCTCTTCGGTGTTCTTTTATTGGCTGATTTTTTTTAGTCGTCGGTTGCTTGGACTGGATTATTTAGTTTTAATCGGAACGGAAAAAATTTTTATAATATCCTTGCTGGTTACTGCTGTCCCTGTTACAATGAATGGTTTTTTATTTATTCTGATAACAAAAAAAATTCAAAAAACCAGCCCTGATTTGATTATTCATAAAATTTATGGAGGAGAACTCCTGGGTGCTGCTTTTGGCAGTTTTCTTTTTTCGTTTTTACTTTATCTCAAGTGGAATACTTATCATTTACTGGTCGTTGCAAACGCAATATTTCTGATTTCTATTAATTACCCTAAAAAAAAATACCTTTTATTAATCTTATCAGAATTTGTACTGTTTTCATTCTTTTTCTTTTATGGCCCATTTTTTCATTATTTTTACAACAATTATAAGGTTTTGAAAATAATTGAAACACCCTTTGGAATATTATCACAATTATCCCATAAGGGAATAACATACCTCTATTCAGATAATATTATGGTATATAATTCTGAATCTTTTGAGCACAGCGAAGAACTCGTCCATTTCGTTTGCTCTGCCCACGAAAAACCACAAAATATTTTGCTGATCGGCCATGCGGATCCTTTGATTTTGAAAGAACTATCAAAATATGAGCACATTAGAAAAATACTGGCAATCAATGAATGCAGCATTTTCCAAAATTTAGGATGGGACCTTGACAGCAACCCATGTTTTGCATTTTTGCAGGGGGACCCACCCATCATTATCAATACCCTAAAAGAAAAATTTGACATTATAACATTGAATGTTCCAGAACCTGTCAACCTTAAATGGAATCGGTTTTATACTTCTGATTTTTTAAAAAAAATTAACCCCTTGCTGGAGCCAAAGGGTATTTTTCAGATCAGTATTTCTGGAAGCGAAACTTTTCTGTCATCTGAAAAAATCAATTTCATCAAAATCCTGTATAATACTATGGCCCAAAATTTTTCCCATGTAACCATTATTCCAGGTGAAACAATTCATTTTCTCTGTAGCGAAAAGGAAATAAATTTAAAAGAATTTGAAATTAATCCCACAACCAATCATTTTGTTAACCATGAACTATTAAGTGATCGTTTATCCTCTTTTAAAATTGATTTTCTGTATCATAAAATCAAATCAGATAATACCAAAGAAATCAATACGCTGCTTCGACCCAAAGGCCCTTTTTATTCGACTCTTTTTTCAGGTCAACATTATGGAAGTTTTTTTCCGGCATTATATCGAAAACTTTCACGAATAAAACCATATCATGTTATTATTATTATAACATTCATGACGGCTTCCATTTTTATTAAAAATACCACAAAATCATTCATCTACAAACAAATGGTTTTTTTCGGTTTTTTTATCATGAGTATCGAATCACTGTTAATTTTACTTTACCAGTCAATCGCAGGCTCTATCTATCTGCGGTCATCTTTAATTATTTTCATGTTTATGACCGGCGCAGGTTTAAGTTCTTTCTTTTATGAAAAATTCAATATTCCACGAAAAGGTATATTTATTTTTTGTAACCTGATTATTTTAACCGCCCTGCTGATTCTTAGATTCAATAAACTAATTTTTTTATCCAATGTGGCCATATTAATGACCGGAGTCATCAGCGGGCAGGTTTTTCCGGCACTGATCAACCAACTGCAGAAATCTGAACCTGGCTCCTGTATATCACATGTCGGACAAATATATTCTTTGGATGTGTTGGGAGGAAGCCTGGGTGTCTATCTTATTTCTATGGTGATCATACCGATTTGGGGCTTTCTGATCGCACTGATTGTTGTTCAGCTGTTTACACTGGCATTTACCCTTTATTGTTTTCTGGGCAGACAGACATAAAAACACAACAGCTTCTCAATTTCCTAAATCAAAAACAGCGGCAAATTAGTAATAGGAAAAAAGTTTACTGCTGATATTTCCCGGTTACAACAGAGTCCATGACGCTTACCAAGGCATCAGCTGTATGAAAGCCGACAATATGCCGAATTGGAGTTTTATCCTTGTCCATAAAAAGAATATTGGGAATACCTTTTCCGCCATATTTACCGGCATTTCCATCGAATTTATTGGCGATTTCCTGATTATGATCAACATTTATTCGGACCAGGATAAAATTTTCTGCTTTATGAATAAAATCAGGGTTCGGAAATGTTTCTTTTTCCATTTGGCGGCAGGGCGGGCACCAGTCAGCCATAAAATCAACCATCACCATTTTTCCGGTTATTGCTGCTTCTTTGAGCGCATTATCGATATCTGTACCCCATTTTAGTTCATCATGATGCTGACATTCATGATTTTCTGCGCAAGTATCAGAAATGCCATTATTTTGGCCGCTGGCTTCCAACGCATAATCATTCTCTATGGCCGGAACATTGGCCGGAGTTGCATCATTTTTTTCTGCTTTTTTAGTACAACTATGTGTTAAAACTATTACCAATATGACGGTTATAATTAATAATTTTTTCAAAACAACTCCTTTCGAAATTTTATCAACTGTTAAATCGTCAAATTTTAATTAAATTTAGGTCCGAATCAAACAAAATCTTTTAATACTTCATGAAAAGCATGGTTATCATGATGATTGGTAACCTTGAAATCAGCTTTCAATTCAGCATGGGAATTTTCAACCACAAAACTATGTGCTGTCCAATGGAGCATATCCAAGTCATTAAAATCATTGCCTATGCCGATTGTATGCATGCGGTTTACATTCAAATGATGGCACAACCATTGACAACCCATGCCTTTACATACTTTATCATGAAAAATTTCCATCCAAATCGATTTGTAATCCAAAGGGGATGTTGCCCTGACAACCTTTACACCTTCCAATTGTTTTTTTACCCGATTAAAGGATTCCAAATCATCAAATATGGTTAAAAATTGCGAAGCAATTTTCATTTCTGCCTGTTCCACTGGCTGGGCAAACTCTTTGTACAACTCAATTCTTCTTTGAAAATCCTCTCCGATCCTTCCATTTTTTAAATAGTAAAACCTGTGATTTTCAGGAAACGGCCACTGAAGCATAAAATTTTGGTTGTTTTTTATCAATATCCTGGAAATATATTGTATCTGTTTTTCCTCTAAATTTGTTGTATGAACCAGTTGCTTTGTCTTCCAATTCATGATTCCAACGCCCGTTGAAAAAATGACATAATCAACAGGAAAATCAGCGGATATTACTTTTGACAAGGAATACAGGTTCCGACCTGTGGCGAGCACTCGAAGGATGTTTTTCTGTTTTAACTGATGCAGCATTTTCAGATTGGCTTCGCTGACCATTCCACTGGAATTGAGCAATGTGCCATCCAGGTCCGTAAATACAATTTTAATTATTGGTTTATTCATTTGTTTTTATTTTATATTTTTCATAGCATTTATTTTAAAAATTTTGACAGAAGATACACAAAAACGATGAATATTGAAAATGTTGAAATCCCAGAACCAGAAATCAACCCCTTCCTGAAGAACTATCAGGACAAGTCTCTCAATTCAAAAGTATCAGCACTGATTGATCACCAGACAAAACCGGGGTCAGGATTTCCGACATTGATATCCAATGAGGAAAAATACAAGGAATCAAGCTTCGGCTCAGTCAAAATTGACGAACTTGATTTTTGTATATTTTACAATCCGACCCGCACCAAAAATGTCAGAGCTTCCACCTTCACAGTCCCTGATCAAAATTTTCAATGTTTTTTGTGCGACCTGCTGCCGGGTCAGCGGGGAATAAAGGTTCTCAACAATAGCTACATGATTATCGTCAATCCCGGCATTACGATTCCGGGAGATTTAACAATCCCAACCATCCATCATGAACTACAAAAACTGGAATCACACTTTTTGAATATGCTGGATATTGCGGCAGAACTAACCGACTATTCACTCTTTTTCAATGGCCCACTGGCCGGAGCTACCTGTCCCCATTTTCATTTTCAGGCGGGAATTCGGGACAAACTCCCTGGTGAACAGCAGATAAACCGATTACTGACAGAAAGCCACAAATCCCCTATGAACAAGGATTATCTGTTTCAGGATCATAGAACAGAAATTTTTAAAATTACAAACTTCCTGAGGTCTAATTACTGCATTTTTTCATCATCCAAACCGGCCGTTCTGGAATTTGCCGATCATTTTTTCAAAAAAATTAAATCCCTTGATCAAAAATACATCAGAAAACTGCCCCACATTCCTGATTTTGGCAGTGTAATGAAGGTGTTTGGCGAAGCGGAAGAAGAAGGCAGGTTCAACGTCATGGCCAAATATTATTCAGATCAAAAAAAATATCTGGCTGTTTTCTTTCCGAAAATCTTCAACCGGCCTCAACTCTATTTTTCTAAAGGTCCCTATCAACTGACTCTGGGTTTTGCCATTAAAGAAGCACTGGGACATGTACTCGTGACATCGAAAGAAGATCTCCATAGAATCATGGAAAATACAGAACTTCTTCGACAGGCCTATCTGGATACCAATTTGACCGATGAAATGGACCGGGATTTGTTTCAAAATCTCAAGGGGTTATATTCTTAATCAACACAGTGTTATTTTACGATGATCTCATCTACAAATAACCAAGTCCTGCCGCCTTTACCGACATGCCAGTCAGGGCAGACCTGCTGGTTTTCCGCCAACACTTTGATATACCTGGCTTTTTGATCATCTAATCCTATAGAAATATCCTTGACTTTGACATTGTTTTTGGGTTCAATTGTATAAGATTTCTCAAACACTTTTTTATAATCATGACCATCTATAGAAATAAAATATTCTACTTTCTGCGGAGTAAAAATCCAGCTTCCCTGGTTTTCCAAAAATCCGACTGTTATCTGATTGATTTTCTGTTCCTTTTCCAGATCGATAATTGCTTCCAAATGAGAATATTCAAAACCCTGCCACGCTCCGTCATTGAAATTCCAAGTACCCCGAATACCATCGGTCAGTGCAGTGTCACCACCTCCGGTATATTTCGGGTGATACGGGGAAGCAATGGTTACCCTTTTGCCTTTGGCCAGATGGTCAACTCTAGGATTGTCTTCTAATCCCAACCTTCCGGGTTGTCGTATTTCGGAACCAACCACTCCGGTAATCTGGTCACCCAATTTCTGACGCGCCAATTCACCCAGTTTTTCCAATTCTTTAACTATCTCTGGATACTTTGCTGATAAGTCTGAGGTTTCCCTGATATCCTGCCGCAAGTTGTACAATTCCTGTCCAACTTCCAGATAATTATATTCGCCCGGGTAGCCATCTTTACCGGGTTCAACTCCTGAGTAAGACCGGGTTCTGTGTAAAAATTGTAATTTCCAGTCATCCCGCCGCACAGCGCATAATCCGGCATCATAATAATAGTAAAATTCCCGTCTGGGTTCAGCCTGTTTATCTCCCAACATTAACGGCAGGATTGAAACACCGTCAATGGTTTTTTTCGGCAGACCGGCCCCGGTAATTTCGGCTAATGTTGGTAACAGATCTATAGTGGAGGTCAATTTTTCACAAACTGTGTTTTCAGGAATATGCCCTTCCCATTTCATCACACAAGGTACTCGTGGACCACCTTCAAATATGGTCCCCTTCCCTTCACGCAAGGGTTCAGCACACCCGGCATGATTTCCAAAATTCAGCCAGGGCCCGTTATCACTGGTAAAAATGATCAAAGTATGATCCACCAGTTGGTACTTTTCCAGAGTTTTTACAATTTCACCTACAGACCAGTCAATTTCCATAATCACGTCACCATACAGACCCTGTTTGCTTTTACCACGAAATTTTTCACTGACACCAAGCGGGACATGAGGCATGGAATGAGGGACATATAAAAAGAAGGGGTCCTTTCGATTGCGTTTGATAAAATCAACGGCCGCCTCCGTATATCGGGTGGTCAAAGCAGCCTGGTCTTTGAGATTTTTGATTGTGTCAACGGGATCATTGTTTTGAATCAAGGGCAGTGGTGGATATTGAATTTTATAATTTTCGGCAGAAACAGGGGTTCCATCATAGTCGACAGGCCACATATCATTGGAGTAAGGAAGCCCCAGGTATTCATCAAAGCCCTGCTGGAGCGGCAGAAATTTTTTATGGTGGCCTAAATGCCATTTCCCGAAAATTCCGGTTTTATAATTTTTACGCTTTAAAATATCTGCAATGGTTTCTTCTTCAGGATTCAGTCCCAGTGCACTCCAGGGCATTAGTGCCCCCTGCAGACTGATCCTTTCCGAGTAACAACCTGTCATCAAGGCCGCGCGGGACGCACTGCAAACAGCCTGGGAAACATGAAAATCGGTAAACCGCATACCTTCTCTTGCAAGGCGGTCAATATTGGGTGTCTTAAAATCCTCGGCGCCAAAACAGCCAAGATCATGATATCCCTGGTCATCAGTTAGGATCAGAATGATGTTGGGCAATGACTTATTCCGGTTGCAGCCGGTATAACCTGTCAGGGATGAAAGGGCCAGTGCCGAAGCACCGAGGCCGACTTTTTTCAGAAAATCTCGTCTTGAATGTTTCATTCCAAATCCTTCTTAATCCATAATTTTTCTTTAATTCACCACTATTTCATCGCAAAAAATCCAGGCGATGCCATCCTTTCCGGAATGCCACAGAGGACAGTGAACTATGTTTTCCGCAGTAATTTTAATAAACCGCGCCCGAATATCTGGTCCCTTGTAAATACACTTTTTGCGAGATGGTTTATCATTCTTTTCTATTCCATATTCAATCTTCATAATATTTTTAAAATTTTTATTATCGAAAGAACTTTCCAGCGTGACGGTCCTGGGTAAAAATATCCAGGATTCCTGGTCCTGCAAAAATCCGATTTCCAAACTGCCGATTGCTAAATTTTCTTCCAAATCCAAGAGCATAACCGCATCTATTCCTTCAAATCCTGTCCAATTGCCATCATCATACTGCAAAGTCCCTAAAATTCCATCCGTGAGCAATTCCGGTTTTTCAGCTCCGATCACTCTTTTTCCCTTGGCTTTGTGACTGATTTTGGTTGGCTGATCAGCAAGATTGACCAGTGTATGCCGCCAGAAATCCACTGCACCGGTGTTGGCTTGAGGTTTTCCCGGTGTGCTGCGGCCGGATTTTACATAATCCTCCATCACTCGGGTCAGTTCAAAAACCACCCGGGGATATTGGTCGGCAAGATTACAGGTCTCCCCAATATCCTCAGACAGATCATAAAGTTGAATTCTGGAAAAATGTTGTGCCCGGGCTTTTGCAGGCGTTGGTTCACTCCAGCCGCCGGAACCGGGACAGAATTCCAATTTCCATTTTCCTTTGCGAATCGAAAATGAACCATTGATAGAATGATGAACAATAGTTTCTCTGACCGGCGAGGATGGTTTTCCTTGAAAAACTGGCAGCATCGAAACACTATCCTCGGCGGCGTTATCCGGCAATTTTTTTCCGGAAATATCGGCTACTGTTGCCAGTAGGTCTGTCAGACAGACAAGATCTTTGGATTCTGAATTTTTTTTAATCACCGCCGGCCAGCAGGCAATCAATGGAATACGATGTCCTCCTTCAAAGATATCAGCCTTGTGACCCCGAAAAATATAACTGGGATCATGCCCCTGAGATTCAAGATGTTCATAATTAGCCATTGGTGAGCAACCATTGTCACTGGCAAAAAGGACCAGAGTATTTTCATATTGTCTGATTTCCTTTAGAGTTTGGATTATCTGGCCGACGATCCCATCGCACTGCATAACAAAATCTCCATAAGGGCCAAGACCGGATTTTCCCTGAAATTCCGGCGATGGTAATATTGGCGTATGGGGAGCACTCAGGGCGAAATACAGGAAAAAAGGGTGTTCTGAATCTTTATGCCCTCTGATCCAGTCCAGGGATTTTTGAGTAAACGTTGAAAGTACTTCTTCATGAATAAAACCCTGGGCGGCAGGCCCGGAACGAAAAAATTCATACCCATCTCGTTTTTCTACAAGCCGGGTTGGTGGTGCTTCTACCTGATCATTTTCCAGAAAAACATATGGCGCAATATCCAGAGAGGCGGGAATACAAAAATTATAATCAAACCCCACTGCACGCGGTCCTCTTCTGACAGGTCTGTTAAAGTCGACATTTTCACCGGTTTCATTCCAGTCATCGGAAAAAACATATTCATTTTTTGTTGCCCAGTTCCAGCCCAGATGCCATTTACCGATACAGGCTGTTGCATAGCCTTGTTCTTTCAAAAAAGAGGCGACTGTCATTCGTCCCTCTTCTATCAGCGCTGGTGAATAGCCGGCCAGGACCCCGGATTTCAGACGTGACCGCCAGTTATAGCGTCCGGTCAAAATTCCATACCGGGTTGGTGTACAGACGGAGGAACTGGCATGTGCATCTCGAAAAATCATGCCATTCAGGGCCAGATTATTGAGATGGGGCGTCGGAATTTTGCAATTACAATTAAACGCTTTCACGTCCCCATACCCCAGGTCATCGGCTAAAATATATAGGATATTGGGCAATTTTTTTCTGCCTGCCCCACAGGAGGATAAGCAAAAAGTCCCCAACGAACCCAGGGCCAAAGTTTTTAAAAAGGACCGTCTTGAATTTTTTTCAACCATTTAATGACTAACCTCATAAATCAATTTTCATGGTTTTTGAAAAACGGACCCCTCGTTGTACTGTTTTATTATCATTCACTAAATGGACAATCAGCTTCTTGACACCCAATTGCCGGCCCCCTTTTTGGTCACCGATCCTGATGATTAGTTTATTTCCGGTTAATTCAGCAGTGAACCTGATCAAGGAAAAATCACCTTCTTTGTAACCATATCCGTCGCCGGCGTCATGATACAGGGAACCAGAAGCTTTACCCTGTTCATCCAAAGAAATGTACAAGTCCAGGTTTTCCAGAGAATATTCAGTTGTATTTTGAATCACCTTGGAACAAGGCACGATGGCACCGGGTCGAATTTTTAGGTCCGGCTGATATTGATCCTTTTCACTATCTTCGCCAACCAGGGAGAGGGTACGCCAATTTCCTTTTGGTAAAACCGGATTTTCTGCCCACTTTGGAATGACCATCAGGTCACCGCCCAAAAGAAAAACCTGGTCTTCCTTTCTGAGATCATAGTCTTTGAGATCGGCAAAGAAAAGTGGCTGCATAACCGGCAATCCGGTCGTTGAAGCTTCATAAAATTTCGTATAAATATAGGGCATCAATCTGTATCTTCTGTTCAAAGCAATTCGGGAAACCGATTCAATTTTCTCACCGAATGCCCAGGGTTCATGGGCTTTTGAATCTAAAATTGAATGGGCCCGGCAAAAGGGATAAAATGCGCCCACTGCAATCCAGTGTCCGAACAGGTCTGGTGTCGCATTTTCTGCAAAACCACCAATATCAGGCCCGTTAAAAGGCTGACCGGAAAGTCCCAAATTGATACTCATCGGGATCGACATTCTTAAATGTTCCCAGGTACTTTCATTGTCACCGGTCCAGGTGGCTGCATATCGATGTCCGCCCAGAAAATTGGACCTCGACAGGATGAATGGACGTTTATCAGGATTGACTTTCATGATTCCTTCACGGGATGATTTCACCATCAGCATGCCGTAGACATTGTGATAGCGCAAATGAATATCTTTCTCCAAACCGCCACCTCCAAAATGCACATTGTCCCGGGGCATGGTCATTTCAAAACCATTAAAAACCGCCGGTTCATTCATATCATTCCAGACACCGTCAATACCGGTTTTCATAAAATCCAGATAAAGACCCGCCCACCATTTTTGCGTTTTGGGTTGCGTAAAATCCGGAAAGACGCATGGACCCGGCCAGACATTGCCAACATAATTATTGCCATCCTTGTCTTTGATCCAGACATTTTCTTTTTCACCTGAATCGAAGACCTGATATCCGGCTTCGTTCTTGACACCGGGATCAATCATCCAGACTGCTTTGAATCCTTTGCTGTGGAGATAATCATTCGTGGATTTCGGGTCTGGAAAATCTTGGGGTGAAAAAGTAAAGACGCGGTAACCATCCATATAATGAATGTCCATCCAGATCACATCGCAGGGAATTTCTTTATAACGCAAGGTGTCGGCAATTTCACGGACACGGGAATCGGGAAAATAAGACCAGCGACATTGCTGAAAGCCAAGGCTCCAAAGCGGTGGCAAGGGCATTTTACCGGTCAGATGGGCTAAAGCCTGCATCACTTCCTGGGGTGTATCCCGCTCAATGACAATAACACGAAAGGGCTTTGAGTCCGATGTAAAGGTAATCCCTTCACCCAGTGAAATCTCACTTCTCCAGGTATTGTCAGCCAGCACGCCAAAGGATGTTCCGTCCTGGCGAACACCCAGGACCCAGGGATGGGACTGATACAACTTTTGTCCGCGGTCTCTTTCATAGGCGTAATTATCCATATTCCATAGTTTTCTGGTAGTTCCGTTTCGCAACAGGGGCCCGGTCACTTCTCCAGTCCCGTAAAGATCAATATTGACATCCAGGGGAAGATAAGCAATACTTCTGTCAAAGGCTTCTGCAAATTCAACATTAATTTGCCATTCCTTGGGTTTTTCACCAATTACTTGGGGCTCATTTTCCAATGCAAAGGACGGCAAATGTGCTTTTCCATCAAAATTAATCGGCGTAAACATTACCATTTTTTCGCCGATCAATTCTGCCTTCTGGGCGCACAGGGGTGCAAAGCCAATTATGAAAATAAGCCACACTGCCATCAGTCTGTTAAATTGAAAATTTTTCACTCTATCCACCTTTTTTTATATTTTTCGGCTTAGTATCTTAGAATTTTCGTCGTATATCCTGATGATCAACTCTCCAAACAAAGTATTGGCCCAGGCAAACCAGGAGCGGTAATAATCATTCGGATTGTCCTTCAGAAAAGCTTCATGCATAAAACCAGTTCCGCCATGAGTGGCTTTCAGCATTTTCAGGCATTTTGCGATTTCGTCTTCATCTGTCGAAGTCATCGCCCGAAGAATGATTCCCATAGGCCATATCCTGTCTTTGCCGGTATGAGGACTGGCTTGTCCTTCTGCCAGTTTTCCCTTGAGGAAATAAGGATTGTTATCACTGAGCAAGAACTTACGTGTATTTTTATAAAGCTGGTCACTTGATTGATGAATTCCCAAGTATGCAAGTGACATCAATGAAGGCACATTTGCATCATCCATAAAAAGTTTGTTGCCAAAGCCATCAACTTCATAAGCATAGATTTTCCCATAGTCCAGGTGCTCATCCACAGCATATTTTTTCACTGCTTCTCTGATTTCTTTGGCAAATTCTGAACATTCTTTTGCAAATTCCTGGTCTTTCAAAACATTGCTGTAGATTTCAGACAATTGCTCCAGGGATTGCATCGCAAAAAGATTAGACGGAACCAGGAAAGGATAAAGTGTGGAATCATCTGAAGGACGAAAGGCCGAGCAGATCAGTCCGACAGGTTTGATTGGCCGACCAGTGCCCTCGAAGGGAGGTGCATCAATCATGACCGTACCTTTTCTAATAAATCGATAGGAAGTTGTACCATCTTTGCGTTGTTCTGATCGGAGTGTATCAACAACCAGACGCATTGCTTTGTCCCAGTCTTTATCAAAAATTGATGTGTCTTTACTTAATTCATAGTAACGATTGGACAAACGTACAACGTAACATAGCGAATCGATTTCCCATTTACGTTCATGCACACCATTGACAGGTTTCGGGATATCACTGTCCCACTTGGATTTTCTATTGAGGTCTTTGTAAAAAGCATTGGCATAAGGATCGGTCAGGATACATTTCACTTGTCGATTGACAAGCCCTGCTGCCATAGCTTTCAGTTTTTCCTCCTGAGTGATCAAGGGCATGTAAGGCCAGATCTGCGCTGTCGAGTCACGAAGCCACATGGCATCGATATCACCCGTGATGATAAAAGTGTCTGGTTTTCCATCAATGATTTCATAATCTACCGTGGTGTCCAAGGTGTTGGGATAGCAATTTTCAAACATCCAGGCTAATTCCGGATCTTTGATTGTTCCTTTTACTTCAGCCAGGAGTTTTTCAACGGCTTCACTTGTAAAAGTCCTTTCACCAACTGCTGGCCGCTGTGATACAAAATGGGGTCCTGATTTTGCATACATACTTACCGGTGCTATCATGGCACCGCCTACAACCATACTTTTTACAATAAATTCTCTTCTATCCATTATTCTTCCATCTTATGTATTTTTATTTAATTAATTGGTCTGTATTCTTTTTCAGTTGCCCACTCTTTATTTGGCATATCTGACATGAAATATTCAAGTTTTCCTCCGGCCATGATTTCAGAATGTTTGATATAACTTCTGTCGAGTATCTTACCATTCAGCATGACTTTTTTAACATATTTATTTTCATAATTATTGTAATGGGCCGTAATTCGGAAGGTCTTTCCATTTTCCAGATTCAATGATGCCTGTTTGATCAATGGGCTTCCGATGATATAATTACCGGACGAGGGATTCATGGGATAAAAACCCAAAGCACTGAAAATAAACCAGGCTGACATCTGGCCGCAATCTTCATTACCGCAGATGCCATCAGGGGCATTTTTATGTTGGGTCAGCATAATCCTGCGTGCGATTTCCTGGGTTTTCCAGGGCGCACCAGCAAAATTATAAAGATAACCAACATGGTGGCTGGGTTCATTGCCATGTACATACTGGCCAATCATACCTGTAGAAAAAATCGGCAGATCATCCTCTGGTTTCGGATCCAGTTTAAAAAACGTATCCAGTTTTTTTATAAAAGCCTTATCACCACCCACTTTTTGTATGAGTTCCGGAATTGCCTGGGGTGTATACCAGAAATAATGCCAGCCATTGGATTCTGTAAAATCCGTTTCATAGTCAAGAGGACTAAAAGGTGTCCGCCAGTTACCTAGACTGTCTTTGCCCCGCATAAATCCGGTGGATTCGTCAAAATGGTTTTTATAATATTCTGCGCGCTTAGAAAAAGTGTCATAGATGTCGGTTTTTCCCAGTTTTTTTGCCATCTGGGCAATTCCCCAGTCAGCAAAGGAATATTCAAGCGTCTTGGAAACAGACCAGCCTTCTTTGTCATAAGGTACATATCCAAGTTTCAGATAATCATCTACACCCCGAAAATCACTGTTTGCCGAGGCGATGCAGGCCTCCAATGCCAGTTCGCGGTCAAAATCACCGATATCTTTCAAAACCGCATCGGCAATGACCGGAACAGCGGAATAACCCGACATGCAATTGGTTTCATTACCCTGAAGGGACCAGACAGGCAGCAGGCCGTTCTGCAGATAGAAAACCAACATGGACTTGATCATATCATTGGTCCTTTTCTCCTGTAAAATAGTAAACAGCGGATGGGTCGCCCGAAAAGTGTCCCAAAGAGAAAAAGTCGAATAATTCACGAAATCTTCAGCCTGATGAATTGCCTT
The DNA here is from genome assembly GCA_016934035.1 of Fidelibacterota bacterium. Classification (GTDB taxonomy): domain Bacteria; phylum Fidelibacterota; class UBA2242; order UBA2242; family JAFGTP01; genus JAFGTP01. Next base: position 19,952 of record JAFGTP010000003.1, read on the forward strand.
ATCAGGGCCATAATAATCACCATTGACATCGCAAAAAGTTGTTGGGGCCAGCATTGATTGATAGAGTGCAGTATAAAAAATTGTGGTCAGACTATCGGAAATCAACTCCGCATCAATTTTTGACAACTCCTGGTTCCATTGGTTTTTTGCCTCTTTTCGAACCTGGTCAAAATTCCAATGGGCCAGTTCTGTGTTTAAATTGAGTTTGGCATTGGTGATACTTACCGATGAAATTGAAACACGCACCAGTAATTCTTTATGGGTTTCGGTATCAAAATCAAAACGGGCAACAGCTCCGTAATTTTCACTCAGTTCTTTTTTGTAGGGAATTCTAAGTTTTTCACTTTTGATATTAAAATCATTAAAAGGACGAGAAAATTCTGCCACAAAATATATTCTCTGGTCCGGTGCCCAGCCATTGGAAAATCGATAACCCTGAATCTGTGTATTGCTGATTTTTTCAATATTGGAGACCACCGTTTCATCCCAGTTGATTGCCCTGACAAGATCCACATAGACGGAGGCTTTTAAAAGGTTCGGAAAAGTATATCGATGGAACCCGACTCGGTTGGTTGCAGTTAATTCAGCCTTGACACCATTTTCCATGGTAACACAATAATAACCGGGTTCAGCAAACTCCTTTTCGTGCTTAAATTTGACCAGCTCCGGCTTAGTATTTTCAGAGTAGGGTGTCGGGAAGAAGGGAATATCATAAAGATCGCCAATCCCGGTTCCGCTCAAATGTGTGTGACTGAAACTGCCGATGGTGGAGTCTTCGTAAAAATATCCGGATATACGATCCCAGCCGGGAATGCCATTGTCCGGGCTGAGCTGTACCATTCCAAAAGGGACGGTTGCTCCGGGATAGGTATGTCCCTTGCCACCGGTCCCGATGAAGGGATTGACTCTTTGAGTAAAGGATTTCTGTTCTACCTGTTTCTGATCGCATTGAACCATCACAATGAGAAATATCAGAAGTAATAAAATGGGCTTAAAATCTTTCATAAACCACACCTCTTTTTTTTATTTATTTCATTTCTATCATATGAATCTACACCAGCAATCCAAATATAATATAAAAAATTGTTTATTTTCAGCAAAAACAAACATATCTTATCGTTATTATTTTTGATACTTTTTTTCTTAATATGGAGATGATATGAGAAAATTTCTACTCTTTTTCACAATAACAACCCTGATCTGTTTTGCAAAAAAACCACTGGAAACTGTCGATCCGTTTATCGGAACAGATGGTCATGGCCACACTTTTCCAGGCGCCACATTGCCCTTTGGCATGGTGCAATTGAGTCCATCCAATGATTTCAAAGGCTGGGACTGGTGCAGTGGGTATCATTACAGCGACTCCGTCCTGAAAGGCTTCGCCCATACACACATCAGCGGGCCCGGGCTGGCCGGTTTGGGTGATATTTTACTGATGCCAACAGTTGGAAAAATTCTCTCAAAGGCGGGAACAGAAGAACATCCGGAAACCGGTTACCGCAGCAGATTTTCACATGAAAATGAATCGGCCTATCCGGGTTTTTACCAAGTGCTTTTGGAAGATTATCAGGTCAATGTGGAATTAACCTGCACCGAGCGGGTCGGTTTTCATCGTTACACTTATCCTGAAACTGAGCAAGCCAATATCATCATTGATCCATCCCATCATATCTCAGAAGGTTTACTGGGAACCTATCTTGAAATTCTTCCAAATCATCAGGTAAGGGGCTATAAGCACTCAAACGGAGAAGCCGGCAACCGGAGAGTCTATTTTATTGCTGAATTTTCAAAATCACCAACCTTAATCGGCCTCACAAAAGAGGGCGAAAAAATATTCGAAAAATCGGCTTCCGGAAAAAATGTCAAAGCCTATCTTCAGTTTTCTACAGCTCAAAATGAGGCTATCGAAATCAAAGTCGCCTTGTCCCATGTCAGCTTTGAAGGGGCAGAAAAAAACCTGCAAGTTGAAGGTAAAAACAAAAACTTCAATGATGTACTTACTGCAGCCAGGGAAATATGGTCCAACCAGCTGTCAAAAATTACAGTCAACACTTTAACAGCAAAAGACAAAGTAATTTTCTACACCGCACTCTATCATTCCATGATTTCACCGAATCTCTATATGGATGTTGACGGTCAGTATAAAATCGGGGGAAAAACCTATACCGCAGAATATCCTCATTACAGCACTTTTTCAACCTGGGATACCTTCAGGGCCACACATCCCCTTCTGACTATAATTGAGCAAAACCGGACGGCCCGGTTTGTCAGGTCTTTGACAGACCGCAGCGCCGTGAATGGTGTCGGCTTACCCGTCTGGGAATTACTGGGCTATGATAATAAATGTATGATTGGGTATTCCACGGTTCCGGTCATCGCCGATGCCATAATGAAAGATATTCCTGGAATCGATGAAGAGTCAGCTTTTGCAGCCATGGTGCAGGCGGCCCGGGACCTTACCAAAAGCAGCCCCAATTATGATGTAAACGGAATAGAAGAATATCTGACTTTGGGATATGTACCATCAGAAATCGGGCAATCCGTGTCCAAAACCACCGAATATTGTTATCATGACTGGACTATAGCCCGAGTTGCAGAAAAACTGGGAAAACCCACCGAACAAAAGGAATTCGAAGAGCGGGCAAAATCCTTTGCCCATCATTTTCACGAAGAAACAGGCTTCCTATGGCCGAAATCTTCAACCGGTGAATGGCAGAAAGATCTGGACATGACCATCTGGGATGGCGGATTGATTCGCAACTATGTATCCGGAAATATCTGGGCTTACAGCACTTTCGTTCCCCATGGAATTCCGGCCTTGATTCAGCTTCATGGCGGTAAGAAAAACTTTACACAATTTCTGGATCATATTTTTTCTGATACAACCTCTATCGGTGGTGCTGCCCATGCGGACATTTCAGGATTTATTGGCAAGTATGGCCATGGCGACGAGCCGGGGCATCATATGGCCTATCTTTATAATTACATTGGGGAACCCTGGAAAAGCCAGCAACTGGTGCGAGAAGTCATGGACAAGATGTACTTTGACACACCAAAGGGTTTTGAAAACAACGAAGACCTGGGTCAAATGTCATCCTGGTATGTTTTCAGTGCCCTCGGGTTTTATCCGGTATGTCCGGCTGATGGAAAATATGTATTTGGGTCACCGCTTGTGAATGACGCAGTGATCAACCTGGAAAATGGCAACCGGTTCCGCATCACAGTCACAAATAATTCCAAGGAAAACATGTATATCCAGTCTGTCAGATTAAATGGAAAAAAATATAATAAAACCTACATTCCCCATAAAATTCTGATGGCCGGCGGAACCCTTGAATTCAAAATGAGCAATAAACCCAATAAAAAATTTGGCTCCGGTCCGGAAGATACCCCGGATTACCAAGATGATAGTAAGGTTCGGGGAAAAATCCAACGGACATCATCATCGGCCTTTATGCCTTTTGATACTGATGAAAGCCAGTGTTTTGCCGAAAATCGTGTTGTTGAATTAAAATGCAATACCAGGGAGGCTGTCATTCATTACACTCTGGACGGTAGTGTACCCGATGAAACTTCACCGGTTTATTACAAACCGATGATCCTGAAAGGATATACGCACCTGCGGGCCATTGCTCTGGCAAAAGACAAAAAGCCCAGCCCCATTTTCACTAAAGAATATTTCCGCAGCATTACAAATTCACAAACTGAATATCCGAAAATCACATTACTGACACCCAATCAAGGCTATGGTAAAGCAGACGGTTCACAATTGATCGACGGAAAAGTGGGGTCCATGGCTTTCAATGATGATCAATATACAGGATTTGCCGGTTCTGATATGATAGCCATTATTGACCTCGGTAAGGCGATGAAAATATCAGAATTATCCATTGGCGTACTGGAGGATATGGGTGTCTGGATATTTCCGGCAATCGGAATTGATATTGAATTTTCAGAGGACAATGAAAATTTTAATAAAATGAAAAGTATAGAAATTCCCGTGCCTCAGGACTTAAGACCTGCGAATCTGGAAAGACATCGATTGTGTTTTAATTCGGAACCAACCCGGTATATCAAAATAACCGTCAAAGGCACCCAAAAATGTCCGGCTTTCCATCGTGGAGCAGGACTGGACAGTTTTTTGTTTATCGATGAGATATTGATTTACTAGCATAATATCCGTAGCTGTCGGACAATTTTTCTGAGACTTTTGAAACAGCCTCAAGAGTAAATGTATAAAAAATGGTTTAATGTTACTTAACCAGAATACATTTTTTCGTTAAAGAAAAATTTTCAGCCGATAATTTGTAGAAATAGACACCCGATGGCAAACCGAAAGCGTCCAGAAGGACTGAATGATATCCGGCCATTTTTTTTTCATCGATTAAAGTTTTTATCCGGTTACCCAAAATGTCATAAAGTGTGATGTTTACATGGCGATTGGTCGGAATGGAATAATTTATCGTTGTAGTCGGATTAAATGGGTTTGGAAAATTTTGTTCCAGATGAAGTTTTTCCGGAACCTTGTTGTCTGTTATTTCAACTTCAGTTAGCGTATATTCATTATTTGACATCAGTTCATAAAGATATAAATGACCGAGAGCGACATACCAGACATCTTCCCTGCCGGATAGGTATTCCAGGTGCTGATGACCGTATCGTTCATTCCAATCGATGGATTGCGGATGAAACATGAAATGGTACACTTCACCGGCATTATAAGCCCGATCGAATCGGTTTTTGAGTTCAAGTGTGTCGGTGGTGGCAGAACTATACCAGGAGGTGTGTCCAATTTCACCAGACATGCCAACCGGTTGAAAGAGCAAAAGGTCTTCATTCCAGTCACCCATACCATTGTAACCGGACCGATATAATCTGTTCACCAGGTAATGCTCTGCAGCAAGCAGGGAGTCAATCGGGTCATCTCTGTATCCATTTGGTGCGATCCATGTGTAAACATATTCCTTGTCTCCTCTTCTGAAAAGGTCAGGGAAAATAAAATCATCGATCAGATCCTGCTTGTTCCCGGATATTTCACCGACGAGTTTATTGCCATAAGGGGCCGGATCAGGATGGGAGCGTGAGTGGGATGCAATTTCAATATACCCGTCATTAATAACCGGCTGGTATAAATCCACTTCCCCCCTGCCAATGCCATCAGTTATAAATCCCATAGTCAGCCAGATTTGATATTGCTGAAAAATCCTGCCGCTCTGAGAAGATATATCTTTTTTCCATCCCTGTACATCATCCAGGGAACTGGTCACAACAGCAGACCTGTCATCATAATATTTCGAAATTTTATCAAAAACGATTTCATAATGGTCAGGAAAATCAATTTCCAGGAAATTTGTGAGATCGGTAAAACCCACAGAAAGGTAAACTTTATTATGAGTAATATCTAATCTCAGCGCTTCCACCCCATTGAAATTTTCTGTCCGGCTTCTTAATGGCACAGCGTCACCAGGCTCATGCCTGGACCAGGTTTTGACAACGGAAAAGGCCGAATCCAGGTTACTTACAGTAAATTCATAGGTTATTGGATATTTACAGCCATAATTTTCCTGAACCAATGGATTGATTTCCAGATAAAATGAGTTGTTTTCCTGTGGGATAATATTGATTATCGAACCGGCCGACAATGTTGAAATCATCGCCGGGAAAAATATCATCAAAAATTTTTTGAACAGTTTAATTTTATGAACCACTTTATTTTCTCTCTCAATCCATTATTCTACAACAATTTCATCGATAAATATCCAGGCCGGGCCGCCATTTCCGCGATGCCAGGGCGGACAAACTTTAATATTCCTTGCATGAACTTTTACATAGCGGGCTCTCAGATTGCTGAATTTTTGAGAAAATTTCCGAATAACCGGTCCTTCTTTTTCCATGGGAATGTCATGTTTCAGGGTGGCAACTGTTGTAAAATTTTCCCCATCATCGGAGACTGAATATGTAACATCCAGGGGCATAAAGACCCATTTTTCCATGTGCTGTATGAAATTGGTGGAAATTAAATGGATTTCTTTTGTTTCAAAGATATCAACAACGGCCTCAAAATCCTGTCCTTCAAATCCAAGCCATTGGCCGGAAGCCAGATTTTCACTGCCTGTGTTGTAATCAATCAAAGTGGTTTCGCCATCTCCGGAGTAATGGCCTGACATTTTGGAGGCGATTTCAATACTTTTTCGATACGGAATTTTCTTGAACTCCACAACCACCGTGTCACTATTGACACTGTTGACCATGGTACTGAAAGTTGATACTATTGTATTTTCAGAAATGGTCAGGGGAGTTTTGTATTCCTGGTAACCGCGGTTGTTGACTGAATACAGGATTTTTGCATTTTCGTCGATATTGTGAATTGATACATTTAATTGGTCGAAAAAATTAAGCTTTTCATATTTTAGATACGGGTTCGGCGTCAGTTTTTCCAAAATCCCGGTTTCTGGACAGTTTTCCCGTTCAGAAGCCCATTCTTTGTTGGGGGTATTTGCCATGGTGAAGACCAGTTTTCCGCCCGCCAATATTTCAGCATGAGTGATGTAGGAGCGCTGCAGTTTTCTGCCATTCAGAGAAATGTCTTTGATGTAGATATTTTCTCCGGATTGATTGAGTACATCAATTTCAAAAATCTTCCCGCTTGGAACTTTGATTTTGGCATTTTTTACCTCCGGAGAACCAATGACATAAACATCAGTTCCCGGTGTCACCGGATAAAAACCAATGGAACTGAGCACATACCAGGATGACATCTGTCCGCAATCTTCATTTCCACAAATTCCATCTCGTCCGGTTGTATAGAGTTCCTCCATGATTTGGCGCAGGATCTTCTGGGATTTCCAGGGTTTTCCAATGTAATTATAAAGATAGGCCATATGGTGGCTGGGTTCATTTCCATGGGCATATTGTCCGATTAAGCCTGTAATGTCAGCCTGGTGGTTTCCGGCAAGGTCACTTTTTTCATTGAACATCTGGTCCAATTTTTTGTCAATGCTATCACTACCGCCATAAATGCGAATTAAATTTGTTAAATCCTGAGGGACAAAAAAACTATACTGCCAGGCATTGGCTTCGGTGTAATCTCCACTGACCGCTTTGGGATTAAAAAAGGGTTCAAACCGGCCATTTTGCTTAGGACGCATGAATTTTGTCTGATCATCAAAAACATTCTGGTAAAATTGCGCCCGCCTGATGTAGTCATCATAATCTTCCGTTTTTCCCATTGCCTTGGCCATCATCGCAATACACCAGTCACCATAGGCATATTCAAGGGTTTTGGAGACACTTTCGATTTCAATATCGGACGGAATAAAACTGTACTGACGATAAACATCACTTCCACGAATATTCTGCATGGCACTGGTTTTCATTGCCTCGTATAATTTCTCCACATCATAATCCCTAATGCCTTTTATATAGGCATCAGCAATAACAGGAAGGGCGTTGTAACCGATCATGCAATTGGTTTCATTGGCATCCAATTCCCAAACCGGCAGCAATCCGCTCTGTTCATATTTTTTAAGAAAAGAATGCATCATATCATTAACTCTGTCCGGATATAAAATAGTAAACAGCGGATGGGTAGCCCGGAAAGTGTCCCAAAGTGAAAATACTGTGTAATTAGTGAAGCCTTCAGATCTATGAATTTTTCCATCCATGCCACGATAACGGTGGTCAATATCCATAAAAACATTTGGCGCAATCACCGAATGATAAAGAGCTGTATAAAACTTTGTTTTCACCTCTTCTGTACCTTCAATTTCAAGAGCGGATAAATATTGATTCCAAAGGTCATCGGCTTCCTGCTTCACCTGCTCAAAATTTTTATCAAGGCTCTCCGCCACCAGGTTTTTCATCGCACCGTCCAGATCAACCGCTGAAATACCGACTTTTACGTCCACTTTTTCATTGGCTTCAGTTTTAAAGGACACATAACCAACAATGTTTCTTCCACTGACTTCACTGACTTTTCCGGCCTCTTTCCCGTCCACTTGAAAGCCGAAAGACTCAATGGTTTTTGAAAATTTAGCAGCAAAATAGATCCGCTGGTGAGCAGCCCAGCCAGTGGATTCACGATAACCATGAATCTCATTGTCACCAACAATTTTCATATATGCCCTGATCGGGCGGTCATGGATACCACTTTCCAGGTCAATGATAATATTGCTCTGCTCCGATTTCGGATATGTATAACGGTGAAAACCTGTTCTCACAGTTGCGGTCAGTTCCACATCAATATCATAATCCCTGAGGTGGACTTTATAATATCCCGGTGAAGATGCTTCTTGTTTATGTGAAAAGGAGGACCGGTAGCCCAATTGAGGGTCGTCTTTGGGGCCCGGATGAAATTTTATTCCGCCGACAGTGGGCATGAATAAAATATCACCATAGTCACTGGCCCCTGTACCGGAAAGATGCTTGTGGCTGAATCCCATAATACTCTTGTCACTGGAATGGTATCCGCTGCACCAGTCCCAGCCTTCGGTATCGGTATCCGGGCTCAATTGTACCATACCAAAAGGCACCGTAGCACCGGGAAAGGTATGGCCATGGGCATCAGTGCCGATAAACGGATCCACAAAGGCCGTTGGCTGTTGCAGTTTTTTTTCCTGGCAGGCAAATAAAAGCAGAAAAACAGTTAATGAGAACAATATTTTTTTCATCCTTGAACCCCTTAGTTTATTTTGTGAAAAAATAAACGTATTTATTCTTTTTTCAAAGAAAAACTTGATTGAAAAGGATTGGAAAACCCGATTTTAAAAATCCGGGTTCAGCCTGGTCTTTTAGTGATTTTCAAAAATATTTAGTGGTGACTTTTAATCAATCCCTGTGCTCAAAAGGTACACTATCTCCGAGTTTTTGAAAAGGGAAAAGGACATTTTAATTCGGGTGAAGGAACTTTGATTTGTTCGCATACAAAAAACCCGGCGTCTAGACCGGATTTTTTTAGCGGAGAGTGCGAGATTTGAACTCGCGATACCGTTACTAACAGTATACTCGCTTAGCAGGCGAGCGCCTTCGACCTACTCGGCCAACTCTCCACATTCGATTGATCGAAAATTGCGGAGGTGGAGGGACTCGAACCCCCATGGGCGCAAACCCGGCGGTTTTCAAGACCGCTGCCTTACCAATTAGGACTACACCTCCGTTAAAAAATAGCGGGGCAAATATACTCTATTTTATCCATGCAATGCAAGAAAAAAAATTAAAATTCACCAATATACTGCGTCGCTTCTTCGATTACAGACAGTTTTCCGGCATCCAACCAGAAAGAGCCTGTATGGTCATATCCGCAAATCTGATGATATTTGGCCAGTTCAAGATACCAGTCAATAATTGAAAAAACCTTGTCCACGGGTTTAAAATGGAATATTTCAGGTTCGACAATATGAATTCCGCTGAAGGCCAGGGGCTGCAAAACATCATTACTTTCCGACATAATCCGTTTTTCTCCGGTCCGAGTGTTTAGCCATCCTTTTAATTGATGGCGGTCATCAAATAACAAAAAGCGGCCTGATTGCCGATTACTGACGGCCAGAGTCGCCAGTGCACCACAGAGATAATGAAAATTCATCATAGCCTGAAGGTCCATTTCAGTCAGAACATCAACATTATAAATCACAAACGTCTCATCATTTAACCATTCTTCCATCGCTACCAGGCCACCTCCTGTGTCCAGCAGCTGATCCCGCTCATCAGAAATATGGATTTTTACACCCAAATTTTGATTGACTTCTAAAAAATCCATTATCTGTCCGCCGAAATGGTGGATATTGATAACAAATTCATCGATACCGAACTTTTGCAGATAACGAACAGCCCGTTCCAAAAGTGTTTGATTGCCGATTTTGACCAGTGCCTTGGGCAAATTATTGGTCAAAGGTTTTAAGCGCGTACCTAATCCGGCAGACAGGACCACAGCTTTCATTTAATCTTCCCCAAAATGGTGGGTTTCCATATGACTAACGTCGGCTTTCAGTTCATATTTTTCCATTAAATGTTCCGCCAGTTTTTCAGCACAATATACTGATCGATGCTGGCCACCGGTACAGCCAAAGCCAACCATTAAATGAGTAAATTTTCGTTCCAGGTAATTATCAACAGCCATGTCCACCACAGCAAACACCTTTTCAAGAAATTCCTGAACATCGTTTTTATCAGCAAGAAAATCAATCACATCAGAATCTTTTCCTGTGCTGTTTTTAAATTCGCTATAACGTCCGGGATTACTGAGACAGCGACAATCAAAAATAAATCCGCCACCATTACCCGAGGTATCAACCGGCAGACCTTTTTTGTAAGAAAAACTTTTAATGGTCATTTTCAGTTCAGTCTGACCATGATTGATATTTTTCAATGCTGCTGACCTTGTTACTTCAAAGAGCGCATTTCTCAAGCCGGATAGTTCAATCGGCAGGTTCCAGTTGTCCAATATATAATCCAGATTTTTCAAGGCATAGGGAATGGATTTCAAAAAGTGGGTTTTCTTTTCATAAAATCCTCGAAAACCATAGGCGCCCATAGCCTGCATCAACCTGATAAGTACGTATCCCTGAAAATATTGCAGGAATTCGGATCGTTTGACCTTAACGATTTTTTGCAGCTCATCCAGATAAAAATCAAGCAACTCTTCGCGAACAGCAACAGGAATGTTTGCCTTGGAATCGTAGAGCAGAGATGCCAGATCATATTGCAAGGCCCCTTGCCTTCCGCCTTGATAGTCAATGAAATATATCTTATCTCCCTTCAGCATGATATTTCGGGACTGAAAATCACGATAAAGAAAATAATTACATGATGTATTAAGTAAAAAATCCGTTAATGTCTGAAAGTCTCCTTCAAGGGTTTGCTCATTGAAGCCGATTTTCGCCAGTTTTAAAAAATAGTATTTAAAATAATTCAGGTCCCACATCATCGACTGTCTGTCAAAACTATGACGGGGATAGGCTTTATTAAAATCCAGTCCCTGACTACCCTTGACCTGGAGTTTGGGTAAGGTTCGCAGGATTTCTTTATATTTTTCTTTTAAAATGTCCGGAAAAACTTCTCCGTCATATATATCCGTCAGATACTGAAAAAGCGTCATATCACCCAAATCCTGTTGCAGGTAAATATTATATTCCAAATCTTTCGAATATATCTGAGGTACACAAAACCCTTTATCAAAAAACTTTTCACTATAATAGATAAAAGCCTCATTTTCCTGCCTGTCGGCATTAAAGGTTCCGATAGCACTGGTTGACGGGCCTGCTATTCGAATGTATTCCCGGTAGGAACCTGATCGGGGTAATTTTTGGACTTCTACCACATCTTCCCCTGACCATTTTGTGAACATGTCCATTAATTTTTGTCTGGTAACTGTATCCATAGCCTTCCGATTTTTCTAAAACATTAAATCATCAAAAACAGGTTATAAATTACCAAAATATGACATATTTTTTGTACATTTTTTTTGTAATATCGAAATTATTGGAGAAATTTGTTATCTTAAAAAAAATTAAGCGAAGGACACAAGGCTGAATATGGACACCAAAGAACTATTATATTATTATAACAAATTCAAATTCGGTGATGAATGCTATCACAACCTGATGCTGGATCGTATCGAAAATATACTCCTGGTTTCCTCTTTTTACGATGCCTATATCTTTGAACAGGACGGACAACTGTCACAACAGATCTTTGGAGAGTACCGGGAACTCAACCTCAGTTCTGTTCCAAAAATCACTTCAGTACCAACAGGTGCCGAAGCACTTAAAAAACTGGAAGAAGAAAAATTCGACATGGTATTGACTATGATGCATACCGGTAAAGTCACCCCTTTTATTCTGGCTGAAAAAATAAAAGAGCAAAACCCAAAACTTCCCGTTGTCCTTTTGCTGAGCATGCTTTCCGATACGAAATACATCAAAAATCATGAGGACACAAGATATTTTGATGATATATTTTTATGGAATGGTGATTCCATTCTTTTTCTGGCCATTATCAAATCAATTGAGGACAAAATCAACCTGGAAGCAGATACCCGAAACGGTCTGGTACGCGTCGTGCTTATTGTCGAAGACTCGATTAAATATTACTCCATGTTCCTACCATTGCTATACCAGGAAATTTTGAAACAGACCCAATATCTGATTGAAAGCGATGTCGCCGAAAGCAACAAAAGGCTGAGGATGCGGGCACGTCCCAAATTAATCCTTGTCCACAACCTGGAAGATGCCAACCGTATTTTTGACCAATATCAGGAATATATTATCGGAGTCATATCAGATACCAGCTATCCCTCAAAAGGTGAAATCGATAATCATGCCGGAGTAAAATTGATTTCAAAAGTCAAGGCCAGCACCTTTGATATTCCAACAGTTTTATTGTCTTCAGACCGATCCAATAAAACCAATGCGGACAGCATCAATTCCCTGTTTCTTTATAAATATTCATCGCACCTCCTGAAGCGGCTGCAAAACTTCATATTAAATCACATGGGGTTCGGTGAATTTATTTTTAGAAATCCTGACGGTTCGGAAATCGCCAGGGCTAAAACACTTGGAGAATTTAAAGAAAGACTTTACCATGTACCCAATCAATCAATTCTATATCACAGTGAATCCAATCATTTTTCATCCTGGCTCATGGCTCGCGGTGAGATTGAAATCGCTCGTAAACTCAAACCCCTGACCTATCGGGATTTCGGCTCCATCGATGAATTACGGGGCTATCTGATATCGACAATTCTGGATATTCAAAAATTGCATGGAAGAGGTAAAATCATCAATTTTTACGATTACATTAATCTTGCTCCAAACGAAGTCACTCGTCTCAGTTCAGGATCACTAGGTGGCAAAGGCCGTGGTTTGGCCTTTTTGAATTCTCTCCTGGTAGCCATGGATTTTGATGAAAAATTTCCCGAAGTCAGTATATTTCTTCCCAATACCGCGATTATTGGCACCAATGAATTTGACAAATTTGTCGAAATTAATAATATTGTGGAAGAAGACCTCTACACAAAAACCGACCAGGAAATCGATCAGTTGTTCCTCAAATGCCAAATTACCGACAATCTGCGGCACCAATTGAATATTATTTTGGACAATGCCAGGTATCCTCTGGCAGTCCGAAGTTCCGGACTTTTGGAAGATTCTTACGCTGAGCCTTTTGCCGGGATTTACAGGACCTTTATGTTGCCCAACAACCACCCGACCAAAGAGGTCCGCTTCAAACAAATGACCGACGCTATCAAACTGGTCTATGCATCAGTATTCAGTTCAAAAACACGAGAATATATCGAGAACATGGCCCATCAATTGGATGAAGAAAAAATGGCTGTTATAATTCAGCAAATCGTTGGCAGTCATTTTGATGAAAAATATTTTTATCCTCACTTTTCCGGGGTAGCCCAATCCTATAACTTTTATCCTATAGCAGATATGAAAAACAGTGATGGAATTGTTTCTCTGGCTGTAGGGATGGGAAAAGCAGTAGTGGAAGGCGGCCGTATATACCGGTTTTGCCCTAAATATCCCAAAAAGGACTTTTTACCACCCCAGGCCCAACTAGCCAATTCCCAACATTATTTCTTCGCTTTGAATATGGAAAAAAACAATGTCAGTTTAATCGAAGGTGAGGATTGTACCCTTGAGTATCTGAGCATTTATGAAGCCAAAAAACATGGTTCCTTACAATATATTGCTTCAACCTGGGACTATCAGAACAACAGGATTGTACCAGGCGTAAAAACCGAAGGCTCCATCGTTGTCAATTTTGATAATATTATTAAATATGAATATATTCCCTTTGCGAAAATTATGGACAGCATTCTCGATATCGCCCAAACTGCTCTCGGTATGCCTGCTGAAATCGAATTTGCTGTAGATCTGAAGAAAAACAACGAATACAACAAACCCACTTTTTATATACTTCAGGTCCGGCCACTGGCAATCAAATCAGAAGATGTTAAAATACCGAAAAATATTGCCAATCAACATTTATTTTTATCCTCCAATCATGCCATGGGAAATGGCATTCTGGATTATCTCGATGAAATCATCTTTATTAAGCCGGAATCTTTTGACCGCACTAAAACAGAAATAATGAGAGATGAAATACGAAACCTGAATATTAAAATGAAAGAGAGAAATAAACAATACATTCTGATCGGCCCGGGGCGATGGGGATCTCAGGACCGGTTTCTCGGAATACCAGTCAAATTCGTTGATATCTCCAATGCAAAAGTCATCGTCGAAGCCGGTTTCAGGGATTTCGATATTGATCCATCTCAGGGGACTCACTTTTTCCATAATGTTGTTGCTATGGAACTGGGGTATTTTTCTATTCCAGCTAACCGGGAAAAATGTTATCTTGATGATAATTGGCTTAACAAACTGGAAGTTTTGGAGGAAACGACCTACTTCAGACATGTGAAAACTACAGACCCCATGGTAGTCCAGATGGACGGCAAACATGGAGTTGCAATCATTACAAAATATAAAATTTCATAAAAATATGATAAAATATAACATTATACATCAGGTACGTTTTAAACCAGCTCCCAAAGATTTACTCAAAAAACAGAAGGAATAAAGTGAAATAATTTCAAAGAAAAAAAATTTAAAAAATATCTTTCTTTGATAAACTTCCTTGAATATATTTACTCAGGCGTTAAAATTCGCAACATACAAACAATCAGGAGAAAATATTATGAAGAAAATGTTACTTTTAGTGATGGTTTTAATCCCTGTACTAATCATGGCCGATGGAGCTCCATGGGGATTACACTTTACAGGTTCAGGTTATGTCGATATGACCCCTATAACACCTGCAATTGAAGGCGGTAGTTTTACCTGGGCAGTCTGGATAAATAACAAACCGGAAACCGGCGATCCCGGTGATAAAGAAATCATCATGTGTACCAATACATTTAATGGCAGCAGTTTTTCCGTGAACCATCTTTTATGGTTTATTGGCGGTGATCGTTATCCGGATGGAAGTTTATTATTTTATGATAATGGTTGGGAAGATTCCGGTGACGATATCATTCCTGATGATGCCGCAGCCGGAGATGAGTATTTTTCCAATGACCAATGGACCCATGTCGCATTTGTATACACATACAGACAACCTGCCGCCGCCAATACTGTAGTCCTGTATCTCAATGGTTCACTGGTTGGCGGACCTTGGGATACCCCGATGGGACCAATCGTTTCACCTTATGGTGGAGCTACAACGTATCAGAAGATGCTTTTGGGTGCAGACCATGATGGCACCGACAATATTAATGACTATTTCGAAGGTGGTATGGATGAACTGACAATCTGGAACACAGCTCTCGATGAAACACAAATAGGTCAGTTAGCATCAGCCAACGGAGCCACACCCTTAAATCCTGGTCCTGCGGATGGTCTTCTACCTTTTACAACAAACCTTGTTGCAAGATTTCAGTTCAATCCCCAAGACTTGCCAGGTGTTGCCAATGAAAACGACTTGATCGGTACTATTAATTCAAGTGTCGGCAATTTTTCAGTTAGCGCTGTCGGACCTGTCTATTGTTCCGGTCTCAGCGACTATTCACTTCCTATTGTTTTATCATCTTTAAAAGTTCTGGCTAAGGCTGGAAATGTCGAAATCACCTGGACTACTGAATCGGAACTCAACAATGCCGGTTTTAATGTTTACAGGTCTGAAGATGACGTCAATTATGAAAAGGTCAATGCAACTCTTATCGAAGGCGCAGTCAACAGCAGTACACCCAATTCCTATACTTTTACCGATGTTTCAGTAAAAGCCAATGCTAAATATTACTATAAGTTGGAAGATGTCTCCACTTCCGGAGAGACCAATCTGCATGGACCTGTCACCGTCGTCACCGGCTCCAAAGAAACAGAATTGTCAAAATTCCAACTGGGTTCTGCCTATCCCAATCCGTTTAATCCCAGCACAACCATCCGGTTTGCCATTGCTGAAGAGGCAAAGGTTAAAATCACCATTTATGATATGGCGGGTAACCTGGTCAATACACTGACAGACCATGATTATACAACCGGTCATTATGAAGTCCTCTGGAACGCTATGGATTTCAATCATAACCCGGTAAGCGCCGGTATCTACATCTACCAGATGACCACCAATACCGGTTTCAGCCAGTCTGCCAAGATGATTCTGATTAAATAATTAGACTTCAAGATTAAATTTCTAAAGCCCGATTCTATCGGGCTTTTTTATTTTCTTAAAAATTTC
>JAFGTP010000021.1 GCA_016934035.1 Fidelibacterota bacterium
CCATGATCAACATGACCGATGGTACCTACGTTTACGTGCGGCTTGTTTCTCTTAAATTGTTCCTTTGCCATCTTAGAAACTCCTTAAATTAATCTATAACTTTTTTGATATAAAAGCGGACATGAGCCCACGACCAGGATTGAACTGGTGACCTCATCCTTACCAAGGATGCGCTCTACCCCTGAGCTACGTGGGCAGAACCAAAATTGCCAATAGATTTAAAATTGAAAAGAGCGAGTGAAGAGGATCGAACTCTCGTCATCGGCTTGGAAGGCCGAGGCTTTACCACTAAGCTACACTCGCTTAAAAAGTGGGCCGGGATGGATTTGAACCACCGTAGACGTTCGCCGGCAGATTTACAGTCTGCTGCCTTTAACCACTCGGCCACCGACCCATTTGTGACATTATTCGAAAGTTTTCTCCCAATAACCACCTTTTATATTGGCATTGGTACATGTCGTTCGCAATTTCAAGTATCTGAGCCACAAACAGGGATCGAACCCGTGACCTACTGATTACAAATCAGTTGCTCTACCAGCTGAGCTATTGTGGCGTTTTCTTCTTTCGTCATTTTTGAAAGCCCGTAATGTTAACGAATTTTCCAAAATGTGTCAACAAAAAATTGTTTTTTTTTATTTTCAATCCTTTAATTTTTGTTTAATATGCTGTTTTTATTTAAAATAGACCTTCACTTTTTCATTCTTTTTTTATTTGGTTTTCCCTAGGTTTTCTTTTAAACTTCAGAGGATTTAACAGATTTATAACAAATGGAGTCTTAATGGCAGTATTAATTACAGGCACAGCTGGTTTTATCGGATTTCATCTGGCCAAAAACCTTTTGGAAAATGGACAGGATGTCATCGGCCTTGATAATATCAATGATTACTATTCTGTAAAATTGAAAGAAGACCGCACCCAAATACTCAGTCAATACGCAAAATTCAAATTTTACAAAACAGACCTATGTGACCTGCCAGGCCTGGTGACAATATTCAAGGAAAACGATATACAAAAAGTTGTCAACCTGGCGGCCCAGGCCGGTGTCCGCTATTCTCTCACGAATCCTTTTGCTTATCAAAAATCTAATCTGGAAGGTTTTATCAATATCATCGAAACCTCCAAAAATTTTAAAGTTGAAAATTTTCTCTATGCATCAAGTTCAAGCGTTTACGGCAACAATACAAAACTTCCCTTTTCAACAACGGATCATGTGGACCATCCCATTTCTTTATACGCCGCTACAAAAAAGGCCAACGAACTGATAGCCCACACCTACTCTCACCTTTTCGGTTTGCCCACCAGTGGCTTTCGGTTTTTTACTGTTTATGGCCCTTACGGACGTCCTGACATGGCTCTTTTCATTTTTACGAGAAAAATTCTTGCCGGTGAAATTATCGATGTATATAATTTTGGTGATATGAAAAGAGATTTTACCTACGTTGATGATATCTGCGCCGGACTCATGTCCAGTCTTGACAAACCTTTTGCCTATGAAATTTTCAATTTGGGCAACCATCGCACTGAAAACCTTATGGATTTTATCGGTATTATTGAAAAAACACTCCAGCTTAAGGCTAAAGTAAACCTATTGCCAATTCAGCCTGGCGATGTGCCCGAAACCTTCGCTGATATTGATCATACAACACTTAAACTGGGCTATTTGCCCACCACCCGTATAGAAACCGGAATTAAAAACTTTATAGATTGGTATAAGGAATATTACAAAAATGACCTCCCGTAAGCAACAATACCTTCGTTCCATCGAAAAATTTTCCCATCTAAAACTTCTGGTTATCGGTGACCTGATGCTGGATAAATATATTCAGGGCTCAGTGAGCCGCCTGTCACCCGAAGCTCCTGTCCCGGTTGTGAAAGTCCTGAAAAAAGAGGACAGAATCGGTGGTGCAGGAAATGTGGCGGCCAACCTGGCTGCTCTCAACTGTAATGTTTCCCTGGCAGGGATTTGCGGTGAAGACGAAAACGGAAGGGCCATCCAGGAAATGCTCACTCAAAGGAGCATTAAATGCGAGATACTTTTTACCCCTTCAAAACCGACAACCGTCAAAACCAGAATCATTGCCCAGCATCAACAAGTTGTTCGTGTTGATGAAGAAGATACGCATCCTTTCTCTGAAAAAATGCAACATGAATTGCTTAAAAATCTCTATCAGTCCCATAAAAATTTTGATGGAATCATCCTATCCGATTACAAAAAAGGATTGTTGACCCCCGATTTCATACAGAATATCATCACCCGCTTTCCGGACATTCCGGTCATTGTCGATCCCAAGGGCCATGATTTTACGAAATATCAATCCGCCACAGTAATCAAACCAAACTGGAAAGAATTCAAGACTGCAATCAATAATCCAGACCTGAAAATAGACAAAATAGCTACTGAAGCCCGAAAGATGGTGGCTCAACTGGGGTTAAAGGGAATCATTATTACATTGGGAGAGCAGGGGGTTTTTGTACTGGATGAAGCCGGAAAGGAAAAATTATTGCCAACAATAGCAAGAGATGTTTTTGATGTAAGCGGTGCCGGGGACACCTTTATTGCAGCCTTTACAGCCGGATTATTGGCCACTGGTGATTGGATATTTGCCTCTTCTCTTGCAAATATCGCATCGGGAATTGTTGTCGGAAAGGTCGGAACGGCGGTGGTTAACCGTCAGGAATTGCTGGACAATCTACATTTTTATTACTGACCCTCACTTAAAAAAATTTACTAAAATATTCCTGATTCTGTTCCATTTTACCCTTCTGCTTCTTAATTTTTTATCCTGAAAAAACTAATTGATGAAGAACTTTATAAAAATATACCTAGCCATCACATCCTGCTTTCTGGCGCTGAAAGCAGCCTCTTTTTTATCAGATAGCTGCTATATCTTCTATTCCGATGGACCTGTTCACGTGCCGCCGGACAGTGGAATGGCCCCTTTCAGGGCCACAGACTTTCTGTTCAATGATGGTTCCTATGTACCTGGCAATTATGTTCATTTCCTCTTTTCTCTTGCGAAAGAAATGCCGGATGATGATACTCATGATTCACTTTTTATTGTCCTTCCCAGTATCAGATCAGGGTTGCACTGTTCATTAAATGGAAAAGCACTTAACCGCTTTTTTTATTCCAGTCAGCCTGTTTATCATATTCCTCATAATTTATTTAAACCAACTAATTTCCTGATTATTTCCCATCTGCCGGTTGATTTTAATACCGCCCTCTTATCAGGCCCTCCAATCCTCTGCACTTCCGGCGAAATGAAAAACGGTATAAATTTTCAAGCACCTGTGCAAGCCCTGCCTCTTTCAAATGGTATTTCTAATTTCCGCTACCATGCAGACTCCTGCTATTTCAGTCACTTCTATCCTCATTTGTACCAGTTTTTTGATGAAAATACTCGCAATCTGCCTGTCCTGAAAAAAATAGTGCCACTGCTTTTGAAAAACCGAAGGCCCCTCAACCTAAAGGAAATAATCTCCTCATCTCAATATATCGAGGGAACCGGAATCCTGCAGGCCCAGGGAATGCACGATGATACCCGTCTTTCCCTCTATGCCTTCTGCCCTTTTTCTGAAAATGAAGCTCTCTGGATCATTTATTTTCTGATCGAAGGCCAAAATTCCAATGAGTACATACCGGATTTCCTGATAAAAAACCCCAATAAAACCCTGGATACCAGCAAGGAAATCTTTTCCAACAGCAATCAAAAATGGCTGCGTCTGATTTTGCATTACCGGGGCCAAACTCAATTTTCCCTGACCAAATACAAAAACCTCAATGATAATTTTGAAATATTGGTTCAGGAATTATCTTTTTGGAAAAATTGGCAGCAATCAACCCTGGTTCCCAAAACCGTCAATGCCCTGGAAAAGTCCCTCTATCTGCAATCCCTTGTCATGTTAAAAATGGCCCAGGTACGAGAGCCTGTTCCCGCAAAAGGCCAGATCGTGTCCGGCTTTCCTCCTGTCGCCAATCGCACCAATCTCTTAGACCAATCCCTTATTACGGAAGCCCTGCTTCATGGCGGCCATTATCCTGAAGCCGTCCAGTCCCTGCAATTTTTAATGAACAGTAAGTGTAATAAACACCGCAATGTCAATTTTGTCGGCAACAACCTGGGACTGCTCAATAATTATGCGCTATCTGTCTATAATTACTATGGCAAAGGTGAGGAAATGAAACTGGATGACCAAAATCCGGTCATTTCACTGGCAGGGTTCGGACTCACACTCTCCAACATCAGGCTCTATATTGAATTGACTGATGATGTTCAGTTCCTTGAATACTTTTGGGATAAAATTTACCGGGAAATTGCCCTTGTTTTGATCAATTTGATTGACAACAGCGATCTGATTCGGGAAGACGCCGGGCTTTTTGAAAAGCCTTTGCCCGGCACACACAACACCTATACTTCGGCTATCATTTACAAAGGGCTGGTTGATGCAGCCTGGATGGGAAGAATGCTGAATCAGGAAACAGCCATTCAGGAATTTGAATTTTATGCTAATAAAATCCGGCTCAGTATTGAAAAAAAACTTTGGGACCGCGACCCTCAAATTGTCAGGGCTTGCCTGGAGGGAAGAACCAAAGACAAGTACATCGATGCATCAATATTTTCATTGAATAATAATATTTACACTCCGCAGGATGAGATCACTTTAGCGGTGATTAAAACCCTGGAGTCCCAATTATCTGTCAATAACCTTCCGCTGGTTTATTCACAATTCAAATACAACACCCTTGATCGGGAAATTTCCTTCTTTTGTAATCTCAAATTTGCCGAAAACTATTTTCACATGAAAGACAATCTGAAAGGCAATTCCATCGTTAATTTGATAACGGAAAGCAGCCGGAAAAACCATTTTTTAATTCAGGAAGATTATACCCCTCTCCTCAACACAAGCCTGGGTGACGTGTCCATACGAACTCACGGGGCCTTTGTCAAAACCCTTCATCAACGAAAATAATTTTCTCTGACTTTAGGATCTGATACAAAATCATCCTGAAAATTTCTGTTCATTCGCCGGTACAAGAAAATCCGGGTTAATCATCGGTGTTTACAGTTCATTGGTCAGGCAGTGAACAGCGCCACCGCTAAGCCGGTACTGGGTCAAAGGCACTGTAACATGCAATATGCCCAGAGATTGCAAAAGTTTTTCAACCCGTTTGTCCCGAAAGCGGCAGGGCCCCACCAGGTATCCGGGCAGAGGCAGACAATTTACAGAAAAATCACCTAGTTCATCCTGGGTACCCAGGGAATCATCCGGGGACACTTCGAGAAGCGGTATATCCTGTTTCTTCGCAAAATCCCTCAGTCTCTCTTTAGAACCGGAATCCATTAATTCCGTACAACCGATTAACATACAGAGTTCATTGTTTTTGTTGATAACAGGCGTAAAAATAGTATCCAGGTGGAAGGCGTCGGATTTCAGTAGGACCAGTTGCTCGACATTAAGAAGTCCCGCCGTTTGTTCGCTTCCTTTTCGGTTATTTCGGCACTCACCAGCAAAGAGGATATTTTCATTTCTGCAATAATAGAATTCACCGCCTTCGGCAAGGGCATCGCAGGAGTCTGACAAGCGATGAGTTTTGTATCCCATGGCGTTGAGAATAACCTGCATGATGTCCGCTTCCAGTTGACGTGCTCTCTCGCGAAAACAGGATATGACCATTTCGCCCTTCTGATTGCTGATGAACAGATCCCGGACAAACACAAAATCATGTTTTCGTGTATCAATATTATGCTGATCCAGTATGTAGGGAAAATCCAGTTCCACGACTTCAACCGGAAGTCGTTTAAACAAATGATGCAACATATCCATTTCAAATTCAACAATATCCTGATTGGGTACATTGCCCTCTTTCATGGCAGGGTTATTGGCGTACATCGGAGTACCATGGCCCCACCAGGGGTTTGAGGGTAATTTGGAAATAATGACTTTCATTTCTCGAATTGGCATAAACTCCTCTTTATCTACCAAAGTCGGGCTTTCAAATCTTTTTTACAATTATCCGCTACAAATTCATTAATAATGGCATAAGCCCTGTTGATTTTATCATCTTTTGGCAGCGATTCATAAATCCTTTCAAGATATTTTCTTTCATGGACTCTATTTAAAGCTGCGACAAAATTTATATCAAAAATCCAGGCCATCTGAAGAAGTTTAAAATCATTAATCGTTTTCAGGTCCTGGGATTTGACAATCCGATGGTTCAAAATATCTTCAATCACATGATCAGAATAATGTTGATTATCGGGTAATCCGAGAACAATCGCTTCATTCTGATGACCGGACTTTTGCTGTTCATAGTATTCTGTCACAACCCGAAAAATGTCCAGTTTATCTGCGTCCCGCAATAATCGGGTAAAAAATTTCGCCTGATTGTCCAGGTGATCAGGAACTTCAAGTTTATTGTGGTGCTGTATCGCTAACCGGATATAATTGGTAATGTTATCCGGTAATTCCGCCAAAGGTGCTTCATCGTCCAGGATCTGAAGCCCCAACTCGGCGTGGTCAGCAGAATGTTTGTCCACAAAGGTGCGGTATTTATTAAACTGTTCAAACCGTCCCACATCATGCAGGAGAGCAGCGGCCCGGGTGATAAAGATATCTTCGGCATTGATCTGCAGGTCAAGGCAAAGGGCTTCCGCATTTTCCAAAACTTTTTTCGTATGGAGGATTTTCAGATCAAAATTGACCTGGATCTTTGTATCCCGGGATTGAAATCTTCCTGTATATTCCTCAAACCATTTTTCAAGTTTTTTAAATTTATCTGTCAAGTGCACTCCAAAAAAATCTCAGAAATTGGCGCAAGTTTACTATTTTATATGAACAATATCAAAAGTTTTGTTCCCAAACCGATCCTTAAATGGCGGTTTTTGCAATTTGATTATGAATTTCATTGACCTTCAACAAAGCTGCTGAGCCATACCAGGGATGGAGCTCCATCCGCAAACTGCCGGCTTTGACGGCCGGATCGGTTTCCGTTAATTTCTGCGCCTCATCAACAGTTTCAACTTTAAAGATATAAATCCCGCGCAATTCTCCCTGGTCCAGGAAAGGCCCGGCAACGACCAAAAGACCATTCTGGGCCAGCCGGTTGATGTTATCCAGATGCGCCCTTTGCAATTTTTCAGCCTCTTCCTGGCTTCTGTTTCTGTTTTCACCCCGATACAAAAATGCCACAACATACCGTCGCATTCCATAGTCGT
This sequence comes from Fidelibacterota bacterium, assembly GCA_016934035.1. Taxonomy (GTDB): domain Bacteria; phylum Fidelibacterota; class UBA2242; order UBA2242; family JAFGTP01; genus JAFGTP01. Next base: position 7,218 of record JAFGTP010000021.1, read on the forward strand.
CAGCGCCCAGGTCGGAAGCCAACTGCGGATTGAAACCTGTGGCTGTACCACGGTTCATTCTTTCGTTGCACCCTGTAACGGTCAATATTGCAACAATCATTATTAACAAAATTTGAAATCTCATCATTTTTCCTATTTTATTTCGACCCATTCTTCGTGAAATAATTCAATTTCAAGGGAAGTTTTTTGATTCAGTAAATCCTTTTCTCTGTCATAAATATATAGGTCCCTGGAATTATCTTTTATCATTGTCATGGCAATATATTTTTCATCGGGAGAAAAGGAGTAGCCAAAATTATAATCATATGAAAAAATAATATTTTCAGTACCTTCATTGAAATCATAAAATTTTAAATGATATTCAGAATTCTGAGTTTCTTCAATAAAAAAGAAACCAAAATTCAGGTCAGACCATTTGGCTAAATATTTGTCATTTTCATTCTGAAATTGAATATTTTGCAGAACATTATTTTCAATATCCAATACAACCAGCTTCTTTTGATTATTTTCGATCCTTTTGAAAACCAACAAATTTCCCTTTTCATTAATATCCCCATCATAGTCTTCTGTTCCCTCTGGATTGGTCAAAAGCCGATAATCATTCTTTTCAATATCAATTGCTATTATCCTGTTTGGATTGCCAATAGTGTATCCATAAAAAGTTGAATTTTTGTCACAATAGTCATGAATACAGGTTAAAGTCGGCAAATCATAGATAATTTTCTGGTCACTGCCATCCGGGTTCATGGTTGAAATATGATAGGAACCGTGAGATCTAAATCCGATTCGATGAATAGACTCCATATAATGTGGATATCTTCCTCGATATTCCGATACTAATAATTCAAGTTCATTATTTCCTAAATGATATCTGTACAAGTGATTATCCGATGCTGCCAGGTAAATAAAATGTCCTTTTTCCATGGGCTGGGTTACAGAAGTATCCTGATCGCTAATACATACCTTGAAATAGACCGGTTCACTGTCGGCGTAATCACCCTCCACATCATAGGCCCTGGCCGTAATGGCATGTTTGGAGTTATCGTCGTAATCCCGGGCATAGAGTATGAACGAATAGGGAATAACACTGTCTTTTTCTTCAGATTCTCCATCAATCCAAAATTCGACATAATCAATGGCATTATCATCTGAAGCAATACAAATGACGTTCAGAGAATCTTTCAGTATTTCTCCTGATTCCGGCAAAATTATTCGAACAACCGGCGGTTGAAAATCATTGGGATTATAACAGCTTTGGCCCCAAAGGAATAAACAAATCATAATAAAAATCTTGACACTTTTCATGGAATTTCTTTTCACTTGAGAAGTTTTAAACAACTTTACAATTTATTAATTAAGCTTCTGAAACAAAATAAATCCTATCTGGAATTAAATTTTTTAATAAATTTCATAAAATTTTCAGGGCAGCTATGAACTATAATGAATTTATAATCGAGATAGAATCCAAATGCGCCGGCAAGAAAAAATTGCAAATCGAGAATTTTACCAATTACTGTAATGCAATCGGAAACCCGGAAAAAACATTGAAAGCGCTCCACATTGGCGGCACCAATGGCAAGGGCTCAACCAGCGCCATGATCGAATCAATTTTATGCGCCCATGGCTACAGCGTCGGATTAAACACCTCGCCGCACCTGGTAAATTACAAAGAGCGGTTCCGCATCAACAAGCAGGAGATCAAAGAGGAAAAACTGCTGGAAACCTATTTGAAATATCGTGATCTCCACAGCCGGTTTGATACCTCATTTTTTGAAATTTCAACAGCTCTTGCATTTCAGATTTTTTACGATGAATCTGTTGATTATGCTGTTATTGAAGTCGGTATGGGCGGCAGACTGGACGCCACAAAACTGGTCCATTCCGAAATTTCAGTCATTACAAATATTGGTCTGGACCACACCAAAAGTCTGGGTGGTTCTCTCGAAAAAATCGCCTGGCAAAAAGCAGGCATTCTAAAACCCGATACACCGGTTATCATCGGCAAAATGCCAGATGAAGCAAAAAATGTCATTCTCAACGAAGCTAAACCTTTGGGTTCGAAAATAATTTCCGTTGACAATCAGGTAATTCTAACCAATCCGACTCTGACTCCCGATGGGAATTTCTTTGATATAGAATTACCGGAATATGGTCTGAAATATCAGAATCTTATCTGCAATATGGTTGGCATTCATCAATTGGATAATGTCTCAACAGCCCTGCTCTGCTGCGCGGAAATCGCAAAAAAGCATCACTGGCAACTGGATGAAGCTTTAACACGACAAGGTCTCTCACAAGTTCTCTGGCAGGGACGAATGCAAAAAGTTGCTGCCAATCCCACCATCATCATCGACGGCGCCCATAATCCCGACGGTATTGAAAAACTGGTTTATAATCTGGCTAATATCTATCAATATGAGCAACTCCTCTGTGTCGTGGCCATTCTTTCTGATAAAGATTTTAAACTAATGCTCAGAAAACTCAGTCACATCGTCGATACATTTATCATCACAAAATCAAAATCCCCCCGCGCCAGTTCAACAAACCACCTTTTTGATGAAGTATCTCAAGATAAACAAGTGATTGTCCGAGAAGATGTCAAAGAAGCCCTGCAGACAGCAAAAAATATCGCAACCGAAAAGGACCTGATCTGTGTTACCGGTTCTCTGTATACAGTAAAAGAAATATTGGAAGCGCTTTAGATTTCCTTTCACAGAAGGGAGGTTATAAAATTTTAATTTTATCTTGGATAGTTTTATTAAATTCAACATTTTATTTTCGGAGAATTAAAAAAAAAGAGGAAGAGAGAAATGAAAACCTATCAAAATTCCGGAAAACTGCTTTTTCTGACGGTTCTGGTCAGCTTCTGGCCAGCCATGGCCGCAAACCCTTTGTATACCACCACAAGCTGGACCCATACCATCCCTTTTGCAGGGAACAGCTGGACAGAATCTTATGAAGACCATGTTTTTGATCACCGGGGTATTTCAAACTGGTCAAAACCTGCAACCATCATTAACACTTATTTTAAAACATCTGCAAAAGGTGAATTTTTTTTGGCCCTGGTAGCCAGGGTCCAAAAGGGCGAATCCACAATTTCCCTGTCCTTCAATAACACATCCCATCAAATGGTGTTGTCTTCAACGGAATTGGATACCTTTTTTGTTGGCGCCTTTGAAATCAGCGAGCCGGGATACCAGAAAATTCAATTCCAGGGAATTAAAAAAGATGCTGCCCAATTTGCTGAGATATCGAGCCTTTTAATCGCCGGAAAAGCAACAGAAGATAAAATATATTATGTCAGCGATGAATTTTATTGGGGCAGACGCGGCCCTTCTGTTCATCTGAATTATTTTCCACCCAGTGAAGCTCAGGATATTGTCTGGTTTTACAATGAAATCAACGTCCCGCATGGCGAGGATGTACTCGGTTCTTACTTCATGGCCAACGGGTTCGGAGAGGGATATTTTGGCATCCAGGTGAATTCTGACGATGAAAGAAGGATTCTCTTTTCGGTCTGGAGCCCCTTCGTCACTGATGACCCTGCCAGCATTCCTGAAGACCAAAAAATTAAATTGTTAAAAAAAGGTGACCATGTCCATACCGGCGAATTTGGCAATGAAGGGTCCGGAGGACAGAGTTACCGAAAGTACCTTTGGAAAGCCGGGACCACCTACAGCTTTCTGCTCAAAGGAGAACCCTCGGAAAACAACGCTACCGATTTCACCGCCTATTTCTTTGCACCTGAAATCGGTCAGTGGGAACTGATCGCATCTTTTCGAAGGCCCCAGACCTCAACTTATCTCACCCATCATCACTCCTTCCTGGAAAATTTTATTCCGAACACCGGAAACCTTTCCAGAAAAGGCTATTTTCAAAACCAATGGATTTGTGATTCAAGAGGCCGCTGGCACGAAATGACAAAGGCCCGGTTTACAGCTGACAATACCGCCCGAAAAGAAGCGCGTATGGATTTTGCCGGTGGCATCGACGGCGAAAAATTTTTCCTGAAAAACTGCGGTTTTTTCGGGGAGACAACCCCGATCGGTCAGATATTTACAAGAGTTGCTACTCATCAGCCACCGAAAATTGATTTTTCAAAATTACCCTGATCGGGTCAACCATTGCCATAAAAAACAACCAAAATAAAATTGGAATCAATCATCCCTCTTCTTGTTTCACCACCTGATTTTATTTAATTTTACTGCAATGTTTTTTTTATTAATTTAAGCAGGTTCATTGCCAATGAACCTGTTCATCAGACATTAAATTCAGGAGGGAAGATGGAGAATAAAAATATAACTATCAGGCTTTCAGACCAATTACCACCGAACCCTGTCTTCAAGGAAGGCATTCGCCGGGCCCCTTCCCGGGGTTATCAATTGAATGAGAGAGAAACCAAAACCGCATTAAAGAATGCCCTACGTTACATACCCAAAAATCTGCATGAAAAACTGGCTTCGGAATTTTTGGAAGAGCTGAAAACTCACGGACGGATTTACGGATACCGTTACCGGCCACAGGGCGAAATCAAGGGCAAACCGGTTGACCAGTACAAGGGCATACTGGCGGCCCGCGCCTTACAGGTCAATATCGATAATAACCTCGATTTTGATGTGGCCTTATATCCCTATGAACTGGTCACTTACGGAGAAACCGGCCAGGTTTGCCAAAACTGGATGCAGTATCAGCTGATCAAAAAATACCTTGAAATTATCCGGGAAGACCAGACCCTGGTGGTCAGCAGTGGCCATCCTTTGGGAATTTTTCAATCCAGCAAAAATGCACCCCTGGTAATTTCTACCAATGGCCTGATGGTGGGAAAATGGGATAATCCGGAACATTTTGCGAAACTCTCCGCCCTGGGCGTGACCAATTACGGACAAATGACAGCCGGTGGCTGGATGTATATCGGGCCCCAGGGAATCGTTCATGGTACCTATATTACTCTTCTGAATGCCGGTCGTAAATATCTGGGAATTCCGGAAGACAAAGACCTGACTGGTGTCTTTTTCATCAGTTCGGGTTTGGGTGGCATGTCCGGCGCTCAACCCAAAGCTACGGAAATTGCCGGGGGCATTGGCGTCTTTGCTGAAGTCGACGAAAGCCGCATCAAAACCCGTCACGATCAGGGTTGGGTTTCCAAAGTATCGGAAAATCTTAGTCAAATTCTGGACTGGATGCTGGAATACAAGAAAAAAGGCAAGGCCATTTCCATCGCCTATCACGGCAATATTGTCGACCTTTTGGAATATCTGGAGACCAAAAATATTCCGATTGAATTGCTCTCGGATCAGACCTCCTGCCATGCCGTTTATGAAGGCGGCTATACACCGGTGGGCTACTCATTTGAAGAATCCCGCCAGATTATGGTTAATGATCCGGCAAGATTTAAAAAAATCGTTGATGAATCCCTGGTTCGACACTACAATGTCATAAAAAAATTAACCGAAAAAGGGGCCCATTTCTGGGATTACGGCAATTCTTTCATGGCTTCGGTTTTCGACGCCGGAATACGAGAAATCGCCGCCAACCAGACCGACACTTCAGAAGGCTTTATCTGGCCGTCCTATGTTGAAGATATCATGGGGCCTATCTGTTTTGACCGCGGGTTCGGACCTTTTCGATGGATTTGTCTCAGTGGCAGGGATGAAGATCTGCATCAGACCGATCAGGCAGCCATGAGTTGTCTCGACCCCAATGAAAGTTCCATTCACCGCGATAATTACCACTGGATCAAAAGTGCAGAAAAAAACAATCTGGTGGTCGGGACCAAGGCCCGTATCCTCTATTCCGATGAAGCCGGACGCGTACAAATCGCCTTGAAATTTAACCAACTGGTGCGTGAAGGTAAAATCGGACCGGTACTACTGGGACGGGACCATCATGACGTTTCCGGTACAGATTCACCCTTCAGAGAGACCGCCAATATTTACGACGGCAGCCGCACGACCGCCGATATGTCCGTGCAATGCTTCGCCGGCAATGTGGCCCGCGGCATGACTCTGGTGGTCCTTTCAAACGGCGGCGGCGTCGGTATCGGCCGGGCCTCCAATGGCGGAAATGCAATCTTACTGGATGGCAGCGACCATGCCGCAGAAGTAGTTTCTCGGGGATTGTCCTGGGATGTCATGGGCGGTGTGGCCCGCCGCAACTGGGCCGGCAATCCGAATGCTGTTGAAACCGCAAAAAAATGGAATGAGCACAATGTGGACAAAGGCCAGATCACTATTCCATATCTTGTTGATCAAAACCTTATTGACGATTTAATAAAATAACCGCAAATTGCCGAGGTTTTAAAAATCTCGGCAATTTAAATGATTCTGGTTTTAAAAATTTACTATTAAAAAAAACTTGCAATCTTTTTTTAATTATTTAAATTAATCTTTAGCATCCTTTTACTTTATATTTTTCACAAAAAGTTTATTGGGATTCTTACGATGGAATTTTGGCATTTGACCAAGTTGGCATAAAAAATATTTAAACATCAATGAGGAGATAAAAAATGAAGAAAATTGCTATGATTTTGATGGTTTTAAGTGTGTTTGGAGGGGTGGTTTTCGGGGCGATTATAATATCCGAAATTATGCAAAACCCATCTAAAGTAACTGATTCTAATGGTGAATGGTTTGAAGTATATAATTCATCATCATCACCAATAAATTTAAATGGATGGAGAATTAAAGATAATGGGTCCGACTCTCATATTATTTCAGGTGACCTAATCGTGCCTCCAAAAGGTTTTGCCGTTTTAGGAAATAACACTGATTTCTCAACAAACGGTGGAGTTATTGTTAATTATCAATTTCCTTCAACTTTTTATTTAGGAAATAATGCTGATGAACTAATTATTTTAGATGATTTCAATAATGAAATTGATAAAGTTGAATGGGATGGAGGAACTGCATTTCCAGACCCAAACGGAGCATCAATGGTTTTCATTGGAAATGTGACTGATAATAATAATATAGGTTCAAACTGGAAGACAGCAACAACACCATGGGGTACAGGTACAGATTTAGGTTCACCTGGATATAGTGGTGCTGACCAATCCCTTCCTGTCACCCTTTCCTCTTTTACGGCAACACCCGACAATGGTACGGTATTGCTTCGTTGGACAACTGAAAGTGAAGTGAATAACCTTGGTTTTAACCTCTATAAATCTGACCTCAGAGATGGCGATTTTGTGAAATTGAATGATGCTCTCATCGAAGGTGCCGGCAATTCCACCACGAAAAATGACTATTCCTATACTGATATAGAAGTGGTTCCCGGAAAAATCTATTACTATCAAATCGAAGATGTGGCTTTTGATGGAAAAACTGAAAAGCACCCGGTTATTTCTGTTATATTGGAAAAAACAGATCAAACCACAGCCGACTCATTCCGGTTGATGCCGGCCTATCCGAACCCCTTCAATCCGGAAACCACGATCAAATTCCAGGTGCCAGAAAAATCCACGGTATCAATCAATATTTTTGATCTTCGGGGTCAATGGGTGAAATCACTGGTTTCTGAAAATAAACTGGCCGGCCACTACGAAGTCAAATGGAATGGTACCGATGCGGGCAATAATCCGGTTAGCAATGGAATATATTTTTACCAGATGACCACAGGCTCCGGATTTTCGCAAACACAAAAAATAATGTTTTTGAAATAAAACACTTTTTCCCTAAGATAAAGGGCTTCAGAAGAAGCCCTTTTTTATTCTTTCAACCTTGAATGGCATTCCTGATTTTCCTATAATTATTGAAAACAGAGAATTTTAAATGATAAAAATTTTAACAATAATTGTCATAACAACATCTTTGCTCTTGTCTCAGGACAGTCAATATATCGATAGTCTGCAAAAAGTGATCAATAAGTCAAAAGAGGCTGACAAAATTAACCACTTTTATAAATTAAGTAACTATTTAGCCGACTACTCACCAAAGGAATCCATTGAACAGGCAAAAATCGGCATCAGCCTGGCGGAAAAATCCAATGATTCAAAACTGGGTGATTTCTATTTGTTGATGGAGTATAACTACTCAAATTTGACAAAATACGACAGCGCCTATCTTTTCAGCCTCAAAGCACAAGAGTTTTTCAAAGATCAAAAAGATACATCGGGTATGATTAAAGCCTATAATGTCTTAGGCATATACCATATGAATCTCAACCGTTTGGATTCAGCCCTCAAATATTTTGAACAGGTGAAAACCCTGTCAATGAAAACCAACGACACGATTAAACTAGCCCTTGCCTATACCAATATGGGCATTATTGATATGAACCGAACTGATTATACCAAGGCCCTGGAAAAATTTTTACTGGCCCTCAATATTTATGAAAAATCACAAAATACAAACAATCTTTTAAATATTTATGTAAACCTGGGCTCTTTGCTCTATACCACCAATAACTACGAAAAGGCCATTGATTATTACTTTAAGTGCATCAATCTGGCAGACGAAGCAAATGATAAAACCAGTCTGTGGTTCGCCTATTTCAATCTGGGGTTTGTCTATGATGAAAAAAATGATCATCAGAAAGCCCTGGAATATGCTGACAAGGCTTTAGAAATATCAGAAATCACCAATAATGATCTGAACCTGGCCTACAGTATTCTTTCAAAAATACAATTTCTGATAGGGGCAAAAGAATACCGGAATATCGACAATCTGTTCAGCGAAGTTGAAAACCTGTGGTCCCAACTCAATTCTCCGGAGCTGGAATCTTATTACTACGATCTTAAATGTGATTATGCCGTTGCAAAAAATGATTACCCCTTAGCCATGCAATACCATGAAAAAATGATTAAGCTCATGGAAAATCAACTTTATACCCCCGAAAATAAAATTTATCACTCCATTCGGCTTGGGAAAATCCAAAGCAAATTGGGACAAAGTATCGAAGGAATCAATGAGATTAAAAAAGCCATAAAAACAGCAGATAAAAATAACATGCTAAAACTAAAAATAGATGGATATAAAAACTTATATGAAATCTATGAAGAGCAGGGAAAATACCAGGAGGCCTTTTTAAATCTCAAACTTCATAAAGAATTTACCGACAGTTTTAATGTTCAGCAAAGTAAGTCAAGAATCGAAGAACTGGAAATTATCCACAATATTCAGCAAAAGCGGCAGGAAACCGACCTTCTGAAAAAAGAAAATATCATTCAGGAATCCAAACTAAGAATGCAGAGATTTATCATATTCATTTCCCTGTTTGCCCTGATTGTTGCCATTGGAACTGTCGTCATTGTTGTCAAAGCCATCACCAACAAAAAAAGGCTCAACCGGGAATTGCAACGACAATTTTTAATTATTGAATCCCAAAAAACTGAACTGGAAAAGAACATTGCCTCCAAGGACAAACTCTACTCAATTATCGGGCATGACTTATTCAACGCCCATTCGAATATTGCCAGCTTTATCAATATTCTGAGACGGACCGTGAATCATCTTGATGCGAAATTTATTGAAAAACTGACCACAGAACTGGAATTGATCAATCAGAACTCACTCAATTTGCTAAATACTCTTGTCGAATGGGGAAACATTCAGACCAAGAAAAAAACCTATTCTCCCAGCAGTTTTAACCTCAAAGCCATGGTCCATAGCAATCTGGTCCTGTTCAAAAAAAACATAGAAGAGAAAGCCTTACAAATTAATAATCTGATCGATAATAACACCGAAGTCTATGCTGACAAGGAGATCCTGGGCACAGTGTTGCGAAACATCATTTCCAATTCTATAAAATTCAACAATTACGGTGGTACCATCGAAATAAAAAATTCAAAAAGCGATGACAAAATCAAAATTGATATCAGCGATAACGGAATCGGTATCAATGAACACCATCTGGACCAGTTATTTAAACTGGAAGAAACCATTCGCACAAAAGGCACTTCAGGAGAAAAAGGACACGGACTGGGTCTGCTCATCTGCAAAGAAATGATGGACCTGCATCGCAGCGCTATTTCCATTGAGAGCAAAACCAATGAGGGAACCACAGTGACTCTCACCATTCCCGACGAAAGACCGGTTTAAAGGTTAAAAATCCTTTTTTGTCAAAACCTTGACCAGGTCATAGGCCGGCTCCTCATAGGGATGGTTTAGAACCAGGGCCTCGATTACATCCTTCACCAAAGCATCATCACAAACCATCTCTACTTTGTACTCCACCACGTGTTCAACCCGGCCGGGTTGGCCCACTGCCGGACAGCTGTTTTCCATTGGTAAAAATTGGCCCTCACCCCGAACCTGCCAACAGCATTTCTGATAATGACCAATTTTACCGGCACCTGCATTAAAAAGGGCTTCTTTGACTCCTGATAAATGGGATTCCGGAACATAAAAATTAAGCCGGTACATAAATTTCCCCTTAACTTTTTTCAATTTAAAAACAAAATTTCGAGTAATTAAATAATGCAATTTGTTCAAATTTAAGTTAACTTTAAAATCAAAAATTTAAAAGGATATGAAGGAGAAAATATGCTGCCCAGACAAAATCCCACGGTAACCAAAGCATGGAAAGAACTGCAAAATCATTTTCTGGATATTAAAAATCTGCACCTGAAAGCCTTATTTGAATCCGACCCGAAACGCGGAACAAAATTTTCAATAAAATTCAACGAAATCTACCTCGATTATTCAAAAAATATTATCACTGAAGAAACTCTGGATTTACTGGTTGAACTGGCCAAAGAGTGCGGTCTTCATCAGGCCATCAGCGAAATGTTTGCCGGCAACAAAATCAACGAAACGGAAAACCGTGCCGTGTTACATATCGCCCTTCGAAACCTTTTCGACAAACCGATGTATGTCAACCATCAGGATGTTATGCCTGATATCAAAGCAGTCTTTAACCAGATGAAAGCATTTTCTGAAGCCATAATTGATGGTCAATGGAAAGGATTTTCAGGAAAAGCAATCACCAATATCGTTAATATCGGGATAGGCGGATCTGACCTGGGACCGGTAATGGTCACAGAAGCCCTCAAACCCTATAAAATTCCTCATATAAACACCTGCTTTGTTTCCAATGTAGATGGGAGCCATATCGCAGAAACCCTGAAAAAAGTTGATCCTGAAACCACAATCTTTATCATCGCATCCAAAACCTTTACGACTCAGGAGACCATGACGAATGCACACACAGCAAGAAGCTGGTTTTTGGAATTTGCCAAACAAGAAAAGCATATAGCCAGACACTTTGTTGCGCTCTCAACCAATGAAGAAAAAGTAGTGGAATTTGGCATTGCACCGGAAAATATCTTTCGGTTCTGGGATTGGGTTGGTGGCCGTTATTCCCTATGGTCAGCAATCGGATTATCCATCGCCTGTACTATTGGTTATGACAATTTTGAAAAATTACTTCGTGGCGCCCATGAAATGGATGACCACTTTCGCACCATGGATTTCAAACAAAATATGCCGGTTATTCTGGCTTTACTGGGTATCTGGTATAATAATTTTTGGGGGGCCGATTCCCATTGTATTCTGCCCTACGATCAATACCTCCATCGCTTTCCGGCTTATTTTCAACAAGGCGATATGGAATCAAACGGCAAATATGTCGATCGAAACGGCAAAGAAGTGTCTTACCAGACCGGTCCCATTATCTGGGGTGAACCCGGTACCAATGGACAGCATGCCTTTTATCAGCTGATTCACCAGGGCACCAAACTAATTCCCTGCGATTTCCTGGCACCGGCCATTTCGCATAATAACCTTGGAGATCATCATGCCAAATTGCTATCCAATTTCTTCGCCCAGACTGAAGCCCTGATGAACGGTAAAAATGAAGACCAGGTCGTTGCCGAACTCCAGGCAGAAGGAAAAAACGAAAAGGAAATCCATCGTCTGAAACCCTATAAAATTTTTAAGGGCAACAAACCGACAAATTCCTTTCTATTCAAAAAACTGACACCGGAAGTACTGGGAAGCCTGATTGCCATGTACGAACACAAAATTTTTGTTCAGGGAATCCTTTGGAACATTTTCAGTTTTGATCAGTGGGGCGTAGAATTGGGAAAACAACTCGCCCAGAAAATATTGCCGGAACTAGAGAATAACGATGAAATCATCACCCATGATTCATCCACCAACAATCTGATCAACCTTTACAAAGAAATGAGAAAAGGATAAAGCATGATAAAGATACTCGTACCCCTGGCACCGGGCCTGGAGGAAATTGAAGCCATTGCCATTATTGATATTCTGCGGCGTTCCGGCGCAACCGTCGTCACAGCCGGCCTGGAAACCCGAAACATTCTGGGCTCTCATCAAATTCCGATCATCGCCGATGAATTGCTGGAAAATATTACCGCCAGTGAATATGACGGTATTGTGCTTCCCGGAGGAATGCCGGGAACAATCAACCTGAAGAACAATGATAAAGTGGTCGCCCTGGTCCAAAAATTCCATACAGATGGAAAACTGGTTGCTGCCCTTTGCGCCGCCCCGATGGTTTTGCATCAAGCCGGAGTATTGGAAGGAAAAAAATTTACCATTCATCCGGGCACAAAAAATGAGGTGCCACTTCAGGCAGAAAATGATCAGGTGGTTGAAGACGGCAATATTGTCACAGGCCAGGCCAGTGGCGCAGCCATACTGTTCAGTCTGACCTTGGTGAAAAAAATATTTGGTGAAAAAAAAATGGAAGAAGTTAATCGCGGTGTTTGCTACAAATTCTGACTTTTTTCCCTTCTCCAGATCGCAAAAATCAATATCGAAATATAGATTCAGCCCCGCTGTTATTCCAGGTACTCTGTTTTTTTAAATTTTTTATCAATCAACTTAAACTTAATTTTATATCCATATTCTCTGGCAATATTCTCCGTCTGGTGCATAGTCTCCCTGGAACGGACCACAACAGTGGGCTCAATTTTGGGATTGACCCTTCGCAGATCAGACAATTCTTCCATCCTTTTGATAAAAGATTCATCCAGAATGCTCTGAGCGGATTCAAACTGAAATGCCCTGATTTTATCCTTTTTTACTATAATCAGATCAGGAATAAATCCTTCCCAACTGGGTGGATAATTTTCATAATTTTCCATCAGTTTTGAAAAGATTTGGTAATTTCGTTTTTTATAAATACTGATCAGACTGGCAAGCAGATTAATTTGGTCAAATTTCGTTCGGGTTTTCACGATAGTCTTTTGCAGGGTCTTCAAAACTCTGGCGTATAACACATTGAGATCAAAGGGCTTTACAATATAATCCTCGGCACCGGAGGTCAGGCCTTCAATCTGTGAATTTGGGTCCGATTCTCCTGTAACCATGATAATTGGAATCATACTAAGCAAGACATTTGTTCTGATCTGGCGTAAAATATCAAAACCATTGGTGCCAGGCATACTGACATCCAGCAATACGATATCCGGCTCAAATTTCATCAAATCCGGTATGATATTTTCACCGGATAGATTGGTAAATACTTCAAATTGCTGTTCTTCAAAAAAATTTTTCAATAATTCCAAAAAGGAATCATCATCATCAATTAAATAGATTTTTTGCATTGCAAACCCTTTTTTATTATTCCTAGTATCGGATATGTTAAGGATCTTTTCAACTGATTTTTAAAGCAATGGCTAAAAAATCTCAAAAAGGCGAATTTTTTTCCATTTATTGCCAAAATTTCCTACAAACAAATGGTAAATATTTGAAAAATTTTTATTTAGCGACGAGAGAAAAATAAAAATAAAGATTTTGTTTACTTGGCATTCATATTGCTAAATTACTTTTTGCCTTTTGATAATAAGAAAAAAAATCCCCTCCCCTTCCCCGGATGTGCCGTAATATCCCTCACTATCCCCTCTTTAGTTCGGGGAAGGCTATTTCATTAACAGTTGCGTTAAAAAAGGTCACTTCCCCGGTGACCTTTTTTATTATTCTGCCCTTTAAAAACAAAAACCTTTTGAATAAATGGCTGGTCAGCGTTCTGGTAATCCGCCACTTACAAATTGCAACATCAAAGATTAATTCTCTCTGCCTTTTTCAACCTCATAATGAGGGCGGATATCAATCGGCAGGTCAGCCAATTCTTTGATATAATTTTCCATCAGAGGTGTCATGACTGAATATTTTTCGATCAGGGATTTTGCCGCCTCGTACTCTCCTTCGGCTTCAATGATCAACACGGTTTCCGCTAATTCCCGAATAACAGGCTCAATTTTTTCAGGACGGAGATCCAGTTGACCTTTTTCATTGACGAAATAGGCCCCCTTTTCAAGCAAATAATTAAATTGAATCGCCACTCCACCTCCATGGGCTTCACCGATTCCAAAACGAATGGAACGAAACATACCGCCCAGATAACTGGCATAGGCTTCATATCGCTTTTCCTCAAAAACTCCCTTGTCCATCAAAAACAACAGGTTGTATAATCCCAGTACATCAGCTTTGCATTCTTCAATCACCGAGTAAAGTTCTTTAAGTTCCCTGGCCACAGTTGTTTCAGTTCCATCCGCCATCTTCAGGACACCAGGTCCCAGGCCATGACTGATTTCATGCATCAAAATATGATTGAAATAACAATCAAAACTCACATGTTTCAAGGGTTTTTCAGCAAGTATTTTTTCTGCAATGGGCAAAAGGACCTTTTGAAATTTTGCTTCTGTGATATTTTTAAGCATAACTTTTTTGGAGCCTTTGGCTTCCCGGACTCTTTCATCATTAGGCAGATTAAATGCGGCTGTCTGAACACCGGCCTTGGTATCACCGGCCGTATAGATTTCCTGGACTATTTTTATGGGAGACGATGATCCTCTGTTAAAATTTTTGTATTGATCAGGAATCGGAAGGTTGGTTTCCATAGCATGTAAATATCGGGATGCTGCCGAAAATTGTTCACTGCTCTCAAGATCAACAATGCATAAAAACATTTCATAAGCTGCTTTATAATTGAACAGCTCGTCTTCATAAACTTCATAGGGCCCCACGACAACTTCAATTTTACCGTCTAAATCCATCCAATTCATATCGCTTTCAAAATAATCATCGGTAAGCAGGTCATCAGCCCTTTGAATCAGAAACTTCCGAAGATTTTTGTTTTGCGACAAGTCCGCAGCCTCTCTCAATTTCCCCGATAATTCCTGAACAAGGTCTTTATAGGCTTCATGATACATTAAAGCGATCAGTTGGTCGCCATTTCTTTTGATAACTGAAAAACTATTTTCAAATACAAGTTTATCTTCCGGGTGCATGTTTAAATGGGATTGAAATTCTTCCTTTGTCATGTCCTTGGGATAAAACCCTGCTGTGGCTGGTTTTTCCGCTGAATTTAAAAAAGGCTTATTATCTTCGAGCCGGTTCCAACTGCCAAACATAATATCAAACATTTCCAGGTAATCTTTTTGATGACTGTCTTTCATAGTCAGCAGTTCTTTGCGTATTTCCGGATTGTCCGAATCGACCTGAAGTAAAAATAACTGATCGATTATTTTTCCGGCTTCCACCAGTTTGAAGACCACCTGTTTTTCACTTTCGGACAAAATGGAAAGGTCTGAGCGAATATCAACCGGCACTAATTTTTTAAGTTCATTTTTAATGTAACTCACCGGTGCTTTTGTTTTGATCATGGGTTCTCCGCAATTGAATAATAAAAGGGACATCACCACTATTGTGACATAGGCAGCGATATTAATTTTTTTGATTGGGTTCATAAATCCTCCTCCATTTGATTGCTGTTGATATTATCATTATTCCTTGAAAATTTCAATACAAAGAAAAATGATTAAAGTCTTTTATAAATTACTGAAGAAAATAAAAAATTCCGATTTATCATTAAATCCTGTCAAAATATCAGAGGAAATTTCACAGATACTTAATATTGATTGTTGTCGAAAATAATATTATATTGCTGCCGAAATGTCAGATTTTATACTAAATACCAAATACCAGGCAACCGGTGATCAGCCCAAGGCTATTGCAGAACTTTATCAATCGCTTAAATCCGGCCGAAAATTTCAGACACTCATGGGCATTACGGGAAGCGGTAAAACCTTTACCATGGCTAATGTTATTCAACAAATGAATATTCCCACTTTGGTAATTTCCCACAATAAAACGCTGGCCGCCCAACTCTATGGGGAATTCAAAAAATTATTTCCAGAAAATGCTGTCGAATATTTTATCAGTTTTTATGATTACTACCAGCCGGAAGCCTACTTGCCTGTTTCCGATACTTACATTGAAAAAGACTCCTCCATAAACGATGAAATTGACCGGCTGCGGTTAAAAGCCACAGCTTCACTGATGAGCAGAAACGACGTGATTGTCGTCGCTTCGGTCTCCTGCATTTATGGTATTGGCGACCCGACTGAATACGGCCGCTTTGTGGTCCCCATCGAAAGAGGACAGCGGGTCAATATCCGGCAAATGTTTTCTCAACTGGTTGATATTTATTATTCCCGCACAAACCAGACCCTGGAAAGGGGCCAGTTTCGCTCCCGTGGCGATGTGATTGACATTTATCCGGCTTATGAAGATTTTGCCTACCGACTGGAATTTTTCGGCAATGAAATCGAAAAAATTTATTCCTTTGACACCTTGACCAACAAAAAAATCAGCGATCTGGAGAAAATTATATTGTTCCCGGCCAAACATTTTATCAGTTCCACAGAGAACACAGCCCTTGCCATGAAAACCATTCGGGAAGAACTGGATCAGCACCTCGAAGTTTTAAATAAAGAAGGAAAAATCCTGGAAGCCGCCCGGCTGGAGCAACGGACCCATTTTGACCTTGAAATGATGGAGGAAATAGGCTATTGTTCTGGCATCGAAAATTATGAGCGTCACTTCACTCAGAGAAAACCCGGTGAAAGGCCTTACACAATGATGGATTTTTTTCCTAAAAATTTTCTATGCATCATTGATGAGTCTCATGTTACTATTCCCCAAATCCGGGCCATGTACAACGGAGATCGTTCCAGGAAAGAGACCCTGGTGGCCCATGGTTTTCGTCTACCCTCAGCCCTGGACCACCGGCCTCTGACTTTCAAAGAATTCGAAGAAACAGAAAAGCAAACCATCTTTGTTTCAGCCACACCCGGTGATTATGAATTGGAAAAAACCGAAGGTGTGGTGGTAGAGCAAATCCTGCGGCCGACCGGACTACTGGACCCTGAAATCTCAGTTCGTCCGACTAAAAATCAGATAGATGACCTGATGAATGAGATTGATAATGTTGTTGAGCGAAATGAACGGGTCCTTGTGACAACTCTGACTAAAAAAATGTCCGAAGATTTGACTGATTACCTGAAAAACGCCGGTATGCGCGTCCGCTATTTACATTCGGAAATTGAAGCCCTGGACAGGGTGGAGATCATACGCGATTTACGGCTGGGAGAATTCGATGTTCTCGTGGGTATCAATTTATTGAGAGAAGGATTGGACTTGCCGGAAGTCTCTCTGGTGGCCATCATGGATGCGGACAAAGAAGGCTTTCTGCGCTCCTACCGCTCTTTGATGCAGGTTTCCGGTCGGGCCGCCCGAAATGCCAATGGGAAAGTTATTTTTTACGGTGATATTATGACCGATTCTATGAATAAAGTGATTGATGAGGTCAGTCGTCGGCGTGATGCCCAGAGAAAATACAACCAGGAAAAAGGAATCACCCCCAGAACCATTTACAAATCCAGGGAAGAAGTCCTGGAAGGAACTGCTGTAGCAGATTACCATGAAAACAAATATGACAAACCGCAAAGGAAAACCCTGAGCTATGATGAAAAGATGGGCCGTGAGGAACTTTTGGAACTCTTGCAACGTGAGATGATCAAAGCTGCTGAAAGACTGGAATTTGAAAAAGCAGCGCAATTGCGAGATGAAATAGAAAAAATGAAAAAAAATAAATAATCGGAGGGATTATGAAAGTTTTAGTCATTGGCAATGGAGGCAGAGAACACGCTCTGGTAGAAGCCATCTCAGTATCGCCAAGGGTCCGCAAAATTTACTGCGCTCCCGGCAATGCCGGCACCGCTCAAAAAGCTGAAAATATCAACCTGCAGGTTTATAATGTCAGCGGCCTGGTCAAATTTGCCCATGAACAGGAAATCGACCTGACTGTTGTCGGGCCCGAAATCCCCCTGATGATCGGAATTGTTGACGAATTCCAGAAAAATGGGTTGACGATTTTTGGTCCCACTGCAGCTGCGGCCCGATTGGAGACCAGTAAAATTTTCGCTAAACAAATCATGCAAAAATATGGTATTCCCACCGCAAACTTTGTTCTTTGTGAAAACCGCAGTGACCTCATCGTCGCAACCGCTGGAAAAGCCTTCCCTTACGTGATCAAGGTCGACGGTCTGGCCGCCGGAAAAGGTGCCCTGGTGATTTTAAATGCTACAGACCTGGCCAATGCTATACATGAAATCTACGATGAAGATAAATTCGGTGAGGCTGCCAGTCAGGTGCTGGTAGAAGATTTTCTTGAAGGAGAAGAGCTATCGGTCTTCGCCATCTCTGATGGGAAAAATTTTCAATTGCTCCATGCCGCCCAGGACCACAAACGGGCCTTTGACGGCGACAAGGGTCCCAATACCGGCGGAATGGGCGCCTATGCGCCGGCTCCCCTTGCCACTCCGGTGGTGCTGGAAAATGCCCGCCAGATGATCATTAAACCAATGCTTGATGGCATGCTAAAAGAGGGTATTCCCTATACTGGCGTACTCTATTGCGGCCTGATGATCAAAGATGATCTGCCCTCGGTAGTGGAATTCAACGTCCGCTTCGGTGACCCGGAAGCCCAGGTGATTTTGCCACTCCTCGAATCGGATATCATTGAAATTCTGGAAGGATCAGCCAGAAAAAATATCGCCTCCAGGTCCTTTAAACTCAAGTATCAAAACGCCTGTACAGTGGTCCTTGCCTCAGGAGGTTATCCGGATCATTATGAAAAAGGCAAAGAAATCACTGGCCTTGAGCGGGTTTCAAGGGAAGTATGTGTATTTCATGCCGGCACTCGGCAGGAAGCGGGCAAAATCGTGACCTCCGGTGGCCGGGTTCTGGCTGTCACCGCTATGGACCCGGAACTGCCGGCAGCCATCCAAAAGGCCTATACAGAAATTGAAAAAATAAATTTTGACAACAAACATTATCGAACCGATATTGGCCAAAAAGCCTTAATCCGCATGAAATAAATTTTAGGTGAGACAAATGAGCGATTACAGATTACAAGAAATTCAAAGACGCTTCGGTATCATCGGTGAATCCGATAAAATCAAAGAAATCATCGAAACCATCGTCCAGGTGGCCCCCACTGATATTACAGTTTTGATTAATGGGGAAAGCGGGACTGGAAAAGAACTGATCGCCGACGCCCTTTATAATTACAGTCTGCGTAAACACAACAAATTCATTAAAGTGAATTGTGGCGCCATACCGGCCGGCATTCTTGAAAGTGAATTGTTTGGACATGTCAAAGGGTCCTTTACCGGGGCTATAGAAGACCGCAAAGGCTATTTTGAAACGGCTGACGGCGGGACCATATTTCTCGACGAAATCGGTGAAATGCCCCTGGAAACCCAGGTAAAATTTTTACGGGTGCTGGAGTCCGGTGAATTCCTGCCAGTCGGTGGCTCAAAAAGCCGCAAAGTTGATGTTCGCATCATCGCTGCCACCAATAAAAAACTGGGAAAGGAAATCGAAAAAGACCGGTTTCGCAAGGACCTCTATTATCGGTTGAAAACCATTACCTTGACCTCACCGGCCCTGCGGGAACATCCCGAAGACCTGCCATTGCTGGTCAAAAAATTCGCCCTGGATTTTGCCAACCGTAACCAAATCGCTTTCAAGGGATTTTCCCCGGAAGCCATGGAAATTATGAAAAACTACAGCTGGCCGGGCAATATTCGCGAGCTGAAAAATTTTGTGGAAAGCGTCATTGTCCTGCAAAAAGGCGAAGTCATCAGTTCTCATCATGTCCACAAGCAACTGGGACTGGATGAGATGCCGGTCAGTAACTTTTCACCCAATCTGCCGGTCAAAATTTCCAAAACCGTCGAACAGGCTGAACGGGAATTGATCCTGAAGCAATTATTTCTGCTGAGAAAAGATGTCAATGACATCAAGGAATTCATCCTTCAGGACAAAAATATGGATTTTTTGCAACTGTCTCATAGCAGCGATATCGACTATCCGACAGCCTACCATCAACCTGCCAAACCTGTTTTTCATCGCGAAATCCCAAAAGAGGAAGACTTTCAGGAACAAGAGGATGAGAGTCTGATAAACATGTCCAAAATCGGTGAAATGTCCATGGCCGATATGGAACGGACTCTGATCGAAGAGACCCTTAAAAAATTTGGGTTCAAAAAACGCAAAACCGCTCAGGCGCTGGAGATTTCAGAGCGCACGCTGTACCGAAAAATAAAAGAATATGGATTGAAAGAATGAAAAAAATTACCCTGATTACAATTGTTTTTTTATTGCTTCAGTCCTGCGGATTTTACTCTTTCAAAGGTAATTTGCCGCCTCATATCAAAAATATCGCCATTCCGGAATTTGAAGACAGGACTGCAGAATTTGACCTGGGGGCCACCGTGACAGAACAAGTTCGTAATGGATTTATCAAAGAAAAAATCCTCGACCTCGTAGAAATCGATGCGGCCCATTCCACACTTTATGGTACAATTGTCAGCATTGAGGACAAACCGGCCGTGTATTCCGAAACCGATGAAGGTGAAAACGTCGATGAATACCGGGTCACTATCAAAATCGACGCCGAATGGAAAGACATGATCAATGACAAAAAAATCTTTCAAAAAACCCTTTCCGGATACAGCGAATACGACCCCAACAATCCTGACGAAAGAAAAATTGCAATAACCGAAACCATCGATAAAATTACCGAAGATATCATTGAACAAATTCTGTCAGACTGGTAAAAACAAACGAATCAATAAAATAAAAATTGGAGAAAAAATGGACACAGTAAGTGTAAAAGATGTCGGCCAATATGCCGGAAAAGAGGTGAAACTGCAAGGTTGGGTCTACAACCTGAGGAAAAGCGGAAAAATCTGGTTTCTGATATTCCGCGACGGCACTGGAATTATTCAATGCACCGTAATCAAAAATCTTGTCGATCCGGAAATATTTGAAAAAAAATCACTATTGACCCTGGAAAGTTCAGTAATTGTGACAGGAATCGTTCGTGAAGAGCCCCGGTCTGTCGGAGGTTATGAACTCACCGTCAAAACAGTCCAGGAAGTCCAGATTGCCGATGAATATCCCATTGGAAAAAAAGAGCATGGCCCTGATTTTCTGTTATCCAACCGTCATTTATGGCTCCGTTCGGCAAAACAGTCGGCATTGCTGAAAATCCGTCACACTGTTTATTATGCAATTACCGAATATTTGAACAACAATGGCTTCTACAGGTTTGATTCACCGATTCTGACGCCCTCAGCCTGCGAAGGGACTACAACCCTTTTTGAAGTACCGTACTTTGAACAGGGCAAAGCCTACCTTTCACAATCCGGCCAGCTCTATCTGGAAGCCGGTATTATGAGCCTGGGAAAATGCTATGATTTTGGCCCTGTTTTTCGTGCTGAAAAGTCAAAAACACGGAAGCACCTCACGGAATTCTGGATGATGGATGCCGAAGCCGCCTATGTTAAACATGAAGGAAATATGAAAATCCAGGAAGAACTGATCCGCTATGTCATCAGAACAGCCATTGAGAGAAACAAAACTGAACTGGAAATCCTGGAAAGAGATATCGACCAGCTGCAAAAAGCCGATGCACCTTTTAAAAAGGTAACCCATCGGGAAGCCATTGATTACGTCAACAGCAAGGGCGCAAGTATCGGCTACAGTGATGATCTCGGTACCCAGGAAGAAGACCTGCTGGTTGAAGGTTCTGATGTACCGGTGTTCGTTGAAAAATGGCCTGCAGAAGCCAAGGCTTTTTATATGAAACGGGACGAAAATGATCCCTCCATCGTCCTCGGTGATGACCTGATTGCGCCGGATGGTTTTGGCGAAATCATTGGGGGCTCTGAAAGGGAAGACAATCACGATATGCTGCTGGATAGAATGCACCAGGAAAAAATGAACATTGCCGAATACCAATGGTATCTTGATCTCAGAAAATACGGTTCCGTACCCCATTCCGGATTTGGTATTGGACTGGAACGTCTGGTGGGTTGGATTTCCGGTGTGAGACATATTCGGGAAGCCATTCCTTTTCCAAGGACAATTTACAGAATCAATCCCTGATTGGCAGAAAGGTAGTCTCGCCGCATTTAGCGCCGGGTAACTTTTTTTCACATGGATACGATCATGAAAAATAAACTCAAAATCGCCATCATCGGCGGCCGCAAAGCAACCCCGGAAGTGCTGGACCTGGCTTATCAGGCGGGAAAAGCCATTGCCGAAAGCGGCCACATTCTTATCAATGGCGGCCGGTCAGGGGTCATGGAAGCCTCAGCCAGAGGTGTTTTCGATTTTGGCGGAATGACCATCGGAATATTACCCGGAACAGACACCAGGGATGTCAATCCCTATATCACCGTGGCTTTACCCACCGGCATCGGCCTCTCCCGTAATTCCATCATCGCCTGTTCCTGCGATGGCGCAATTGCTATCGGAGGCGAATTTGGCACATTGTCGGAAATCGCCTACTGCAAACAATTCAACCGGCCCGTTTGTTCACTGAAATCCTGGAATATCGACCAGGTCCATCAGGCTGAATCCGTTGCTGAAGCCTTGCAATATATCGAACAGGAGTGCCAATCATGATTCATGCAGAAATCACCCTTTCAGGTGTTGTCCAGGGCGTCGGTTTTCGCTATTTTACCCGGCAGATTGCCCGTGCCTACGGTGTCGGGGGATTTGTCAAAAACCTGCCCAATGGTGATGTCTATTGTGAAGCGGAAGCCGAGCCTGACATTCTGGGGGCTTTTGTGAAAGAATTGAAAACCGGGCCTTCCATGTCCCATGTGACATCCGTAAAAATCGACGAGTTTAAAGAATTACAAAATTTTGAAATTTTTGAGGTAAGATTTTGAAAGACCTGAAAATTGGCCTGGCCCAGATTAATTCTATCATTGGGGATTTTGAAGGAAATTTTAAAATTATCCGACAATATATCCGCGAAGCAAAACAGGAAGCCGTTGATCTGCTGATTTTTCCGGAACTGGCGGTTTCTGGCTACCCGCCCCAGGATTTAATCTTTCGTGAAGGATTCATCCCGCTCAATCAAAAATATCTGGATGAAATTGCGGCCCTGGTTCCTGAAGACATGCTCTGCATTATTGGTTTTGTCGAAAAGATGAAAGAAAAATATTATAATGCTGCGGCGCTGATTCAAAACGGAAAAATCAGGGCAGTCAGGCGGAAGACCCTCCTGCCCAATTACGATGTCTTTGACGAAAAACGTTACTTTGCGCCGTCCGTCACCCAGGAACCTGTTTCCCTTGACTTTAAAGGGGAAAATCTTTCACTTGGCATCGAAATCTGTGAAGACCTCTGGGATGAAGAGTCACCCGTCAAAGTGACCCAAAACCTGGTTGAAAAGGGCGCCGATATCATCATCAACATATCTGCCTCCCCGTTTGAAAAAGGCAAGCGGGAAGTCCGCAATCAATTGGTCTTTGATAAAGTAAATCAATTGGGTGTCCCCTTTGTGTTGGTAAATTACTGTGGCGCCCAGGATGAAATCATCTTTGCGGGAAACTCAATCGCCTGTGACCGAAATGGCAACATAATCGCCCTTGGAGAAGAATTCCGGGAAGGATTTTATACCGGTATTATTTCCGAGAACAATACCAAAACACTGAAGGTATGCGAGCGTCCTGTGGAAGAAGCCCTTTTCAATGCCCTTGTATTGGGAGTTCGTGACTATTTTCGCAAAACCGGACATCAAAAAGCAGTCCTGGGACTCAGCGGCGGCATTGACTCAGCCCTGGTGGCTGTCATTGCGGCCAGAGCATTGGGCCCTGAAAACCTGACCTGCATCGCCATGCCGTCACAATATACTTCCGGCATCAGCACCGCTGATGCAAAGACCCTGGCCGACAACCTCGGCGTCAGTTTTCATACTCTTCCCATTGATACACTTTACCAGACCTTCAAGACTGTTCTGGCACCCCTTTTTTCCGGGATGGAAGATGGGCTAGCCGAAGAAAATATTCAGGCCCGTACCCGGGGAAACATCATCATGTCCATAGCCAATAAATTTGGCGCACTGATGCTCAACACCGGCAATAAAACAGAACTGGCTTTGGGCTATTGCACCATGTACGGCGATATGGCCGGGGCTCTTGGCGTCATCGGCGACTTGAGCAAAACCGATGTGTACAATCTGTCAAAATTCATCAACAAAAAAGCCGGCAAAGGGATCATCCCTGAAAGGATTATCACCCGACCACCAAGTGCGGAATTGAAAAATGGCCAGATTGATCCTTTCGATTATGAGATTGTCAGCCCTCTGGTTGATGAGATCATCAACAATGGTGCGGACCGGGAATCCCTGCTGAAAAAAGGATATGAAGCCGCCGTGGTTGATGATTGCCTGCGCCGCATCCGCTTTAGTGAATACAAACGCAAACAGGCCGCACCGGCACTCAAAGTCAGCAAAAAAGCCTTTGGCATTGGTCGACGTTATCCTATCGTCAATAAATATTAAAACCGAAAACTCCCGGGAATAAAAAAGCGCTCGTCCTCAGGGATTGTAAACAATTCCTGCTGCATAGCCCACGACCCGGTATTTGTCACCGGCTGTATCCCCGGAATTCCGGTAATCCAGAATTTTACAGACCGCCTTACTTCTCTCAGCAGTGTATTTCATCAATGTATAAATGGGCATAATGCCACAGGCTTCCAGGGTATGATCATCAATTCCGGCAGCGATTTCATCCAGGTTGTAGGACTGAAGCAAATCCAGTAGTTCCCGATCAATTGTATTGGCTAATTCATAGGAATGGAAATGAGACAGGTCGGAACTGGCAATGACCAGGAAATCTTCCGTCAGGTTCAGGTTTGCCAGGGCCCCGGCTACGGAATCCATCATTTCTATTGTCACATCTCCGATGACGACCGGCACAATTTCAAACCGATGTGAAAATATCTCCTGAAGAAAAGGCAACTGGACTTCGAGGGCATGCTCTGCCTTGTGCCCTGCCGTGGACTGAATCACGTGGGGATTATTCAGTAATTTCGAGCGCAAATCATCATTGATTTTTAATTCTCCCAGCGGAGTGGTATAGGAATCTCCCGGATAAATTGAATATTTTTGAAAATATTCCTGATGGCTAGGAGAAAAAACAATGACGGTTTTGGGTTTCAAATGCGCAATGGCTTTGAAAGCTGTAGCCGCCACAGGGCCGGAAAATATATAGCCCGCATGGGGCGAAATAATTCCAGCAATGTTTGCAAACTCGTCCAAGGCCGGAACTGCTGACAAATATTTTTGAATATCCTTTTTTAACTTTGTGGCCTCACCGGGATAAAAAGTCCCGGCCACTGCCGGCTTTCTGGTTGACATAAATTTCACCTTTACTTTTTTTGATCTAATTTTTTATCAACAATCAACCAAACTAAAATCTTCCCCTTTCAGATTTCGATTGGCTGATTACCTTTCTGGGGACTTTTCATCCGGTCTTTTTTCAGTCGGAATGGCAATCATACAGCCAAAACAGCTTCAATTTCCCGGGCATTCATCATCCAGTAACATAAGCAGGCGGAAAATGAATTGCAAGAGAGAGGTTAATTCAATATATTTCCACGCACAGCCATTGATCGTCAAGCTTCAGTGAATTGTGCAGAAAATTAACAAAATAATGAAATACGAATTATGAACTTCGGACTTATCGGCGCCAGCAAAACCGGTCTTGCCATGGCCTATCATCTATGGCAGAAAGGTTACCAGCCCCTCTTTTTGTGGAACAGGAGCCCGGAAAATTTACAAAAATCCCGTCAATATCTTCCTTTTGAACAGCTGACAGCAAGTTTCCAGAATCTGGCAAAGGATTGTGATTTTATTCTCTTTTCAGTTTCTGATGACGCGCTGGAAGCTGTCATCAGGGATTTTTTTCTGCATCACAAAAATACCCGGGTAAAACTTTTCCATACCTCCGGCGCCATCGATTCCTCGGTTTTTGGTAAATATGAAAACAGTGGCAGTATGCATCCCGTGATTTCGATTTCAACGGTTGCCGGAGGAATTGAAAATCTTCCGCAAACCACCTTTACCTGCGAAGGAAAAATTGCACCTTTTCTCAAAAATTTGGCCGAGACAATCGGCGAAACCGGAATTATTCTGACCGGAGAACAAAAGCAAAACCTGCATCTTTCAGCCGTTTTTTTAAACAATTACTTAAAAGGTTTAATTGAAAAAATAAAAATCCTGAACCAAACAGCAGGATTGGAAGTATCAAAAACGCAAAAAATACTGGATTCAATCACCCGGCAGACCCTGGCCGAGAGTTGGCGGGAGCCCCTTGCAAAGACCCTGACCGGTCCGGTCAAAAGAGGAGATGTTCAAACAATCAAAAAACATCTTGATATTTTGAAAAATGATTATTTATTTCAGCAGTTATATAAAATTTTTGGAAATATTCTGCTAAATTTTGTAAATCAAGATAAAGAAAAAACTAAAATATTGAAAAAACTATTTAAATTGACGTAAGCAAGAGGTAATTATGCAAAGTACACAAAACAGCCGAACCAAGCGAGTCATTGACATTCAGCATGCATGCTGCAGCAACGGATGTAATTTAATCACAGATGAAAAAACCATTGGGGGAATGAAAGCGATTAAAGCGAAAATCAAATTTAATGATCAGGAAGGCATTATCTATCTGGATCCGGAATTTGGCAGTTACAACCACATCACCGACCTGAATATTCCCGAAGGCCAGCAAGTGGATTTTTTCTGTCCAGAATGTGGCGTTTCCCTGGTTGACAAGGATGACCTGTGCAAGACCTGCGGTTCTCCGATGCTGTCCTTTGAAATTCCCAAAGAAGGAGTCGTCGCCGCCTGCACCAAAAAGGGCTGTTTTGACCACGCCTTGCGAATTGAAAGTTTTGATGAAATGCAGATTGAAGTGGATGACCTCTTCATACGAATGATTCTTTAAAAATTTTATACCCGTAGAAATCCCCTGAATAAATGGGAAGTTTCCATATTCAGGGGATTTTTTTTGCCTAAGTCAGGATAAATAAATAAATTCCGCTCAATTAACGAAACTGAAGTGAGTACTATGAAAATCAACAATGTCGCTGTGAATAAAATAGCCGAAAAATATGGGACCCCAACCTATGTTTACGATCTGAATAAAATTGAAACCAATGTCAACCATTTTCGTAAAGCCTTTCAGCATGACACCATCAAGACTGAAATTTTTTTCGCCATGAAGGCCAACTGTCATCCGGCCATTCTTGATATCGTGGCAAAAAATGGCTTAGGCATGGACTGTGTCAGCCCGGGCGAACTCCAACTGGCCCTGAATACAGGATTGCCCAAAGACAAAATCCTTTATACCGCCAATTATGAGAGTGAGGCGGAATTGAAATTTGCTCTGGAATCCGGGGTAATCATCAATCTTGATGACATCAGTTCCTTTCACCGACTCATCAGGACCGGCGTGCCGGAATTTATCAGTTTTCGCATCAACCCCGGCAAAGGCCGTGGCAAATATGAACAGATTACCACCGGCGGCGTGAAAGCTAAATTTGGTGTCCCTTTTGAAAAAGCTATTGAAGCCTACCAAACCGCAAAAGAGGCCGGTGTCAAAAGATTCGGCGCCCATATGATGACCGGTTCAGGAACACTGGACAATGAACATTTCCCAATGATGCTGGACCTGCTGCTGAGCCATCTCGGAAAAGTCAGCGAGAAACTGGGTATTGAATTTGAATTTATCGACATGGGCGGCGGATTTGGTATTCCCTATGGTAAAGATGAAGCACCCATGAATTTGCAATTGATTGCCAAAAACTGTTATAAAATCCTGGAAGAAAGAAGCCGGGAATTCCATTTGGGAAATCCCTCGCTGTCCATGGAGCCGGGTCGAATTTTTGTTGGCGATGCTGGCTGGCTCATGACCCGGGTCAACGGCATAAAAGAAAGCTACAAAAAATTCATCGGTGTGGACGCCGGCTTTCATACCCTGATCCGTCCGGCCCTCTATGCCGCCAAACATACTTTCATCGTTGACGGCAAAGAAGAGCTGCCTCTGAAGGACATCGTCAGCATATGTGGTCAGATCTGTGAAAATACCGATATTCTGGCCCACGATATTCCTTTTCCCGCCGTAGCGGAAAAAGACCTTATCATTATCGAAAATGCCGGAGCTTATGGAAACGTCATGTCCATGCCCTACAACATGCGAATGAGACCTGCCGAAGTCGGCATTTATAACGGAGAAGTGAAATTAATCACAAGACGCGAAACAATTGATGATTATTTCCGGCGTATACAATAGAAAACCATTAATACTGAGAGAAAAATGAGCAGAAAAAAAAGAATATTAAGCGGAATGAGACCAACCGGAAAATTGCATTTGGGAAACTATGTCGGTGCCCTGGAAAACTGGGTAAAATTGCAGGGTGAATATGATAATTTTCATCTCATTGCAGACTACCATGTCCTGACAACCCAGACGGATACCTCACAAATTTTAGAAAATACCCTGGAGATGGTTGCCGATTGGATTGCCTGCGGTATTGACCCGGATCAGAGCCCAGTATTTCGCCAATCACAGATCAAAGAACATGCGGAATTGCACCTTCTTTTTTCCATGCTGGTTACCACTGCAAGACTGGAGCGAAACCCCACACTGAAAGAACAGGCCAAAGACCTGAACATGGATTCATTGATTTATGGCCATCTCGGATATCCGGTTTTGCAATCCGCTGATATTTTGCTCTATAAAGGCGAGGTTGTTCCCGTCGGAGAAGACCAGGCGCCCCATGTAGAAATCACACGGGAAATCGCCAGAAAATTCAACACCCTTTACGGTGAAGTATTTCCCATTCCTCAAACCAAACTGGCCGTCATTCCAAGACTTCCCGGCCTCGATGGCGCCAAAATGAGCAAATCCCTGAATAACACCATCTTGGTTGCCGACTCTCCGGACGAAGTCCAGCAAAAAGTCATGCGCGCCATCACTGATCCGCAAAAAATCCGCCGCAATGATCCCGGACATCCCGAGGTATGCAATGTGTTTACCTATCATAAACAATTTAATGCTCAGGAGGTCCCTCAAATCGAGGCGGATTGTAAAAGCGGGGTCCTGGGTTGTGTCGACTGCAAGAAAAATTGTGCAAAAAAAATATCCGATACCTTTGCACCCTATGCAGATAAGAGAAATCACCTGATCAACCATAAATCCGAACTTCTGGATATTATTGCCGATGGAGAAAAAAGGGCCGGAAAAGTTGCCCGGGAAACCATGGAGGCTGTTCGGGAAGTAATGAAATTGGGTTAATCCTTTTCGAGTCTGAAACCCCTGGATAAACGATTATATTCGCGATTTCCGTGACCATGTATTTCAAATGAGTTACAACATAAAACTGGACATATTTGAAGGGCCTTTGGACCTGTTACTTTTTTTTATTCAAAGAGACGAGATCAATATTTATGATATTCCCATCTCGGAAATCACCCAAGAATACCTGGAATACGTTGAAATCCTTCATCAGCTGAAACTATCCATCGCCGGTGAATTTCTGGAGATGGCAGCCTTACTGATGCGCATCAAAGTGAAAATGCTGCTACCCAACACTCAGCCCGAAGATGAAGAAATCGAAGACCCCCGCACCGAACTTGTCGACCTCTTACTGGAATATAAAAAATATAAACTGGCGGCCCTGACCCTAAAGGAAAAAGAAACCGCCCAAACCGGTTTTCTCGAACCCCGTATAATCAGGCAGCAATTGGAAAAAAACAACGAAGCTGACCTTTCCGAACTTTCGATCTATGACATTGGCCTGATTTTTCGTAAAATAGTCAATAGCATGCCGGAAAAAAACAAGTATGAAATCAAAAAAATTCGTATTACCATCACCGAGCAAATCGAATTTGTGCGAAATTACCTGGAAAATCATGTCCGGTTCAGTTTTCAAAACCTGACAGAAGCATTGACCGACAGGATTGAGATCATCGCAACCTTTCTGGCAGTCCTGGAAATGATTAAAAACGGAATCATTCAGGTTATCCAGGAACACCAAAATCAGGAAATATGGATCCAAAAAGCCTAAACAAAACAGAAACCCATTCAATTATTGAAGCCCTGCTGTTCAGTGTTGAAGAACCCCTGACCCAGGAACAGGTGAAGGATTGTATTGCAAAAGAGATTGATCTGCCATCGGTGATAGATGATTTGAATGACTTTTATGCCAGGACCAATACGCCTCTGATCATTCAAAAAGTGGCAGATGGTTTTCAGGTCATGGTAACAGACCGTTATAACGACTATTTAATCAGACTCGACCATTCCCGCACCCAATCCCGACTGTCCGATTCGGCTCTCGAGGTCTTATCCATTATTGCTTATAAGCAACCCTGCACCAAAAGCGAAGTGGATTCCATCCGGGGCGTCAGTTCCTATCTCAAAACTCTGTTGGAAAAAGACCTGATCGAAATCAAAGGCCGGGTCAGTGGCCCGGGAAGGCCCTTGCTGTACGGCACCACGAAAAAGTTCCTGAAATATTTTGGTCTGGATTCCCTGGATTCCCTGCCCCGAATGAAGGAACTGGAAGAAATCATCAATGAAGAAAGCCAAAAAGATGAATGACAAAATAAGGTTAAATAAATATCTTTCACTCTGTGGAATTGCATCAAGAAGAAAATGTGACGAAATCATTGAAAAAGGTTTGGTTTTAATCAATGGGAAAATTGCTACCGAAATGGGAATTCAGGTCACTGCCCAGGACACTATTGTTTATAACGGAAAAATTGTCAAACCGGAAGAAACCCTTTACATCGCTCTCAATAAACCCGTCGGTGTTGTGACCACCCTCAGCGACCCGGAGGACCGACCCACAGTTGCCCGGTATTTCAAAGACCTGCCGCTCATAAAACCCGTCGGAAGACTTGATATCAACACCTCGGGCCTCTTGATATTCACCAATGACGGCGACCTGCATTACAAACTGACCCATCCGAAATTCCAAATTCCCAAATTGTACAAGGTCATTGTGCGGGGCCGTGTGTCAGACACAATTTCCGCGCAAATTCAGCGCGGCATTCGGCTGGAAGATGGAAAAGTCGCCCGTGGTATCATAAAATCCACTCAGACTGTGGACCATTCCACTGAAATCCTGTTGGAACTGCGGGAGGGTATCAACCGTGAAATTCGGCGGATTTTTGAAAAGTTGGAATACAAGGTCCAGTCACTTGACAGAATCGAATTTGCCGGAATAAAAAAAGAAGGGCTGAAACCCGGCGAATGGCGCTACCTCACCGGTACAGAGATAGAAAAGCTGCGTAAATATTAACTATAAAGGAAAATAGATTGATTTTCTTAAATTTAGAAACTAAATTTCGAGGCTATTTGAAAGGTGAAATATGGGAAAAATAATTGCTATCGACGGACCGGCAGGTTCCGGAAAAAGCAGTACGGCACGAGAAGTGGCCAAAAGAATTAACTTTGTCTACATTGACACAGGCGCAATGTACCGGGCGGTAACATTGTTGACCCTTGAAAATAATATCCCCATTGAAAACACAGAAAAAATCATTGAACTGGCCAGAAAACTGGATATCCATTTTGAATGGATAGACAACCAGCACCATACCTTTATCGGAAGCCGTGACATTACCCAAGAAATCCGTACCAGGGAAGTGGCAGACCTGGTCAGCCCCGTCTCCGTAATCCCTGAAGTCAGAGAACACCTGGCAGCGCTTCAGCGCCGAATGGGTGAAAAAGAAAATATCGTCATGGAAGGCCGGGACATCGGCACCAATGTATTTCCCGACGCTGATTTGAAATTCTTCATGGTAGCTGACCTACGCGTCAGGGCCCAGAGGAGAATCGGCGATTACCAGAAAGCAGGACAAAAAATTGATATCGATGAAGTCATCAAAATTCTGGAAAAACGGGATAAAATCGATTCCTCCCGCGCCCATTCACCGCTCAAAAAAGCAGACGATGCCATCGAACTCGACACTTCTCACCTGACCTTTGAAGAACAGGTGAGAAAAATTATAGAGATTATCCAAAAAGGATAAAGTGACAATATTAACCAAAAACAAGGAACTTGATTGATGAACGAAGAAAAAAATTTAACCCCAAACCCTTCCGAAGAGGTTGCTGAAGTACAGGCAGAAGTAAACGAAGTGGTTGAAAATTCAACAGTTGTTGAAAAACCAGAGGCAGTTGAACCTGCAGCAGAAGCACCGGCAGCCGAACCAACCCTTGAAGCCGGCAGCAATACCCCGGAAGCACCCTATGAAACAGAAACGGTGACATCCGGCCCCTTATCTGATATTATCCGAGTTATTCACAAGGAAGATTTAAAAGATGACACCCAATTATTACTGGAACAAGAAGTATTAAAATATGAAAAATCCCTGACCAATGTCAGTCAGGATGAACGAATCATTGGAAAAGTCGTTGCCGTTACTGATAACGACATTCTGCTTGATATCGGTTTTAAATCTGAAGGTATCGTCAGCCTGACAGAATTTGCTGAAGGTGAAACACCGAAAGTTGGCGATGAAATCGAAGTCTTCGTGGAACAATTGGAAGACGAAGACGGCGAAATGGTGCTCTCCAAACGGAAAGCCGATTTCATGCGCGTCTGGCAGCGTGTCAAAGAAATGTTTAACAACAACGAAATTGTTGAAGGAAAAATCAAATCACGCATCAAAGGCGGAATGGTGGTGGATATCATGGGTATTGACGCCTTCCTGCCCGGTTCACAACTGGATGTTCGCCCTGTCACCGATTTCGACGCTTATGTTGGTAAATCCTTTGAATACAGAATTGTTAAACTCAGCGAACTGAGAAAAAATATCGTCCTCTCCCGTAAAACATTACTGGCGGAAGACCTCAAAGAAAAACGTGATGAATTACTGTCCAACATCAAAGTTGGCGACGTACTGACCGGAAAAGTCAAAAATATTACCGATTTCGGTGTCTTTGTTGACCTTGGCGGCCTGGACGGATTGCTGCATATTACCGACCTGTCATGGGGCAGAATCAACCATCCACGCGAAGTAGTCAGCCTGGACCAGGAAATTGAAGTCAAAGTCATCGACTATGATGATAACAAACAGAGAGTTTCTCTCGGCCTGAAGCAACTGACTCCCCATCCCTGGGAAGGTATTGAACAACGATATCCGGTTGACTCAATTGTCAAAGGAAAAATTGTCAATATCGCCAATTATGGTGTTTTTGTAGAGCTGGAAAAAGGGGT
The DNA here is from genome assembly GCA_016934035.1 of Fidelibacterota bacterium. GTDB lineage: Bacteria > Fidelibacterota > UBA2242 > UBA2242 > JAFGTP01 > JAFGTP01. The sequence goes on from JAFGTP010000021.1 coordinate 40,577, forward strand.
TGAAGGTTTAATTCATATCTCAGAAATCTCATGGACAAAACACATCAAACATCCTTCCGAAGTTTTTCAAATGGGTGAAGAAGTTGAAGCCAAAGTATTGGCAATCGACACAGAAGAACGCAAAATTTCTCTGGGCTTCAAACAGCTGGAACCGGACCCATGGGAAGATATCGATGTGACCTATGCAGTCGATGTGATCTGTGAAGGCACGGTCAGCAATATTCGTCCTCATGGCTTTTACGTGACCCTGAAAGATAATATTGACGGCTTTGTCAAAATGGAAGATATATCCTGGACCAAAAAAATCCGTCACCCCAAAGAAATAGTCAAAAAAGGTGATGTTGTAACGGTAAAAGTACTGGAATTAAGCAAGGAAGAAAGAAAAATCATCCTGGGCATGAAACAGATTGAAGAAAATCCCTGGGCAGGCGCTGACAAATTGTACGTCGAAGGCGCTATTGTCGAAGGTGAAGTTAAAAAAATCGCAGCCAAACTCGTTGTTGTCAAACTCAACAATGACCTGGAAGGCATCATTCCCTTAAGTGAATTTCCAAAAGAACAGAGAAACAACGTCAAGGATTTTGTCAACAAAGGCGATATGCTTCAGTTAAAAGTGATCGAACTGGATATGAATGAATCCAGAATAGTCCTTTCCAGACAGCAGGCAATTCCTCAGGCCCCAACCCCTGAGAAAGAGGCAACTCCTGCCGAAAAATACATGTCAAACCAGGTCAGTATCGGTGAGACGATTGATATTCCGCAGGATATCATCAATAAAATTGCCCAGGCTGAAAAAGCAGCCAGCAAGGCCAAAAAAGAAGAAGAAACAACCGTGAAAGAAGCGGAAGAAACTCCCGCAGAAATAGTGGAAGAACCTTCAGAAGTCGAAAACAAACCTGCTGAAAATGAAGATAAAAACCCGGAAGAAGCCGACGAAAACGAAGAAGAAAAAGAATAATCATTCTTGAATTGAATGATCCGTTTATCAATAAAGGGGCTTGTATCTTTCAGGCCCCTTTATTACTTTCACCACCATGAACAGAAGAAATAAAATATTCAAACCCGGCCGCAAAAATCCCCTTCAGGAATTTTTAAACAAATTTAAAAATTCTCTGATCAAAGACCTGAAAATCAAAATTTTTGGCCTCTTGTTCGCCATCATCATGTGGATTTACATCATTTTGGGCAATTCCTACACCTACACCTTTTCCGTTCCCCTGAATATTGTTAATATCAGCGAAGAAAAAACACTCAAAGAACCCGTGCCCGAACGAATCAAAGCAGAACTGACCGGGCAGGGCAGTGAATTGCTCTTTCTCTACCTCTCCCCGATTTCTGGTTTCAGGTTTGAACTGGACATTCAGGCCATTCAATTTTTTTACACCTATGATCTGCATGAATATTACCAGCTGCATCCTGAAAAAATCATCTTCCCCCGAAACACCAATATTTCACTCAATAATATTCTTGCCCCTGATTCAGTCAGGATCCAACTGGATTACTTCACCAGTAAAAAAATTCCTGTCATTCCCAATGTCTTCATCGATACAGAGCCCGGCTATATCAAATCCGAAGCATTAAAACTGACACCTGATTCCGTCTTGATCTCAGGACCCAAATACTATATTGACAAAACGCAAAAAATTTACACCGATTCCCTTGTGACGGAAAACACCAATCTGCCGGTTGTTCAGGATTTAAAATTACTTCTTCCAGAAAACACAACGATTAAATGCTCTCATAAAAAAGCAACCGTTTATCAGAAAGTTGAACAGATCGGAGAAAAAATCGTCAAAGACATACCGGTAAAAATCATTAACACCGAAGAAAATATCACCCTGGTTCCCTCTCCGGATATGGTTTCCCTGAAAGTTTCGGCGGCTTTAAGTCATCTCACGGATCTGGCTCCTGGTGATTTTGAAGTCATCTTTGATTACAAAAATTCCTGGAAACCCGGTGAAACATATTACCAGCCCAAGATTATAAAACCCCAGCAGGTGGTTGATATTATCGAGATAATTCCGGAAAGACTGGATATACGCGTGGTTCGAGAAAGGGTAAGCAAATGAATATCATCGGTATAGAATCTTCATGTGATGAAACAGCCGTTTCAATCATCAATGATGAACAGGTCCTGGTCAGCCTGATTTCTTCCCAGGAATTACATAAAGAGTATGGTGGCGTCGTACCCGAATTTGCCTCCCGTGAACACATGAAAAACATTGATTCCCTGGTGGCCAAAGCCTTTGACGAATCCGGCCTGACCATCAACGATATCAACGGCATTGCTGTCACCCGCGGACCCGGCCTCATGGGTGCACTGCTGGTGGGGTTGAGCTATGCAAAAGGCCTCTCCTTTGCCACCCAAATACCCCTGATCGGCGTCAACCACATTGAAGGCCACATTATCGCCAATTTCCTCAACCATCCGAATTTGGAATATCCCTTCCTTTGCTGTCTTGTATCCGGCGGACATACACAAATTGTCCATGTGAAAGACTTCCAGAATTATGAAATCATGGGAAAAAGTATTGATGATGCCGCTGGTGAAGCTTTTGACAAAGCCGCCAGAATTCTGGGCCTGGGCTACCCCGGTGGCCCGATCATTGACGCTCTGGCAAAATCCGGAAACCCGAAATTCTTCCGGTTTCCCAGGGCCCAAATCAAAAACCGTCCCAATGACTTCAGCTTTTCCGGATTAAAAACATCAGTATTGTATCTGACCAAACAGGAAAAACCAGAATGGATTAAAAACAATATTCATCATATCTGCGCCTCCTATCAGGAAGCAATTATTGATTCGCTGCAGAAAAAAACCTTTAAAATCCAGGAAGAGATTCAAGCCCGGCGAATCGTATTGGCTGGTGGTGTCGCCGCCAATTCAAGATTGCGGGAAATCTTCCAGAAAAAAGCTGCCGGCCGCAAAGTGGAAATATATTTCCCATCCCTGGCTTACTGCACAGACAATGCGGCCATGATTGCCAAAACCGGGATGGAGATGCTCAAAAGAAACAGGACCTCATCTCTTGATATCAAAGCTATTCCAAACCTGAGGCTGATTGACTGATCTATGAAAAATATCCATCTTGAATTTTTTAATCCTGACCCAAAACTCTTTTTATTGCTTTTACTGATTGCGCTCGTGACCCTTATCTCCTTTCGAAAAAGTCGTCATAAAAAAGGCTTTTACACCCTATTTTTTTTCAGGAATGTTATCTGGGTCATCATCCTGCTACTGTTCATGAAACCAGTCCTGAAATGGCAGGAGGTTATTGATGTCAAACCGAAAATTGAAATTTGGGTTGACAATTCTCTGAGCCTTCAAAAAAATAAAAATTTCAATTCAAAAGAACTACAGGCCAACATCAAATCAGTCAGCCAGCAGATCAAGGATAATGACCTCGATCTGAACATGGTGCTCTTTGACTCGGAAATACGAAAGACGGCCAATCTGTCAGATTTAAATTTTTCCGGAATGGCCACAAACATCAGCAACCTGTTCAGAAACAGAGACCAACGGATAGATGCAGCCCTGCTGATCAGCGACGGGCAGATCAATGCCGGCGAATCGGTCTACAGTATGGAAAGAATAACTGATTTCCCGGTTTTTACAATCGGCATTGGTGATACAGCCCGAAAAATCGATGCCTCCATCATCGAAGTCGATGGTCCACAAAAAACCAAAGTCAATGAAAAATTCACCATCAAAGGAGAGATATTTCTTCCCGAAACCAGTGCCCGGGCCCTTGTCCGGTTGCTTGAAAACGGAAAAAGTATCCATTCAAAAGAGATTCAGGCAGGCCGTGACCAGTTTATGCAAAGCGTTGCTTTTGAAGTTTCGTCTGATGAACCCGGAGAAAAGGAATATACACTTCAGATTGAAAACAGCAACGATGAAAACCAAAATAACAACATCGGCTCGGTTCTGGTCAATATTCTTCCCGGCCAAAAAGATATACTCATTCTCTGTCATGCCCCTTCCTTTGAGACCCGGGGGTTAATGACGATTTTCAACCAAAATCCGGATTATGATGCAACAGTGGCATTTTTTAAAAATGGCGTCATTAACTTGAAAGACCACTATGAACTGATCATCCTGGCCGGGTTTCCCGGAAAACTGACCAGTGAACTGGAATTACAGCAGGCCAGCCGATTCATCACCCCGGAGACACCGGTCATTGTCTATGCCGGCAGGCATGCCGACAAAGCAAAACTCAATACCCTGCTTAAAAGGGAAATCCTGAAAAATATAAAACCATCACATTCAACAATAATTGTCAAAGAAATCTCGGCCGGAAACCCGGTCCTTCGTGAAATTCCCGACAAAAAAAACTGGGACCAACTGCCTCCTCTCGATTACAGTTTTCAGGAAATTCAGTTAGCTGCAGAATTTGACGAACTGCTGGTCACTATGGAACTTCACTCAAAACCGGTCTTTGCCGTCAGCAAAAAAAAATCAGTTGCCATCTTTGCGGGAGAAGATTTCTGGCGCTGGAACATGATGACAGACAACCCCAATTATCGTCAGATGTTATACAATACAATCCATTATTTACTGGAACCCTCAGACAATTCAAAAATTCAAATCTCTACACCCAAAAAGAATTTTCTCGTTGGTGAAGAAGCCCACTTTTCAGGAATGCTTTATGATTTAACGGGAAATGAAATCAAAAATGCCGAAATTCGGATTTCTGTTCTTCAAGATTCTGTTTTGATTGATAATTTTTATCTGAACTGGGATAAAAACAAATACCAGGGGCACTACACCTTGCAATCTGCCGGTAATTATACAGTCGAAATCACAACCCGGATTGCCGGTGAGGAGATAGAAAAGAAACAGCTGGCCCTTCAGGTCAAAGACAGGATTCTGGAATATACTCAAACCGGGCTTAACCGCGATTTATTGGCCTTCCTATCGAAAGAATCAGGCGGAGAAATCATAACTTTTGATCAGATTCAAAAAATGATAGCCATGATCAGCCCCCAATCCCGGACCACTTTCGAAGAGAGGAAATTCATTTTCAATACGCACGGACTTCTGTTTGGTCTGTTGTTGCTGGCACTGGTTTCGGAATGGATTTTTCGCAAATATTTTGGCTATTTATAATCCTTGCACTTTTGGGGCATATTAGTGAAATTAGTCCAAATCTTTAAACTAACAAAAGTGAGACATTTATGAGTAAAAAACGTGAAGTTTACTTTATTACAGGTGGTTGCGGATTCATCGGCAGTAATTTTATCCATTATTTGTTCGAGTTACATGGTCAAAATGTTTTTGTTATCAATTATGATAAACTGACCTATGCCGGAAATCCTGAGAACCTGAAAAGTGTTGAAGAACGGGAAAATTATAGATTTTACAAAGGTGATATTTGTGACCAGGAACTGGTGGAAAGAATATTCAATCAATACCAACCGGATTATGTAATCAATTTCGCTGCCGAAAGTCATGTGGACAGAAGCATCGGAAATCCAGAAGATTTTATCCGTACAGATACCCTGGGAGTATTTTATTTACTGGAGGCATCCAGAAAACATCAAATCAAACGGTTCATTCAAATCAGTACCGATGAAGTTTACGGATCCATCCAGGAAGGAAAGTTTACTGAGGAATCCGGGCTTTTTCCATCCAGTCCCTATTCCGCCGGAAAAGCCGGTGGCGACCGTTTGGCCTACTCCTATTATGTAACATACAATTTGCCAGTCATTGTGACTCGCGCATCCAATAATTACGGGCCCTATCAATATCCGGAAAAACTGATTTCCTTATTTGTAACCAATGCTTTGGATGACAAAAGTTTGCCTATTTATGGCGATGGGAAAAATGTCCGCGATTGGTTATTTGTGAAAGACCATTGCTCTGCAGTAGAGTTTATCTTACGTAATGGTAACGATGGTGAAATTTACAACGTAGGTGGCAATTGCGAAAAAGAGAACCTGGAAATAACCCGTGAAATACTTAAAGCCACAGGTAAAGAAGAATCCCTGATCAAATGGGTTAAAGACCGTGCCGGACATGACAGGCGTTACGCGTTGGATGATAACAAACTCGTCAGCCTTGGCTGGAACCGGGAATATACTTTTGAACAGGGAATGGCAGAAACGGTAAAATGGTACACCGAAAACCGCAAGTGGTGGGAACCGCTTAAAAGTGGCGAATATTTAGAGTATTATAAATCCCATTATGGAGAAGAACTGTAAAAGTGCCTGAAGTTTTGAGTTTGGAGTTATAAGTTATACAGTTTTGATCGTGGGAAATCTGCAAAAATAATTATTTATGAAGTTCTATTCGGGAACTATATTTTTCCCGGATTTAATAAATATCGAAAGGCTAAGAGGATGAAATTAAAAAGCATATCCTTCCTGTTACTGACAATATTTTTTTGGGCCGCATTGGGTTACGGTCAGCGTGTGGACCAATTTGGTCGTCAAAGTGAGACTGCCCTTGAATTTTCAAAATTCCCTGTCAAAAGCAGTCTGATAGACAAAACAACAGATTTGCCCAAAATACAATCGGAAAATTACCTTTACACACCGATCGAGAAAACCATCGATCCAAAAGCCTATATCGTCGGTCCCGGAGACCAGTTTGGAATCAACATCAATTCTATCGAAAATTTAAATTTTATTGTTTATGTCGGTCCCACCGGTGATATTCTCATTCCGACAGTAGGCGTGATTAAGGTTGATAAACTGGTACTTGCCGATGTTTATGAAAAAATCAAATCAACAATCAAAGAAAAATACAAATCCGGTGAAGTGCACGTATACCTGCAAAATATACGGGAATATAAAATCCAAATATCCGGCGCCGTCAACAATCCCGGATTTTATGTTGTCAATCCTTTAACACGATTGCATGAAATTATTATTTTGGCTGAGGGTTTTCATCCCTTTGCCAAGGAGTTTGGAATTGAAATCAGCGATTCAGGCAGTGTAAGAGTGGTCAATTTTCTCGATTTCCTGGAAAATGGCAACCTGGATGAAAACCCGACCATTGTCATCGGACAAAAAATTTATGTTCCCTTTGGAGACTTTCAGAATGAAGGAGTCTCCATCCGCGGTATAGAGGGCATCCATCAATATGACATTATTCAAAAAAACGAAACCCTGGGCCAGTTCCTTCGCAGAAATGACGCCTCATTATCTGATATCAATTTTGATAAACTGGTCATAAAAAGATATGGTAATTCCAGGCAGGAGATCAGTTTTGTTGAGCCCGAAGAACTATTCACATTTAATCTTCAATCCGGTGATATTATTGAGCATATCATAGAAAAAGGCGTGACTGTTAACGGGTTTGTCCAAATGCCGGGCAGTTATAAATTTTTCCCGGGCTATACGTGCGCCGACTACATTGGTTTGGCAGGAGGAAATTCCAAAGAAGGAAGTCTCAGCAAAGTGACGATAATTCATGCCGATGGAACAACAGAGCGGGGAACTAACGTCCTGATCCGTCGCGGTGACCAGATTATCGTGCCACGGTCACTGGCACAGTGGCTGGTTGGTAACAGTTCCTTTTTTCAAATTATTGCCACAATGGCATCGGTTTATATGTCATATTTAGCAGCAACGAAATAATATCGGGGGATGATTGTGAAAGAACAAGAAATGAATATGATAGATTTAATTAAATATCTTTGGAGCAAAAAGAAATTCATCATAACAGCGGTTTTTATCATTACATCTATATCCATTGTAATCTGTCTTTTTTTGCCTAAATGGTATAAATCAACTGCAATCTTATTACCCACAACAGGGGATGATTCAGCCTTGTCCTTGCTAAGTGGGGGCCTTTCAGGTATGAGTTTTGGACGAATGTTTGGTAACAACACAGATCAGTTTAAAATTTTAGCAATTATCAAAAGCCGAACATTTAAAACCCAAATCGTGAAAAAATTTAATCTTGTGGAAAAATACAAAGTTGACAATATCGAAGAAGCTGTAAAGGAACTTGACGATAATATTGATGCAGGTATCGGTGATGAAATGCAAATATATATTGGCATGTGGGATCAGGACCAGGAAGCAATTGCCGATATGGTTAACTATGCCGTTTATTGTCTGGATAGTATCAATATTTCCATCTCAACAAAAAAAGCTCGTGAGATGAAAGAATTTATGAAATATCGTGTTGAAGATGTGATGGATAGTTTAAACAGAATTCAAGCAGATCTGACAAAATATATGAAATCTGAAAATGTGTTTAGTCTTGAGAACCAGGTTTTTGTCGGATTGGAAAATGCCGGCCAAATTCAGGCGTCCATTATTGCGGCTGAAATCGAACTTGCCATTACCAAATCAGCAACCAATGAAAACAATCCCAATACAGAAATAATTAAAGAAAAACTCAATATTTTGCAGAACAAATACGAATCCCTTATTTTAGCCAAGGAACCCAATTCAATATTACCAAAATTTGAAAATATACCTGAAATTGGAATTCATCTGGAAGAAGTTAAACGAAAAGTTGAATATTATGCGTTGATGCTTCAATTTTTAGGTCCCCAATATGAAAAAGCCAAAATTGACGAGAAAAAAGAATTGCCGACCATAGAAGTGCTTGATTACGGTGTGCGCCCAGAAAGAAAAGATAAACCCAAGAGAGCATTGATCGTAATTTTGGTGTGTTTTATGTCCACAATTTTTTCATCTGCCTATGTTTTAATCAAGGGCAAATAGAAAACCTAATTACTAAGCATGACCCTGCAAGAACTCAGAAAGCAACTTTCAAGAGTCAGTGTAACAGAATTATTATTTTATCTTTACATTTTCTCAATTATTACCCTGTCGGGAATGCCCGGTGGTAATTTGCTGTCCAAATTAATCGGCATGGCCATGGTATTTTATTTTGTTGTATATGATATTCTAAGAAATGACAGAAAAGTATTTTATTTTCGTGAAATGACTGCTGTTTTTGTTTTTGTCGTTGCCGGTCTGATATCAGGATTTGCTGCTAAAGATCAGAGCATTTATTTATTAAAATTAGTGACAATCTTTCAACTGACATTCTTTTTTTTCGTCGGTTATCAAATAATTCGCATCTATAATATTTCAATCGAAGTTGTTTTTTACCTCATTATCTTTTCCACTGTTATTGTTTTTTTACAGGGGATGGTATTCAGTCAAACCGCATCAACTCACCTCGTCGATGAACGCTTGTCAACAGCACAGGGCAATGCCAATGCGCTTGCTAATTTTGGTGCCTTTTCATTTCTATTTCTAACTTATATTTTCACGAATACCGCAAATAAATTTCATAAGGTCCTGATTTTACTTATAGCAGGGTTCATTTTGCTGGGCATCCTGGAAACTGAATCGCGTAAAGGTATGATTCTGGTGCCGATTATTGTTTTTGTTTATGTTACATTACAAAGTATCCATGGATATAAGACCACAGAAAACAAACGGAACTTTTTATTAAAATTATTCTTACTTTTTCTAGGGCTGCTGGCATTGCTGGCAACAGTAATATTCTTTATTACTCAAACCCAATATTTTGACAGATTTCAACAATTAAGCAGATTTATTCAATTGCAAAGTGGTAACAATAAATCTGCCTTTAAACACATTATTGACTACAGTACCTATGAGCGGCGACAATTCATCAAATATGGCCTGGTTATGTGGAAGAATAATTTCTGGATTGGGGTTGGACTGGATAACTTTAGAAGTTGTATCAATGAATATTGGATTAGTTCCCGGCAAACCTATTCTCACAATAATTATGTTGAAATACTTTCAACAACAGGAATTATTGGGGGAATGGCATATTATGGGTTTTATTATTTAATTATTGCCAATATATTTCAGGTTATAAAAATAGAAAATATTACGGAAAAAGAAAGGTCCCTATTACATATATTTCTGACGGGAATGTTTAGTTTACTTATAGCAGAAATGGTTATTATCACCTACTATATGAAATTTTTCTGGTTGATTTATATTCTATTGATTGTTTATACAAATCAAATAAAAACAAAATATAATGCTTAATATCATACAACAAATCTATAAAAAAAACCAACGATTCATCAACTACTTTTTTTTAAGTTTGTTTGTAAAATACTCAACTTTTATTTTTGATATTATTGTCATTCATAAATTATCCAAAGAACATTTTGGACAATATTCTTTGATTTTCATGGTAGCAAATCTGGCCTTTACCTTTGGCTTTAGTTGGCACTCATCGGTTCTGCTCTATATAGGGGCCGGTGAAAAAGCTGTAAAAGGAAAGTTTAATTTCACTTTTCATGCACGTAATCTGATAACCCTGTTTTTTGTACTATTTATTTCGATCACTTTTAAAATCGGTGAAAGTTTTCTGGATAATTACCTGGGAATTCAAATTTTAGGCGGCATTCTGCTATACCTCTATGGAAAAATTGTCGGAGATTACGTCCGCCAATATTTTTTCGCCGTACAAAAACAACAAACAGCACAAATTTCTGTTTTTATTGCCAGAATTTTCCAAATTCTCATGATACTAATTTTAAAAGTTGATCTGCAACAGCTGATTTTGTACATGTCTCTCTGTGAATTTTTACCTTTAATATTAATCTACAAATTCAATTTTAATGACATTCGCGGATTGAGGACGGACTGGATTACATTTAAACGGGTTTTGAATTTTTCTTTTTGGCAATTTTTTGGATTTGCAGGTCTATATGTAATCAATTTTGGTGATTTGGCAGTAATCAAACACTTTCTATCAGTCGAGGATGTTGCAACTTACAACGCTGCCTACAGAATATTTTTTGGAATCGCAGGAACTTCTTATGCTATTACCAATTATTTTGCTGCTTATATCGTTGAGGCCCATAAAAGTAAAAATTTCATCAGACTGAAAAAATTCTATAAAAATGACCGCAGAAATATTATGGGGTTGATAATTTTAGGCCATCTGGTATTAATTGCTACCTCCAGGTGGACGATTCCAATTGTATGTGGAAAACAGTATGTTGAATCCGTTGGAATTTTCTCAATATTGATGATCGTCAGTATTTTTGAATTTTTTATTTTATTCTATACCATTTTTCTAAATACAATAGAAAAATACAAACTATTGCAGACAGCGAATTTATTTAGGGCTTTTATCAATATTTTTCTGGATATTATTTTAATTCAATATTTCGGAATCTATGGTACTGCTATCGCAACAGTTTTAGCTGTTATTATTTTTACAGTTGTCTTATACTTTTTTTCAGAGCCGCAAATTAAAAATCTCTATTATAAAGTCGAATAAATACATGTGTGGCATTACAGGTTATATTTCAAAAAAACACTATAATGAAGCATTGATCTGTCGAATGACCGATACTCTTTCTCACCGTGGACCAGATTCATCAGGGTTCTCTTTTCATAACATCAATAACAGTCAACTTGCCCTGGGGCATCGAAGATTGTCCATATTGGATTTAAGTGAAAACGCAAATCAGCCTATGAGCTATAAACATTTCACTATTATTTTTAATGGTGAAATTTATAATCATCTTGAACTCAGAAATATCCTTGAAAAAGCAGGTTATTCCTTTAAAACAACATCCGATACAGAAACCCTGCTGAAAGGTTTTGAATTCTGGCAGACCGAATTATTTGAGAAATTAAATGGCATGTTTGCCTTAGCTATTATTGACGAACAAAATGGGGAACTGATCCTTTGCCGGGATCGAATGGGCATCAAACCTTTATATTATTATCATGACCATAAAAATTTTGTTTTTGGTTCAGAATTAAAACCAATCATGGTCTATCCTGAATTTTCAAAAACCATTGACTTAGACTCACTCTTTTCATTTTTATACCATAATTATATAACCGCACCAGGATCAATTTTTCAAAACACCTTTAAACTGGAAGCCGGAAAATATCTAAAATATAAAAATGGCGAGATAACTATAAAAACCTACTGGTCATTAAAGGATAAATTCTTATCGAGTACCATCATTCCAAAGTCAGAAAAAGACTATTTAATTGAATTGGATAAATTGCTTTCATCTTCAGTGAAATACCGAATGTTGAGTGATGTGCCGATCGGTTCATTTCTCAGCGGTGGTTATGATTCCTCCCTGGTGAGTGCCATAATGCAAAAACATTCCTCACAGCCAATCAATACTTTTTGTATCGGTTTTAATGATAAAAATTATAATGAATCTGATTATGCCAAACAAATCTCTAAATACCTGAAAACACACCATCATGAACTCTTTCTGAATGAAACGCAATTAATGGACTTAGTGATGGACATCCCTCACTATTATGATGAACCCTTATCTGATTCTTCACAATTGCCAACCTTACTTCTGTCAAAATTCACCAGAAAAAAAGTCACGGTAGTACTATCGGGAGACGGCGGTGATGAATTGTTCTGTGGCTACAATGCCTACCAACGTGATATGGAAAACTTAAAATTATTAAAATATGGCAAAGTCTTCAGAAGATTTAAAAATTTGCCCCCCTTTTTAAATGTCGTACAAAAAATTAATCCCAGATTTTTGAAATTTTTCTATTTAACCGATCCTAATTCCATAATCAATGCCTATTACCAACTGTTTTTTCATCAATATCAGTCCTTGATTATTAATTTCCACCCCCAATTAAATAAACAATATTTCCACACACTTGATTGGAGTGATAATCTTCAGGAAAAGCATATGCTGTCAGATATGCTAAACTATTTACCAGAAGATATTCTGACAAAGGTCGATCGTGCCAGCATGTCGGTTTCACTGGAAGCCCGCACACCCATTCTTGACCATCGCCTTGTGGAATTTAGTTTTAGTCTTCCCCATCACTTGAAATATAACAACGGTGAAAAAAAATACTTATTACGGCAATTAGCTTACCAATATATTCCCAAAAAATTATTAGATCGTCCAAAACAGGGATTTGAACCACCCATCCGGCATTGGCTGAATAATAATTTCTATTGGATGATTGATAAATATCTTCAAAAAGAATTTATCAATAGGCAGGCCCTTTTTAACTATGATGAAATTCACAAGATAAAAAGTGGTTTTCAAAAAGAGACAAATTTAAATTTCTTCAAGCAGCTCATCTGGAACCTGGTGGTATTTCAACTTTGGTATGAAAGATATTTAAAATGAAAAAAATTCTTTTCCTTTTACCCAATCTTGAAGCCGGTGGCGCAGAGCGTGTGGTATTGAATTATACTCGCATCTTAGATCCATCAAAATATGAAATGACACTGATCATTGTCAATGACTATGGTGATCTGCAAACTTATATTCCGGATCATGTTAATCTGGTCAATTTAAATATTATACGAACAAGACAAGCCTATTTCAAACTGATAAGAACCATCAACTCAATTCAGCCGGAATATATTTTTTCTTCAACTGACAGAACCAATGTGTTGCTATTAATGGCAAAAGCATTCCTGCTGGGAAAACCAAAGATCATTATCCGTGAACCTAATACACCTTCTGCTCAGTTTGGCGAAAATTACCTTAATTCAACTTACTTCAAATTGATGAAGTTTTTCTATCCCAAAACAGATATATTGGTAGCGCAAACTGAAGCAATGAAAATGGAATTGCTTAAAACCTTTTCAATACCCAAACACAAAATTCAGGTAATACCAAATCCAATCGATAAAAAATTTATTGATGATCAAAAGGAAAGAATAATTGAGAGTTTTGATCATTCTAAAATCAATATCGTAGCATCCGGAAGATTACATCGACAAAAAGGATTTGATTTTTTGATAAAAGCCTTTACTGAAGTGGTCAGGAAAAATGACGATTTCAGGCTATACATCATTGGTAAAAAAGATGTAAAAGATAATTGTACTGCTGAATTAGAAACATTGATTGTTAAATTGAAATTGAGTAATCATGTCAAACTTTTAGGCTTCCAATCTAATCCTTATCCCTTTTATAAAAATGCTGATCTGTTTGTTCTGTCATCCCGTTGGGAAGGTCTTCCAAATGTCGTACTGGAAAATCTCTATATTGGAACACCTGTTGTCGCTACCAGATGTGTGCCGGTTTTATCAGAATTGATTGTGGATGGTAAAAATGGTAACCTCTGTGATTTTGGCAATATCGATGAATTAGCCGAAGCTGTCCTTAATTATAAAAATTACACAGAGAAATATCCTGTAAATTCCAGTGATGAGCAGATTCTGAAATTGTTTGAGTGATTTAAGTTTTTGAAACAAACCGAAAACTTGCTCTGGTAGGACATATTTTTCACTATCCAAAATAATAAATTTTGGCATTATTCTTAAGACAATGAAACTGTCATTCTGAACATTTTCAAAATAATAAACTTCCTGCTCTTCACCAACATGAGTGAAGAATCGTCCTTGGTATAGTATTCCCAATTGGGATTCTTTGTCGTAATGGAAGCATGCGTTTCCTCATCATCTTCACACAATTATAATTTGGATAATCTTCTTAATAATAGTAGGTTTAGACGGGATTTTTAATTGAAGAGGACGTTATCAATAAATGAAAATTGCATACATTGTATCTTTATTTCCATGTTTATCTGAAACTTTCATTCAACGTGAAATCGAGGAGTTGACCAATCTTGGCCATGAAATCACGATTTTTTCATTAAAACATGTGAACAATAAGGATGTAAACCATTATTCAGTTAGAAAATTCAAACGAATAATTCGATATCCAAATGCAATTTTTGGATTTTTTAATTTCTTTTTCTTTATGATTTTTCACCCGATCAAACTTTTGAAAATCATTAATACTCAGGTGAAATACAATAAATCTGATGTTACATTGATGTTGAAATCCCTCTATGTCATTCCTCGAGTACTGAGATTTAAATCCATTATCAAAGGGAAAAAAATCCAGCATATTCACGCCCACTGGGCAACTATTCCAACAACGGCAGCCTGGATGATCCATTATACTACTGAAATCCCTTACAGTTTTACCGCCCATGCCTGGGACATCTGGAAAAACACAGAAATGTTATCTAAAAAGATCATTGATTCTAAATTCACTGCTACTATTTCCAATTTTAATAAAGAGTTAATGTCAAAAGACCTGCCTGCCCATTCTGTGGATAAAATCAAAATTGTCCATTGTGGGATTGATGTCGATCAATTCACTTACAATATGCCCAAAAAATTTACTAGACTGAAAATATTGAGCATCGGACGATTCGTTGAGAAAAAAGGCTTTCCCTACCTGCTGGATGCCTGTCAGCAATTATTAGCAGATGAAGTAAGTTTTGAGTTGACAATCGTAGGTCATGGCCCCATGTGGGAAGAAATATCAAACCTGATTGAAACCTACAAACTGGAAAACCATGTATTCCTGACCGGAGCGATGCCACAGGAAAAATTACGTACAAAATTCTTGGCCAGTGACCTCTTTGTTCTTCCTGCTATCAAAGCACCTGATGGTGACCTGGATGGCATCCCTGTCGTACTGATGGAAGCAATGGCCCTGGGCATTCCTGTGATTTCCACAAAAATTTCCGGTATTCCTGAGTTGATTGAAAATGATGTGAATGGAATTTTAATCGAAGAAAAAAATATCGAACAATTAGTTGACGCGATTAAAAAAATGGCGGAATTTTCAGATAAGCATAAAGACTATTCCCAAAATGCCCGCTTGAAAATTGAAAATGAGTTTAATATTAAGAAATCAGCCAAGCAAATGGCTGAGTTGATTGAGAGATAAATGATTGCTATAGAACTGATCTTCTGGATTATCATATTTATTGTAGTGTATTCCTTTGTCGGATATCCGATAATTTTATTTCTGTTGTCATTTTTTAAGAAAAAACAAGATGTTAAGTTTGTTGATTTTTCGCCTTCTGTTACTTTGCTGATTTCAGCTTTTAATGAAGAAGCTGTGATTAAAGAAAAGATCGAAAATTCTCTTCAACTGGAATATTCTAATCTTGAAATTGCTATTGTCTCTGATGGCTCAGCCGACAAAACCGTTGATATTTGCAATGAATTTTCTGATCGGATTAAACTTTTTGATTTCAAAGAAAACCAGGGAAAAAATGCAGCATTGAACCAGGCACTTATGGAGATTGATTCTGACCTGATCGTATTTTCCGATGCGAACTCTATTTATAATAAAGATGCTATTTTGCAACTGGTGAAACATTTTCAGGATGAAAAGATTGGCTGCGTCAATGGCCGGCTGCAATTGATCACTGATGAAGACCAGATTGGCAATGGCGAGAACATTTATTGGAACTATGAGAATATCCTGAAAAGTTTGGAAAGCCGTTTCGGGCAGTTGATCAGTGCCAATGGTGCTATTTTTTGCGCCAGAAAAAGCCTCCTTAACACAATGTATAATGACATTCCTAATGATTTTTTCATTCCCATCGATATTCTGACACAAGGATGCAAGGTGGTCTATGAACCCAATGCAGTTGCTTACGAAAAAACAGCCGCCAATGCTGAGAATGAATACAAACGCAAAGTCCGTATCATCAATCGTAGTTTTCAACTTTTTCTACGTTACAAAAACAAGATGAAGGGCTTTTTGAAGTTCGAGTTTTACTCACATAAATTAATCCGCTGGATGATTGGTGTTTTTGCTTTGCTGCTTTTGGTAACTTCTGCTTTGCTTAGTAGTAAAACATTATACTTTGTATTGTTACTATGTCAGGTTTTACTATATACAACTGGATTAATGAGTTATCTACTAAAACCCAAATCCAAAATTTTTACGCTGCCTTACTATATTTCACTTATTATTCTCAGTTCCTTCAAGGCCTTTTGGGATGTGATCACCGGGAAAACTTACTCGAAGTGGTCAAACCAGAGATAAGAGAAGTAGGCCGAAGCCTACTATTAAGTTATTTTTTCATTTTATAAACCATAATGAATTGTTGTGCTTATCATTGGAATAAGAGGCTGTCCCAAAAGTCAAATTTTCACTCCGAAGTTGTCATGCTGAACGAAGTGAAGTATCTCCCATCCCGACAATAGAGATTCTTCACAAAGTTCAGAATGACAATAATTGGAGTCTTTTGGGACAGCCTCAATGATGAAAGTGTTATTTCTTAAAGTCTGCTTCAGCAGACTTTAAGAAATAAACCTCGGGATGTGATTCTTATCAAACAAAAATCCTATTTGAATTATAAATTGTTTTTGTTAAACTATTTTAAATTTTTCATAGGGATAATAAGACAATGAGAGCGGTAATAAAAGTTGTTCAGGTTTTAATCGTAGTTTTGTTTTTAGGAAATTTTCTAATTGCAGAGGATTTTGGATCAAACGATTCAACGGATAACTATATTTTTCCGGCCCAAAAAGGCAATAAATGGTGGTATTCAGGAACACAATATTATAATTATAATCCTGAGGGTTCTACTTACAAAGATACCTATATGACTTATGAGATTACTGATGTCCCAATGAATGATAGTTGCACATTTATTATAAACAATGATCAAAAATGATATTGTGATTCCACAATTGCTATATATAAAAATTTTTTAATTTATCGAAAATGTGTGCCAATCATCTTTTATAAAAAATCAGTTATAGATACATCTTATTGGGTTGATAATGCAGAAGTTGGAGTGCGTGTTCGTATTAATAACCAAGTATTTCAGCTATTTGGAAAGGACGTAAAAACTCAAAGGACATATGTTAATTATGAATATACAAGACATTATATGAATATTGTTTCAGGAAATGGAATTATTTTTTGTAAAAAATCTTCCGGAGACTATCAATCATCAACAAGCGATACATATTATCTGGAACGCTGGAGAATTGATGGGCAATATTATGGAAGGCCTTCATCACCTGAGGGTGTTACAACAGATTTTGAAAATGATTCTTTGAAAATTTCATGGATCCTGAATCCTGAAAATAATGTATCTCATTATAAAATATCTATGTTTGATGAAAATGAGAGTCTGATTGATACTTTTAAAACAGAATCGGCTGAGCAAACAACCTTTTTTAAAGAAAATCTAATTAACGGAAAATATATCATAAAATTACAAGCAGTCAATTTCGAAAAAATCTGTGGAAGATACTCAAAACCTTCTGAGATTGTCATTGACAATACAAGTAACAGTATTCAGTCTGAAGTAATAAATACTGTTATTAAATTAAATACAATATACCCTAATCCTTTCAATCCTGTTGTAAATATAGAATTTGAATTACCAATTTCATCAGAAGTTACTGTTAAAATGTACACTGTATATGGAAAACTTGTTGATCAAATAACGGAACGAAATAAAGAAGTAGGAATCTACTCCTACCGATGGAACGCTTCTCAATTACCATCTGGTATCTAATTCATCAAAATGGAAGCAGGGAATGCCAGTCAGATCCGGAAATGTACGTTGTTGAAGTAAAGTTAATATTTTTCCCACTTGCCATACTTTACATTATTGAATAAATTAGCATCAACTATTAAGAGGTTATGGAACTAATAAAACTGTTATTCACTGAATTTTTATCAAAATACTAAAAATTATAAATCATTTGAAAAGCTCTCGTATTGAGAGCTTTTTTATAAATTGACATTGTTATTCAGAAACACACCATTTCCCAGACATTGTCATTCTGATCGAGTGTAGCGGGAGAAGAATCAGCTCCGAACGTGGGAGATTCCTCATTCGTTTCACTCTTTCGGAATGACAATAAAGGGGGGAACAGAATGACAATTATGTGGAAAAGAAGAAAGGACAACCATGCTTATACAATATTCCGTTATTGTTTCTACCGCCTTTATCATCTCATTTTTGCTTTCCTGGAAAAAGGAAGGAAAATGGCAACAAATTTTAAGTAACAGCTCCATCCTGATTGCCACATCAGTGGCACTGGGATTATCGATCTTTCTATTACCGGAAGTGGCGTTCAAGGTGCCGACTAAATACCTGATGTTGGGACTTGTTTTTATCATTACGTCGATCTTTGGACTGAATTCCAAAATACTGGAAAACAAAAAGATCAAGATATCCTTGTTTGTATGGACCTCTATTGGAATCGCAGTGCTTGGCCGTCCTTTTTATTCCATCTATTTTCCGCAAATGGATATTATCAATATTCGCTATTTTTCATATCCAATCATTTCATTGTGGCTGCTGATGATCAGTTATTCCATTGACGTATTTGACAATATCAAAGGTCTCAGCGGTGGAATCACTTCCATCATTTTGATCACCACCTCCTTCATTGCCTTACAAACCGGACAGACGCTGATCACACTTCTGAATCTTGTGATCCTCGGATCAATGCTTGGATACTTGAAATTTGACTTTTTCAATTCCCAACTGGGCAGAGTCAACAAATTCCTGATCGGATTTTCTGTCGGTTTTCTTACACTGGAAGTGGCGCGGATTGGTGAGTCCACCTGTTTTCATGCCATTTTTCCTCTGGCGATTGCGACCATTCCTATTATCGAAAGTGTCCTTTCAATGTTCCGTAAAATGAAATACAAAGAAAATATTTTTATTCATGATGAACACCAGTTGCACAATCGTATTGTGGCATTAAACTTTTCCCACAAAGTCGCCAACTCTATCCTGTTTATCTTCTCCTTTGTGTTTGGTGGAATAGCCGTGCTTTACAAATATCTCACAGATGATACAATGGTAGCCCTTGTTTCCGTTTCCTTTTTGCTGGTCTTTTTACTGATCTATAAACTGGGCTACATGCAAATGGATAAAAACCTGATTGTTCTCGATGAAAAAAGTAAAACCAAAGATAATCGTGGTTACCAGGTGGCTCCTTTCAATATTCACAGGACACTTCAAAAAATGCTTTTCCTGCTTGGCGATGTGATTTTTATTTCGGCGACTATGACACTCGTCCGTTTTCTGGAAATCCGCTTCGGAGTGCCATCAGAACAAATTACATCAATGAAAATCCACATCATCTGGTGCATCTGGTCTTCTATATTCTGGTGCGGATTGATCGGGCTTAACGATCTCTATGATATCGCCTGGGATGCATCCCGTATTGATGAAGTTTTCTCCATTTTCAAAATCATTGTTTTTGGCGCCTTTGTGATCTTTCTGATCAATATCTTTCTACCCGTTCCGATACTCATAACAAAAGGGATTTTCCTGATTTACCTCTCGCTTCTCTTTGCCGGTATCAGTATCGGCCGAATGCTGCTGATCTCCTTCCTTCGTCATAATAATCTGCTAGAATTCAATTATCGCAAGACCCTGATCATCGGTTCCGGTGCTGAAGCAAGATCAATTATTAAAAATATTCGTCGCATTCCGGTATTGAAATTCAATCCTATTGGTATCATTCCCGATGAAGCCGATGAAAACGCCGAAAGTGTCAATGACTTAAAAGTACTGGGAAAACTGGAGGGCCTTTCTGAAATTCTCACCAAATATAAAATTGAAGAGGTGATCATCGCCGCAGAAAATCGCGACCCGGACGAAATTCTCAACATGATTGCAAAAATTGACCAGTACAAAATTTCGATAAAGCTAATTCCTGATTATTATGAAATCCTGTCGGGATACCGCACTTCCCACATCTATGGAATTTCACTGGTACGCTTTGTCACCTCCACCATGAAGACCTGGGAGTGGATTGTCAAACGCATGATCGATACTTTATTTTCATTGTTTGTAATTGTCGGATTTATGCCGGTCTGGCTGGCCATCGCCGTCATGATCAAAATGGACTCTTCGGGTCCGGTACTTTACACCCAGGTCCGCTCCGGCCGCAACAAAAAAGAATTCAAAATCTTCAAATTCCGCTCCATGACCAAAGATGCCGAAAAAGGTGGCGCTCAATGGGCCCAGAAAAATGATATGCGCATCACCAAAGTCGGTGCTTTTCTGCGTAAATCCGGGATCGATGAAGTACCACAATTTCTCAATGTATTGATTGGCGATATGAGTGTTGTCGGGCCGCGACCGGAACGCCCTGTTTTTATTCAGGACCTGGAAAAACAGGTGGAGTTTTATTCACGGCGCCTTCTGGTCAAACCCGGTATCACCGGCTGGGCACAATTGAAGTACAAATACGATGAATCCATCGAAGATGTGAAACAAAAGGTCAAAGATGACCTCTATTACATCCGCAATATGTCAGTTGGATTTGATATCAAAATCATGGTGCAGACGGCCCTGACTGTCTTTGAAAAATGGAAATTGCATCATTAATTTGATTTTCGGGATTTAGGTTTGTTGGTTTTTTTGAATTATTGAGGTAATGAAGTAGTGGAATGTGATGTAAAGACGGTACATGTCCCGACTGTACGATAAAAAATAGGATAGTTGGAATAGGCAATAGCAAATAAAACGAAAATTTGGGTTAATAGCTCTTTTTAGCTGTTATTTAAACAAAATTTCATCAATAATTTTACACTTTAACTGAGATTTAAAACCACTATGA
>JAFGTP010000022.1 GCA_016934035.1 Fidelibacterota bacterium
AAGCCCTGGAAGTATCAGTCGGAACAGTGGAATTATTTTGAATTCTGACGGTTATTGCGGTGGTATCGGTGGTTGTGGGGGATTCTGGATCAAGGATGATGGCTGTGACCACCAGGTCCGAGTAAAGGGCTTCAAGAATGGTAAAAGAATAGTTATAGCTGTTGTTTTTTCTATTTTTTTCTTTTACTTCATTTTCTTCATCTATAATAAATTCGATGAAATATTCTTTGGGCTCAGAAAAAATTTTTGAAAATTCAATTTTGTGTGTGCTGTCAGGTTTGATTTTCGGTATTGTAAAATTTAAATCATTGTCTTCATTATTAAATTTTATAATGACAGTTGTCGGTTGGTTACCATTGTTTCCGTTATTTTTAATTGTTATTTCAAAATGGACTGATTCATTGGCACGCGGTTGTTCCGGTCTGTAATGAACCGATTCTATGGTTAAATCTGCAAGATCTTCATTGTCACTGGATAGAAAATTTTTACAATTCTGTACCAGGATGAATAAAAAAATGATGGCTACCAAAATCATTGTTTTTTTATAGTACATACTATTCCTTTCATTGTGCAATTCATGATTGATTAAAACAATTAATTTGAAAGGTATTATTTTGAATGGAATAAATCAAATATTCTGACAAAAAACCAGGTGCCAGATTGACACCTGGTTAGTATTTATCGGATGAAAAATGACAAGGCAATGGAAAATAAAAATAAGAGAGTCAATACAATGATTGTGATTATAAAGATTTGATTGAATTTGTGTTTTTCCCAATTTACAATTAAAAATGAATAGGACAGCGTTTGCATGAGTAATTCCGGATAGCCTATCAAATGGTACCAAAGGGGTAATTTGGAGTAAATTACACCTTCGATGGATGCCGGGGCAGCTGCAGGTGTGGAAATAATTCCCAACATTACAATCAAATTCCAGAGGACCAACCAGCCATATTTTTTTTCAAAAATAATACTTCTGATCGGCCAAATTGCAATGGCGAAAATCAGTCCCCGAAGAGGTTGAAAAAGGGGACCTAGGGTGATCAGGGGTGACTCATAGCCCCGCATAAAATCTTTGATGATATCCATCTGAAAAAGTTGATTGTAATGAAAGAGGCTGGATAGAACCAGGCCAAAGACAAAATAAGTAAAAGTGTGAGCCACTATGGATCTGAATACTAATAGGGTGAATTTCATGGCATCAATCCTCCACTTTGATCTGGTCAGGTCCGGCTACAATAATTTCCGGATGATCTTTGAAAATTTTGATTTTGCCGGTAACTGACACATTTTTTTTTAAATAATATTCGACTGGTTCAATATTTTTCTTTTTGAAATTGTTCATGTGATAGGAAAAAATAACAATACTGAAAGCAGTGGTAAAATCATCACCAAAATTCAGATACCGGACTTTCTGATTCGCAGAAAAGGCCGTGTTCACAATTTCACCTTTGATTGTTACAACTCTACTTTTATTGTTAATAATTTCCTGAATATTCCAGGCTTCAATCACTGGGATTTCTGCCCATAAAAACTGCATCGCCAGCAGGCTTCCTAAAATGAATTTTTTCATAATTAACTCCTTGTTTTGTTTATGACATCAAAAAAATCTATTCTTTTAAATTTATATTTTGTATCCTACAAGGGTATGAAAATATACAACACGACATTTGCAGGATACGACGAGAGATGATCTATTTATCCTACAGCTTTCAGTTTTTATCGTTTGCATCAGGTATGGTGGCGCTTTTTATTGGTATTCAGTTGTATTATCAATACCGATTTGATTATCTTCGGTCCAATATTTTTCTCACTATCGGCTATCTGCTGATCATTTTGTTTAATTCCATTGCCAGTATAATAGAGATAAAATCAGGTGAAGATACAGAATTTCAGGGTCTTGGCCTGTTTGATTATCTCACTTTTCTGATTATTCCTCTTCTGATGCTTTTTGTTATTTGGAATTTTCAACGGGTGATGTTGGGTTTGGTTGACCAGAAAATATCGTCGAAATCAATGCCGTTTTTTTATGTTCTTTCAGGTATATTTGTCTTGGTTGAGTCCGGACTGATACTCTTTCATAATCAATTGCCGCTTTTGCTGCAGGTTTTGCCGATGTTGTCGGTCCAGATTTTCTTTTATGTGTTGATTTTCAAAACATTAATTTTTTTTAAAAGAAAATTGAATGTAAAACCACCCGAACCCGCTGATAATTGGCTCCAAAGCATTTTTTATTCCGAATTGTCCTATTTTCTGATAATTCTGACTGTCACCTTATTTAATCTCACTGCCGTTATAAAAATCAATCTATTCATGATGTTGACAAGTTTTGCAGCGATGATTATCAATCCATTACTGATGTTTTTGTTTGTTAAATATCACAATGAAAAATTCAATGATGCTGTTAGCAGGTTCGAAAAATTATGTACCCAATTTGCCGTTACAGACCGGGAAAAAGAAATCCTTTCACTGGTATGTCAGGGTAAAACAAATAAAGAAATCGGAGAAATACTTTTTTTGTCGCCTCTCACCGTCAGAGACCATCTTTCCAATATTTTTCGTAAAGTTGGTGTCAGCAACAGGACCAAACTGGCCACTTTGTTTCAATAAAGTTTGCCTCCCAAGACGATCTGCGTACACTGGCTTGCCTCAGGATAACCGGATGAAAGTCGGTAGCGGACCAAACCCATTTGGCCGGATCTTCCGAATTCGTTCTCTATCCTTTTTTTATTGACCCAGTTGGATAGAACCGACCTTTTCAAAAGGAAAATTAAAGTTTTGTAGAATTTTTAATGAACTGCCAATATCAGCTGAACCGGATAATTGATAATTAAAATTCTGGTTGTTCTTAATCATGCTGAAAACCGATGCACCGACATCGAGATAGTTCAGGGAAAAGGGGATTTCAAGGATGGATTTTTCTTTTCCTTGGACACTGACCTTTTGGGAAAGGTCGCCGACAGCCCATTTTTTGCTGTTAACAATGAGATTGTAATTCATTTTGTTCAGATTAAGGGCCCATTTATTCGGATTGTCAACTTCAATTTGGAGTATCATATCAGCTTTGGTCAGAGAAAGCTGATCCATGTTAATAGATTTTACTTGGATACCGGGAATTTTTACGGTGGGTAGCTGGTCACTCTTTGATATCGGGATCCGTACATTTCCCAGGAAGGGTAATTCCATATTTAATCCCAGGTTCAGGGTATAAAGGATTTCGTCAGCCTCTTTCAGGCCTTGATAAGTATTGTAGAGGTTCTGGAAGTTAAGTGTCAGGGGAAAATTGACAAAGCCATCATCACTGGCATTAATATCAATTTTGCTGCCGTTGTCGCCTTTTAAAAAAGAGTTTTCATTGAGGACAAGGTCATAGTCAAAACCTGCCAGGTGAATGGCCACAGGATTGGGATTGGAAATTTTGATATGGAACAACAAATCAGCTTTTTCCAGCGAAAGTTTTTCCAGCGAAATATTCTGGATTTCTGCGGTTGGTTTTTGGATATTGACCTGTTTCAAAATTTGTGATAACTCTGAGCAATTGCTCATGATCAGAAATAATGTGAAAAGGGCTATCTGACGTTTCATGTTTATTTTTCTCCGTATTGTTTTTGAGTATAATGCTTATTGATATCAATGGCATTTGCATATTCACTATGCCAACTTTTATCAAAAATTTCTGTGAGTTTCTGATTGACGGTATTGCTTTTAACGATGAGTCCGAGATTTCTGGAATTGTAGAAATAGTTTTTCTTCCAGTTACTGGTACCGATCCAGGTAATATCTTCATCAATTAGCATCATTTTACAGTGCTCTACCCGGGCAAAGGAAACATGACCCCCGGAATATTCCGGAATGGTAGACAGTCTGACTTCCACATTGGGTAAAACCTGAAGGCTTTTGAGATAGGGAATTTCCTTCTTTCCGGTACACCAATCTGAGAGTAAAATTTCGACCTGGACGTTTTTTAGGGCAGCCTGCCTGATGGCATTGTCGAGATTGCCGTAATAATCATCATAACCGGCAGGGGAATAGGAGAGAAGTTGAATTTTTATGGATTTTTGAGCATTATTCAGAGCCTCAAGGATGGCCTGCTCGTCTGCAAAAAAGTTTTTCGGCATATTTCCATAGGGGCTGGCAGTAGGGAAAAATTCAACACGCTCGTTTCCGATATTCACTGTATAGGTTCTTTTTTCTCCGGACCTTTCGGTTTCTGTCAATTTTCCGGAAAGTGCCTGTTCCCAGTTCATTTCAAATATTTCGGTAATTGTTTTTGCAAATTCTGCGTGTCTGATGGCCAGGCCGATTTCGTGAATATGTTTCAAGGCCCGCCAGTCAAAATTTTGGCTGCCGACAAAAACCTGTTCGTTGTCTACAATAAAGTATTTGGAATGGTTAATGCCATGTAATTTTTCAAAGGCAGATAAAATTCTGACTTCAATATTGCTGGTTTTTTTTAATCTTTGAAGAGTTTCGGGGTAGGTTTTTTCCATTTTATTTTCTGCGATAATGCGCACTCTGACTCCTCTTTTGGCCCGTTGTTCGATGGCTGAGATGATATCTTCGAGTGGTTCACCTTGTTCATTGGATATGTAGAACTGTTCAATATCCAGAGTTTTGTTTGCATTGCCGATCATTTCCAGCCATACTTTTTGAGTGTTTCTGATTTCCGGATTTTCCAGTATTGTTTCACATGGAATACTCTCAACGATTTCAAAAGATGATGATGGAAATTGACCCCAGAGGCTGTCCAGGAATATCAGGAAGGCCATCATCCAATAGATCTGTTTCATTTATTTCTCCTTAAGTTGTAAAGGCAACCGCCTGGCTTAAAGTAAAATTTACTTTTAAAGTTATGAATTTTTCGATTATTATATCTATAATTAAAGAGAAAATTTAATTTTAGGAATATTATTTTTGATACTGAAAAGGATAAAAGAAGACATAAAATTATTAAAAAATCCAAGGACAGATATTTTTGAAATCAAAAATATTTTGTTAAAAGATTTGAATATTCTGATCGGGTTGCTGGCTATTCCGGCACTTTTTGTCGCCATGGTTGAGGCTGTCCATTTTAGTCACTTTTATACCGTAGGATTTTATGCAGTAATTGCACTGGTTTATTTTGGAAATTTTATTTTTTACAAAATACTCTCTTATCGCCAAAAAACAATTCATATCCTGTTTGGTCTTTATCTGATTGCTACTCATAATTTTTTAATATGGGGAATCAGTGGCGCTGCCATACCCCTGCTGATTTTGTTTTGTATTCTGGCAACGTTACTCCTGGGATTTGAAAATGGCCTGCTGGCAATTTTCTTATCCGTTATTCCTTTGGTTGTGGCTGGTTTTTTCATGGTTCGGGGGACTATTGTCATCGCTATGGATGTTTTGACCATGTCCACTTCTGTCATATCCTGGCTCACAGCTGCTTCCGTTCTGGTTGTCATTGCTTTGATTTGTGTTGTCAGCTTTGGGATGATTGAATATAATCTGATCAACGCCAATAATCACATTAAACATCAGGCAGAGGAACTGAACAAGATTAATCATAACCTCAATCAGGACATTGCAAAACGTAAAGTTGTTGAAGATAAACTTCGCAAACGGATTAATACCACGCTTTTTTTGACCAAGATATCCAATCGGTTTATCAACATAAAAAGCAAAGAGATCAAGAGTGAGATTGAACACTTTCTGAAAGAATATGCAATGGTTTCCGGTTTTAATAGTGTATTCATTGCTGTATTTTCTGAAACCCTGAATCGTTATGATGATTTTTTAATTTATTCACAAAATCCTTCGGGTTTGTTATTAAAAGAAATGGCAGCCATTCATCCGACTGCACTGATCTGGAACAAAAAAGACGGATTGAATATCGAAGGGTTTTACGTCAACAGCTTTTCAGAACTGACCACCGCTGAGACTAAAATCAGTGAATATTCAAATTACCTCGTGATTCCCATGACTTACCAGGAAAACAACATTGGATTTTTTGGTATCAAAAAGAATAAAGGCGAATTAATTGATCTGGATACTTACTCGGACCTGATGATCCTGAAAGACCTTTTCACCAATGTCATTATCCAGGAGAAATTCCAGGATGAAAAAGCAAAAATGCATGAACAGCTGGTTCAGTCTCAGAAACTAGAATCAATTGGCAACCTGACGGCCGGAATTGCCCATGATTTTAACAATTTATTGACGGTTATTCTAGGGAATTCTGAAATATTGTATTATCGCAATGAGCCCAAAAATACAGACCATGAACTGCTGAAAGATATCATGGATGCTGCAATGAAGGCTGCGGAACTGACCAATAAGATGCTACTGTTCAGCCGCAAGCAAGTGCTTGATTTTAAGGCTGTTAATTTGACCGAAATGATCATGGACCTGGAGAAAATATTACAACGGCTGATTGGCGAACAAATTCGAATAGCTACGGAACTGGATGAAAATCTTCCCAGGATTATGGCTGACAAGAGCAACCTGGAACAGGTCATTTTGAATATTTGTGCCAACTGTCGTGATGCAATGCCCCTTGGAGGGGAATTAAAAATCCGGACCCGGGCTATTGATATCGTTGATGAGGATTTATTAACAATTCCCAATGCCAAAAAAGGGCATTGGGTACTTTTGGAAATTGAAGACACCGGTACGGGTATAGAAGAATCCATCATCCCAAAAATATTCGATCCTTTTTTTACGACAAAAGAGGTAGGCAAAGGGACGGGTATGGGATTATCGGTGGTGTATGGTATTGTTAAAAAACACAAAGGATGGATTAATGTGAATTCTGAAATTGGCAAAGGAAGCTGTTTTTCACTATACTTTCCCGTCACAAAAATAATTTTGACACAGGAAACAAAGCCTCAGAAATCAAATCCGGTTACCCGAAAACGGACCGAAAGGATTTTGTTGATTGAAGACAACCCGGCAGTCCTGGAATTTACTAAAAAATTATTGGAATCTCATGGGTTTGCTGTAGATATCGCTATTAATGGCTCTCAAGCCGAGGAATATTGTATTGAAAAGAATTTTCGTTATGATATCATAATTTCAGATATTATCCTCCCGGATATCAATGGAATGGACCTGCTGATGAAGTTTAAAGATCATTGCCAGGAGGTAAAAGTGCTGATGATGAGTGGCTATGTCAATGATTCTGCTCGTCAGAAAATTGTGGATAGCAACCATTTTCATTTTATTAAAAAACCCTTCCAAAAAGATGATTTTATCGAAAAAATCGTCACAATACTGGATACCGTGTCTTAATTATTTTGCCGGAAATACAAAACCCCCGATGATGGCTGTAGCCGGTGCCACCAGCACCAAGCCGAAACTGCCCACCAGGGTATGCAATATTTCCGCTGCGATAAAATTGATATTGAAAATATAATTTACCGGTGTCCCTTTGGCCATGAATACCATAAAAATAAAAATAAAACTGCCGGAATAGGCAAAAAGCAAGGTGGTCGTCATTGTGCCGATAACCGGTGAAGCGATATTAAATCCCGATTTAATCAATTCAACTTTGGCAATATCCGGTTTTTTTATTACGATTTCATTTTGAGATGCGGCAATATCCATGGCAACATCCATCACCGCGCCGGCAGCAGAAATAAAAATTCCAGCAATAAAAATATCCGATAAATTCAGATGTGCATAACCGGAATAAAGCAGCACTTCAGAAAATTCTCTGGCCGTTCCTGGAATGCGAAAATAAAATCCGAAAATAATGGCCAGCAAAGTGGTCAGAGCAACGCCGGCAATGGAACCGGTCAAAGCGACCAGTCCCTTTTTATTAAAGCCACTGATCAATAAAATGATGACTGTCGTCAGAATGCATACAATCAAAAAGGAAATCATCAAGGGCTGAACACCATGTAAAAAGGATGGAATGAGGATTTTCCAGATGGCCAGAGCTGTGAAAATAAATGATATAAGCGCCTTGAATCCGGTCCACCGTGCAAAGAATATTAAGTAGGCGGCAAATAGAATGAAAAGTACTATTTCCGTATTCAATCGATAAATGTCGATCGCCCGCAGGGAGGTGATTTTCTGGTTCTTGCCCACATTGCCGACCGCCAGCACCCTGTCTCCGGTTAAATAGATTCTGTCATAAATTAACTGACCATTCAGCAAATTGTGGGACTCCACAATTTGTCCTTTGTACCGGCCTTTCAGAATTTGTAATTGCAGCACCTGGGAACCAATCACCAGCATGCCCTGTTTTTGTAAGTCAGAATTATCTGTCCCCAGGACCACTGCTTTGGTTCGAAAGGCTCGCGAAGTATCCATGGTATTTTCAAACCCCGTTGGCAGGAAAAAAAGTACCAGGGAAAAGAAGGTGATCACTAAAGGAAACAGAATCTCTTCATAGTTTTGTTGGGTTTTCATTGGGTTCTCTTTGTTTATTCCCAATCTTAAATTTTAATCATTAATAATACCAGAAAATTTTAAGACGCCGGTCTATTAATATTTTCCAGAACTTGAAAGGGAAGAAAAATTCATCGGTTAAAATTATATTTTTCTTGAAATTATAATTTTAACTTTAATGTTGACAAAAGTTTTACGACTTCATACTTTTAAGGAAGATTAAAATCTTGGCCCTATCACATTAATAAAAAGAGTGGAAACCGTTATGAAATTGAAGCAGAAATACTTGTCAGGGATTATTTCATTTATTGCCGGGGCGCTGGTGATGAGCGCCTTTTCCACTTTTCAAAAAATAATTGCCGAGTATCCCATAAAATTGAGCGGTTACTATATTCCGGTTTTTTTGGGCGGAGTCACCGGCTTAATTGTTGGTATGGTCCTGGTCAAATTGAGTGAAAGACAAGCAAAATTGAAAAGAATCGTAACATTCCTGAAGGAAAAAAATTTCAACAGACTCAATATATTTAATCATATGCGGGACTCGGTGTTTATTCATCCCCTGAATCTTAGTGAATTAGAAAAGTTCATCGACGTTAATGATGCTGCCTGCGAGAAATTTGGCTACAGTCGGGAAGAATTCATGAAAATGTCCGTCATAGACATCGCTTTTCAGGAAGATGTCATGGCAGACGTTGTCAGGGCGCACCATGAAAAGGTACTGTCTCAGGGGTTTGAATTATTTGAAATTCAATTGATAAAAAAATTCGGTGAGAGTTTTTATGCTGAAGTGAATTCCAGCAAATATATGCTGGATGGAAAGCCTTTTATGATTTCAATTGTGAGAGATATTTCCCTTAAAAAACAAATTCAGCAGAAATATGATGAACTGGTGAATAATATTCCAGATATGATTTTTGAAATGAGTGTTCCTGACGGTCGTTATCTGTTTGTCAATGATGCTGTGAAAGAAGTCACCGGGTATGATAGGATGTCTATCCTAAAAAATCCTTTTTTTATCAGAGATGTAATTCATCCTGACTTTAAAAAATATTTTAAAAATCAATGGAAATTGATACTGGCCGGTCATCCTCCGGATAAATTTTTGTATAAAATTCTGGACCCTGACAAGAATGAACGATGGATTGAACAAAGAAATTACTTTAAAAGGAATCCAAAAGGTGTTGTCATCTCCCTGGAAGGTATTGCTTCAGATGTGACGGCAAAAATAAAAGCTGATGAGTCATTGAAAGCACTCTCATCCAGTTTTGCCAACAAATCCGGTAAAGTATATTATGAAGAAATTTCAAAACATATTTGCCAGACTCTTGCTCTGGATGTCGTATTTATTGGAAGGGTCACTCAGGATTTTAAAGGTATTGCCATTTTGGGCGGATTTGGAAATAATGAATATCTGGCCCCCTTTGAATATAATCTCGAGGCGACACCTTGCGAAAATGTCATTGGCAATAAACTTTGCATCTATCCGAATAATCTTGCACAAACTTTTCCCCTGGACGAAAAGATTAAAAAATTAAATGTCCAAGGATATATCGGGGCTCCTCTTTTCGACAAAAACCAATATCCCATCGGAATTTTGGTGGGTATGAAAAAAACTGCCATCAAAGACCAGGATTATCTGATGTCCCAGTTTGGAATTTATGTTGAGCGGACAGCAGCTGAAATCATGCGTAGTGAAATGGAACAGGAAATCGCGAAGCGGGAAAAAGAATACCGGTTACTGGTCAATAATCAATTGGATTTGGTTGTCCAGATCGATACGGAAGGCCGATTTCTTTTTGTCAGTAAAAATTATTGCATGATGTTTGGAAAAACCGAGGAAGAATTGCTGGGGAATAAATTTATTTTCCTGGTCCACGAGGACGATCGTGAAAAGACCCTGAAGGAAATGGAAAAACTATATATTCCTCCACATAAATGCTATCTGGTACAACGTGCAAACACCATTCATGGATGGCGCTGGTTGGCATGGTCCGATAATGCAGTCCTGAATAATGCCGGTGAAGTGATTTCAATTATTGGTTCCGGCCGGGATATTACCGCCCAGAAAAACGCCGAACTGGCATTACAGGAAAGTGAAAAAAAATTCAGAAGTGTTTTTGAGCATTCCAATGTAGGCATGGTAATCAGCGGAATCGACGGGAAGATTATTGAGGCCAATGAACGGTTTCAGAAATTTTTAGGATATAGCCAAAAAGAACTTAATAATCAAAGTATTAATAATTTTTCCCATCCGGAAGATATCAAAAAAGAAACGCTTCTTGTAAAAGAAATTATCGAAAATAGGCGCAATAACTTTTATCTGGAAAAACGATATGTGAACAAATCCGGCGATTTTATTTGGGCTGATATTTTTGTTACGGCCCAAAGGGGAAAAAATGATACCATAGTCCGGTTGATTGGAATAATCATTGATATTAATGAAAAGAAAGAAGCCATTGATTCATTCCTCGCATCCCAAAAAAGGTTTATCACATTATTAAAAAATATGAAGTTGATTGCCATTGCTCTCGATGGCAATGGCATCATTACTTTCTGCAATAGATTCCTACTGGAACTGACCGGATATGAGGAAAGGGAAGTGATTGGGAAAAGCTGGTTTGATCTCTTTATCCCTGAAGATATTAAATTTCATATGGAAAAAGAAATTTTTATCGGTGTCCTGCGAAGTAAAAAAGCCCCGACATACTATGAAAATCCAATTGTTTCCAAGACCGGAGAAATTTTGGATATTCTCTGGAACAATACATTATTTACTGATAAAAACGGTAATTTTGAAAGTGTGGTCAGTATTGGCCAGGATATCACGGAACGAAATAAAATTTTGAAACAAATCAGGGAGAGTGAAGCAAAGTTTAAATCCTACATGGAAAATGCACCCATTGGAATTTTAGTGGCCAATGACAAATCAGAATATGTAGATGTCAATCCAACGGTTGCCAACTTGCTGGGATACAGCTGTGAAGAGCTTTTGAAAATGTGTGTTAATGATATCATCTGGCCCGACGACAGGGAAAAAGGCAGGATGCATTTTCAGGAGGTGCGAAAAAAAGGAAAAGCCTATGGTGAAATGGCCCATTTATGCAAAAACGGGCAAAAACTAATTGTCGCTGTTCATGCTGTGAAAATATCGGATACTCGGTTCATGGCTTTTCTGATTGATCTAACGGAAAAAAAACAAGCTGAGGAGGAAAAAGAAAAAATGGAGCAGATCCTCCATCGCTCACAACGTCTGGAAACATTGGGAACCCTGGCCGGTGGCATTGCCCATGATTTTAATAATTTATTGACGCCGATTATCGGTTATTCTGAAATGTTGCGTAATACACTTTCTGCCGATGATCCCATCTATGAAAATATCAGTGAAATTTTTCAGGCTGGAAATTATGCCAAAGAATTAGTCTCTCAAATGTTGAGTTTTAGTCGGGATTCAGACAAAAACCAAAAAACGGTTTATGTCCACAAAATTCTTCAGGATGCTGTCAAAATGTTGCGTCCAATGATTCCAAGCACAGTAAAAATTGTTCAGGAAATTGAGAATTTTACAGAACAAATCATGGCTGATGAGACGCGCATTTATCAGGTCTTTGTTAATATCATCAACAATGCCTATCAGTCGATGGAAGATAAAGGCGGACTTTTGACAATAAAAGCAGAGCGGAAATATATCAGCCAGGAAGATAGTAAAAATTTCATGACCATAAAAAGCGGTGACTATCTTGTTGTTTCCATTGGTGATACCGGGACCGGGATGGATGAATATACCATAGAGAGAATCTTCGATCCTTTTTTTACAACCAAAGAGGTCGGCAAAGGGACCGGATTGGGATTATCCGTTGCCCATGGCGTAATTCAGGACCACAACGGAGAGATCACTGTGATCAGTGAATTAGGCGTTGGGACCACTTTTTATATCTATTTGCCCATTGCGGTATCAAAGGCTGACAATGAAATTGAAAACCTACTGACAATCCAGGGTAATCTTGAAAATATCCTGTTGGTCGATGATGAAGTGGCTGTTTCAAAAACAATCAGCAAGTTATTAGACATGTTGGGGTATAATACAATCCTTGCTGATAATTCTCCGGAAGCTTTGAAAATTTTTCATGAAAACCAAGATAAAATTGATTTGGTTATAACAGATTTGACCATGCCTGAAATGACCGGCCTGGCCTTTGCCCGAAAAATTCATGAAATCAATGAAAATATTCCAATCGTAATGATGACTGGTTATGGAAATAAAATTTCTAAGGCCGACCAGGAAACGGCCGGCATCACAGCTGTCATGACAAAGCCAATCATGGTCAATGAAATTTCTGAAATCCTGGATGAAATTTTTCATTGATATCTGAAAAATAATCCGATTTCAAATTTTGACTTTAAAACGGATTCACAATCCTCATTTCAATATTTTAAAAATCAAGTCATTTTAATCATTAATCTTTTTATGATTTAGATGAATTTTTTAATTTATTATAGAAATTAAATATATCTAATGATATTTTTATTATTTTTAATGATTTAAAATTATACTGTATTAATCAATTCATTTTGTACAGTTTTTTTTAGTTTCAAGATAAATTATGAACATTATTTCCGATTGTTAGTGAATATTTTTCTCATTCCAAAAAATACTCTTTAAAAAGGTCAAAAAAACAAAACTAATATTTTACTCACCGATATTGGAAATAGGATCTTTGAAAGCAAAATAGTAAGTAAAGACTTATTTAATAACGGTGAAAAATTGTCCTGCCGACAATTTGGAACCAAAACATGGAGGTAATATGAGTGTTACAAAAATTAACGCTAACATTCAGGCATTAGAGTCATTGACGACTTTGAATAGGATCAATAGTAAGATTTCTGTTCACCAGATGCGTTTGTCCACAGGAAAAAAAATCAATTCTACGGAAGAAGATCCTGCTGGATATCAATTAGCACAAGGCTTGATCAGTCGGAGGCGCGGACTTGATGTTGCGTTGCAGAATGTGAGCAATGCGCAAAACATTCTCAATGTTGCTGAAGGAGGATATCAGAATCAATTGGATATTCTTCAGACTATCAAAGAAAAAGCAACCCAGGCTGCCGATTATTCTTTGTCCAGTTCCCAGCGTACAGCGATCAATGATCAGGTAACAGCACTGTTAAACGAAGTCGATGCGATCCAGACTGAGACCACTTTTAATGATCAGAAATTGATTGATGGTTCATACAGCGGTGCATTTCAGACTGGTGAAGGAGCAGACGATAATCTGTCAGTAACCTTGGCTGATTCAGATTCTGCGGCTTTGAGTATTAACAGTATTAACCTCACAACTGCATCCGGCGCCAGTGCTGCAATCAGTACAGTGAGTACTGCGATTGATACCCTTGCCAGCAATCTTCAGGCAATTGGAGAATACAAAGCAAGATTGTCATCCAAGGAACAAACACTCTCTGTTGCATCGACCAATACTGAGGCTGTCCGCAGTTCAGTAGAAGATGCAGACTATGCAAAAGAACAGATGGAATTAATGAAACTGCAGATAATGCAGCAGACAGCCGTATCATCCTTTGCTCAGGCCAATTCTTCTCCACAGGTGGTCCTGTCACTGGTTGCATAGGTGGTTATTTTTTTGGCAAAGTGATTGTAGGAGCGGGATAAAATATCCTGCTCCTGATTTTAATAAAAGGAGTTGTTAAAGTTTTTACACATTGCTGAATATGGCATGGAAGTTGTCAAAAATTGAAGAGGAAAAAATGAGTATTAATTTGATGATGAAAAAAACAAACAAAAAAGTGAACCCTTATCTTGCCCAGAAAATAATGACAGCAAGCCCTGAGCAGTTGATACTTTACATTTATGATGCATCAATTTCTGCCTGTGGCAGAAAAGACCGACGAAAAGCAGCCGAAGCGATACAGGAACTTGTTAATTCCCTCAATTTTAAAGAAAAAAAAGTGGCGACAACATTTTATAATATGTATCAGTACATATTGAATCTTATTCATAATCAAAAATTTGAAGAAGCTCAGACCCTGTTGAGAGATATTAGAAATACCTGGGCCGAAGCCATGAAACTTAATTAACGGAAATATAACTATGTTGGATGCTTTATCAGGAAGTTCGACTACATCAAGCATTGATCAGTATATACAACTGGCAATGGAACAGGCCAGTCAGCCAAAGTACAAACTGCAAACGCAGATTAATACACTGACCTCCAAAAAGACTGTTCTTTCGTCTCTTGATTCAAAACTGACCAGAATTAATTCAATTATGGAGCGTTTTACGGACCCGATTACGGATTATTTTTCCTCAAAAAGTGCCCAATCAAGTGATACTGATAAATTTACGGTTTCATCGACTTACTCTGCCTCAGCGGGCAACCATGAACTTACCGTTGAAAGACTGGCCAAATCCGATACCAGGGTCTCCAAACAGTACAGCAGCGATGACAGTTCCTTCGGCTCTTTCACTACGGACCAGACTTTCACGCTTGAAATGGGCCATCTTGATGATGATGATGTATTAAACAGGCTCTCTTTTGACATTACCGTTTCAGCCGATACTTTTTTAAAAACCGATGAAGAAGTACTGCTTGAAATTGCGGATAAAATCAATAGCGCCATGTATGATGCTGCCTCAGATGAGACTATTGATAGTGAAGAAATGATCCATGCCAGTGTAGTGTCCGAGTCTTCAGGCTCATCACGCCTGGTTCTGAGGAGCGGAAAATCCGGATACGATTATCGTATGGATTTTACTGACAGTAATGACGGACTGCTTTCTGCCCTTGAAGTAACAAATTCGGTTGCCTCCACAGGCACCAGCGGGGGATATATTACTGAAGTGGGTACTTCTGCGACAGACAGCATGTTGAATTCAAAATTCACCATCGATGGACTGGATTTTTATCGAAATTCAAATTCTGTTTCCGATGCTATTGGCGGAATCACCATTAACTTAAAAAGCACTTTTGATGCACCGGAAACCATCACCATTAATAATGATGAAGATTCAGTAAAAACTGAAGTACAATCTTTCATCGATGCCTACAATGAAGCCTTAGATTTTTTGAAAAATAATACTCAGATGAACACTGAAACCTACGAATCCGGGCCATTGTCCAACGATCTGACATATCGAGGTATTTATGCCAGCTTGAGGAATATGGTGGGTTCAACAGTCGATTCTGTTACCAATTCTGATTATTCCAGACTCTACCATATCGGAATTGAAATTGATGATAATGGTAAATTAAAAATTGATGATGAAGAAAAATTTTCAGAAGCTCTGGCTGCTAATCCTAAAAATATCTCTGATATATTCAATTCTGAAAATGGATTGGCCAATAAATTTCAGGATTACCTGGAATCTTACATCAAAACCGGCGGTACAATTGACTCCAGTAAAAAGAATATTGATAGCAACGTAATCAGTATTAACGATAGGATTGCCTTAATAAATGATCAACTTACTGCAAAAGAAAAAATGCTTCGGAATGAATTTACTCAGATGCAGAATATTATCAGCCAATTGAATAGCCAGCAGAGTTTTTTGAGTTCCTTCTCAATCTACTGAAAAAAGGAGTAAATTTTGAATGAGATCAAAATAAATAGCAACCTTTCAGTAACCAGTCAATATTTTAGTGACCCTGGGGCTCAGCGCAGCAATCAGCCAAAACCCAAAGAAATTGAGTTGAGTGAAAATATCAGGTTTGAAAATGCTTACAGAAAAGCAAAACAATATGTAAAAATCAACAATACAAAATTATCCTTATCTTATGACAAGGAAAATAAAACCCCGGTTATCTATGTTCTTGATAATGATACCAACGAGATAATTCGAAGAATCCCTCCGGAAAAATTGGTTGAGATTTCCGGAGATGAAGAAAAACTTAAAGGCTATTTTGTTGAAAAGGATGCTTAAATGAATAATTTGCAAAATATCAACAGCGTTCAGGAAGTATTGGAACAGGAATTGGATTGTTTTCACCTGATATTAAAAGAATCGAAACAGGTCTTTGACTCAAAAGGCAACATATTTGATAATGATTATTCGATTGAACGAATCGCTAAACTGCTGGAATCAAGAGCCCGATGGATAGAGTTGCTTAAAAGATTAGAACAGCACAAAGTGCGCTTTTCTTTTACTGAAAAAGATCACTATGAAATTCAAATGGAAATCTCTAAAATAGCCAAGACACTTGTGGATATTGATGCAAAATTACTGGATTTTATGCAAATGAAAAAAATAAATAAAGTTAAAGAGATTCTGAACATAACCGATAATAAAAATAGAAGTAATAACCGTAGATTTAACGATTTTGAAAAATCGAAACTAATAGATATCAGACAGGAGTAATCATGTCAATAAAAGGAATTACAGGATCCATAAACAACATCAGGGATCTTGATAAAAACAGTAAAGCAAAAAAGGGTGATGCTGTAAAGAATACAAAATCATCAGAATTAAGCAAAAGTGCGCAAACTTCCATTGTTTCCAAGGATAGCGTTAAAATATCAGATTTTGCCAAAGAACTTCTGAGCAATCCTACTTCTGTCGATTCCTTAAAACAGGAACTTGATAATATCAAGACGCTGGACAGGTCTACTCTGAAAGAGATCCATGCCAAAATTGAATCAAACTATTACAATAAACCGGAAGTGATTGATAAGATAGTCGATGGCATTATTCCTGAAGTCCATTCAACTGATGCACCGGAAAAGCTGGCCGACACCGGAAATAATGAACGGTTGCAACAAATACAGCAAAATATTCAAAACGGAAAATATGATTCAGATGAAGTGTTGGATGTTATTGTTGAAAAAATGCTCAACCCAGAAAACATTCTCTCCTGACATAGATTAAGAAAATAGCCAAAGAAAAGGAGAATTCAAATTCTCCTTTTTTTTTGTAGATATTATTTTTCGATTTAATCCAAATTTTAACCAATTCGTTTTTTGTTAATCTAAATCACTTGGTTATCAACAAGCAAACTGATATATTTAAATCAACTTTTATGGATACAAAAAGCAGGAATGAATCATGAAAAAGAATATTTTATTAGGATTGCTGGTCCTATTCACTTTACACAAAACAAATGCCCAAAATATCAATCCCATCGACAATGTTAAAGCGAGTTTTGGCGGCTTGTCCTATGTTCAGGTCACCAATGGTGCGGGTATAGGCGGCTTTTTTGAAAAATATATTGCCAAGTCTCATCGTCTCGGTGTTGATGCCAGTTTTATCCTGGCAAGAGGAGAAAATGAATATCCTGTGTACAATTATTATTATGGAATGTACATGGAAAGGACAGACAAGAGAAGATTAAGTTTTTTTAATGCTGATCTGAGATACAAAAAAGTCCTCTTTGTCGATAAAATTGCCAACAATTTTCGGCCTTTTATTTTGGCCTCTGCCGGTCCGGTAATCGCTTTTGACCCGCCCAATGTACCGGAAATATCAGAAAGATTTAAAAACATAAAAACTTCGTTTTCTGCCAATGCAACGATCGGTCTGGGTATAGATTTCATCTATTCTGGAGATATGGGGATGGCTTTTTTCGCCGGCTATCATTATTTGCGTTTTGGAAAAAAACTTGACCCGGATGTCAACCTTGAGGAAAATGAACAATTCGCTGAAGAAGTCGATTTTGGTCAAAAGGATTTTAGCAGCGCAATCGTCAGGATTAGTATTACACGGATTTTTTAATATATGCATGATTATCATTTTTATTCTTCTTCCAAAAATATCCAGGATGAATTTATAGACCTTGTTGAAGATGAATTTAAACATTGTTGTCGGGTATTGCGCTATGGTGTGGGTGATGTTGTTCAAATATTTGATGGCTCCGGAAACCTTTATAAAACCAAGATTCATGAGATCACAAAAAACCACGCTCGATGTCAAATTATCAATATCATAAAAAAGAGTTCAAATAATAATTTCAAAATTCATTTGGGTGTCGGTTTGGTCAAATCAAAGGCTTTTGATCTCATAGTTGAACAATCGGTCAGTCTTGGAATCGCTTCATTTTATCCGGTAGAAACAGTCCATTCAATTCAGAAAAGTTTCAACCTGGAACGATATC
This sequence comes from Fidelibacterota bacterium, assembly GCA_016934035.1. Classification (GTDB taxonomy): domain Bacteria; phylum Fidelibacterota; class UBA2242; order UBA2242; family JAFGTP01; genus JAFGTP01. The sequence goes on from JAFGTP010000022.1 coordinate 18,471, forward strand.
AGAAAAAAGCACTGGAATCCATCAAGCAATCCGGCCGGTTATTACTACCGGACCTGCATGAACCGCATAGTTTTAATCAATGGTTGAAAACCACTGATAAAATAAATACTAAATTGATCTGCTGTCAGCATTCTCAAAATAAAATGAAGAATATTGATTTGGAAAATATAGATGAAATTGTAATCTTTATCGGTCCGGAAGGGGGTTTTAGTGATTCAGAGATTAATCAATCGGAAAAAAATGGTTTCAGAACAGTTACCCTGCTGGACAGTAGATTAAGAACAGAATTAGCCGTGATAACGGCTTTGGCTGGAATACAGACAAGGAGATAAACCATGAGTTGTATTTTTTGCAAAATAGCGGCAGGTGAACTGGGCACAAAATTCATCTATGAATCTGATGATATTGTCGCATTTCGTGACCTCAATCCCCAGGCACCGCAGCACATTTTAATCATTCCTCGGGAACATATTGAAAAAGTCAGTGACCTGCAGGAAAAACACCTGAATATTGCAGGAAAATTATTGCTGGCAGCCCAAAAAATTGCCCAAAAGGAAAACCTTGCAGAAGACGGGTTTCGGCTCGTTATAAATAATGGTAAAAATGCCGGGCAGGAAGTTATGCATATTCACATGCATCTACTGGGCGGGAGAAAAATGAATTGGCCTCCGGGTTAAAAGAGACCGGACTGGGCAATTATTCGAGGGTACTTTTTGATTTATGTATATCTCGCGACTAACATTGTATGGTTTCAAATCTTTCCTGAAGACATCAGAACTGAATTTTGGCCGAGGCGTCACTGGTATCGTAGGGCCCAATGGCTGTGGAAAAACCAATATTGTCGATGCTATTCGCTGGGTCATTGGCGAGCAAAAAGCCAGGACCCTGCGGGCTGATAAAACCACTGATGTCATATTCAATGGTACCACAAAAAGAAAACCGCTCAATATTGCTGAAGTCTCCTTGATCATTCACAATGTTTCCGGCAGAATTCCAATCGATTACACCGATATTGAAATTACCCGCAGAATTTATCGCAATGGAGACAGTGAATACCTGCTCAACAGGAATATCTGCCGTCTGAAAGATATCAGAGATTTATTCATTGATACTGGTATGGGTTCTGATGCTTATTCCATCATTGAATTGAAAATGATTGAAAATATTTTGAGTGAAAATCCCCAGGAAAGAAAAGCCTTGTTTGAAGAGGCTGCCGGGGTCAATAAATACAGAATTCAGCGGGGTGCAGCCCTGAAAAAATTAACTGCCACTGAAGAAGACCTCGTAAGAGTCCATGACATAATAGGCGAAGTGGATGCCAAAGTAACCACTTTGAGACGACAATTCAGGCAATATGAACGCTATCAAAAAATTTCTGAAGATTTGATTCAATCTGAAATGCTATTGGCAGCGTCCAGAATTTATAAACTTCGTCAAAATACCGACCCTCTGGAAAATAAGATAAAAGATCAGCGCAGTCGACTTGCTCAGGTCAATGAACAGTTGGTTTCTCTGGAACAAATATCTGAAACCAGGCAGGCTGAACTCGACAGGATTGAAATAAAACTGAATACCCGAACCGAAGCCTATAACCAATGCAAAGAGAATCGTAATCTTGCCCAGACCGAAGAATTGGTCCTGAAGGAACAATATCAAAACAAACTCAGTGAGTTTACCCGTATCAATGAGGAAATCACCAACACAAAAAGCACCATTGAGAAAACAAAACAAAGAATTGGGGTGCTGAATCATGAAGAAATAACCTTTGTAAAACAACTGCAAAGCCAGCATTCACAACAAATTGCACTGAATGATAAACAGAAGCAACTGGAAAAAAAATACCTTGATATATCCCAATCACTGGAGGTTCTGCAGGATAAAAAATACTACCAGATAAAAATTCAATCTGAAAGACTTGCTAAAGAAAACGCACTCAAAGAAAACATCATGTTCCTTGAAAACCAATTGACTTCAATCAACGATGAAATGAATTCAAAACAGCAAAGATTGACCTATCTAACCGGAAACATCGAAAATCTGTCAGACAACGCAGCCCTACTAAATAAGGAACTCAGGGAGCATCTGGATCGTCAGGAATCGAACACAAGTGATAGGGAAGAAGTGCAGGAGATATTTGACAGGCAACTGTCCCAAAAACGTGAAATTGATGCAAAACTGGACAGAATAAATAATAAAATTGATTTTTATGCCGGGCTGCTGGAATCCAAAGAAGGATTTTCACCGGCCTTGCAAGATGTCTTGAAAAACCGTGACCGGTATAGCGGTATAATCGGCTCCTTGTCTGAATTAATCAATATAGATGAGGAATATGCCGAAGCACTCCGTACGGTCCTGGAAAATCTTTCGAATCTGTTGATTGTTGAGACCTTGGAACAGGCCCTGGACATCACCCGCAAGGTAGAGGAAAAACAGATTGGTAAGTTATTATGCCTTGCCATGGAAGCATTGAATGAAGATTATTCAGAGCCGGAAATGCCCATGGATAATTTATTGAGTTTAGCAAAATTGATTTCATGCCCTAAAATGATAAAAAATGTAGCGAATTGGATATTTGGTGATATTTATGTTTGTGAAGATGAAAATTTTGACAATATTGTAAAAAATAAAATTTCAGATTCTATTATTGTCATCTCAAAGTCAGGAAAAATGTTTGATCAAAAAAATATAATCACAAGCAAATCAATAGAAGCCGGAAAAGCCCTGGTTTTCGGACGAGAAGAAAAACTTTTTCATTTTGAAAAACAAGCTGACCAATTGCGACTGGATGAGGTGGGGATCTGTGATGATATCAAACAGTCCAGTTTAAAAATCATGCATTTAAAAGAGGATATTAAAGCCGGTGAAATGAAAATCAGGCAAGCCGATAAAACGCTGAAGGATATGGAATCGCAAATCAAAAATCAGCAAAATGAAATAAGGCAGTTGGAACTCAGTATCAATGAGTTAAAAAACAAACAAACCAAGGAGAAAACCGCGCTGAACAGCTATCTGGACAAACTGAAGGAGGTGGGGCAAGAGAAATTAGAATTGGATAACCTTGAAAGTCTTGAAAATGAAATCACAGTGAAGAAAACGGAAGCTGATAAGGCCAAAATTGAATTGGATGAACACGTGGGTATAGTCCAGAATTTCCGGGTTGACATGATTAAAATTCGAAATAAATTTGATAATATTCGAAACGATAAAATGGCCCTTGCAAAATCTCTGGGTACACTGGAAAAACGATTGAAAACCAGAATAGAGGATAAGACCTCTATCAAACTCAAAAAGAGTGAGATGGAAGCCTTGATCGAAAGAAAAAAACTGACGGTTGAAAATATTTTCCGGGAAGAGAAAGTTCTTCGGGAAGAGGTCGAAAAAAATCGTGAGCAGCATATCAGCCTGAGAGATCAATTGCAGGAAACCCATAAAGAAATCTATAAAATTCGGCATCAGAAGGAAATAATTATAGAAACCATTAATAAATTGGAATTGGAACTTTCAAGCCTTCTCTCTCAGAGACGGGAAATTGAATCAATTCTCTTTGAAAAATATGGAAAAAAAATTGACTTGGATGGACTTGAAGATTTACCGGTTGTAGAAATTGCTGTCCAGCAACGGGACAGACTTAAAAGCAAGTTGGGAAATATCGGAACCATCAACATGGCTGTCAAGGATGAATATAATCAGGAAGCTGAACGCCTGAAGTTTCTCTCAGATCAAAAAAATGACCTGGAAGAAGCTGCCCTAACCGTCAGAAAAGTTATTCGGGAAATTGATATTGTAGCCAGAAAACAGTTTTTGGAAACCTATGAAAAAATAAAAGAAAATTTTAAAAATATTTTTCAGATATTCTTTCCTGGTGGGAGCACGGATATCAATCTGATTGGCGATGGAGACCCACTGGATTCGCGAATCGAGATTTTCGCCTGCCCCGGCGGAAAAAAAATGTTATCCCTGCGCATGCTTTCGGCAGGAGAAAAAACACTGACTGCTATCGCCTTACTCTTTGGGATCTATCAGGTCAAGCCAAGTCCCTTTTGTATTTTGGATGAAGTGGATGCACCGCTGGATGACGCAAATACAAAACGTTTTACAAAACTATTAAAAACATTCTCAGACAACACCCAGTTCATTATTGTGACCCATAATAAAGTCACCATGAGTGTTGCTGATACATTATTTGGTGTAACAATGGGCGAGAAAGGGGTTTCGCAAATTGTTTCCGTAAACCTGGATTAAATGGAGGAAATATGGTAAAAAAAATGATTGTGAAATTAATGCTGGCATGGATGTTATCTTTGCCCTTATTAGCAGCCCAGATTGATTTGGACTACGCCACTTTTCGCGGAGATGAAAATATTGCTGTTCTTGAAGTCTACATCAATGTACCCCGGGAAATGTTTGAATTTGTAGAAAATGATGAAGGGATTTTTGAATCAAATATATTTTTCAGAGTCGCATTGATTGAAAACGATTCGATTGTTGCAATTGATGAATGGTCTATCAAAGATAAAAAATTCAGTAAAGAAGCGGAACTGGGGGGACAGAAAATTCCGGAAATTTCCATGCTTCAGATTAAACCCGGAAACTATAAGCTGGCTGTCTATGCCTTTGACCTGAATACCAAAGAGAAAAATTCCAACAGTGTTGATATCACCATTCCCGATTATTCAAATCCAAATGAATTGAATATCAGCGATATACAGTTGGGACTGCAAATGGGGAAAACAGAAACTCAAAATAAATTCAGCAAATACTTTGGCTATGATATTTTGCCCAATGCCAGTCTGGTCTATACGGAAGGCCGAATGAAAATGTACCCCTTTTGTGAAGTCTATAATCTGGTCTATCAGCCTGACGATCAAAATACCTATGAAATCCGATATTCGATCTATGGAGCCAATGGCAAATTGTTGAAAATACTCAAAGAAACCATGAAAAATAAACCCGGAAATTCCGCGGTTGAAGTTTGCCAGCAAGGCCTTGATCTCTCGGAATTTGGAACTGGTACCTATTTTTTTGTGGTGGAAGTTTCGGACATTCAGGCCAAAAAATCTGTAGTTAAACAAAAGAAATTTTACATCATCAGAAATTCTGTGGGGGAATTTATTACAGCTTCTCCCGATGGCGGCGATGTGGCGGTTGACAATTTAACCGAAGCGGAACTGGATGAAATGTGGGGGCCGATGGTCTATCTGGCTTCAAATCTTGAAAAAAACCAGTATAAAAAGTCCGATGTTATTGGAAAAAGAACACTCATTGCAAATTTCTGGAAAGCCCGGGATCCTGATCCAGCCACTGAAGTCAATGAAGCTGAAGTCAATTTTCATCGCCGTGTTCAAACTGCCGAACAGGTTTATCAGGGAGGCTTTCGTAAAGGCTGGCGAAGCGATCGGGGGCGTATTCTGATAAAATATGGCGAGCCAGATGAAATTGAACGCTTTCCCAGCGCCATCGACTCAAAACCATATGAAGTTTGGTATTACAATGATTTTGAAGGTGGTGTCAGCTTTGTTTTTATCGACAAAACCGGATTTGGAGACATGGAACTGGTCCATTCAACCGCAAGGTATGAATTGCAAAATCCTGATTGGCAGAACATGCTGGAACAGTTATAGAATGCTTACCAGGCTTCGCCATTTTATAAAAAATATTTTTAAAGGGGGAATAGACCTGTTCTTTCCCCCTTTATGTTTGAATTGCAATGCAAAATTAGCTGATGATGAGCAGGTCATTTGTAACCAGTGCTGGCAGGCTATTCCCCAAATGACCGATTCAATTCTAAGCAAAAAAGATAAGGGAAAATTTGTTGATAATCTATACAGCCTTTGGTTATTTGACGAAAATTTTCAAAATATTGTTCATGAGCTCAAATATAATAATTGTCGTTCTCTGGGTCTAAAAATGGGCCAGAGGATGGGAGATCATTTGAAAAATATAAAAATCCCTCTGGATGAGTGTATCCTTGTTCCGGTTCCTCTTCATGCAATAAAAAAAAGAGAGAGAGGCTATAATCAATCGGAACTTATTGCCAAAGGAATATCAGAAATCACTAAAATTCCGGTAGTCACAAACCTGGTCAAACGCATAAAAAACACGGCTACCCAGACAAAAATGAATAAAAAAGAACGGATTGAAAATATGCACAGGGCTTTTGTGGCACAATCAGAAATTGTTGCAAAGACTGTAATCATTGTCGATGATGTTTACACAACAGGCACCACCATCAACAGTGTGGCCGAAGCAATGAAAAACAAAAAGGGAAATCTGAAAATAATCGCCTATACCGCAGCGATGCCCGAATCCTGATTTTAATACAAGACCCTGACCATGATCGTATTTTCAATATTTTTCAATCGATCCAGTACATCACCATTATAATTTTGGGTTACATCGGTAATAACATATCCTAATTTCTCATTGGTTTTTAGTAGTTGGCTATCGATATTGATGCCTTTTTCTGCGAAAATATTGTTGATTTGGGCCATAATGCCGGGTACATTTTCATGAACATGGATAATTCTGTGACCATCTCGAATACCCTGCAGCTGAAGGTTCGGAAAATTGACGCTAGACATTGTACTTCCGGTCCTGATGAATTCATGTAATTTTGTTGGTACAAATTCAGCAATTTTTTTCTGGGCTTCTTCTGTACTGCCGCCTATATGAGGAGTGAGAATGGTATTGGGCAGATTTTGCAGGACAGTATGATATTCGGTTTTTTTCAATTTGGGTTCTGTTGGATAGACATCAACAGCAGCACCACCGATCTTTCCGGAACGCAGGTTTTCCGCCAGGGCCTCAATGTTGACAATAAATCCGCGAGCCAGATTAATAAAAATGGCTCCGTCTTTCATGAGTTGAAACTGTTCGGAGTCAATCAGGTTTTTATTGGAGGGCCTGCCATCGACATGGACCGTGATTACATCAGCCAATTGCAACAGTTCTTCCATTGATTCGCAGACTTCTGCATTTCCAAGGGGCAGTTTATCTTCAATATCATAGAAATAGACCTTCATACCCAGGGCTTCCGCCAAAACGGAGAGTTGGGAGCCGATATTGCCATAGCCAATGATGCCCAGGCTTTTTCCGCGTACTTCAAAACTGTTGGTGGCAGTTTTGTACCATTGGCCTTCATGAAGCATACGGCTTTTGTCAAAAATTTGTCGCATCAAAGCAATCATGTTTCCAATCGCCAGTTCAACAACAGAACGGGTGTTGCTGAAGGGCGCGTTAAAAACCGCAACGCCATATTTGTTGCAGGCTTCCATATCAATCTGGTTGGTGCCGATGCAAAATGCGCCGATGGCTTCAAGGCTGGGATTATTTTTGATGACTTCGGCAGTTATCTGGGTTTTTGAACGTATTCCCAAAATATGAACATCCTGAAGTTTTTCAATCAGTTCATTTTCGTCAAGGCTGTCATTAACTGTTTCCAATTCATAGTTTTTCTTTTTGAAATACTCTTCAGCGACAGGGTGAATATTTTCCAGTAATAATATCTTCATTGAATTCCTCTGCAAATTGGATTTATAGTATTTTTATATGGTGTTCTTGACAAATTTCAAGCATTTCTTTTGGCCAGATACTGGCCTGGACCTCACCAATATGTGCTTTTCTGAGGTAGAACATACAAAGTCTTGATTGGCCGATCCCACCCCCGATAGACTGGGGCAGTTCTCCCTGAATCAGGCGTTGGTGAAAATATTGTTTAGTTTTGTGCATTTCATTTTTCAGTTCCAACTGTCTCAACAGAGATTCTTTATTGACCCGGATTCCCATCGATGATAGTTCAAAGGCCTGACCCAGTACCGGGTTCCAGACCAGAATATCGCCATTCAGTCCTCTTTTACCCCTACCTGTTTCTGTTATCCAGTCATCGTAATCAGTGGCTCTGGCATCATGAGGTTGACCGTTTTCCAGGTTTGCGCCGATACCGATGATAAAAACAGCACCTTTTTCCTGACAAATTTTGTTTTCTCTTTCTCGCGGTGAAAACTGGGGATACATTTCTTCGAGTTCTTCACTGTGTATAAAAAAGATATCATGCGGCAGAAAAGGGGCGGCCAGTTTCGCATACTTATTACAAACCTCTTGTTCTATTTTCATGATGACTGTATAGATTTTTTTTACAATATATATCAATACATCCAGGGTTCTTTCATTTTCGGCGATGATACGTTCCCAATCCCACTGGTCGACGTAGACCGAATGTAAATTATCTAAAAAAGGTTCATCAGGACGAAGGGCATTCATATCGGTATATAGGCCTTCACCTGAAATAAATCCATACTCTTTGAGGGCATTTCTTTTCCATTTAGCCAGTGAATGGACGATTTCTGCATGATTATTTTCATTGATGGAGGCAATGTTGAAAGAAACGGGTTTTTCCCATCCGGATAGATAGTCGTTCATGCCTGTATTTTGAAGCACAGCAATCGGAGCTGATACTCTTTTCAGGTTCATTTCAAGGGCAAAATTATTTTGAAAAGTATCTTTGATATATTTGATCGCACTTTCGGTTTCTCTTACGGTAAAATCCGATCTGTACTTTTCGTCAGGAATGATGACTTTTCCATTTGGAAACATTTTTTCAAAAGGTGTCATTTTTAAGAATCCTTATTTTGACTGTTTAACATCGAATGCGCAATGCTGTTTATTTCATTTAGAATTTCGTGCCTCTTTGCCATAATCAATTCTCTGGCCTTTTCAATATATTTTCTGACATCTGGATTTTTAATAACAGTTAATTCTTTTTCATCTAAAATTTTTAAATGATTATCAGAATGAACAAGAATATCCAGGAATAGGTCCCGCCAGATAAATTGTTCTCTGGTTAATGTAGTTGAATCTGATATGTTAAAATAAGATGCAACCGGATGATCCCCGATGTACCATTGATAAATATTATATGGCCGGTTTTCCCAGAAAAATCCTAGTGATACTGAGCCCTTGGGTAAAATTAACTTGTCTACCTGATATTCTTTATCCAGGACAAATTTGAGGATGCCAAATTGATTTTCCAGGTGTAGCAGGTCACAGATATAATGGCGGTCTGGTCCATTGTATAATTTTTTAATTTCTAAACATTTATTCATAATAGAAAAGAGCCTGATGGATATCCATCATTTAGTTGTTTTTGAAATTTTCTCTGTCCCTCTTCCTAGAATGAATTAAAACTTAACCTAAAAATAGATTAGTTGCCAGCGATTTTTTTAACCAAATCTCTGAATTCATCGTTCTCTTAACAGGGACCATTTTTATTGAAAAAGTAAAAAATAGTATTTCTGGGCTGGAAAAAAATTGATATATTCAGTGAATTTTATGGGAGTAATGTTGTCTATTTATTTAAATATTGAATTTTTATCACTTTTATTCCTTTTTGGTTTATCCTATGTTATTGGAATTCAGCCTGCTAAAGATATGATGATGAAATGTTTTTTGCAGTTTCATGATGAAATTGAAAGCAATAGGCTGAAAATATTGAGTTGGAACGTTGCAAAAAATAAAAACCTATCTTGGATGACTGAATTCACCAAAATATTTCATAACTATGAACCGGATATTTTTATTTTACAGGAAGTCAAACTGGAAAAAAAACTCAAAAACGTACTTCTGGACAAGCTGTTAGTCTGGCGTTTTTCACCCAATATTATCAATCTGAAACGGCAATTATATTCCGGAGTGTTGACTGCTTCTTCCGTACAGCCTGCTACTGAAACTTTTTCCAAATCCACCAGTAAAGAACCAATTTTTGCAACACCAAAAGCAACCATTTTCACAACCTACAAAATTGCCTATAGTAACGAAAGACTGCTGGTGGTAAATATTCATGGGATAAATTTTGTCTCTCTCAAGAAATTCCGGGCCCAGATTCATGAGGTTATCGAATATGGCCATAATCATGTGGGCCCGATTATTTTTTCTGGCGATTTTAATACCTGGAATAAAAACAGAATTATATTTTTAGTAAAAATACTGAAAAGAAAATTAAATCTCGTTCCCGTAGATTTTGATAAATCCAACAAAAAACACATAAAAAAATTCATTCTGTCACCGCCTCTGGACCATATTTTTTACACACCGGATAAATTAAAACTGGTGAAAAACAGCGAACGGGTTATCAGAGAATGTAAATCTTCTGATCATAAACCCATCTTTGCAGAATTTGAACTGATGGTGGACAGAGAATATATTTCAAACTCAGGAAAAGCAGAAGCTTAGCATCAATAAAGGGCTATTATGATCAACATGATGACGGCCAAAAGGATTTTGGAAAGTTTTCCGCCGGCGACTCCGGTAAAGGCCCCCATGCCGGTTTTCATTGCTCGATTATAATCCTTGTTTTCATAATAATCAATCATAAAACTGCCCACAAATGCTCCAACCATTGCACCCAGTAAAGTACCGATTAATAACAAAAATGAACTGCCAACAAAAGCGCCGATAATTGATCCGATAATTGACGCAATCATTGAGTTTTTTGAGCCACCAAAGTATTTTGTGCTTTTCACAGTGACGAAGAACTCCAGCAATTCGGAAACAGCTGCAATACCTGCCAAAATGCCAATAACCTTCCAGTTGATGTGGTCCGCAATCAGCCAGGAATGCAGGAATTTTAAAACGAGAATGATGACATTGCCGGGAAGATTAAAAGGGATGGTTATGACAGCCAGAATAAGTAAAAACCAGAATAAAACCGTTATTAAAACAGACATAGCGACCTCATTTTTATCATTAATGGTAAATATAAAAAAACCTGCATTAAAAATGCAGGTTTGGAGTAAAAAAGAATTTGGGACTTCTTTTATGTTAAATTTAAAATTTTGGTGTAGCCTGCATAATCAACCGTCTCAAGGGTTTCCAGGTTTTCCAGTTTTTGTGTTATATATCTGATTTTTTCGGCTTCTTTGATAATGTTTTGCAGGGATTGGCGCAGGGTCGTTTCCATTCCATTTTCATAGGCGATTTCTGAAATTTCAGCCTGCCCGATAATAGATGTCAGGGGATTGTTGATTTCATGATTGACGGTGGCTGCAAACTGGCGTATCAGTTCAAGATGATCTAAATAAAGCGAATCATTATTATTTGTTGCTGTATTTATTTTGTTACTTCTCATTATTTATTTTCCTTATCAAAATATATCAAAAATTCAATGTTAAAAATGTATTTCAAATATCTTGCCAGTATTGTTTTGTTTTATTCAGAATAATTATAAATTTAATTTTAAGTATCTGATTTTTATGAAATTTTAATATTTTTTTTATAATTTTTTTTGTTCATTGTAGATTTCTTTCATGTAGAAAAAAACCACAGTTTTTTTGAAAAGTTGTGGATTTTTACTCCATTTTTAGGGTTCAATTTTCTTCTGTGGAAAATCCAATAGTTTTTGTATTTTCCTGCATAGTGGCTAAATTTGCGAAATTTTTTTTTGGGGGAGCGTTATGAGTAAGATTTATATCAAAGACCTGAAGGCTGAAACGAGGATTAAATCCTATTTTGGTGTGGCTACAAAATCTGTCCGTAAAACCAAAGATGACAAAACTTATATTGATGTTGATTTGATCGACAAAACCGGGCGGATAAATGCGAAAATGTGGGACAATGCTGATCAATATAAAGATAATTTTGAAGAAGGAGACCATGTTGCTTTGGAAGGGGCAGTTATTCTTTTTTCCAACAAGTTGCAGGTGAAAATTTTTAAAATTCGCCGAGTGAGTGAAGAAGATGAAAAGTTTGGTTTCAAACTCACAGATATCATCCCTACCACCGGGAATAATGTGGATGAAATGTGGGACAAGCTCAATCAGATGATCCTTTCATTGGAAAACGGATATCTGAAAAAAGTACTCCTTAATATCATGACCAAATATGAGGATGAATTGAAAACCTATCCGGCTGCGATGCGACTTCATCATGCTTTCAAAGGAGGATTGCTGGAACACACCCATAACATGATTCAATTGGCTGATTATGTATGCAGGGTTTATCCGGAGGTCCGCAGAGACTTGGTTGTTGCCGGTGTCATCCTTCATGATATTGGCAAATTGCGGGAACTGGACCCGGGGATCAATATATCCTATACCGATGAAGGAAATTTTATCGGTCATTTGGTCATTGGCCGGGATATTTTTCTGGAGGAAGTTCGGGAAATTCCTGATTTTCCCGAGGACCTGCGGATTAAAATGGAACATATCATTTTATCCCATCAGGGAAAGTTGGAATGGGCTTCCCCCCGTGAACCTAAATTTCTTGAGGCCATGCTGGTTTATCATATAGATGAAATCGATACACGAGTTGCTCAATATAAAAAAGCAATTGAAGACGATGAATCCGAAGGTAACTGGACGGACAAGCGGAACTATTTTTCACGAATTCTCTATAAAGGGGATGTTTGATTTTTGAATAAAACAAAAAAAATTGCTTATACTGGAATTTTTGTCGCTCTTGTAATGGCATTAGGATACTCACTGTTATACATTCCAAATATTGAACTGGTAACATTAATCATTTTTTTATCCGGTTATTTTATGGGAATCAGAATTGGATCTATGGTTGGTATGATTGGTGAATTTTTATTTTCAACCTTAAACCCCTTTGGATCGGGGCTGTTATTTCCTCCGATGCTCATGGCGCAGGTGATCGCAATGACTTTTGTCGGATTCACAGGTGGTTTGATTGGAAAATACCTGCCGTCAGAAGGATTTACTGTTAAGTATATTTTTGTTTTTACAATCGCCGGTTTTTCTTTGACATTGATATATGATATCTTTGTTTCTGCCGCTTATCCGGTTTCTGCCGGTTTTGGGCTGACTCAGACTATTGGAATAATTTTATCCGGGATTATATTTTCTGCGCTCCACATTACAATGAATACCCTTGTTTTTTCCTTATTGCTGCCGATTATTGTCATCCGACTCAACCGAAGCAGGTTATTTTATGGTTAAAAAATTTATTTTCTTTTTCGGCTTTTACCTGTCCTGCATGATAGCTGATACTGACTCATTGATGCTCATGGATTATGAAGAATTTAATTTTTCAGAAGCCATAACTGCTTCATCCTATCTTTTGTATCCCAGTGATGAATGGGGAACTCAGGGATTTTTGTCTGTTAACGGCTTACCGGCTTTTGCCAATGATTATCAATATAACGGATTTTCGGTAAAAGACCCGCTTTACGGAAATGTTCCTTTTTCATGGCTCAATCCTAAATATTCCCGGATAGAAATTGATGAAAATGAAAGAGAAATCAACCAGGAGCCGGTATACAATTCTAATAAAAATCTCTATTCCAGGTTTGATTGGCTTTATCGCGGCAGTTATAGTTTAGGTTCTTTCGGCGCTATTATTTCCGGAAAAATCAATAATAATTACAGTATTACTGTGCATGGAGAAAATTTTTCTTATCCCGGTCCCTGGGGCATCAATGATAAAAACAGAAGCACTTCAGTGGAGCATAATCTGTCACAGGAAATTGGGGTCAACATTAAAAAAGATTGGGATAGCGGTGTCGTTGAGTCCGGCTTCAATTATAAGAAAATATTTCCGGGCATCAATGATTTTCAAACAACTTCAAATGGCAATGAAATACTGCAAACTCCTGTTTATGACGGTTATCTTAAAAAATTTAAAAAACAATTATATCTAAAATATTCCAACAATGACAGCCTGGGTAATTTTACCATCGGAGGGCAGGTTCTTCAGTTTGATTATGGCTATTTTCCTGAAGATACTATGTTTCGCTATTCGGGACAGGGTGATATCTTCAGCGCCCAACTGACAAAATCCAGAAATTTTAGCAGGGATTCTTTGTTTCTGAAAATAAATTTTGATTTTTATGGGATATATCTAAAGAAAAAACAGGATTCGGAAAACCCACTTCTTGCGATTTCAATTTTGGATGAGGGGAGAAGAGCAGGGTTTGATTATTGCTTGTCTGCCGGTTTTGTCAATCAAAATTTTATCTATTCTTTGAAGGCCGAACGGGCCTTTTCGAAAACCATTCAGATTGGAATTTTTTCAGGATTAAAAGTTCATCGATATCCCATTGTTTACACTCTGTATCCCGGCGTTGAAAAGACTCCTTTTCAGACAGAGGATTTTTTCAGGTCCCGTACGCAATCTTTTTTTTTATCGATGAAAAACAGATTTCTGAACTTTCAGAATTCCCTGGACCATGTTTCTGGCAATTTTTACAGACCTTATAAAAGCAGCAACGAGGATACTCACTTTATTTTGCATAATATAAAACTCAGGGATTTTTATATAAATTCCAGGCTCACAATGACTTTTCCCTGGAAGATGCTCATATCCGGAAAGTTGCAATATTCTCCGACCGTAAATGTGAAAGAATTTAACGATTTGTTTGTTTATGGATCAATTGAACAGAAAACCGTTCTTTTCAAAGGTAATTTGCATCTTTATGCCCAGGGATCAATTGCCTATTATTCAGGAGGTGATAACTTGAATTGGTTTCAGGAATTTCAGACAGCCGGAATGACGGATGAAAATTATTATACTAATGTACCGCTTTGCTTTTCAGCCAAAATTGGCTTTCACGTCGGTTCTTTGCATATGTTTTATCAGTTTAATAATATTGAAAACAGACAGTATGCAGTCATGCAAAGTATGCCATTGCAGTACCGAATTTCAGTGTTGGGAATTGATTGGTATTTCTGGAATTAAACTTCTTTGGAATTCACAAAAAAATATAATCAAGCCAGGAAGGATGGTAACCACTTCATGCTTTGGGTCCTGGTTTGACTCTTCTAATCCGGATTACCTTCCAGGTCCAGTTCTTTTGCCACTGTTTTCAGCCCGTCAATTACACGCTGAATGTGTTCTGTTTCATCGACACCTAGTTCTTCAATGCCTTTGGAAATATCTTCGCGGCTTACAGCCCTGGAGAAGGCTGGCGTTTTTAATTTTTTCTTAACGGATTTTGGTGCAACCTCATGTATACTTTTGGAGGGCCGAACCAGGGCAACAGCCATGACAAACCCAGCCAGTTCATCGACAGCAAAAAGCACCTTTGACAACAGGGATTCGCGGGGGATATTGGTGTAGTCCGCATGTCCCATGACTGCAGTGGTGATCTCTTCCGGCCAGCCTTGTTCTTTAAGGATTTCATTGCCTTTGTAGGGATGTTCTTCCATACTGGGAAATCTCTCATAATCAAAATCATGGATCAATCCGGTTGTGGCCCAGAGTTCTTCATTTTCATTGTAAAATTTTGCATAGGCCCGCATCGCTGCCTCAACAGCCAATGCGTGTTTGATCAGACTTGGATCTTTGGTGAATTCATTAAGTAATTTCCAGGCATCTTCACGGGTTTTTTGTGTCATAATTTCCTCTTTGTTTTGTGGAATATAATTTTGATAATTGGAAATTGAAAGAAATATTAAGGTTACTCGAAAAACAAGAAATTAAGTATCTGGTTTCTGGTGGTTATGCTGTTGGATACAGCGGTTTTCCGAGATATGCCGGAGATTTGGATGTAATTATTGCAATTGGCAAGGAGAATTAAGAAAAAATCATGGATGTATTGAAGGAATTAGGATTTTCTGATTTTGGATTAAATTCTAGAGATATTCGTTAGGAAGAAATTGTATTGGAAATTGGAATTACCTTTTATTGGCGTTGATGATATGCTAATAAAATAAAAAGCTTCACCTTGTGCTAAAGATAAAATTGGGGCTAATAGCTAAAAATAGCTGGTAAAATTGATATTATACATTGGTATTCAATAGATTACTTGGAAATTTAATTTAGGTAATATA
>JAFGTP010000023.1 GCA_016934035.1 Fidelibacterota bacterium
CATAGTGGTTTTAAATCTCAGTTAAAGTGT
Source organism: Fidelibacterota bacterium (assembly GCA_016934035.1). Taxonomy (GTDB): domain Bacteria; phylum Fidelibacterota; class UBA2242; order UBA2242; family JAFGTP01; genus JAFGTP01. The sequence continues at coordinate 31 of JAFGTP010000023.1, forward strand.
AAAATTATTGATGAAATTTTGTTTAAATAACAGCTAAAAAGAGCTATTAACCCTAAAATTGATTTTCTTGAGCTAAAAAGAATTTAAACAGATCAATCAAAATTATAAATTTACGTTATTCCCTGACCAATAAATTAAAAACCTCAATCCCATCCTCTATAATCGAATCATCAGGCAAAAACTTCGGATGATGCAATCCATGAAACTCACCAGTACGACTTCCCAGCCACATCATCAATGATGGAAAACGTTCTGCTATAAAACCATAATCCTCACCGGTCATCTTAATTTCGATTGTACGAAAAGCAAATTTTTCAGCCAAGCGGGTTTTTGCCAGTTCAAATAATTTAGGTGAATTAATGACTTCTTTATGATTGATTCCATGTGTAATTTTGAAAGCCACTCCGGTCGATATTTTGATGGCCTCCAGAATGGTTTCCAATTTTTTGATATAGTCTTGTGTTTTGGTTAATTCAAAGGAACGAATGGTCCCTTCCAGTTTTGCAAAATCCGGGACGATGTTGCGGACTTTTCCGGATTCTACTTTGCCGACACCGAATAAGATCGGAGAGAGGTAATTTTGAGGCAGTTTGTCCACATTATCCATGAACATTCTCAAAGCACTCAGTGCATTTTTGCCGTTTTGCGGAAAAGCGACATGGGCGGAATTGCCGAAAAATTCCACATTTAGTTCATAAGAGGAGGCAAATAAGGTTGAACCGTTTGTGGCGATTGTTCTCTTTTCGTATTCATCATTGACGTGCAAGGCAAAGGATTTTTCAATATTGAAAAGATCCAGAATTCCAGTCTCTAAGATTTTTTGTGCACCACCAACCGCTTCTTCGGCAGGTTGAAATAGAAATAACATATTTTGTTGGGGTTTATTTTTCAGTACATGAAGCAGGAATCCATACAAAATCGCTGTGTGGACATCATGACCGCAGGCATGCATATTTTCATTGAGAGATGAGAAATCACACCCTGTTTGTTCGATAGTGGGCAATGCATCAATATCAGCCCGAAGCAGTGTAAAAACTCCGTCTGTCGGTTTATATTCCACCAGCAATCCGGTTTCCAAAGGACGATGGATTTTAATTTTGTAATGGAAATTGGCCATAGCCGATGTAATGCTATCCTTCAGCAATTGAGTGGTTTTGAATTCCTGCAGTGCCAGTTCTGGATTTTGATGGATTTTGTGCCGCAGTTCTACCGGCAAAATCATAGAATTTCTCCAATTTTTTGTACAATCAGATCCATTTCTGCCTGTGTGATATTCAGGGCAGGCAGTAACCGGATTATTTTGTTGTTGATAACATTTAGTAATAATTGATTATCAAAAGCACGATCTCGAAGGGTTTCATCGGCTTCTATCAATTCGATGGCCAGCATCAATCCGTAGCCACGAGCCTCTTGAATTCTATCAGAATTCAGTCTTTTGATTTTATGGAGAAAATATTCCCCCTTTTGAGTAATATCCGGGAGCATTTTTGGAATATGATTAATATCATACTTGGCGCCGGCAAGTGCCACTGGATTGGGAGCAAAGGTGGAACCGTGTTCACCCTGTTGAAGCACATCAGCATAATTTTCCAGAAACAAAATCGCTCCCAGGGGCAAACCGCCTCCAAGGGATTTGGCCACTGTCACCAGATTGGGTTTCAGTCCAAAATGCTGGTAGGCAAAAAGTTTTCCCGTCCGTCCGAGACCCGCCTGGATTTCATCACAGATCAGGACAAATTTATATTTTTGGTGCAGCTCTTCCAGTTTTTTTGCAAATCCCTTATCCAGCGGTACAATACCGCCGGAACCCTGAATAGCTTCTACAAACACAGCAATTACCTGATCATGGTACTTATTCAGATGTTTTTCCAAATTTTCTGAATCGTTAAAAGGTAGTTGGCAGGTGTGCTGAAGAAGCGGTTCAAAGCAATTTTTGATTTTCGGGAACCCTGTCACCGACAACGAACCGGTAGTCCGTCCGTGAAAACCTTTATCAAAAAAGATAATCTGGTTGCGTTTTGGTGTGGAAATTTTTCGTATGGTTTTAAGTACTCCTTCACTGGCCTCAGTACCGGAATTTGTGTAAAATACTTTGCCTGTCGTTCCTGTAAATTCGATTAACTTTTCGGCTACATATTCAGCATCTTCGTCAATGAAAAAATTGGAAAGGTGGGAGTACCTCTCCAATTTTTCCGTAAAAACTTTGATAAGGTCTGGATGGGAATGGCCAAAGGATAAAACCCCGATTCCGGTAAAAGTATCAAGATATTCCTTACCGTTTTTCGCAAAAATTTTTATACCCTTTGCCCGGTCGATCTCCAGATCAAAATTCTGATATAGTTTCAGTAAACTCATAGGTTGAATTCCTTTGCCAGTGCCTGTACCGCTTGGTTTTTATATTCTTTACGAATAAGGGCTGAAATTTTAATTTCTGATGTGGTTACCAGTTCAATCGGTATGTTTTCCAGGGTCCTGAAAAATCGTGACGCAACCCCTTTTTCAGAGCGCATGCCAAGGCCAACCACTGAAATTTTACAATCGCCATGACGGTATAGGATGTCACATTCGATAAATTTTTCCTGTAGTTGGACTATGGCTGTTTCAAATTTGTCCGCCTCTTCTTCGATATAGGTAAATGAAAGGTTCAGGGTATTTTTCAGTTCAATGATTGAGATCATATCAATATTGATTTTTTTATCACCCAGAAAGGCGAAGACCTGGTTGACGGTTTTGTGGTCCATGGGCAGATTGCCAATGGTGACACGGGTCTGTTTTTCCATAATGGACATACCGGTGACAACTGAAGTTTCGATTTCTTTGGCGTCAATAATGGTACCTTCTTCTTCCGAAAAAGTCGCCCCACAATAGAGCGGGACATTAAATTTTTTAGCAATTTCCACCGCTCGGGTATGAAGGACATTGGCGCCCAGGCGAGACATTTCCATAATCTCATCATAATTGATGTGTTTCAGCTTTTTGGCTGCTGGAAAAATGCGCGGATCAGTGGTGAAGATTCCGGGAAAATCGCTGTAAATTTCACATTGCGCATTTAAAGCAGCTGCAATAGCGACGGCAGAAGTATCAGAACCACCGCGTCCGAGGGTTGTAATATCATTATTTTCTGTAATTCCCTGAAATCCGGTGATAATCAAAACATCCTGATCGTTTAGAAAATTCCTGAGTTTTTGTGAATGAATATTTTTGATATTAGCATCGGTAAAATTTGAGGTGGCTGTGATTCCGGCCTGAAAACTGTTGAGAGATTTGGCTCTCAGGCCAGTCTCCTGTAAAGCCATGGAAAGGAGTGATACGGATACCTGTTCACCGGTCGTAACCAGCATGTCCAGTTCCCGTGGATTGGGTATGGCGGAAATTTCTTTGGCCAGGGCCAGCAGCTGATCAGTCGTCTTACCCATGGCAGAGACGACCACAACCAGTTTTGTATCATCGTTTACTCTGCGTTTTATTTTTTCAGCTACTTTTTTGATTTTGGTGGTATCAGCAACAGAGGAACCACCATATTTTTGGACGATTAGGTTCATGGTTACAATTTCCTCAATTCTTCCATTAATTGTGTTTTTGCTTTGGTACGGTTATCTACCTTTTTGATTACTTTTGCCGGTGAACCGACGACAACAGAATTTGGCTCCACATTTTTGGTGACAACGGAACCAGCGGCTACAACGGAACCGGCTCCGATTCTGACTCCTTCAAGCACCACAGCATTGGCTCCAATTAGTACATTGTCTTCGATGACCACCGGGTCGGCACTTGGCGGCTCTATAACACCGGCAATGACTGCTCCGGCGCCGATATGGCAATTTTCACCGATGAGAGCACGGCCACCGAGGACAACATTCATATCGATCATGGTGTTTTTACCAATGACAGCACCGATATTGATTACAGCCCCCATCATAATCACGCAGTTGTCGCCAATTTCCACCATGTCCCGAATCAAGGCGCCAGGTTCAATACGACAGTTGAAGCGGGTCTGGTCCACCAAGGGGATTGCTGAATTTCTACGGTCCTGTTCTAATCGATATTTTGAAATGTACGTTTGGTTATTGGCCAGCAAGGGCAGAAATTCGGCGTATTCACAGAAAAGCACACCGGCGGTTTCATTACCGTAGTAATCCAGATTTTTAAAATCAACCTGGGTCAAATCACCTTTTAAATAAACCTTAACCGGAGTGGTTTTCTTTGCGTCTGCGATATATTTTATAATTTCGTAGGAATCCATGTTTATTTCTCCTTTTTAATTTCATTGGCTGCAGGTTTTTTACAGATTTACAGAGTTTATTTTACAAAGGTCTTAACAGATTGATAATCAATCGCTGTAACGCTGTGTCATCGGGATAATCTGCAACTTTGGGTATTGTTTATGATTTACTTGGAAAAGAGCACCTGCTTAAAAGAAAATAAGCCGTGCTTTCGCTTCCTGAGGAATTTTGCTGATTTGAGTGCACCTTCGGCAAAAGTGCGCCTGGAGGTTGCTCTGTGGGATAGGGTGATTGTTTCGCCCATTGATCCGAAATAAACTGAATGGTCGCCGGGAATATTGCCCAGGCGGAGGGAGGAGATGGGAATGTCACGATCAAAAACTTTCCCCAGCATTTTTGCCGTACCGGAGGATTTGTCCTGTTTGAACCTGTGATGGATTTCCATGATTTCTATGTCCCAATCACCGATGTGTTCTTTGAGCAATTCTGTTGCTTTAAGCAGTATTTGTATGCCAATTGAAAAATTATAGGACTGGACGATTGCAACTTTTTCAGACAGTGCCTTGATCATTGCAAATTGTTCTTCATTCAGGCCTGTTGTTCCAATGACCAACGGACATTGAAATTTTTTGACAAATTCAGCTGTTTTCTGAAATACTTCCGGCAATGAAAAATCGATCAGTACATCCGGAATGTCTGATTGAATGACACCGTCTTTGTCATAGGAGAACACCAGTTGATGTCTATCCTCTTCAAAAAGGGTACGAATTTCCTGTCCCATTCTGCCATTTAAACCAATGATCCCGAATTTCATATTAATTCCAGGTCCTGCATAGTTTGTTCAAGGATTTTTTCATTTTTTTCGGATAATGGGATCAAAGGCAAGCGGACACTATTGTCACAAATTCCCATGAGAGAAGCAGCAAATTTTACAGGGATGGGATTGACTTCGATAAAAAGGTCATTGAATAATTTATTGAGTCGGTTGTTAAATTTTTGGGCTTCTCTGATGTTTCCCTGAAGCATCAGGTGAGTTAAATTGACCATATCTTCCGGAATGATATTGCCTGCCACGGAAATGAGACCTTCTGCGCCCAGTGCCATCATCGGAATAGTCTGATCATCGTTTCCGGAATATACTTTTAAAGTACCAGGTCTTCTTGCAATCAATTCTGCTGCAAAAGAAATATTACCGCCGGCTTCCTTGACACCGATAATATTTTCACATTCATCGTGCAAACGAAGGATTGTATCAATTTCAAGGTTGACCCCGGTGCGAGACGGAACATTGTATAAAATAATCGGTAATTTCGTCTGATTGGCGTAGAGTTTAAAGGATTGATAAAGTCCTTCCTGGCTGCTTTTGTTATAATAAGGTGTTACAATTAAAAGTCCGTCTGCGGCGGCTTCTTCCGCCATTTTATTAGATTTTAATACATCGACAGCTGAGTTTGTACCGGTGCCGACAATTACGGGGATTTTTCCCTTAATTTCTTCTACAATGGTCTTAACAATTTGCTTTCGTTCATCAAGTGTTATAGTTGGTGTTTCTCCGGTTGTCCCCAGTACAACAATGCTGTCTGTTCCGGCTTCCACTTGCATGCGCGCAATATTTCGTAAGTCCTGATAATTGACTTCCATTTCTTCTGTAAATGGGGTCATTATCGCTGTTCCAATTCCTTGAAACATGATTTCTCCTTTCATTTCAAATTTGTTAAAACCTATTGTAAGGTTCGAAAATAATCAATTATTTAATTTTTGGCAAGATTTTAAAAATAAATAAGTTACACCTTTTTGTTAGTTAACTTTCCTAATTATTTTTATCAAAGAATAATATTTAACTTTTAATTCTTTTTAGCGTCTCAGTTATGATTTTTTTCAGTGAATTCACGAAAATGCAAAAATTTTAACTGATTAAAAAAATAGGAGAAACAAACCATGAAAAGAAGATTCATACAATTTTTGATGTTGGCTTTGATTATGATTATCAGCCATGTATCCTATGCCCAGATGCCTGAAAGCGATGGCAGATTTGGCGGCGGACGACAGCATGACCACCTGTTCATGAGATTAAAAAACTTACTGACAGAAGAACAAATGCAGGAGGTCAAAGATATGATCAGGGAAATGCATCAGAGCGGTGCTTCCAGGCTGGAAATCCATACAGCTGTGATGGACTTACTGGAATTCTGGGGAATTGACTATTCCGATGTCAATGAGAACCACCTGCCACGCACTATTTGGAAACAGTTGACAGACGAACAGAAAGAAACCTTAAAAAATACAATGAAATCTATGCAGGAAAATGGCGCAACTGAAGAAGAAATCAGAGAAGTTGTGAATGGGCTGCTGGACGAATGGGGGATTGATCTTTCCGAATTTCGTCAAAATTACTGGCGCAGGATCCTTCACCATCGGCTGATGGACCAATTGACCGATGAACAACAGGAAGAAATTAAAGCACTGGTTGAAGAGATGCGAGCCAATGATGCTGCCAAAGAAGAAATTTTTGCAGCTGTAAAAGAACTATTGGAATCCTGGGGCATTGATGTATCGGATACTTGGGGTGAAAGAAAAAACGAAAGGTTACCGCGTGAAATTTTAGAACAGCTGACTGAAGCCCAAAGAACAGAATTAATTGAACTGATTCAAAAAATGAGAGATGATGATGCAACCCGTGAAGAAATCTATGAGGCCATTACCGACCTACTGGTCCATTGGGGCATCGAGCTGCCTGAAGATTGGGGGGAGGGCCCAAAGAATACCGAACAGCCTGAAGAAAATAAGTTGACGAATTATCAGCTGCTGGATGGCGTGACAAACCATCCGAACCCTTTTAATCCGGATACCCATATTTCCTACTCTCTGCATGAAGCTTCCAATATCAGTGTGAAGATTTATAATATGAACGGAAATCAGGTTCGAACCCTGGAAAATAAAAAGCAGGAAGCTGGAAGCTATACACTTTATTGGGATGGATTAAATGAAAAAGGAATGCAATGTCCTTCAGGAATGTATCTTGTGAAAATTGATGCTGGATCAGAGACTGTAACTCATAATATAATTTTAATGAAATAGATCCCTTACTTATTAAAACTTACCCAAAAAGCCATGAGTATACATGGCTTTTTGGGTATTGAAGAATGGCTTTTATAAACTAATACACAGCGAAAATTATCCAATAGGATGAATCCTTGTCCATTGTTTTATAATCAAATGTATAAATGAATTTTTGGAAGAATCCATCATGCGCATGTGACGAAACTCCAATTTTTGTACTTTATAAGCAGTAGGTTTAAAATTTATTTTGAATTAAGGTTTCAGTTTATTAATGTTTGCTCTGCAATCAAGTGATGAGAAATTCTAATTTTTGTCTTGGAGGATTCATGCTAAGAAAAATATCAACATTGTTACTAATTGTGTTTACGGTCTGTTTATACTCGTCGGATTCATTAACTGTCAGTGGCAGAATCGTTTCCATGTTCGGCAATGGGATATCATTCGCAAAGATCACCACTGTCGAAGGTGTTTCCACTCTCGCCAATACAAATGGATATTATTCAATAAAAATTTCCATGGACGATACTCCAATTGACAATTTTGAAATTGATCCTGTTGAATATAAAAACTATTCTGTCAAAATTTTCAACCTAATCGGACAAAAAGTATTTGATGAGAAGTATCAGAATACTTCTTTTAAATCTTTTTCCTGGAATGGATATGATAAATCCGGTAATCAATTGAGCTCCGGTATCTATTTTTCCATATTGGAAATCAATAATAAAATCCTATACAGATCAAAAATTACAATAGTTGGTAATGAGGTATTAAATAAATTTCCCTTTTTGACATTTAATAATAGCCAACAAAATATACCCTCTTTGAGCAAAACCACTGAAATAGAACAATTTCTTTTTGATATTGAGGGCGAAGGATTTAATGCGCTGGTGGATTATCCTGTCAATGCCAGCAGTGATGGCGAAAATAACTATTCCGCAGAAGATATTGAAGTGAATCTTTTACCCATTCCTGATTTTTTAATATCACCGGAATTTGGCAGTGTGGATACAATCTTCACTTTTGATGCCTCTGTCAGTTCCGATCCGGACAATGATGATGATGAAATGCAGTTTCGATGGGATCTTGGCAATGATGGGTCCTGGGAGCAGGATTTTTCAACCACAGCAACTTTTTCCCATCAATTCGCTGATACCGGCGAATATTTTATCCGGCTGATGGTCAAAGACATTGATGGTGAAACCGCAGAAATAGTGAAAAATCTCTATGTCATTGAAAATCCGGCGGTAAAACCTACTGCAGTGTTGAATATTACACCTTTAGCAGGAACGATTGAGACGGATTTTACCCTTGATATTTCCGAAAGTCACCATGCCGGTGAAAATGACGATGATCTGGTTGCACGCTGGGATTGGGACAACGATGGTAGTTGGGATACAGAATTTTCAACCCAAAAGACCTTTGTAAAAAACTATGACACCCTAGGAAAATACATCATCAGAGTGGAAGTCAAAGACCTCAATGACCAAAGGGATATCGATATTGATTCTCTTGAAGTCCTGAATACACCACCCATTGCCATGTTGTCTGTCAGCCCGGATACTGTTTATGAAGGTGAAATGGTGACCTTCGACGCTACGGGTTCAGAAGACCTCGAAGATAAAACCGATATTGATGTGATGTTTGATAATGGAAATGGAACATGGGCGCCGGGTACATTGGACAAATTTCAGTCCCGGGCAATTTATCCTCTAATCGAAACTTCGTCGGTCCACTACACTATCCGTGTCAAGATTACCGATTCACATGGTGCGGAAACCATAGCCCAGAAAACTTTAACAGTCCTACAGGTTCCCAACACCGGCCCGGTTGCAGGTTTCATTGTAACACCAGATTCCGGGACAACCATGACCCCTTTTACCTTTGATGCTTCGACCTCCACTGATGAAGATGATCCGATTGATAGTCTCCGGTTTAAATGGGACTTTGAGAATGACGGCGTCTGGGACACAGAATATGACCATACAAACACTATCACCCATCAATTTGATACCAGTGCTGTTTACACTATAAAATTGTCTGTCATGGATACCGATGGTGCTGAAGATCAGACAACCGTTAGTGTAAAAGTTACCAATGATATACAGACCGGCACAGTGACCGATATCGATGGAAACATCTACAAAACTGTCAAAATTGGCGACCAGTGGTGGATGGCTGAAAACCTGAGAGTGACCCGCTATCGGAATGGAGAGGATATTGACACCCTGCAGTGTTGGAACCCTGATGACAGTTTATTAACCTTACTGGGGCGTTTTTACTCTTGGGATATAGCCACTGATTATCATTATATTGCTCCGGAAGGCTGGCATGTTCCAAACAATGAAGAATGGGAACAATTGATAAGTTTTCTGGGTTCGCAAGCTGGTAATAAACTCAAATCCACCACCGGATGGAATGACGGTAAAAATGGTACTGACGAGTGGGAATTTAATGGATATCCGGCAGGAGAAGCCAATTATGTAGAACATAGCCAAATTTCCTATTTTTATAATCAGGGTGAACAGGCAAATTATTGGTCCAGGGACAAAAACGGCACTGGAGGTTCGCACTATTATTTACAGGCTAATTCTCCAAGCTTAAATCATTTTGGCTGGGGACAAAATACAACAACTAAAGGATATTCAATTCGTTGTGTCAAAGGCGAATATGAACCGGATACAGAAAATCCAGTTATTACCATTATTAATCCGACTGAAGGAGAGGAAATCAGTTATTATGTGATGTTTAATTCAGTTCGTGTGACAGCAACGGATAATATTGTTGTTACCCATGTTGTTTTTGAAATAGATTCCGCCGGCTCCTTTGTTAAGATAGGAGAAGACAATAATCATGATAATAATGAATTTGTCATTTATTTTGATTCACGAACCTATGCAAACGGAGCACACACAATTCGCGCAACGGCTTTTGATGTTTCTGGAAACAGTGCCACGGCAACTGTTAATATTACGATTAATAATTTTATTATTGATACCGGTACGATGACGGATGTTGATGGAAATGTCTATAAAACCGTAAAAATTGGGGATTACTGGTGGATGGCAGAAAACCTCAAAGTCACGAGATTCAGAAACGGTTCTTTTATTCCCGAAGGTCAGATTTCAACCTATAACGGCAATAATTACATCGATACTTACGGAAGGTTATATACCTGGGATGCAGCCAAGGATGTTCAGCAACTGGCCCCGGAAGGATGGCACATTCCGACGATCAGTGAAGTTCAGCAATTGTTGCCCTATGTCAATACTGCCAGTGGTTATTTGCTCAAATCAACAACAGGCTGGGAAAATGGCGGTAATGGCGTTGATTATTATGGATTTAATGCTTTGCCTGGTGGAAAAAGCCTCGATGGCAATTGGGTACAATACATCGGGACCAACGCCTATTTCCTGACAGCTACAGAATATCCCGGCGACAAGTTGGTCTACTGGTCGATATCCACCGCGGACAGAGCCTATGACTTTCCGGGTCTCCAGACAGATTTTTATTCCATTCGATGTATCAGGGATTATGAAACCGATGAGGTTGATCCTTATGTGATTTTTGCCTCTCCAACCGATGAGGATGTTGTATCAAATTATATTGATATCAGTGTGTTAGCCGATGACAATGTTGGAGTTACTTCTGTAAAATTTGAATACATAAAAGATGAAATACTGACCCAAATCGGAACCGATGCGATACCGGAAAATGGAAATGAATTCAGTTTAAGTTGGAATACACGAGAAGTGGAAAATGGAAATTATTCGATAAAAGTCACGGCTTATGATGCCGAGGGAAATTATGCCTATAAATATATCAGTATTACCATTGACAATCCTGTATTTGAAACCGGAACGGTTACAGATAATGATGAAAATGTTTATATAACAGTCAAAATCGGTGATCAGTGGTGGATGGCCGAAAATTTAAAAGTTGAAACATTTAGAAATGGTGATGGAATTCTTGCTGATAAAGTCTATGGTAATAATGATAGCAATGAAGATATTTACGGCAGACTTTATACTTGGAATGATGTTAATGATTCACGCGAAATTGCACCTGAAGGTTGGCATATCCCAACTGAGACAGAATTTAGGACCCTCCTTGATTATATTGGTATTCATCCTGGAACAAAATTAAAATCCACAAGTGGCTGGAATAATGACGGGAATGGTACTGATGATTTTGGGTTTGCCGGTTTGCCGGGTGGTTATATGGAAAGTGATGGCAATTCCACAGGACTAGGCATTTATGCCAGTTTCTGGACTGCTACTGAAATTGATGCAAATGGTGCTGCATCCTTCTTTTTGGCAGCAAATAATACTGAGGAAATTTATGGTTCCAGCCATAAATGGCGTTGTCTCTCCATCCGCTGTGTGAGGGATGCCGACTAAAAAGTGCCAGAAGTGCACTAAAATTTAAAGTTTTATGTTGAGCCTGTCATTTTGGTGGCAGGCTTTTTTTTTGATATATGCCTCTGTAAGGAAATATTTTTTCTGACAAAAAACACGAATATGTTGATTTATAAGTCCTGAAATGGTTAAACTACCGCTTAATTTTTTTGATAACAATGATGAAATAACTAACCACTGAATACACTGATCTAGACAGATAATAAATGAAAATTCATTGTGATTCTGTGGCTAATTCTTTTTCAGGGGAAATAATGAAAAAAATAGTCGTTTTAGCAAAACAGGTTCCCGATACAGCCAACATTACCGGCCAGGCGATGAAGGAAGACGGAACGGTCAATAGGGCCAAATTACCAGCCATTTTCAATCCGGAAGATTTGAACGGATTGCAGATGGCGCTGGATATAAAATCAAAAATAGGCGCCGAAGTCCATGTGATAACCATGGGCCCGCCTCGTGCAACAGAAATTCTGAAACATTCACTCTATCTTGGTGCTGACAAAGTTTATCTGGTTTCCGATATGAAATTTGCCGGTGCTGATACTTTAGCCACATCTTATGTACTTTCTGAGGCTGTGAAAAAAATCGGCAATGTGGATATGGTCATTGCCGGACGTCAGGCCATTGATGGTGATACTGCCCAGGTAGGCCCTCAGGTAGCAGACAAAGTGGGTTTCAACCTGATTACTTATGTATCGAAACTTAAAGAAGTTACCGATGACTTTGTCATTGTGGAACGAGATGGTGAAGTCCAGACAGAAGAGATCAAATCTCATTACCCTCTTTTGCTGACTGTCTGTGAAGAAGCCAATGAACCGGGCTATCCCAACTGTACAAACATAAGAAATTATTTTAAAGCGGATATCGCAGAAAATTTTTCACCGGAAGAGCGGTTAAAAGCCGAATTAAAAGGTCTGGTGATTCCCCTGTTCAACGCTGAAAACATGGAACTGGATGTTGAAAAATGTGGACTGAGCGGGAGCCCCACCAAAGTGAAAAAGATCAAAAGCATTACCCTGACCGGCGGCGATCTGGAAATGTTCAATGCGGATAATACAGGAATCAAAATGTTGATTGATGATATCATGAAAGAATACACAGAGGCAAACTAATGAAAACTATTGTATATATTGAAAAAAATCCGGTGACGGGCAAATGTCGGTTTGTCAGCCTGGAACTAGCCTACAAAGCCTACACCATGATGCAGGAATTCAATGGCGAAGTCCTGGGTGTTTTTGTCGGCGACCATTTACCCGAAGATGCCGACAAATTGTTTCATTACGGACTTGATAAACTCATCTACTTCACCAATGAAAATTTGAAAAATTTGCAATCCCTTGCCTATAAAAATATAATAGAACAAATCATTCGGCAGGAAGAGCCGGATATTGTGCTTTTTGGTGCCACCCACAATGGACGGGATATTGCGCCATTGATCGCATCATCTCTCAAAACCGGTCTGACGGCTGATTGTACGCAACTCTTTATCGATGACCTGGAATACAAGGATGAATATAAAGGCAAATGCCTCTACCAGGTACGCCCGGCTTTTGGCGGTAATATTCTGGCAACAATCATCACCCCAGACAATCGCCCGATGATGGCAACTGTCCGTGAAGGCGTCATGTCATTACCCGATACAAAACTGGATAAAAAAGGCGTTATGCAGGAAGCCAATATTGATTTTTCCATGGAATGGGTTCGCAGCGAATTCCTTTCCGTAGTCCCCAAAAAGTCGACCGTCAATTTTGGTTCGAAAAATATTATTGTTGCCGGTGGCGCCGGAGTGGGCAGCAAAGAAAATTTTGACATGCTCCACAAACTGGCGGCATTGCTGGACGCGGAAGTGGGGGCCAGCCGCGCGGCAGTGGATTTCGGTTATGCCGAAAAAGCCCGGCAAATCGGCCAGACGGGTTCGGTAGTAAGACCAAAAATTTACATCGCAGCCGGAATTTCTGGCCAGATACAACATCGTGCGGGCATGGAAGAATCCATGAAGATCATCGCCATCAATACAGACCCCAATGCACCTATCTTTAACATTTCGCACAAAGGAATCGTCGGCGATGTCAAAGACGTCATACCCAAAATGATTCAAATGCTCAGAGAGGAAGAATAATGACCCGAAATTTTTATCATGAAAGCAGAGAATTCTATCTCAGACAATTTAATCTGTTTGATATTATCAAAGACCTGGAAAATGATTTTTTGGGCGAAGATTCCTTTGCAAGTCCGGGAGAAGCCTGGGAATATTATGATATGGTGCTGAAAAATGCCGGCGATATCTGCGCAAATTTCATCTGGCCCCGGTCAGAGGAAGTGGATGTTCATGGGGCGGTCCTGGAAGACGGCGTTGTCAGCTGGGCGCCCGGCACAGTGGAAAATATGAAGGTACTTGGAGACGCGGGCTATCTCGGGGGAACATTGCCGAAAAAATATGGCGGTTTGAATCTGCCTGCCACCGTTAATAATGTGATTGTGGAAATGGTTTCCCAGGCTGATGCCAGTCTCATGAATCTCTTCGGCTTGCAGGACATCGCAGTCACTATTTACAAATTCGGAAATGAAGAGCAAAAGGACCGTGTACTGCCAAAATTCTGTAAAGGCGAAGTCAGTGGCTCCATGGCATTGACTGAACCCGATGCCGGTTCTGACCTTCAGGCCGTGGCTTTGAAAGCTATTGAAAAAGATGGGAAATGGTACCTTGACGGTGTTAAACGCTTCATCACCAATGGTTCCGGTGAAGTTTCACTGGTTCTTGCGCGTTCGGAAGCCGGTTCCAAAGGCGGTCGTGGCCTGAGTATGTTCCTCTATGAACGTTATCGGGATGACAACATGATTGTTCGTCGAATCGAAGATAAACACGGTATTCACGGTTCTCCTACCTGCGAATTGCAGTTCAATATGGCGGAGTGCGAATTGGTTGGCAAACGGAAGTTTGGGCTGATCAAATATGTTATGTCTTTGATGAATGGTGCGCGACTGGCTGTTTCTGCACAGGCCCTGGGAATCGCTCAGGCTGCCTTTGATGAGGCTGTGAAATATGCCAATGAACGAGAACAGTTCGACAAAACTTTGGTCCAGATGCCTGCTGTATATCAAATGCTGAAAGAAATGCAGGTGGAAATTGAAACTTCCCGTTTATTGCTTTACAGAACTTCCCTGGCAGTCGATTATATGGATATGTATGAACGCAAAGAAGAAAAAGGTGAAGATGTCAGGGAAGAATTGAAAAAAGCCAAGGCCATGGCGGACTTTCTGACACCACTCTCAAAATTTGTCACCACGGAAATGGCTAATAAAGTGACTTATGATGCGGTCCAGATTCATGGCGGATGTGGTTATATGAAAGATTTTCCTGTGGAAAGATTGAGCAGGGACGCCCGAATCACCAACATTTACGAAGGGACAACACAACTTCAGGTGGTGGCAGCTATGGCCAGTATCAAAGCCAATGTGATGGGTGAAGAATTCACAACATTCAAAAATACAGCACTTGGAAGATTTACTTCTGAACATGTAGAAATCAGCAAATGGATGGATGAATACTATGAACTTTTTGAGTTTGTGAAAGACCAGAAAAACAGAGAACTTTTTGATTATGTGGCAAATTACATCACAGAAATCGTTTCTATTCTATACCGATTGATGTTGCTGGCGCCAATTGCTGACAAACACGAAGAAAAAGCGGAAATTTTCAAATTTTACTTCACCAAATCCAAAAGCAGAATTGCCTATCTGCATTTACTGACGCGGGACATCTTTGCAAATTACCATCAATCTGTTGATGAACTGAAAGCAGATTTTATTCGATAATAATTTTATTTATACCTCTGAGGTTATTAGCCTCAGAGGTTTTTTTATATCCTGATCGATATTAAAAAAGTGAGATATTAATTTTAAAACAGAACGTTGGGCAGTCATTTTAAGATGCACGATTCTTTTTATTTGTATCTTGATTCTCAATTCCATATTTTTCAGTTATACAAAGATTTTATCAAATAATCATAGTGCGAGGAGTTATGGATAGGTTAATCAAATTTAGTGTATTGCTGATCTTATGTCTGAATATTGGTTTGCTGGCGCAGAATAAGTTTAAACTTGATGATGCCCAGCCGGGTGAAAAATCGACAATAGCGGTGTTGCCCCTTGATAATAATGGCGTTACAGAAGCCGAAGCCAAGGCCCTGACTGAGCGTCTCAGCATTGAGATCGTCCGCCATAACAAGTATGAGGTGATGGAGCGCCAGAAAATGAACTCCATACTTAATGAAATGTCCTTTCAACTTTCAGATTGTACTTCCGATGAATGTGCCATTGAGATCGGGCAGATGATCGGTGTGGAAAAAATGGTAGCCGGTTCTGTCAGTAAAGTGGGTGAATATTATACAGTCAGTGCCAGGATCATCGATGTGGAAACCAGCCGTATAGAACTGACCGGCATTGTGGACATGGAGGGCACCATTGGGCAGGTGCTGACCAAAGCGATCCCTTCCATCGCAAAACAACTTTGCCAGGCGGAAGAACCAGGTTTTGACAATGCCATGGTAGAGAAAAATGTCGGATACCTGAAAATCGGCTCCACACCGCCGGAGGCCAGTGTTTTTGTCAACAATATGCTGGTTGGCATCACGCCCCTGACTGTTGAACTGAATCCTGGAGTGGAAAATATCGTTCGTGTAGCCAGAGAAGGTTTTGCCCCCTGGCAAAAAACCTATACCGTTGAAGTTTCACAGGTTGTTGAAATCAATGTGAAAATGATTCGGGAAGTGGTGGAACCGGACCCGGTTGTTATCGATGAGCCGGAAGAAGAGAAAGAGCGTCCCCGCCGTAAGGGAAACAGAGCTTTTCGTTTGAGTTTTCTTTCCTCAACCTCTGTTGAGGGGCTCAATTCCCATGTTGACGGTATCGGTGGAAATCTTTTGTTTGAAATGTACCCCATGCAGGTTGCAAATTTTCAGGGACTTGAAATCAGTTCCGGGCAGAGGTTTGCCAAACAGTTTTACATGGATTTCAGTATCGGTGTCATGATTAGCCAGCCGGATGACAAAAACCGTTCTGACATCGTCCGTTATTCCGATTTAGAAATTGCCTATTACATGCCCTATTTAATGCTGGATGCACGGTTTTATCCTTTACCGGATGGAATTATTAATCCTTATGCAATTATCGGATTTGGCTACAATTACATGATGCTTGATGTGCTCATTGATGATGAGGCTGAGGCCGGAGTGGGGTACGCTTCCGGGAATTTTAAATTAGGCCTGGGCCTGGATTTGAAACTAACCCCGGGCTTTGGAGTTGGGATAGAATATGATATTTTGGGGACCAATATGAAATTGACCGAGGCTGGCGATGATGCACCTTTGTTTAAAAGGGCGGGATTAAAGGAAATTGACCTGGACAAAGGTCACTTTAAAATTCAACTCAATTTTTACAGCCGACAATAATTCAAAAAATACATTCAAAACACAGGCTGGTCCTTTATCTTTTGGGCTAGCCTTTTTTTTATATCGGAACAATAGACCGGACTTTTTCGTTTTAAACCAGGCGGACTGATATGAGTTCTCGAAATTATTGTTAATATTTTGTTCGGCTTTTATTAAATTTGGCCGCTTGAAAAGAGGGAACTGTAATAATGGAGAAAATCAATGAAAAGATTAGCCTTTCTGTTTTTTTTAATTTTAATATTTTTATCCCAATGTGCACAAAATGTCGGAATAATGATTGATTCGGAATATGACCCGGAAGTGAAAATTGTGGCCGGTAAAAATTATCCTGAAATCAGGAGCATTGAAGTTATTCAGGCCCTGGAGGTCAATGGGAAAATTTATCCGATCACGCAAAAAGACCGGCATGAAATCGTCAAGATTCCGGTGAAATATTTGAAAAATCCAAATAAATATACACTCAAAGCCGGACTCAATGATCTCTGGCAATTTACTTACAGTGAGGCTGATAAGACACTGGAGGCCGTTCCCAGACATTATTCGGTTACCCTGGACCTTTTGCGCCAAAATCCCAGGCAATATGATAAAAACAGACCCTTTATCAGAGAAGACCTGGCTGCTGTTGAAATCTATTATATGGACAAAGTCCTGGAAAATAATCGTTTTCTCGCCAACAATGGAAGACCCGACCTGCTAGATCTGAAAATACCCGTTTTTCCAGAAGTTCGAATGGATGATTATAGAATTAAAATCAATTTGCCCGGCTATGAACCCTTTGACAGAAAATTGATTGATATCCAGGAAAAAACCATCCGGCTGAGACTACAGCAGGAAATGTTGAAACTAAAATTTGTCAACTTGGAAAACTCAACCTATGAACCGGGCTTTGTCATACTTCAGAATAGTATCAGCAAAGAGGAAAAATACTCCTCCGATGAATTGAAAGAGGGCATTTCCATTTATTCCATCGAATTTCCCGTCAAAATATACAGCCAGCAAAAATCAATCACCCTTTTTGATGACCGGGGACAAGAAATGGATACCCTGATCATTGACAAAGCGGGTTTCTATAACCTCGTTTACAAAGAAAATTTTCGTGAATTTCCTGTTGTCTTTTATGATATCAGCAAAGGCAAAACAGAACCAGATATGATGGAACGCTGGCTCAATGAAAAGAAAAATTCAAGCGAAGGAATTTTTATTTTTGCCTCCAATGGCGATGAAAAAATCTTCAATTCCAATCCCAATAACATTATCAATGTGACAAATCAGATTTATCGCATAGCTCCGCGCACCAGCAATGTTTTGGATAATATTCGTGAGTTTATCGGAAAATTTAAAAATTTCACCAGCCAAACCAATCTGGATAATGAAGAAACTTTTGGAACAAAGTTGGCCCCTAGATATTATATTTTTCTGAGTGATGATAATGTTGAAAGACTGGAATTTGCCGTGGAGAAATTCACTCGTCAGTTACAGGACCTGGAGATCAAAAGCACTGATGTGATTGTATGCATTAATGAGTCTCAAAAAAAATCAGCGGTCATCAGGCAACTGAAAGAAAGTAATTTTAATGTACAAACACTTTAACCGGCTATCGGGAGGTATCATGAAGAACAGATTACAGCATATAGTAACCATTTTATTATTTTCCGGTAATTTGATTTTGGCCCAAAATATCGTCGGCAAATCCCCATTGAATCAGCCGATCAAATACCAATTACCGGCCACTGACGATAGTCTATTCATCAGTACGTCTATGGTAAAAGACGAAGAAAGGATGAATATTCCCTGGGAAGTATATTCAGATCGCGATGAAAATATTACCTACCTGTCCAAAAATGCCCGCACCCCTTTTAAAACCGCCGCTTTTCTCGATCAGTTTTTTGTATTGGAAGAAGAGGGGGATTTTCTGCATATCATCAAAGATGAGACATTTAATAAAACCGTCTTTAGTGAAAATGCAGAGGATTTCGGCTGGATCCATCAGTCAAAGTTGTTATTGTGGAACCACAATCTGGTTACCGAAAAAGGGAAAATAAACCGTAAGGCAATGATCCTCAATACAGTAGAACAACTTAAAGGTGAAAACGAACAAGATGCTCCGGACATTGTAAAATTTCGCAAAGGACCGGAGCTCAAAGCACTACTCACTGGAGAAGAATCCCAACTGTTTCAGTTTTTTTACATCTACAAAATATCTGATGACGGCAAATCGGTGTTGCTGGGAAAAAATAGCTTCTTTGGGCCCACTACAGCACGAAAAGTCATGAAAGGCTGGGTCCCGCGTTCCCGTGCTATTTTTTGGTTTAATCGTTTGGCTGTGGAACCAAACTGGGAAGAGGAAGCAGTAGCCCAGCGTAAAAAAGGCCAGAAAGTGACCTTTTTTGCACAAAAAACCGATGCCGGATTATTCAAATCCGGAAGTCCTTTTGATGAATCCAAAGTGATTTGGAATAATGATCCGTTGAGCACCGAACGGCTCATCGGTGAGTGGCGCCGGTTTCCGGTACTTCGCGGTGAAGAAAAGGACAAAGCTATCCTCACTACCGGCGTAATGGGAGATATTTATACTAAGCAGGGGAAACTGCTGGCAGAGGAAAACCAGAAAATAGCAGAAATGAAACGCAAAATCGACACACAAATTGCCCATAAACGCAATATAAAAATTGTTTTTGTCGTTGATGGAACCCAATCCATGTCCGGCGTTTTCCGGGCGGTTTCCGATGCAGTCAGGTCTGCTGCTGAAAAACTGAACCTTGAATTTCGGGGTAAATATGGAGAAAATTCCATTGATTTTGCCGGAGTCATTTATCGGGATTATTCGGAAGGCCGGGCCCGACAATGCCGTACCCTGAGTTTTAATTCTTCCCAAAGTTTTGAAGAATTTTTTGACCCCGCCGAAGCCCGGGATATCAATAACACCACCTATTATGAGTCCATGTACCTGGGTCTGGAAACAGCCTTGAAATCCCTGGGATTGGATAAAGACCAGACCAATGTGGTCATTCTCATCGGTGATGCCGGCAACCACTATCCTGATGCTCAAAAACGGACTGCCAATGATATCGCAGAATTGATGGCTGAAAAATATTGCCATTTTATTGCAATTCAGGCCCATAATTCTTCCAAGTCTCCGGCTTATGAGGCTTTTATCACCCAGAACAAAGTGATTGCCTTATCAGCTGCTACGAAATATCGGGCTATTCTTTCAGAAAAATACCAGGAACTCTATGATCTTGGGGACCTGGAATGGAAACAGGAAGAAAATAAATTTAATTTGTCACAATCACCCCTGGCAGCAAAAGTTATCGGACTCGCTGCAAATTCTGAAATGGGGCAGAAAGATATCCAGATGGAAATTGAACAGTTTATCAAAGGCGTTGACGCCGGTAATGACAGCCTGATAGCCAAATTGAATGCCATTGTTGATGGTAAAGGTTTTGAAAGGGCAGAAGAATCACCGCAAGTTGTCGAAGAACAGGTTGCAGATTTTTATACCCTGCCTTTTGCCGAAGGTATCTGGGCGGTATTTCAGCAAAGTGGTCTGACTCTTGAAGAACTGGCGACCCTGAAAGTGGACAAATATCAGGTTTACACACCGGGGTATACATCAAATCTGGTTGACGGACAGTCTGAACCACTGATGAAACGGGTTTTGCTGATGGACGCAACGGAATTGGGCGATTTGGAAAGATGTCTTCGAAAATTACGGTCAGCAACCAGCGGTAGTTTGCGTCGGGAAGCTCTTTACGAAACCTGGCTGGAAATTCTCAAGGAATACTTGGGTGAAACCCAAAACGAAGAAATCCTGAAAAATTTATCCATGGAGCAAATCAATGAAAAATTATGGGAACTACCCGGCACTCATTCCATGATCGGAGATATCAAATTAAAGGATATTTACAATGAGGCCTTATTGACGGATCGGGAATTGAATATTTATATAACCAAAATTCTCGAAAAACATGAGAAAATCCAGAATATATTCTTTTCCCATAACTATCGGTTCGGTTTTCGCTCCAATGAACGGCCTTATTACTGGATTGAAGAAAGTATGTTACCCTAATAAATTATTGACTACGGAAAAAATCGAAAAATCAGGAATATCTGTGATAATTTCTGTTTTCACTTCGGTTATTCCGTAGTCAATTATTGAAATGAAGAGCATGAAATCAAATCTGTTTCAAATACCCAACCTGACAAGATATTTTGACGGAAAACCAGTTCTGAATATTCAGAACCTCAACCTGCCCAGGGGAGAAGTGATCTGTATAGTTGGAGAGTCCGGGTGCGGAAAAACGACTTTATTGGAATTGCTGGGATTAATGACTCACCCGCTGAAAAATGATCCTCAATTTGATTCCAATATTATTCTACTTAATACCGCCGGTAAAAAATTTGATTACAGGAAGGACCTTTGGTACTCTGATGAAAAAAGTGCCGAAGTCCGGCGGCAGTATTTTAGTTTTCTGTTTCAGCAGGCTAATCTTCTGCCTGATCTCAATGTGCAGGAAAATGTAATGCTTCCTTCCATTATTAAATCACCCCTGGAAACTCTGGAAAATATAAAAGAGGTAGACCGGTTGTTCAATGAAGTCCAGATTGCCCACCGTAAGGACTTTGCAACGGACCAACTGAGTATTGGGCAAAAACAGCGCACTGCCTTTGCCCGTTCTGTATTTCGGCACCATTCGGTGCTCTTTGCCGATGAACCCACCGGGAATTTGGACCCCTTTAATTCCAGGACTGTTTTTGAGTTGATTCGTCAGCATGTCAATGAAAATCCTGAAAACAGCGCCATCATTGTCACTCATAATATCGAGTCTGCACTGGAATTTTCTGATCGTATGGCGGCCCTGAGCAGAAATGGATTTTGTGATTCAGCCCGGGTTTTTTACAAAAAAGAGGAATATTGGTATTGTGAAAAAGATAATCAGCAATACGCGGAATCGGAAGCCCGGGTGGCCATTGAGTCCTTGATTCAGGACCAGATCGACAAGTCAGAAAAATACAATCATCAGATCAGTGAAACCAAAGCGGTAGCCAATTTTGAAAAGTTTTACGGCCAAAAGGCTAAAAATGAATTTTCCCTGATCCAGAGGAGCAAAGGCGACAAAAGAAAAATCAATCTCAGTGCTTTGCTGATAATGTTGATATTGACGGCTGGTTTTTTGGCTATTGGGTTTGCCAATGGAAGTTTGAAAGACCTGGCTCGGAAAATGTCGGACCCTTTTGTCAATTGGCTGGATGTGGAACTGACGGATAAATATCGATATCAGCCCGATGAAGTCATCAATAAACTTCAGGGGTCGGGAAATTTTCAAAAGTACAGTATTTCCCAGATCAGCCGGTTTTCCCAATTTTCAGTATTAATATATGATCAGAAAATAAATGGGTCCCGCTTTTTAAAAGGTCGCACCATCAGCCTGAATGATGAAATTCTGACCAAACTTACCGGAGAGAAATTTTTGGTTCGCGGAACTGGTTTTAAATCGGAAAAAGACCTGGGATTGGTTGTAACAGAATCCTTTTTTGAAAAATACCATTATGACAAGGATGCATTATTTGTCCGGTTGCTCTACAGTGCTGAAGGCCATGAAGATAAAATTATTCCCATTCCTATCAAAGGGGTGGTCAAAGAACTGCCAGGCGATAATGAATTTTTATCAACGGATTATTTTAAATATGAGCTTTATCATAGTCGTAATTTTCCTCAGCCTTTTAATCCCAACAGGACAGACCAACTGCTGATTTTTGCACCGGTGGACGAAGAGGATAGTTTTATTTTGCTGGATTCCCTGGAAGCATTTTTAAGCCATCAGATTGAAGGAATGTTTTTTTCAGATCCCCAGTTATATAATGAAGCCTACCTGTCAGGACACATCCTGGCAATCAGTTTTGAACAGAAAATTTCTTTACACCGCATCGATTCACTTTTTAAAAGTATTACAAATGAAGAAAAATTCAGGAACTATTCACTGACACAGTTTTACAGAACCAATTTTGATAATCGTAGCCAGGCTGCGATTATTCATGATAATTTGTCCGTCAATCTGAACGATCTTGGCAATGTCTTAGAGTTAAAGGACTATTTCCTCTCAGAATTTAATATATCCCTGGATATTGCCAGGGTAGAATTGCTGAATAATTTTTTCAAAGTCAAAAAAATCACCATCGCTTTATCCTGGACAATTATTTTTTTCACGATCTTCTCAATCAATATTTTTGTTTTTTTCTATTTGTATATCAATTTGTACAAGCAGCGCATCCATCTGGGTTCTCTCAAAGCCTTTGGCCTGACATCCGGACGTCTGCGTCGGTTTTATGTTCGAAAAATGATGGTCTTTCTGATTCGAATTACCGGACTGAGTTTAGGGGCAAGTATTCTGCTCGGTTATGCGGGATTTGTAAAATTCCTTTGGCAATTGTTCACCGGAGTAAAACCGGAATCCCTATATTTTGATCTCATTGATTTTCAAAATTTGATGGATGTTAAAAACCTTTCCTTACCGGTCTTTCTTTTATTGCTAATGGTCGGTACTTATTTCAGTTTAAAAATTGCAGGTGACCGTATATTAAGTTACAGCCCCGGAGACCTGGTTAAAGATCGAATCAAATAATTTTAGGAGTTCAATTTATGAATTTTACCCATGCAATTGTAAAAAAGCCCTGCCAGAATATTATCAAAGGAATTACCCGTGCAAACTTGGGTTTTCCCAATTATGAACTGGCTTTGGCCCAGCACCAGAAGTACGTTGAGGCTCTGGAGTCGTGTAGTTTGAATGTCATTCTTCGGGAGGCGGATGAAAATTATCCAGATTCAACCTTTGTAGAAGACACCGCTGTAATGACCAGGGAATGTGCTGTAATAACCAATCCCGGCGCTTTGTCCAGAAAGGGTGAAATTGCGGCTATTGAACCGATTATCAAAAAATATTTTAAAAAGATAGAAAGAATTGAATCTCCCGGAACCCTGGAAGGGGGAGATGTAATGGATGTTGACGGTTTTTATTACATCGGTTTGTCAGAAAGAACAAACAGAAAAGGGGCCCAGCAATTTCTGGATATCCTGAGAAAATATGGAATGGATGGCATGATGGTTGGTATGAGTGAAATGCTGCATTTAAAAACCGGATTATCCTATCTGGGTAATAATGTGCTGATGTCAGCCGGAGAATTTCAGACCAATTCGCTTTTTGCAGATTTTAGCAAAATTAAAGTATTGCACCAGGAGACCTATGCTGCCAATTGCATCAATATCAATGGAAAAGTCATTGTCCCAAGCGGTTTTCATGAATCCAGAAAAATGATTGAAATCTATGGCTTTGAAACAATTGCCCTTGATATGTCCGAATTTCAAAAAGTTGATGGCGGACTCAGCTGCCTCTCCCTGCGGTTTGTATCTGAAATTTAGTTTCCTAATTTAATAAATAACAATTCATTCAAAATTTCTTGAATAAAAAATATTAATATGATAAAATACAAGTTGGTAAAAAACTAATTAAAGAAAAGAGGCAAGTATGGCATATTTAACAATTGACGATCTTAACGTCAAAGGAAAGAAAGTACTGATGAGAGTGGATTTCAATGTACCACTCGATGCTAACCAGAAAATTACCGATGATTTTAGAATAGTATCCGCTATTCCCAGTATAAAAAAATTAGTAGATGAGGGGGCCAAGGTTATTCTTATGTCCCACCTGGGACGTCCGGATGGAGAGAAGAAAGAAAAACTCAGCCTCAAACCCATTGCTGAAAGATTGCAACAGGATTTTGATCATGTCGCTTTTGTGCCTGATTGTATTGGGCCCATTGCTGAAGAAGCCGCAAATAATCTTAGAGACGGGGCGATTCTTCTTCTTGAAAATTTAAGGTTTTATAAAGAGGAACAAAAAAATAATCCTGAATTTGCTGCAAAGTTGGCAAGACTGGGTGATATTTACGTTAATGATGCCTTTGGCACCAGTCACAGACCTGATGCATCAATGGCCGGAGTTTGTGAATTTTTTGAACAGAGGGCTGCAGGATATTTATTGGAAAAAGAATTGAAATATCTCGGCGAAGCCCTGAATAAACCCAAGACTCCTTATACAGCCATTCTTGGCGGAGCAAAAGTATCAGATAAAATTGAAATAATTAAAAGCCTGATGCCCAAAGTTCAGAACCTCATTATTGGTGGCGGTATGAGTTTTACATTTCTGAAAGCCCAGGGATATGAAATCGGAAAATCCTTGCTTGAAGGAGACAAATTGGAACTGGCCAAAGAAATTATGGCAGCAGCTGAAGCCCAAAATTGTAAAATCTATCTGCCTGTTGATGCTGTTGTGGCCTCCGAAGTCAGTGAAAACGCCAGTGCTGATGTTGTGATGATGGAAAATTTTCCCAAAGATAAATTGGGACTGGATATTTCAACAGCCACTGAAAAAGTATTCGGTGAAGTCCTGGAAAACAGCAAAACAGTACTTTGGAATGGGCCGATGGGGGTTTTTGAAATTGATCAGTTTTCCAAAGGTACAGAATTCATTGCACGCAAGTTGGCAGAAATAACAGCAAAAGGAGCAATCACTGTCATTGGTGGTGGCGATTCAGCAGCTGCGATTAAAAAATTTGGTCTTAGCCATCAGGTGTCCCATGTGTCTACCGGTGGCGGTGCATCCTTGGAAATGATCAGCGGGGAGCCCATGATCCCATTAACCTATATTTCAACTAAATAAAGGGAGACTGATCCATGCCGAAAAAAATTGTCGCTGCTAATTGGAAGATGAATAAAACCTATCAGGAGGCAGAAGCATTCGTGACTGACTTCTCTAAAAAAATATTGGAAATCAAAAAGACAGGCGTTATATTATGCCCGCCTTTTATAGCGCTCTTTAACATTCATGAGAAATTAAAAAATACAGTGGCTGAAGTTGGTGCCCAGAATATGTATTTTGAAGAATCAGGTGCTTTTACATCCGAGATTTCAGCAGATATGCTGAAATCTGTCGGAGCAAAATATGTAATTTTGGGACATTCGGAAAGAAGACATATTTTTGGAGAAACAGACCAGGTCATTCGAAAAAAAATCGATAGGGCTTTGGAAAAAGGTCTGAAACCCATTGTCTGCCTCGGAGAATTGCTTGAAGAACGCAAAGCAGGAAAAACCCTGGAAGTGGTAAAAAAACAGTTTGATGCCGCTTTTGACGGGTTGAGCAAAGCCGAAATGGAAAACTGTATTATTGCTTATGAGCCTGTCTGGGCTATCGGGACCGGTGAAACAGCAACACCGGAACAGGCTTCAGAAGTCCATACAGAAATTCGAAAAATGCTCATTGAAAAATTTGATAATAAAACTGCAGAAAATGTGACGATCCAGTATGGTGGAAGTGTCAAACCCTCCAATGCCAAAGAACTCATTGAAAGTAAAAATATCGATGGTTTTCTCGTAGGTGGTGCAAGTCTGGATTCCAACCATTTTTCAGACATTGTTCACGCAGTTGAAGAATATTTAAAATAGCAGGAGAGAAAACAAAGTGTACGCGTTATTAATAGTTGTATTCATCATTATTTCAGTATTGTTGGTATTGTCAATCCTATTTCAATCCAGCAAAGGTGACGCACTGTCAGGTACTTTTGGCGGTCAGGGTGGTTCTATCCTGAGCAACAGAGGAGCTGCAACATTTTTATCAAAAACCAGTACAATATTAGCAGCAGCTTTTTTTATTGTGACTATCTTGATCAGTTTGTTATCTGCTCCCAGCAATCCTGAAACTGAAAGTGTCATCAGGAAAGAAGCAGATAAGAGAGTTGCTCCTGCAGCCGGTCTTCCCGCACCTCAGGGTGTTCAGGAAGAAGGCACTGAAACTGAAGAGTAATAGTCTTAACTATTGCTTTTTGATAGCCGAGGTGGTGGAATTGGTAGACACGCATGGTTGAGGGCCATGTGGGCGATAAGCCTGTACGGGTTCGACTCCCGTCTTCGGCACAAATATTAGCGTTCTAAATAATTAAAGGGGAAAATGACATGAAATTTTATTCTGTTATGAAAACTTTATTAATAACACTTTTTGTTGTTTCTATAGTGTTCGCAAACGGTGTCCTTCAGGATGTTCAAACGAAAATGGATGAAGGGAATTACCAGGCTGCGCTTGATTTGATCAAACCCTATGTGGAAGAAAATCCTGAATTGCCTCAGGCGCTGATCTTGGCTGGAAAAATTTACTATCAGCTCGGATATATCAATGAAGCAAAAGATCTTGTGGATAAGGCCATAAATCTGGACAGAGCCAATCAGGAATACCGTGACTTTCGTAATGAAATGGCCTCTTTTGTGACACAGGTAACCGAAGCAAGCCGTTCCAAAAACGATGGGAAATATACGGAAGCAAAAGATAAATTTGCTGAACTGTTAAAGCTCAATCCAAATTTTGCCGAAGGCTATTTCATGTATGCTCAGGTTTTGTTTCAATTGGATGATGCAAAAAATGGCAGTATCGCTCTTAAAAAAGCCATGGAACTCAGACCCGAAGAAGAAAAATACAACCAGGCCTACGCCATGTATGGTCAAAAGTTTCTGGCCGATGGAAATGCACTGCTGGAAAGAAGAGATTATCTGAGAGCAACTAAAAAATTTCAGCAGGCTTTAATTCTCGATCCTGGTCAGTATCTTGCCTACTACCTGCTTGCCCGCGCTTATTCCGAAGAAAAAAATTACGAAGATGCTTTGCTTGCTCTGGATAAATGCATCTCTATCAAGGATGATTATATCAAAGCTTATGTTGTCAAAGGTAATATCTTCATCAAAACCAATAAACTCAATGATGCCATTGCAACTTTTACCAAAATCACTGAAATTGACCGGGGTTACTATGCTGCGTGGGATAAAATTGGATATATTAACTATACCAAAAAAGATTACGATGCAGCCATTCCTGCCTACAATCAGGCTATCAAACTTGACCCTGAAAAATCAAAACCCTATGAAAACCTGGGCGTCATTTATAGTGAGAAAAAAGACTGGGACAACGCTATTACAAATCTCAAAAAAGCATCAGAACTTAATACTAAAGAAGAAACAATCTGGTACCGCCTGGCAGCCGCTTATAATGCTAAGGGTGATGCCCAAAATGCAAAGGATGCTGCCGACAAGGCTCTCACTGTTAAACCTAACTGGGCAGCGGCCCAATATGAATTGGGAATTGCAGAACGACGTCTTGGGAATTTGGACCAGGCCAAGAATGCTTTCAGAATGGCTGCCAAAGATCCAAAATGGAAAAAAGCAGCAGAATTTGAACTAAACTCCGGCAATTAATTATTTTCATACATTTGGAAAAGAGGTGATCAGAAAATCACCTCTTTTTTTTGTGAAAAATTTCGATTTGCTGATAAATTGAATTAATTGTTTACTCAGTTGGATTATAAAAAAAATAAACAGGAAAATTCATGTTTCTAAATCGATGGGTTACTATTTTTATCTTTTTCTTTTTTATATTATCGTTGGGTCTTGCTCAAAGTGAAACCCATACAAAAAAAGAAAATAAACTAATTTTTGTTAAAGGCGGCTATTTTGAAATGGGATCAAAAGATGAAAATGCTCCCCAAGATATCAAACCATTGCACCGGGTCTTTCTGAATGATTTCTATATTTCTAGCTATGAAGTATCTTATCAGGAATTTATTGATTTTTTGAATAACGCCGGTGTCGGATCAAATGGGATCAAAGAAGGGAAAAAACTATATATATTAAACGAAACCGATTGCTCTGTCAGGTATCAGAACGGTATGTTCTATTTTCAAAAATCAAGAGATGCAATGACTGAAAACTATCCGGTTGTCAATGTTACCTGGTTTGGTGCCCAGGCCTTTTGTGAATGGGCGGGAGGAAGATTGCCCACCGAAGCCGAATGGGAATATGCCGCCAGAGGTGGCCAAAAATCAATTAATTATGAATATAGTGGCAGTAATAACCTGTTGGAGGTTGCCTGGTATAGTTTTAACAGTGAGAACAAGATATCCCCTGTGGGGCAGAAGAAAGCCAATGAACTGGGTATCTTTGACATGAGTGGAAACGTATATGAATGGTGCCAGGATTGGTATCATGATACCTATTACCGGACCAGTCCGGAGCAGAACCCATCAGGGCCGGCAAGTGGATATCAAAAGGTATTGCGTGGGGGTTCCTGGTATAATAATGCTGAATATAACAGAACCACCAGTCGTTTCCGGTTTAATCCAAATAATGGCAGCATTTATTATGGTTTCCGCCTGGTAAAAGATGCCAGCCCGTCTCAAAACTGATAATTTTTATTCTCAATTACCTGTTTATCCAGTATCGAATTCCACAGGCTGAACACTCTGGCACCGATCAATTTTATTAAATTTAAAATTTTTACCAAATGGGTTTGAATTTAATATTACAAATTTGTATATATATTAAGAATTTTATTCGAGGGAAAATTTGATAAAATTGGGCACAGACATCATTGAAGTTATCCGGATAAAAAATTCCATAGAAAAATACGGTGAAAAGTTTCTAAAAAAAGTCTTTTCTGAGCGGGAAATTGAATATTGTAAAAAATTTAAGTATTCCGATGAACGGTTTGCCGGAAAATTTGCTGCTAAAGAAGCTACACAAAAGGCCTTAATGGCCAAAATGCCTGACACCACTTTTCCCCTTAATCAGATTGAAATTCAAAATGATGATTTTGGCCGTCCGGTAATATACCTGACCGGTGAATTGGAAAAATATAATCAAAAATACAGATTGGAAGTATCTGTGTCCCATATAAAAGAAATCGCAACCGCAACAACAATTTTGGTGGAAAAATGAAAGAATATATTTTATCAAATGCAGAAGCAAAAATGGTTGACGAATACACCATCAGCCAGTTGGGAATTCCGGGAAAACAGTTAATGAAAACTGCTGGTAATTTCGTAACCCTGAAGGCCAAATTATTTCTGAAACATCTTCCCGGGAGTCGTATTGATGTTTTTTGTGGCACCGGGAATAATGGTGGTGACGGATTTGTCGCTGCTGCTGAATTACAGGACATGGGAGCCTTTGTCAATGTCTGGATTGTTGGTGATAAAGAAAAAATTCAAGGCGATGCGCTGTATTTTTTTAAGGAATGTGAAAAAGAATATGTGGCCGTTGATACCATAAACAAAAAAGAAGATTTGAAAAAATTGGAAAAATTGCATGAAACTGATTTAATAATCGATGCGCTGCTTGGCACTGGTTTTCGGGGTCAGGTTGAGGGAATCCTCGCTGATGTCATTGGCCTCATCAATGAAATAGAACATCCTGTCCAGCATCCAGTCCTGGCTGTTGATATTCCCTCTGGCATTGATGGGGATACCGGAAAAGTCGGTGGCATTGCCATAAAAGCCATGAAAACTGTGACAATGGGATTTTTAAAACGGGGACTTCTGTATAATGATGGACCAAAATATGCCGGACAGATATTTTTGGCGGACCTCAAATATCCCGATGAAAGCTTTTCAGTACTAGACTCGCCAACTTATTATTATCACAAATATGATCTGGTCCATGTCTTCCCGGACATTCCCTATAATGCCTATAAAAATTTGATGGGTAAAGTTTTGGTCATTGCCGGATCAAAAGGAATGACCGGAGCTGCTTATCTGGCCAGTATGGCGGCCCAGAAAAGTGGTGCAGGTCTGGTCATCAATGCGATTCCTGAAAGTCTCAATTCAATCATGGAAATGAAACTGACTGAGGTTATGACATGGCCTGTGCCTGAATCAAAAGAGCAAACCTTTTGTCCTGAAAGTATGGCGTTGCTGGAAGAAAAAATCAACTGGGCAGATGTCATAGTCTTCGGACCAGGAGTTTCAGGCACTGAGAGTGTGATGGAATTCGGTCGAAAATTGTTGACAAAAACCAATAAACCAATCATCATTGATGCTGATGGCTTGAAAATATTTGTTGATAACCTTGAATTAATGAAATCTCATCCCAATTTGATTATTACACCGCATATGGGGGAATTTGGCCGACTGTTAAAAAAAGAACCCGATGAAATTCGAGTAGACCGAATAACTTTTGCAAAAGAATTTGTCAAAGAATACAAGTGTCAATTATTATTAAAAGGGGCCCACTCAATATCCATTAATAAGGACATGACAACAGCCATCAATTCTACCGGAAATCCTGCCCTGGCCACAGCCGGTTCCGGTGATATTCTTTCCGGAATTATTGCTGGCTTTATTGCTCAGGGAATTGATAAGTTTGAGGCTGTTACAGCAGCAATGGCTGTCCATGGCTATGCAGCGGATTTGGCTACCCGGGAATTTGGAATCCGGGGACTGACAGCCACCGATTTATTGAAATACATTCCCATGGTACTGAGAGAATTTGACAAAGTTGGAGTATGAAAAGGAAATTACTGGTTTTACCCTGGTTGCTTTATTCAGGGCTGATCTATATATTGTCATCCCATGAACTGGATAAACTTCCTAAAAGCACCATATTGGGTTGGGATAAATTATTGCACGTGGTTGAATATTCGGGTTATTCCTTTCTGGCTGCCGTTGCTGTACTTAGTTTTGCCTTACCCAGAAACCGGTTCAATCTCTACCTGGTTGCCTTCCTGATGACTTTATTTTTTGGCGCCAGTGATGAATTCCATCAGTACTTTATTCCAGGCAGAAGCTGCTCCTTTTATGATTTTGTGGCGGACTTCGTTGGTGGAATTTTAGGATTGATTATATTTCAGAAATCAAAATTGGTCAATAAATTACAGCATGATAATACTGGAAAAACTGATTGTAAATAATTACGCGATTATCGATAATATTGAAGTCAATTTCAGGCCGGGCTTTAATGTTATCACAGGAGAGACCGGCGCTGGTAAATCCATTGTTATTCATGCCCTTAATTTGGCCTTGGGTCAAAAAGCAGATATTTCAAAAATCCGATCCGGAGCCCAGGAGGCAGAGGTTGTTTCCCGATTCCGAATTTATAATGATTTACCTGCGGCCCTTCAAATTTTTTTAAAAGAAAATGAGTTGCCCTTTGATGGCACAACTCTCCATTTGAAACGAAAAATGTTTGATACCGGACGCTCCTTTGCCTGGATTAACGATAAACCCTGCTCAATTAATTTGTTGAAATCTTTAGGGGCCTTTTTAGTGGATATGCATGGCCAGCATGCCCATCAACAGCTGCTAAATGTGGAAACCCATCTTGATTATCTGGACAACTACGGCAATTATGACGAACTCCTGACTACCGTCAAAGAACGCTGGCAAAACCTTAATTTTCTCAAAAATAAACTCACCTTGTTGCTACAGAAGCAACAACTAAACAAAGAGAAACAAGAACTCTGGCAATTTCAGTTTGATGAGATTTCCCGAGTTGACCCGCAGCCCGGAGAACTTGAGGAACTGGAAAAAGAGCAAAAACTGCTGGCCAACGCCGAACGCTATCATGAATTGGCCCATAGAATCACCCAATCTGTTTATGAAGGTGATGAAACGATTTATAACCAACTCCAGATGATAATTCAGCAATTGCGGGAATTGAATGCTATCAGTCATGAATTTGACACCTATTTGAATTCTCTTGAGCAAACCCAGTACTTGTTTCAGGAGCTTTCCAACGATGTATCGAATTCTGCCGATAATATTGAATACAACCCCTTACGTCTGGAGGAAATCAGTAACCGTCTGGAGGCAATTTTCAGACTCCAAAAAAAATATGGTTCGAATATTGAAGATATCGTAAAGTATAAACATGAACTGGATGAGAAACTAAACCAGGAAGGCAGTCTTGAATTTGACATCATGCAAGTGAGGAAATCTGTGAAAGAGGCTGAAAAACAATTTTTGGATTCTGTGGGGAAATTATCCAAAGTTCGTCAGAAAACAGCATCCAGTTTTGAGAAAGACATCGAAAACCAATTGATAAAGTTAGGTTTTCAGCACAGTAAATTTGAAGTAAAAATCAACACTTTTGAAACACCAAATGAGAGAGGGATTGATTGTGTTGAGTTTTACATCCGGACAAACCCGGGTGAACCCATGCGACCTTTGGTAGAGACCGTTTCCGGCGGCGAAGTATCACGAATCATGCTGGCATTAAAATCCATTCTGGCTGCCGGGGACAATATTCCGGTACTGATTTTTGATGAAATCGATACAGGAATTTCCGGCCAGATAGCCCGAATTGTAGGTGAGGAGATGGTCAATTTGTCCAGCAACCACCAGATCCTCTGTATCACCCATTTACCCCAAATTGCCAGTTTGGGGAAAACTCATCTCGCCGTACGTAAAAAAATCGTCAACAACCGCAGTGTGACCTACATGGAAAACCTGGATGAGATCCAAAGAGTTGATGAGGTGGCGCAATTGATCGGTGGCAAAGAAGTCACTGAGAGTGGGCTCAATCAGGCGAGGGAGTTGTTAAATTTGTAGGACATTCAGTTTTATTTGATATTCAAATTTGGCTTATTTATAAATCTGGTAAATTACCTGGCAGAATAGAAAAGTTCTTTATTGTCTTCCTGTGCGGGCCTTCTCTGAGGAATCGGTGGACGTGGAAAGTTTCAAAGTTCCGCAGATAGTTTTCCCGTTTTTGAGCCTGACAGAGGTTGGGCTCAAAATCAAAGATCAGTTAAAATACCCAATCTACCAGGAATAGTGAAATCTGTGGAATATAGGTAATCAGAAACAATCCAAGTAAAAGAATTATCAGAAATGGCAGGCTCATTCTGTAGAGACTAATGATCGATTTCTTGAAACGAAAACTGGAGATAAAGAGGTTCATACCGACCGGTGGTGTCATATATCCGATTTCAAGATTTGCCAGAAAGATGATACCTAAATGCAGGGGATCAATACCATAAACTTGTGAAATCGGTACAATCAGAGGCACGACAATAATGATGGCAGAGAAAATATCCAGCACTGCACCGGTGATCAGTAAAAAAATATTTAGCAGAAATAAAAAAGCGAATTTTGATGAAATATTGGCCTGGATAAATTCCAATGCAATTTGTGGAACCTGTGCATCAATCAGATAAGCAGTAAATCCCATTGAAGCAGCCAGAATGATCAAAATTCCGCCGATGAGGCGAGTACTGTCTGCAAAAATTTTCAGGGTGTGTTTTTTTACTGACAGGTCCTTTTTTATAAAAAATTGAACAATAATTACATAGAAGGCGGTCAATGCTGAGGCTTCGACCACCGTCATCAGGCCACTGTAGATTCCCCCCAAAATGATGATGGGGATTGGAATTTCCCAGGCAGCATTTTTGACGGAAGATTTCAATTTTGAAAATGAGAATTTGGAAAAGTCAATTCTGGCATTTACATCTTTTCTGACAGAGAAAATTGATAATAAGAGAATCAGTAAAATCCCTGGAATAATTCCTGCGATAAAAAGATGGTCTATCTGGACCTGAGCGATTATTCCGTATAAGATCAGGGGTAAACTGGGGGGAAACAATAAACCCAGACTGCCGGAACAGGTAATCAGTCCCGTGGTGAACTCATCACTGTAT
The DNA here is from genome assembly GCA_016934035.1 of Fidelibacterota bacterium. Taxonomy (GTDB): domain Bacteria; phylum Fidelibacterota; class UBA2242; order UBA2242; family JAFGTP01; genus JAFGTP01. The sequence continues at coordinate 34,686 of JAFGTP010000023.1, forward strand.
TCCTGATTTCGTAAAATCGGGTAGAGTAGGCCGCCGAGGGCAATAATGGTTATTCCCGAAGCGCCCGTAAAACAGGTGAAAACAGCCATAATGACAAGTGCAACAATGGCGATTCCGCCGGGCAGAAAACCGATGACCGCATCGATCAGATCAAAAAGCCTTTTAGGCGCTTTGCTCTCGGCTAGTGTATAGCCTGCCAGAGTGAACAACGGAATGGCCATCAAGGTCGGCGCGGAGGCCAGGCGGTACAATTCGGCGATGACCACTGTGGGATTGATTCCATCCTTGGCAAAGAAGGAAAGCGTGATTCCACCGACTGCAGCAAAAAGTGGCAATCCTAAAATAATGAGCAGAAGGAGAAAAATAATCAACGGGATCATGGCGTTTCCTTTTCATCAAAAATATTGAGCAGGAAAGCAAGGGCGATGAAGGTGAAGCCGATGGGGATGATTATCTGAAAGGTCCAGGCGGGAAACTGATCAGCAATTTTGGATGCAAATTCAATCTCAAATTTTAAAAAATTGACCGAGAAATAAGCCAAAAACCCGGTTATCATTACGGCAGTAAAATTTGTCAAAATTAAGAGAATTTTTTGGACCTTGCCTTTCAGAAACCGGGGCATGATGTCAATGGCGATATGTTTTTCAGCCAGGGTCGTGAGAATCCCTCCGGTAAAGGTCAGCCAGATGACGCCTTGTCGTGCAATTTCACCGGCAATAGTCAGGTTAATCCCAAACAAATTACGCAGAAAGATCTGGGTTATGGTGATCAGTAACATGGCTGATAAAATAACCAAAGAGAACCAGCTAAAGAACTTTTCTAAAGAGAGCTTCAGAGATTTTGCTAAATTTTTCATTTTGATTTTCTATATTCGTCAAGCAGAGATTTAACTTTATTCAGGGTTTCCTGGGGGTATAATTTACCAACCAGAGCCAGAGCTGTTTCATCGCCTGCCTGCTTGAACTGAGAAATGACACTTTCATTCTCCGGATCTACCAGTTTGATACCATTTTGCTGCAAGATGTCCATAGATTTTGCGTTTTCTTCCCGGGTTTGCAGTACGATTTGACGAATACCTTTTTGGGTTTCTTCAATTAAAATCGATTGCAATTCTTTCGGCAGGGATTCCATTTTTTTTCGGGTCATGAGAACGCCGCCCAGGGAGTGGGTGAGCGGATAATTAAGCATGAATTCAGCTTTGGTAAACCATTGCATGGCGATACAGGCATAAGGTGAAATATAAAATCCATTGACCAGATTGGCTTGTAAAGAAGTATAGACATCGGTGACGTCCAGAGGAACGGCCGGAATATCCATAACATCAAAGACTTCACGGGCCAGAGGATCGTCTTTCCAGAGCCACATTTTGGTATTTTGCAGATCCCGAGCATTTTGCACCTGGGTCTGGGTGAAAAGATAAACAAATCCTGTTTCGGCCCAACTCACAAAGTAGAATCCTTTTTCAAGGAATTTTTGCTGAAAGTCCGACAGCAGTGCATTAAAGACAAAATCTACCTCTTCACTGTTTTGAAACATGAAGGGCAATTCCAGGACCCGGACTTCCGGCAGTATTTCGCCCAGACCAACTCCCGTAAAAGCAGCCGCATCAACTTGGCCGTATCGCATTTTTCGCAGCATGTCTATTTCACCGCCCATGACACCTCCGGCATAGGTCTTGAATTTGATTTTTCCGTCGGTAAGTTCAGTGATCCTGTCCTCAAAAGCGTGCATTTCTTTCATCCAGGAAGTACCTTCAGGTGCGATGGTAGCCATTTTGATGATAGTTTCATTGGCCGGAAGTATTGAGGTAAATAGAACAAAAAATATTAATATTTTTTTCATGGTTTCCCTTTTAAAAATAGTCTGATTTTTTTTCTTTTAGAATTTGGGCTTTTTTCATGGCAATTGCATTTAATAATCGGTAATCAGGATTTTGTTCCGGATTAAAGTGAAGAATTTCATCTATCAGTTGATCAAAAAGCGTTTCGTTGTAGGTCTGTCTGGCGTAATATTGGGCATAAAAAAGTTTCCCAAGAAGTATGTTATCGTTCATTTTTATATTGTTTAGGAAAAATTCTCTGCCCTTATCAGGATTACCACCCAGAATTCTGGGCCTGGCAGCATGATAAGCACCAAAAAAAAGGTCCACACTATAAAAGTAATAGGCTTCATCCAGTTCCAGACAACGTCTCATGATCAATTCAATTTTTGCCAGGTCTATCAGGTTTTCCGGTTTATCCAGATTTTGTAAGACGTAAAGCCCCCAGTTATAGCCGGTCCAGAAAAGAGCGGGAATATCCTGGGCGTCATATTGTTGCAACAATATTTCCAACTCTTTCGGTTTAACTGTGGTGTCAAATTTTTTCTTTTCGGGTAAACTTCTGATGCCATAATGGACACCGCGTACGTAAAGTTTTGAAGCTGCAACAGGATCCCTGTCTTCAACAAAACCGAAAGCATAAGCACCAAAGCCCTGCGCTGCCAGGCAATTCAAATCCTGGTTTTTCGGGTCCTTTTCAAGTAATAATTCGATGGTTTTTAAATTGTTTGCAAGAAAATGCTCTGCAATGGTCAAATCTTCTTCACGATAAAGCACAACCTGCCCGCTTTCCATAAATCCGGATGCGGAACGGACCACCATTTTATTGATGGTGCAGTTGGAAAGAAATATCAGAAATCCTAATAGAAAAATTTTTTTCATATGGAACCCATCTGTTATAAAATAAATATACTCGATATATTCTAAAATCAAAATAAAATATATGAAGAGAATTTTGGAATTATTTGGAATAGTCGAACAATAAATTTTATATTACGAGCAATAAATAAGAGGACAATCATGAATTGTGAGTTTATAAAACCTGGTTTGAAAAGACTGGTCTTGTTTGGCCTGATTATGATTGGCACCGGTTTTTTATATAATATGGTATCTCCTAACGGAATTCCGTTAATCATTAAAACAAGTAAAATAAAGGTGGGTGACGATATTCATAAAATTCCTGTTTTTCAGGGCAGAAATGACAATAAACCGGAACCCATAGAAATATCAGATATTACTCCTGTTGATTTGGAAAAAGCCATTGAGTTGTTCCACCAGACAGGACCATTATTCATTGATGTCAGAAGTGCTGAAGAATACGCACAGGGACACATACCGGGAGCCCTGAATTTTCCTCTGGAGTCTTTGGAGAATGGGGAAATTGATCTCCTGAATCTGGAACCGGACCAGGTTTTTGTATGTTATTGTAATGATCCTGATTGTGATTTAAGTCTGAAGGCAGCTGTTTTATTGCAGGAACAGGGGTTTACAAATATTTTTTATTTTGCAGAAGGCTGGAATGATTGGATAAATGACGGAAACCAGGTATCGAGGGGAACAAAACCATGATGAAAGGTAATCATTACATCTGTTTTATAGGATTTCTTAAAATCTTTTTAGGCATGTTGTTTTTATATGCAGCGATTGATAAAATTGTTTTTCCGGCCAGTTTTGCTGAGGTGATTTATCATTATCGGCTTGTGCCCCTGGGTTTTTTGAATATAAGCGCAATTATTATTCCCTGGATCGAGATTGGCATAGGTGTATTACTTTTGCTGGATGTCTGGAGTGAGGTTGCCTCATTCATTCTGATTCTGTTGACTTTTGCCTTTGTGGTGATGATAGCCTCAGCAATGGTACGTGGACTCAACATCGAATGTGGTTGTTTTTCACTGGATTCCCACAATTCTTTTGTTGGCTGGAAGAGAATCATTGAGGACCTTTTGATGATAGCCGGAGGGTGCCTGATCTTACAGTTTGAGTATAAAAAACATCCTTCCGGAAACGGATCATCGTCAATATGATTTGAAGATGGTCGAAGAAATTGATCCTGAGACAATTTATATTCTGATAAGGTTGTGAATTAATAAACACAAAAAGTTTCCAAGCCAATTTCAACTCTGTATTGTGGTGATGGAAGTCAATATTTCCAGATAATATACCATAATGAAAATATTTGATATTTGTATGAGGAATAAATTTTCTGGACAATTCAAATTATTGAAAAAAATATTTCTCATATTGCATTCAATATTTTTTAATCCGATATTGAAAATTAGATTGAATTATTAATATCTAACTATTGAATTGAAATATGCACATTATTATAATTGATGACGAACAAACAAACTGCAGACTGCTGGAGATATACGTTGGCAAATGGGGATATCATTCGATTTCTTTTACCAATAGCCTGGATGCCTATGAGTATTTAAAAAAAATGGATGAACCGGCTGTAGTCTGCATTGACTGGATGATGCCGTCAATGTCAGGCTTGGAAGTCCTTTCGAAGATTCGATCTGAAAGGCCGGATTTTCCCTTTTATTTCATTGTTTTGACAGCCAAGACCGGATTGGAAAGTATTATTGAGGCCCTGGATGCTGGAGCGGACGATTTTGTCACAAAACCTTTTGATGCCAAAGAATTACGAAGCCGTATCGGTGCCGGGCAACGGGTCGTGGAACTGGAGCATAAATTAATCGAGCAGGACAAAAACCTTAAGCGAATCAACCGACAATTAAAAGAATCTCTTGAGATTATTGAACAGGATGTTAAAGCTGGCCGGGCCATACAGTTTAAATTATTACCAAGAAATCATAAAATAATCAATGATATCAGGTTTTCACACCATCTGGAACCCTCTCTCTATCTCAGTGGTGATTTTCTGGATTACTATAAAATTGATGAACAATATGTAGGATTTTATTTTTTGGATGTTGCCGGGCATGGCGCATCATCGGCCTTTGTTACCATCTTCGTCAAAAGTTTTATATCCAATTTTATTTCCAAAAATAAAAAGACCAGTGATAACTCCATCATCAATCCTGCCCTCATCGTAACTGAACTCAATGAAAGAATACTGGAAGCAAAAGTTGGGAAACATCTGACATTGTTCATCGGTGCCATTGATTCATTGAATTCCAAATTGATTTTTTGTAATGCTGGACAATTTCCTTTTCCGGTTATATTGTCGGAAAACAGGGCCTTGTACCTGGAAAAAAAGGGATTTCCGGTTGGGCTGATGCCGAGAGCGGTTTATAAAAATGAGGAATATGAACTGCCCCGGCAATGTAAATTATTCTTTTTTTCCGATGGTCTTTTGGACATTATCCCCAAATCGGGCCTGAAAGAAAAGCAACAGTATATCCTTGATAATATTCATAACGACGCCGATTTTTATGATCGGGTTGTAGCAAAATTTTCGGATTTAAATGCTGAAGAATTACCCGATGATATTACCACACTGATAATTACAAAAGGAGAAGAATATGCCGAAAGGTGAATATAAGTTTGCTCAAGACAAAAATAACTATTTTATTAAACTTTCCGGGCAATTGAAATATACGGAATGCAGCAACTTTTCATCTTTTATTAATAAACTGGAACAGGATAAAAATTTTGATAATATTTTAACTGATTTAACAGAAACAACATATATCGACAGTACCAACCTCGGGCTGCTGGCAAAACTGGCCCAATTGGTGATCGAAAAATCCAATCATCGCATGACAGTTGTAACAACCAATGATGATGTGACAGAATTGTTGCACAATATCGGGTTTGATGATATTTGCCTACTGGTTAACGAAACATCCAAACCAGATCATCATTACGACCACATATTGGGCATAGATGAAAAGGAAGAATCCATGGCAAAGGTTATGCTGGAGGCCCATCGTCGATTGATGAATATGAACGATAAAAATGAAAAAGAATTTTGTAATGTTGTGGAATTGATGGAAAAGCAGATTAAGTGAATGAAAAGTTTAATCAACAGGCTCTTTTTTAATTCCTGAAATATTTTTTAATAGGGCCTCTGCGGTCTTGATACCGTCAAGAGCTGAACTGACGATGCCACCGGCATGGCCGGCACCTTCCCCGCAAGGGTAAAGTCCTTTTATACTGATACTTTCATAACTATCCTGTGTTCTGACGATTCTGACAGGACTGGAACTGCGTGTTTCACCACAGTAGACCACTACTTCCCGAAAATCAGGATAATTCAATTTCGAGATCATTTTCGGGATGGCATACTTCAGAGTAGTTTCCACAAAATTTGGTAAAATGCCATTAATATTGGTGATTTGCATACGCCTGCAGGATGAATCATCGGGCAAAGAATCACTGGCTTTGTTATTGAGATAATCCGACAACCTGGCAGCAGGAACGAGGTAAGAGGAACCACCGGCCTTAAAAATTTTTTGCTCAATTGCTTCCTGAAAAAATAACCCTTCCAAAGCCGGATATTTTTCATCTTTGTAATTCGAATAATCCCTTTCATTGACTGGCACCAGGAAAGCTGCATTGGCCTTTTTTCCGTCTCTGGCTGACCAACTCATGCCATTGGTTGTCATCATTCCTGGAGAAGAGGCGCAGGGCATGACTTCTCCACCGGGACACATGCAAAAGGAGTAACATGCGCGGTAATCGCCTTCTTCTTTATGGGTCAGGCGAAAGGAGGCGGCCCCTAATTTATTATTATTGGCAAAGGAGCCATATTGAGCTTCATTGACTTTGCTTTGGGGAAGTTCAACCCGCACGCCTATGGCAAAGGGTTTTGGAGCCAAAGCAATTCCCGTCGAAGAAAGATATCGATAAACATCTCTGGCGCTGTGTCCGATAGCCAAAATACAATTGGTTGTTTCAAAAACATCAGAATCCGAATGGACTTTGGACAATGCTCCTTGTGATATTTCCAGGGATTTCATTTTGGTATTGAAATGAAAGGTGCCTCCCAATTGAATAATTTTATCTCTTATCCTGGGTATGATTTTCAGTAAAAGGTCGCTGCCTAAATGAGGTTCTGCATCAATTAAAATAGTATCCGGAGCTCCAAACTCAACCAGTTTTTGAAAAAAATATTGGGTTGTGATTCTGTCCTTACTGCGGGCAGTCAGTTTTCCGTCAGAAAATAATCCCGCGCCGCCTTCGCCAAAAAGGATATTGGACTCTGTATTCAGGCTGCCGGTTTTTAAATAACTGGTGATTTGTCGGGCCCTTTCCAAGGCAGGTTCTCCACGCTCAATAATGACCGGTGAAACCCCGTTTTCAGCTAAAACCAGGGCAGCCATCAAGCCCGCAGGTCCAGCGCCAACCACGATGGGTTCCGGTCCCCGGTAATTTAGAATTTTTACAGATACACCCACTTTTGCCGGAGGTTTATATTGTTGAATGTCAGGGCTTTTCGCAATTTTCACATTGGTTTTTATTTCCACAGTCAGGATATAAACCGGTTGGTGTCGGGCATCCAGGCTACGTCGAATAATTTTGAAATATTTGAGGTCTTTTGCCTGAATTTTTGCCAGCTGAAGGACTTTCTTTGCGACAACTTGGTCGGTGTAGTCCAGCCCGACTTTAATTTGGTTGATATGGTAGATCATGCGGAATATTGGTTTAATTTGATTTTTGAGTGGCAGAGTTCATCATCATAAACAGGGTGTTTCTCCTGGCTGGGGTGTCCCAGGGCGATGATGGACAATATTCGAATATTTTTGGGAATATCCAGCAAGTTCTGGACAAATTCTTCCGATGAAGTTTTCTCATCGTGCATACGATTTCGAATCTGGATCCAGCAGGACCCAAGATTCAGGCTTACAGCTGTTAATTGAAGGATAATGGCGGCAATGGAACAATCTTCAATCCAGACATCACTGATGGTTTCATTTCCTCCAATCACAATGGCCAGGGGCGCATTTTTTAAAAATTGGGAGCCGCTTAATTTTGATTCTGCCAATTGTTCAACCAAAATTTTTGAATCCACAAATATAAATTCCCAGGGCTGTTTGTTGCGGGATGAAGGAGCGCGAAGTAAACATTCCTTCAATATTTTTAAGTCCTGCTCTGCAATTTTTTCATTAGAAAATTTTCGTACACTTTTTCGGTTTCTTAAAATTTTGATCATTTGTAAACTCTATCAGTTAATAATCATTACAAAATTTATATTAAGAGTCAATAAATTCCTATTCAAAATATTGTTTAGAATAAAGTTGCAGTAATTACCCGCCAATCATCGGAAAACGATGTAAAATATATCCTAATTGAAACCTTGAAAAATTCCAAATAATCTTTAAATTTTAACCGCTTTATATAAAGCAAAGGGATATGTTTTAGTATGACTGAAGAATGAATCTTGTTTTTCGATTATCTAAGGTTTAAATTTGCCTCAGAATAAATTTTGTTTTTCAGAATAAATAATTAAAAATTAATATATTAGATAGGTTTTTTATGGCGAAGATTATTACTGTTGCAAATCAAAAAGGTGGCGTTGGAAAGACAACGACTTCTGTGAACATTGCAGCGGGTTTAGGTGTCTCAGAAGTAAAAACTTTGATAATTGACCTCGATCCACAGTCCAATGCAACTCAGGGATTGGGCCTTGATCCCAATGAAATTGAAAATAGTACTTATGAAATGGTTATTGAAAAAGAAAAGGTAAATTCCTGCATTACTGCGACGGAAATACCTTTTCTCGATATTGTTGCGGCAAATCCTCGCCTGGTTGGAGCCGAAATTGAACTGGTGTCAGTGATCGGCAGGGAATCGATCCTGAAAAAAGCGCTGGACCCGGTTCTCGATCAATATGAATATATCATTATTGATTGTCCCCCTTCGCTTGGATTGTTGACACTGAATGCACTGGCAGCTTCAAATTCTGTCCTTATTCCCATTCAATGTGAATATTATGCCATGGAAGGACTTGGACAATTGCTGAACACAATACGATTGGTTCAGAAATCCCTCAACAAAAAATTGCAAATCGAAGGCGTATTGCTGACCATGTTTGATGCCCGGCTCAGACTTTCTCAGGAAGTAGCGGACCAGATCAAAGACCATTTCAAAGAAAAATTGTACAAATCGATAATCAGAAGAAATGTAAGACTTGGCGAATCACCCAGTTTTGGAAAACCCATCATTCTGTATGATGCTTCCTCAGCCGGGTCCCAGGATTATATGAGTTTAGTTGGAGAAATACTGGAAAATGACGGCAAAAAAATTGGGTAGCAGACTTGGTAAAGGAATTTCGGCAATAATACCGGAAGTACCGGAGATTGTAGAATCAGCCAGTAAAATTTTTGAAATTAAACTTTCTGATATCAAAACCAACCGCCATCAACCCAGAAAATCCTTTAATCCTGAAGCCATGCAGGAACTAGTGGATTCAATCCGTGAAAATGGCCTAATTCAGCCCATTACCGTCCGGCCTGTAGATAATGGATATGAATTAATTGCCGGCGAAAGACGGTTTCGGGCCTGTGTTGAATTAAATTTTGAACAGGTTCCCGCCCATGTTCTACCGGTCACCAGTGATGTCGCCATGATGGAACTGGCACTGATTGAAAATGTACAGCGTGAAGACCTGAACCCGATTGAAGAGTCAGAGGGCTATTATGTGCTTGCTTCCACCTTTGATATGTCTCATGAAGAAATCGCAAAAAAAGTCGGAAAAAAACGCTCCAGTATTACCAATTCAATCCGCTTATTAAATTTGCCCCGGTTAATTATCGATGATTTGAGAGCCGGAAAACTCAGCGCCGGACATGCCCGGCCCTTGCTGAATATTGAGAATGAACAGCAGCAGTTGAATTTATGGCGACGAATTATCGATGAAGGTCTGTCAGTCCGGGCTACAGAAACCCTTGCCAAAGGATTGAAGGATATCAATATCAGGACAATCTCAAAACCTGTTGAAACCAAGTCCTCCTTTGCCAGGGAAATAGAAGAAAAAATGATGCACATTGTCGGAACAAAAGTCAATCTCAGGGGAAACCAATCAAAAGGAACAATAGAGATTAAATATTATTCAGAAGAAGATTTGACCCGCCTTCTTGACCTGTTTCAAACAATTGAGGAATAAAATTTGGAAAATAAAAATTATACACTTTATTTAATTTCCAATCACCAAGAAAAACCCAAAGCCCTGAATTTTAACTCCTTCCACGTTTGGTTGTTGATGTCCTTTTTCGGGGCCCTGACCCTTTTCCTGGTGGTCTTTCTCACCCTTCAGTTTCCCCGGGCGCTAAAGTATAAAAATCTGAACGCAGAGTATCAACAGTTGATACAGGACCGTTTAAGACTCACAAAAATCGTCAGCGATTATAACCGGATTATGGATATGGATAATTACATTCGATCAGTCCTGGGAATGGACCTGGCATTGAAAGGGTTGGACAGCACGCTGGCAGACACCAGTTTTGACCAATTGGTTGATCTGAAAAAAAATAAGAGTGTCAATATCAGCTATATTGATAATATTCCCGCCTTTCCACCGGTAGAGGGCTATGTCACTCAGGGTTATATTGACAATCAGATTTTTGTAGAAGACAATCACTATGGAATTGATATAGCCGCAGCAGAAGGCGAACCCATCAAAGCCGCTGCCCAGGGTATTGTGATTTTCGCCAATTGGGTAAACCACCTTGGAAATACCATAATCCTATATCATGGTGACGGATACTTCAGTATTTATGGCCACAATCTTCGCAACACAGTCCATGCTCATCAAAAAATTGAAAGAGGCGAAATTATCGGTTATGTGGGCAATACCGGTATCAGTGACGGGCCGCATCTCCATTTTGAAATTTGGAAAGAGGGCATCCCTTTGAATCCAGTGGATTTGATTTATTCTTATCAAAGGGCTGATATCTCGACAGATAATTATTAATGTAATAAGGAAAAATCTCATGAGGAAAAAAGAAGATTTTATCGAACCTGTATCAAATATCAAAGCCAATTCCATTGATACAATGATAGGTGAAGAGACAACCATTGAGGGCAATCTGAATCTGAAAGGCAATATCATTATTTACGGAAAAATCATGGGCAATATCGAAGCTACAGGCAGCATCAATGTTTCTCCTGGTGCACAAGTTGACGGACAGCTAAAAGCAGCGGTTATTCAACTGGGCGGTAAGGTGACCGGAAATATTTCTGCCGCAGGAAAGATCATCCTGGGCGAAAAATCTTTCCTGACAGGTGATATTTCTACACCAAACCTTGTTATTAAAGAAGGGGCAAAGTTTGAGGGACGCTGTGATATGAGTAGCAAAAAAGAGCCGGTGAAAATCTGATCTCTCCAGTTTATTGAAAATTACACAAGTCTTGAATAAGGCTGACTTAAAATTGTTTCTTTGTGATTTTTAAATAAAATTTATCCTTTTTTAATAATTTTGAGTCAGCCTAATTTTGTTTAGGTTCAAAATATTTGAAAAGGACAGATTATGAATATTCGAAATTACATAAAACCGGAATGTATTGAGATCAATGCGGTTTTTGAGGATAAAGATGATGCTATACGGCAGATCGCTTCCATTGCCAAAAGAAGTGAGACCCTTGCAAAAATTCCCGAAAAAAAAATTTACGATAAAATGATGGATCGGGAAAAACTCAGTACAACAGGGTTTGGACGAGCAATTGCAATTCCTCATTGCGCCATAGAAGGCATTGATGATTTTGTAATCGGCATTGTTACCCTGCCCCAGGGTGTTGAATTTGCCTCCTTTGATAAAAAACCGGTTAAGTTAATTGTTTTTATTGTCCTGCCTGCAGACAAACGAACAGAGCATGTTCGCGTACTTTCAAGAATATCCAATTCTCTGAAAGAAGACAATAACATTCAGGAACTGATTGCGTCAAAGAGCAGCGAGGTTCTTCTGGAAAATTTTTTGAGACAGACCTATATTGATGAAAAAATGAAAGAAGACAAGGAGTACAACCTCTTTACGATTACTATTCAAATAGAGGATGCCGCTGATGAGATACTGAATGTTCTGGCAGAAATACCGGAATGCTCGATTACGGTTATTGAGGGAGACAATGCCGGGAAGTACCTTTACAATCAGCCGCTTTTTACAAACTTGTGGTCTGCCAAATCCCATGGTTTTCATCTGGTGGTCATGGCCGTGGCTAAAAAGTCAATTTCCAATGAAATCATTCGAAAAATAAACAGTATCATTCATGATCATAGCGATAAACCGGGTATCATGATGCTTGTTCAAAATTTATTTTATGTCAATGGCAGCCTGGATGTATAGGATCAGTCATGGGGAACAGGGAAATAATTGAAGTAGAAGTCTTATTGCTGCTGGGAAGCATTATTGTTCTCGGTCATATTCTCGGCAAAAATATGAAATATGTGAAGTTGCCATCTATCATTGGATATATGGTTTTCGGCGTGCTGCTGGGGCCATCACTTTTGAATATTGTCCATGATCAGTTGCAATTGGAACTTGGGTTTATAACTGATATTGCGCTCAGTTTTGTCGCTTTCAGTATCGGCCTTGAATTGAAATTTTCGGTTTTGAAAAGTTTTGGTCGGGGAATAGTCTACATCATTCTGCTGGAATCCTTTGCCGCTCTTTTTGCTGTGACCATCGGAATTTATTTATTGACTCGGGACTTGCCACTGGCCCTGTTGTTTGGCGCCATTGCACCGGCCAGTGCGCCCGCCGGTACAGTGGCGGTGATCCTGGAATACAAAGCCCGGGGCCCTTTGACAAAAGCGCTTTACACGGTGGTGGGATTTGATGATGGTCTGGGTATTATTATTTTTGGTTTTGCTGCAGCCATTGCAAAAAATATTCTCATTCAGGAAACCGGGGCATTGGACAACAATATACTGCTCACACTCTGGCATCCGTTAAAAGAAATTACCTATAGCATTTTGTTTGGTGGTATTATTGGGCTTGTTTTTTCTTTTGTTATACAGAAATTGAAAAATGTCAATGAGGTCCTGGTCATGATTGTCGGCTTTATTTTGATTATCAGCGGTCTCTGCAATATTTTTCATATTTCGATCATTTTTACCAACATGGTTGTCGGCATGATGATTGTCAATACCCAAAGACATTCTCTGGTCCACAAAATCAATGAATATCTACCGCTTCTGATGCCAATTTTATTTATTCTGTTTTTTACGCTGGCCGGTGCTAACCTTCACCTGGAAGCCTTATCCAGTCTTGGAATGATTGGCGTCATTTATGTGATTGCCCGTACTTTTGGATTGATTTCCGGCTCCATATTGGGTTCCATTCTGGGGAAAGTGGAAGATAATATTCGCAAATACCTGGGATTGGGGATTTTATCACAAGCCGGAGTTGCCATTGGTTTATCACTGATAGTCAGCAAGGAATTTACCGGAATTGGCAAAATCATCGATCCTGCTACTGGAATGACAAATGGCGACCGCATTGGATCGATGGTTCTGACCACTGTGACGGTGACTTGTATCTTTTTTGAACTGATTGGACCGATTCTGACCAAGTATGCCCTGAAAAAAGCCGGAGAGATTGAAGAATAAATAAAAAAATAGAAGGAAATTTTATGCTTAAAAGAACTTTAACATGCGGTGAACTCAGAACTGCTCATGATAAACAGGAAATCATATTAAACGGTTGGGTCAACCGCAGGCGAAACCTGGGGGGATTGATATTTATTGATTTGCGTGATCGATACGGCATTACCCAGATCTTCTTTGACCCAGGCCAGAAATCGGAAATGATCGAAATTGCAAAAAAATTAAGTTACGAGGATGTGATTGCAGTCAGGGGTATTGTACAAAAACGGCCCAATGACATGATAAACAAGGAAATGGCTACTGGAGAAATTGAGGTCATTGCCACTCAGTTGGAGTTGCTCAGCAAAGCTGCACCGCTTCCTTTTATGGTGGCTGACAGGGAATCAGCTTCAGAAGAGACCCGGTTAAAATACCGATATCTGGAACTTCGAACCACAGAGTTGCAAAGGACCCTGGCTATCCGTCATAAAGCAGCCCGGGAAATTCGTGAATATTACACGGAAAATAATTTTTTTGAAATCGAGACACCGGTCCTGATGAAATCGACGCCGGAAGGCGCCCGGGATTTTGTGGTACCCAGCCGAATTCACGAAGGTAAATTTTATGCCCTGCCGCAATCGCCGCAAACCTATAAACAATTGCTGATGATCTCCGGTTTTGATCGCTATTTCCAGATTGTCAAATGTTTCCGTGACGAGGACCTGCGGGCCGATCGTCAGCCCGAATTTACCCAGATTGATGTTGAGATGTCCTTTGTGGACGAAGAGGATATTTTCCGTCATACAGAAAATATGCTTCGTAAAGTTTTTAAAAATGTCATCAATGTAGAATTACCGGAAAAATTTCCCAGAATGACCTATGCCGAAGCCATGACCCGATATGGCTCTGATAAACCGGATCTTCGCCTGGGGTGCGAGATTCACACGATTAATGACCTGGTCAGCCAGTGCGATTTTCAGGTTTTTAGCGCCACAGTACAAAAAGGGGGCATTGTGGCGGGAATCTGTGTACCCGGTGGTGAGTATTATTCCCGAAAACAAATTGATCTGTTGACAGATTTTGCTAAAAAATATGGTGCTCAGGGTCTGGCCTATGTCAAAGTTGAGGAAACCGGTTTTGATAAAGGCATTGCCAAATTTATTGAACCCATTCAGGACCAAATCCTTGCAGAATTTGACGCCAAACCCGGTGATATTCTCTTCTTTGTGGCTGATGATGAAAAGGTGACCTACAAAACCCTTGGTGCCGTTCGATTGCATATCGGTAAAGTTCTCAACCTGATTGATGAGTCCTCCTACAAGACGACCTGGATCACTGATTTTCCCTTATTTGAATGGGATGAAGAAGAACAGCGCTATTTTGCTACCCACCATCCCTTTACCTCTGTACGGCCTGAACACAAAGATTTTTTGGAAGCCGCTCCTGAAAAAGCCATGGCCCGGGCCTATGATGTTGTCATTAATGGTTATGAAGTCGGAGGTGGATCTATTCGTATTCATGATGATGATATGCAGCGAAAGATGTTCAAAGCCCTGAATATTGATGACCAGACTGCCAGAGAAAAATTCGGATATTTTCTGAATGCTCTGACCTTTGGCACACCGCCTCATGGTGGGATTGCCCTGGGTTTTGACCGATTGACGATGTTACTTGCCGGTACTGATAATATTCGCGATGTAATCGCTTTCCCAAAAACCACCAGCGCCTCTTCTTTGATGGAAGAAGCACCGAATTTTATTTCAGAAAAACAACTGGAAGAATTGCACATTCAGGTGGTTAAAGTCAATAAATAATATAATCAGGTCTCGGCTTCCTGGCAGGGACCTGCCTATTTTTTATGATTTCCTGCTTTATCCAACCCGAATTTGACTCTTTTTTACATTTATATGAAATATCAAATTGAATATTCCTTTGTTATATTTTCCATCTTTTCTTAAACTACGTCGATATGAAAAGATGAAACCTTGATCAAAAAATTGGCATCGAAAGACTGATTATGAAAAAATTGATATTGTTAATTATCCTGACCTTTTCTGCCAGGCTGGCTGCCCAGTTCGGACCCCTGGCCCCGTCTTATAAGGATATTACTATCAAAGATAGTGGCGGTCATGTGATCAATTTTGCTGAGATGCCGCTGGAGACAGGACGACAATATACACTGGAAATTTATGCTCCCGATGCCTTTCCAGGTCTGGACAGCGGTATAGTGAAATTTCTTTATCATGGCTCAGCCAATGTTCTTGGCCTGGACAACCCCGGTACCCAGCAGGACGTAACTTCCACACTGGTCCATGAAGATACTATCTTTTTTAGTTTTGTGCCGGAACAGTTGCCGGGTTTTAACCAATACTGGTATGCGATGCAGCTGGACATTGAATTGTATGATTCCTCCGGTAATGCCACATCAGACTACTCGGAAGAGGTAGAACACTGGACTTTTCTCAACAAGGATATTTTTGCCCGAAATCTTGAAATCTATGATTATACCAAAAATCCGAATGATCCGGACACTCTGGAGAGATATAATGAGTATAGAATAAGCTGGTCAGGTCCCGCCGGATCTGCAATGAAATTTCTGGCCATTCCAAAGGATAGTGCTGAAAATGCCGGTGTATTTACCCGGGATTGTGACTGGAAATTACTGGAAGGTGAAACACTCTCTTCCAATCTGCGACGCGATATTGCCGACACTGTCCTTGTACCAAAAAATAAGTATGAGATCATTGGGCGGTATAACCAGAATGCAAATGACAGTCTTCCCTGGCAGGATATTGTGACTTCCAATCTGGCTGAGGATGTTCATGAGGTTCTCAACTGGCAGAATTTTATTAATTCCGGTTATGGCTTTGTGGATACAATCTATGTGGATGATTCCAAGGCTCCAGTGCTGGCAATTGGAAATATATCCGGTGAGGATATTATTAAACTGAGTACAAACCTGATCGTTGCTTCCTCCGGCAGTAACGCTAATGATAACATTATTACCTTTTCCGTTGATTCTGTTTCAGAAACCCGCGACCTGTCGGGCATGTCTTTGAATTATCGGGAAATAGGTCAGAGTTCCTGGCAGGCACTCCGGACAATTGCTGCGAAAAATCCGCTGAAATTTGAGGATTTTTTGGATAATAATCTCTTTACCGGCAGTAAATATGAATTTGCGGTTTGCGGAATTGATGATGCGAATAATCATCAACTGCCGTCGCCTCAGGACACTCTTTTTATTGAGCGGGGAGACGAGGCTCCCTCCGCTGAGGTTTTTGAATTGGTTGGCAACCTGGAATATGGCAATGATTCGATCACTGTTAATTATAAAGTTTATGATGATCTTTTTGTAAAAAGGATTCAGTTTCTGCCTCCCAACAGTGGCTGGGTTTTTGTCAATGGCGGCAGGGATACACTTGCAGGGAGTTTTACAGTTGTTTCAAAACTAGCGAGTACCGATGTGGGAAAATATATGACCCTCTCATTAATGGTGGAGGATTATTTTGGCACCTCGGCAACTTTAAATATTAAAAAGTTTGTTACCGATAATGAGGTAAATGTTGATGATCCGCCCCAGGTAAATATTCCTCTTCCGGATATTACGGTTAATGAAGACGCCGCCAATACGAGAATCAGTCTGGCCAATCTTTTCACCGACCCGGACAACAATGATTATCAGATCACCAAAGATATTTACCAGGGTGAGGAAACAACGCTTTTCCTCTCCTCAATTTCCGGGGATTCACTCATTATAGAATATAAACCGAACCAATATGGTGAAAGAAATATTATCCTGCAGGGTACTTCAAATGCCAAAAGTGCCTATGATACCATGAATGTTTTAGTATATCCTGTCAATGATCCACCGATATCCGCTAATAGAACGGTCACCATCCAGGAAGACCAGACCCTGAATTTTACCAATGCTTATTTCAGTTTTGCCGACATTGCCGATGAGGATGACTTCGGAGGTGTAAAAATTTTATCTTTGCCGGTGAAAGGCCGGTTGAAGTTTGGTGCCGGTGATGTTACACTGGATTCAGTTTATCAGGATATGGCCGGGCTGAATTTTACTCCGGTCGCCCATGATACCGGGTACCATTACGCCTCTTTTTCGTTTAAAGTTGTGGATGAATATGACCTGGAAAGCGATTCTGTTTATACGGTTTTTATTAATGTCAGCAATATTGATAATGCGCCTTTTGTAATGAATCCTGCTCCAGATATTCTTGTTCTGGAAGATTCAGGCCCTTCCTGGTTCCTGATTGACTCAATTTTTTCAGATATTGACAATGATGATGATCTCATTGTCGAAAGTCTACATGATGTGAGCGATACTATCATCATGTCTGTCACTCAGATTGGCGATACGATTCGAATAGAATATAAACCCAATAAAAACGGGCATGCCGAGATAATCATCTCTGGCTTGTCAAACGGGCAAAATGCGTTCGATACAGTGGCGGTCAGCATCACGCCGATTAATGACAATCCTACTGGTAACAATGCAGCCCTGACCATGAATGAAGATTCAGAATATATTTTTAAAAACCGAGACTTTCCTTATTCTGATTTAGACAATGATCCTTTTGGAGGTCTAAAAATTATTCTTAATGTTTCCAAGGGTGTATTAACCTACGAGGATGTTCCTGTCACTGAAAATGTAGATTACACTGATGTTTCAAAATTAAAATTTTTACCTGCTGCCAACGGAGCCGGGTCACCCTATACATCCTTTTATTACCAGCTGAGGGATGTTGCCGGCGGCTACAGCAATTCCATGTACAAAATGACGATTAACGTACTCAATATCGATGATGCTCCGGTAATTGCGAATCCGATTGAGGATGTTGTTGTCAATGAAGATACGAATGACAGCTATATCTACCTGGGAGGTGTTTTTACAGATATTGATAATAATGATGCACTCATTGCCATTAATGTTTTTGAAAATGACAATGAAGCTCTGGTCGTTGCAACAATTTCCCAGGATACACTGATTCTGTCTTACCAGGAAAACATGCATGGCACCGCCGTTCTAATTTTGATTGCTGAGTCCAATGATGAATATGTTTATGATGCTGTTCGTGTAACAGTAAATCCAGTCAATGACCCGCCTGTCAGCGCCAATGCAGAAATAACCATTGGAGAAGATGAAACCTATTCATTTTCCAAGGACCTTTTTGTCTATACTGATATTGAAAATAACCCCATGAACGGCCTGAAAATAGTGAGTCTTCCTTCCAGGGGCTCCTTGCTTTACAATGATGCGCCGGCTTTGGCAGACACACAATATGCAGACCTGACAAAATTGACATTTACTCCTGCTAAAAATGATACAGGCTCACCCTATACCAGTTTTCAATTCAGAATCATTGACAGCAACGGGGGAATCAGCGATACAGCCTACATCTTTACAATCCATGTCGATGAAAATGATGATCCGCCGGAAATCCTTCATTCGATTTCAGATATTTTAGTCAATGAAGATGCCGATACCACTTATCTTGATTTGGATACAGTATTTACTGATACTGATAACAATGATGATGACATCGTTGTTGAAGTGGTCACAAACACCAATCCCTCCCTGGTCCTTGCTACAGTCATCCGTGACAGTCTTATGCTCGACTATCTGTTGAATAGTTATGGCGTTGCGACAATCATCCTTAAAGCAACATCAGGAGGTAAAAGTGTCCATGAAAGTTTTGAGATAACGGTCACAGAAATAAATGATAGTCCGGTGGGGGCAGATTTAGAAATCACAATCAATGAAGAAGGTTTCTATCAATTTTCCATCAATGATTTTGCCTACAGCGATATCGAAAGCGATTTTTTTGCGGGTATTCAGCTGACAACCCTGGAATCCAACGGGGACCTGGAGTACTGGGGGACCGATGTCATCACCGGCGTTGACATACCCGAGACGGTTCATCAAATTTCACTGGATATCAAAGGACTGGTTTTTAAGCCTTTTAAACATGGTACCGGAACCCCTTATGCCACTTTTGATTACCTGCTGAAGGATTCCCGTGGCGCCTATAGCGATACGGCTTATACTATCACCATTAATGTTCTGAAAACCAATGATCCGCCGGCTTTTACAAAATTTTTTACCGATACCCTTATCATGGAAAATGAACTCTTTCAATATGACTTTGAAGTCACAGATCCTGATAAGGACAGCATTGTTTATTATCTCGATTCCATGCAAATCTATCAGACCGGGGAATGGTTTTCAATCGATACTGCGGTTTACGGAGTCAAATTTGATTCACTGACCGGCGAATTTCGATGGCAGACCACCTTTGATGATGTGGGACAATATCGGTTTCTCCTTTCGGCAAAGGATAGTGTTTATACCTGCTATACGACATCAACAATTCAAGTACTTAATGTCAACCGCAAACCGGTTTTTACGACAGCCCTGTCAGACACTACATTGAAAAATGACACGACTTTTCGATATACCTATCGGGCTGTCGACGATGATGGTGACAATATTCAGTATGGAATGCTCTACTTTGTGGAAGGGTTGGTGGTCACTTTCCGGGGCCAGTTGACCTGGTATATTCCGGAAGAACCTGATACCAACTTTTTTAAAGTTGAAGTCTTTGCAACTGATGGGTTTGACACGACTTTATCATCAGCCCTGGTTCGAATAGAAGATATTGTTGCTATAGTTGATGAAATCGGTTTCCCAACGGAATTCAGCCTGGCACCAGCATATCCGAACCCCTTCAATCCTGCAACCCGCATTCAATACACCTTGCCCAAGGGGACTTATGTCAGACTTTGTGTTTTTGACAGTCGGGGAAAGGTTGTAGATGATCTTGTCGATGAATATCAGGCAATGGGTTATTATGAAATAACCTGGACGGCTGAATCGCTGCCATCAGGAATATATTTTTATCGATTATCTACCCATGAATTCAATGCCGTGCGGAAATGTCTGCTGGTGAAATAAATTCAGCCCTGTATACATGGCATCAATAAAAAACCCGATTAAAATCGGGTTTTTTATTGATTGTTGATTATGATTATTTGACGAAAATGGCGATGGCTGAGATCGATTTTTCCGGATTGTTGGAAGTCGATGAATGGACATTGCCATCATCATCGGACCAGACCGAAACATCCTGTTTGATATTGGTGGCCAGGTTTTCAATTACAATGCCGTTGGCACCCAGCGCAGCTGCTTCAAGTTTCAATCGTTCCAGGGCTTTATTTGTTTTGCTTTGATGGGAGAAGAGAATTGCTGGGTCCTTGATTGCAAAATCACTGCCTGCTTCGATGATGGCGATTTTTTCAAAATTTTCCGGAAAGTCCCCATAGACTTTGACTTGGGAGGGGTCAACAGGTTCTCTCATTTCGCCCACCAGAATATGAGAAACAGGACTGCATCCTGAAGCCATAAAGATCAGCACGCATAGTAATAGGGTTGCTTTCATTTTCATTGTTTCATCTCCTTTTTTTTTACTGCTTAAAAGTAAAAGTATTGAATAGAAAAAGAGGTGATTCACATTACAGAAATTTTCAGGACTGAAAAGTGGAAAAAAAATACTCAGGTCTTCTGGGGTTTCTTTTTGGCAGAAGGAAATAAAATATTATTCAGTATGAGACGGTAGCCGGGGGATTGACGATGGAGATCGAGATCAGTTTTTGGATCGCCCACGTAGTGAGTATAGTCTTCCGGGTCATGTCCGGCCAGATAGGTAAAACTCCCTTGCCCGGCGACACCATGTATATATTTGACCTGGGGGCTTTTTTCGACTTCGCCCATAATCACAATAGAAGCTTTGATCTTATCACGATTAAATCCGGTGGTTTGCCCCATGAATCCCTTCACGATGGAAACATGATTTTGGGTCAGCATAGTGGGAACAGGATCATATTTAGCGGAAAACTCGAACAGTGTAAAGTAATCCTTCATGGCGCCCGGAGCTTTTGGTAAGTTGCTGGGTGGATAATCAATGTCCGAATATTCATAAAGAAAAGGATTGGTATAAAGCTGAAAATTTTGAAAAGCTAGAGTCTTTGAAAAATCCAGTTTACTGTTGCAGTTGGGGTCCGGCAGAGTACCGTCAAAGGGTTCGGCAACAATATCAACGCTTTCGGCGGCCAGTGCAATATCCAGGGCATCAGTGGCGGAACACATGGCAAACAGGAAACCACCATCAACCACATAATTTTTTATAGCACGGGCAACTGCCTTTTTATGTTCAGACACAGAAGAATAACCGGCTTCAGCCGCCATGGCCTCAAAGGCCGCAACCTGTTCTTTGTACCACTCCTGATGGCGGTAGTTGGCGTAAAATTTTCCATATTGGCCAGTGAAATCCTCGTGGTGTAAGTGTATCCAGTCATAATCTTTGAGTTCACCATCCAACACTTCACGGTCCCAGATCACATCATAATCCACCTCTGCATAGGAAAGAGCCAGGGTAACAGCATCATCCCAGGGTTGTTTGTTGGGTGGAGAATAAATAGCAATTTCAGCCGCTTTTTCCAGCAGAACGACATCCATATTATTCTGGTCAATTGTCGCATAGATATTGGTCAGGGTTCCGGCAGAGGGTTCTTCCCAACTGACACCCCGCAGCCGCATCTCATGAATAATACCGGAATGATTGTCCATCAGAAATGCGCCGCCGCGATAATTAAGCAGCCATTCCACTCTCAATCCCTGTTTCAGTACCCAGTAGGTGATGCCATAAGCTTTCAGATGATTGATTTGGGACTGGTCCATGGGTATTAATATTTTTTGGCCTATTAGACTGGTGGTTATAAAAAGCAGTATTAAGAATTTTTTCATTGCATTTTGTCTCCTCTGATCTCTCTCAATCGAAGCCGGGCCTCATCCAGATAAAAGGAATGGGGGAAGTCCAGCAAAAGGATTTGATACCATTCTTTGGACTTGTCCAAATTGTTTGCGGCGAAATAATACTCGCCAAACATTTTAATTGTAATTTCCCGGTATTCCGATTCGGTCTTTATCAGTTTGTGGGCAAATTTTTCGGCCTCCTCAAGATAATCCAATTGCAAAAGAATCTGTGATAATCTCAAAAGAGATTCGTCAGCGATTTTTGCTTGTGGGTTTTTTTCAAATATGTATCTCAGAATTTCGGCAGCTTCCGATAACTTTCCCTGCCGAATCAGTAATTCGGCTGTGGCAAACCGTTGCAAGCCTTTCTGGCTCTCATCGTCCTGACCGTCACTGTTATTTTCGATCAGGGTCAATAACTCAAAATAATCATTGAAGGAATCATGATCGAAACCGACAAACTGAAGAATATTTTTTTGCGCATTTTTGACAGCTGTAAAATCGAGATTCAGAAAATCCAGGAGAATGCGATTGGTGTAGTAATCCTTTATGTAGTTCCTGCCATATTTGATTTTGTATTCTTCCAATTCCTGATCGGCTTTTTTTAAATCACCTTTGGATATTCGGGTCAGAAATTGGTTGTTGAAACACTGAAATTTGAAAGTTTGCTGTTTTCCTCTTTGTGCCGCCTGGGCAAAGTTTTCCAAAGCAGCATCAAAATCCCGCAGTACTGTATAGCGAAGATTGCCGATGTTAAACAGGGCTTGGGCCCCGACTGGTAATTCTTTTTTCGTGACCGACAGGGAATCGTAAATTGCAAAAGCATTATTCAGGTTTTCAGTTTTTTCCTCACCGATATAAACAAAATTGTTCCGAAAATAAAAGTTTCCCGGTAAAAAATAATTAAGCGGAGAACCGGCTGAATCCTGGTTGATTAAAAATTCTTCAACTTTTGCAAGGTTGAGTAATATTTCCGTGGTGATTGTTTTAAAGTTTTTATTTTGGAGCAGACGGTTAAAAAAAGTTTTTGCAAAAGTATATTCTTTTGTGTTGATCAATTCACTGGAAAATTCCAAAACAGCTTCACAGGGGTAACCGGTCATTTTTTCAAGGGCAAGAATTTCCTGAGATGCGTCTTCGTATTTTTTATTGCTGAAGAGGAAATCAGATCGTAACTGGTGCAAATAAAGATTTTGGCTCTGATTGATCTCACGGACAAGTACAGAATCCACCTTGAAAAAAACTTTGTCTTCTTTGGGAAATTGGACCAGCATATCGGAAATGTAGGAGAGATTTGTATCATCTTCATGGAGATATTTGATATACTCTGCAGCTGATTTACCATACCTTCCTGAGGAAGAATAATAATCAGCCAGTTCTCTGGCAAAAAAATTGTTGTTTTTGTTGATTTTACGGGATTTCAACAAAATATTTTCAGCCTGGTCCCGCTGTTTCAATTCAAGCAGAGTATGAAAAAGGTGCTGGGTAAAAAGTTTGGAATATTTTGCTTCTTCGAGGTACATTTTCCAGATGCTTTTCGCCATGACCGTATCTTCCTGGAGATAGTACAATTTGCCCAAGTCGATTTTTGCCTTTTCATTTTTCGGATCATCAGCGATGAAAAGGGGCAATACACGCTCTAGTTCGTCATATTTTTCGGTTTTAAATAACAATTCAAAATATTTGGTATAAAAGAGCGGTTCACTAGGCATTTGCTCTACTAGGAAGCGGTAAATTTCAAGGGCTTTTTCCAGTTGGTTTTCATTGATTAATTTAATGGCTTCAATGTATTTGAGTCGCAAATCAACCTGTGAATTGTCCACAATCTGTACATGCTGGGCAAAAGCCAGGGAAATGAGCAGGAGCAATAGTATGAGTGGTCTACTTTTCAACTTCTGTTTCCTCTTTGGATAATTCTTCGAAATATTTACGGATAATATCTTTGTATTCCGCTGTATATCCGTTTTTCAGGGCCTCTTCCAATTTCTGACGGAGCACCAGGTTTCTTTCGCCAAGGTCCCTTGGTAATTCACCTGGTGGAATTTTTTCTAGGTCTTTGCCTGTGGTGCTTTCCCGTTCTTTTTTATAGCTTTGAGTCCGCAGGGATTTTTGGGCATCCAGCATGCGGGTCAGGATTTTTTGTTGCCGCTCAATAGTTTTTCGCAGAACCTGGTTGTTTTGCAGGTCTTTGATGACATCATCCATGTCCTGGGCAATGCCCTTTAGTGTACCGGCCTGGTTTGCAGATTCCTGTTCGATTTGCTGCTGCAACTTCTCCAGTGACTGCTGAATTTGTTTTTGTCGGGCGGCTAATTGTTGAAAGGAGGGCATAGAGCCGGGTTTTCTACCGCCGGGCTGAGGTTTTGGCATTCCCTGGCCTTCCTGCTGTGTCTGCTGGTTGAGACCCTGTTGCTGCTGGGCTAGTTGTTCCATCTGTTGCATATAGTTCTGAAAACCTGATGATTGTCCCGATTCCTGCAGTTTTTGCATAGACTCCATCAGACTGAAGGACAATTTGTTGAGAGCGGTTTTAGCCTTGTTGCCGTGACTGCCGGCGGAATATGGATTGCGTTCCGTCATAGCCTGCATGGCCTGTTGCATTTCATTGGCTACCTGGCCGATGTGTTTTGTTGATTCCGATGCCAAACCAAAGGTTTTTTGGGACAGGGCTGTCATGTTCTCGATGAGAAGGGTCAGGTTATTCCGATAACGGTTTTGCTTTTTTGCCAGGTCTGTGATTTGTTCGGATTTAACGGAAACATTACCCAGTTCATGATTGAGGGATTCCTGCATTTGTGACAGGTGGAGGGTTTTCATGATCAGTTTTTGAAAATCTGCTGTCACCTCAGCCATGGCATTTTGCTGGAATTGTTGTTGAAAATCTTTCATCTGCTGCTGTAAATCAGATAATTTTTCTTTGGCCTGCTGTGAATTTTCCTGGGCAGTCAGGGAATTTCGCATCTGCATGGAAGTCTGGCTGTTTTCCAGGTCATCAAAGAGACCTGAACCGGAAAGGTTTTGTTGAATGTTTTCGAGACCTGCGGGATTCATCATGGGAAAATCTTGCATCAATTCAGCAGTCCGCTGTAATTGATCATCAAAAATTCGGGTATCGTTTTCAATGCTTTTTTCTTCCTTTTGCAGCGCATTCCAATCAGGGTTTTCTTTCGGAGGATTATTTTTCAATTGTTGTGAAACCGAGTCCTGACGCTTGGTCAGATCATCGATCCTTTTTACCAGTTCATCGAGAGCCTGCTCGATCTGGACCCTTTTCATCAATTGCAGCATTCTGTCAAGTTCCTCACTGAATTCATCATGGGTGGTTTGAAACTTTTCCAGGGCTCTTTCAATATTTTGCTGATCGATATTTTCAATGGCTTTTTGCAATTCCTGCATTGCTTTTTGCAATTCCGGTGACATCAGGTTTTGCATGGCTTCCTGAAGTTCGGCATATTTCTTAATGGTTTCATCGGAAAATAGTTGGTTTTCTTCGCCTTGCTGCTGAATTTGATCGAGCTGTTCAGCCAGTTGTTTCAGGTCTTCACCGGCTTCGGCAGTCTTTTGCATTTCCTGTTGCAATTGTTCTTTTTGTTCCCAGGTGAGTTTGGGGTCTTTCAGCAATTTATTGGAAATATCTTCCAGAATTTCTTTGGATGAGAGGAGTTTATCGAGGATTTCTTCACCGGATTCTTCGGCTTTTTCCTGCTTTTCGCTGATATTGGCAAAAAGATCATTAAGGGAAGGGAAAAAGGCTGAAATTTTGCGGGTGGTTGCTTTTTTTGGACCGGATATGACATCATTATCAAAAATTTCAATATAAAATTCGATGCGGTCCTCGGGAGCAAGGTTCAGATCGGAGACATTCCAGTCATAGGATAATTCCTGCAATATCAGGTCTTTATTTTCAACAGGAAAACCCACTTCATGTTCTTCGTTGCTGTTTTCACTATATTTTTTCAACAGTTTGTAGCGAATAGAAGCCCCGGTAAAGCCAAAGTCATCACCGATTCGCAGGTAAAGGGGGATTTCCATGAGCTCGGACAATTGAAAATCTTCCCGCGGCGCCAGAAGGTTAATTGCAGGATATTCATCTGGAGTGATTTTAATTTTGTAGTTTATGGGGTTTATGTTGTTAACATTATTGGCATCGGTTAATAGAAATTTGTATTCCATCGGATTTATGACTTCAAATGCAGAATAAATCTGATTGCCCGAAACGGCAAACTGAATATCCTTATGGTTTTTGAAATCGAGCCATGCTTCCCGGACAGGTTTATTGACTGTTGCGGATAGCAGCACCTTTGATCCGGGCATGACAAAATATTCAGAGTTGTTGGATTCTTTGATTTTTTCTTCAATATCAGTGTATTCAGGGAATTGAATTTTGGTGATTACTTCCAGAATCTCAGGACGGTCCTGAACATGGACCCTATAAGCGCCTGAGGATATTTTTTTCCAGGGTTTAAATACGGAGTGGTTGATAACAAAGGCTTCGTATTCGAAATCCTGGGTAACATAAACAAGAGGATGTTTGCCATAACCATTGGAGTCCAGCGGCAGGAAATTGGTTTTCTTGAAATCTGAATAATTCAGAGACAGTGTCAACTCATCAGGGAAATTACCTTTGGCCTGAAATTCCAATTGAATTGTATCGCCCCCGAAAATATGCAGGTTACCACTGAGTGCTTCAATTGAAAATGGGGTTGGAACGGGAAAACGATGGTTGAAATTTTTGATTCGATAGTAACTTTCAGATAAACTCTGAAAATTTGAGAAAAATATCAAAAGGACTAGGCTAAAAACCAGGCTACTGTTTGTAAATCCTTTAAGTAAATTATGTCTGCGAAGAAGATTTTTTAGTGAAATTCCTCGAATTTCTTGAGTGGTGATGCGAAGGGATTCTAAAATAAGGTCGGCGGACATTCCCGAATCTTGCTTATCTATGGAATGCAACAGTTGCAGGCTGTCGAGAAATCTGTTACCGGTTCGAGGATGGAATTTTGAGAATATTTTGGCTACATTTTTTTCCTGATAACGTCTGAAGAGGCCCAAATTAATGGTGAAATATTGAAACAATAAAAAAACTATAAAAAGCAGAAGTACTGCAGGATAAGTCAAAAAAAGGATTTTTCTGAAATCTGTTCTCAGATAAAAAACAGCTTCACTCATCAGGGTAAAAAGAATATAAACTGGGAAGAACCTTAGAAACAGGACCACAAACCGGATACTTTTCTCCAGAATTATTTTATGGCGGAGTTTTTGTAAAAAATGATAAAGTTCTTGTCTGTATTGATCAATAGTATTCATGGTAATTAATGGGTGAGAGCATAAACAACAATATTGGTGCCCATGCGCAGGGCTTCCAGCCGTTTTGGCTCCGGGTTATTTTGGACATTGGGTGATTCCCAGCCGTCACCGAGGTCGCATTCATAAGTATAGAATAAAACCAGGCGTCCGTCGAGAAAAATACCAAAGCCCTGGGAGGGCTTATTATCATGTTCATGGATTTTTGGAAGGCCCAGGGGAAAATCAAAATAGCAATGATATATCTCATGATCAAAAGGCAATTCCACCCAATCATGGTTGGGAAAAATCCGCTTGATCTCACGTCGGAAGGAGGCGTCGATTCCATAATTATCATCACAATGCAAGAAACCGCCGGCAGCAAAATATTTTTGCAATTGTTCAATTTCTGTTTCGGTAAATTTTACATTGCCATGACCGGTCATATAAAGATAGGGAAAGTTAAAAAAATCATTATCCGTCGGAGAGACCCTGGCTTCCTTTAAATTGACATCAATTTTGGTGGTCTCATTGATGAATTGTAAAAGGTTTGGCAGGGAACTCGGATCTGAGTACCAGTCGCCGCCGCCGCCGTACTTTAACCGGGCAAGGGTAAATTTCCCGGCGGTTTCCTCTGCAGACATCAGAAGGACTGAGGTCAGGATTAAGAAAAAGTTTATTTTTAGATATAGAACTTTCATACTTCCATTATACACATTAGAACTGATTTTGTTACCAAAATTCTTGGCAAAAATACGACGAGTAAAAGGAAATTACAAGTTATTCGTAAAAACCAGAAAAATTTACTTAAGCAGATACTCAGTCTCATGGTCTGGAAATAAGGAATAAGCCTTTGTGGTCATATAATGATGGGGAATAATGTGTATAAGAAAAATAAAGAAAAAAGCGGAGAGAGGGAGATTCGAACTCCCGGTAGTTTTAGCTACACACGCTTTCCAAGCGTGCTCCTTAAGCCTCTCGGACATCTCTCCATTAAAAAGCCGTAAAGTTTACTTTAATAATTTTACATTTTCAAGAATATTTTTGAAATTGTCTAAAATTAAATGCAAGTTATTGAATAAAAATAATATAAAATAAAAACAGGACGGAAAGATGAAAGTACAATGGGACGAATCCTACAGCGTTGGTGTCAGGGAAATGGACAAACAACACCAGCGGTTATTTGAGATTATTAATGAATATGCTGATGCGCTTGAGCAAAACCATGCTCCGGAAACCTTAATGGAACTGCTGAATCAGTTAAAGGATTTCACCCATTGGCATTTCAATGAAGAAGAAAAATATTTCCGGGTCTTCCGGTATGTCGATGCGGATGTTCATATCATGACCCATGCAAAACTGATTGACAGGATTTTTGAGTACATTGAAAAAATAAAATCCGGCGAAACCATTGCGGACCAGGAAATAGTGACTTTTCTGAATAGCTGGCTGACCTATCATATCAAAGGGACCGATAAACAATACATGGAATGCTTCAATCAAAATGGTTTGGTTTGAAATTCTAATATTAACAATTGAAATAAGAAAATCTTTTTAATATATTTGCCGGTTATGAAAATAAATGTAAGAAATTTCTCAATCATTGCCCATATTGATCATGGAAAGTCCACGCTGGCAGACCGCCTGCTGGAAAAAACCAAGTCAATCAATGCACGCCAAATGAAAGCCCAGGTCCTGGATGATATGGATTTGGAACGCGAACGTGGTATTACCATTAAATCCCATCCCATCAGTGTTTTGTACAAAGCCCAGGACGGACAAGAATATAAACTGAATTTTATTGATACACCGGGGCATGTGGATTTTTCCTATGAAGTATCCCGGAGTCTCGCTGCCTGCGAAGGTGCACTGCTGCTTGTGGATGCCGCCCAGGGTGTCGAGGCCCAGACGGTCAGTAATGCCTACCTGGCCATTGATAATGATCTTGCAATCATTCCGGTTATCAATAAAATTGACCTGCCCACAGCACGTATTGAAAGTGTTAAAAATCAGATCATGGACCTTATCGGCTGTGATGAAGAAGAAATCATATATACCAGTGCCAAAACTGGCCAGGGGTTGGATGAATTGCTGGATGCTATCGTCGCAAGAATTCCTGCACCGGAATTCAAACCGGATGCTCCGACCCGGGCCCTGATTTTTGATTCAACCTATGACTCCTATCGTGGTGCCATTGCATATATTCGAATGTTTGATGGTAAAATTGCACTGGATGACATGGTCCGCATGTTTGCCAATAATTCCAGGCATGAGGTCACAGAAGTAGGGATTTTCAAACTGGAAAAAGTCAAAACCAATCTCCTGGTTTCCGGCGATGTAGGTTATCTGGTTTGCGGAATCAAGACCATTTCGGATATAAAAATTGGTGATACAGTCACCCTTGACAATAATCCTGCACAGGTCAGACTGCCCGGCTACAAGCCGATGAAGCCAATGGTCTATTCCGGCATGTACCCGGTGGATCCCGGTGATTATACCGAATTACGAAACGCCCTGGAAAAAATGCAACTCAATGATTCTTCGTTGACTTTTGAACCAGAGACTTCCAGTGCCCTGGGGTTTGGATTCCGTCTCGGATATCTGGGATTGTTGCACATGGAAGTGATCCAGGAAAGACTGGAACGGGAATTTGATCTGGATCTGATTACTACGCTGCCTAATGTCAAATTTGAGATACTTTTAAAAAAGGGGCAAAAAATAGTCGTGGAAAAGCCTTCAGATGTTCCGTCTGTTGGTGAAATCGATACGATTTATGAACCTTATATCAAAGCCGAGATATTGACTCCACCGGATTATACCGGCAATATTATGAAACTTTGCATGGCCCGCCGTGGTGTTTATAAAAATACCCATTTTCTGGATGTGGACAAAGTGCAGTTGAATTTTGAGTTGCCATTGCTGGAAGTGATCTATGATTTTTATGATAAATTGAAATCAACAACCAAAGGCTATGCTTCCTTTGACTATGATCATATCGGGTATAAAGAAGGAGACCTGGTTAAACTGGATGTTCTGATCAATGGCGAAAATGTGGATGCATTGTCTATGATCGTTCATGAGGACAATTCCTATTATCGTGGACGGGACCTCTGCGTACAGCTGAAAAAATTGATTCCTCGTCAGATGTTTGAAATCGCCATTCAGGCAGCCATTGGCAGCAAGGTCATCTCCCGTACCACAGTCAAGCCCTTAAGGAAAAATGTAACCGCAAAATGCTATGGCGGAGATATTTCGCGAAAACGAAAATTACTCGAAAAACAGAAAAAAGGCAAAAAGCGAATGAAACAAGTTGGGAATGTGGAAATTCCCCAGGAAGCTTTTCTGGCTGTTCTGTCCATGGATTCCGACGCACCCAAAAAATAACAAACCGGATTTTTATCAAAAAGCAGGATAAGCCTTTTTCTGATAATTCCTTTTGGCAACTTTCGTTCGAAGACACTAGATTTCAGCATGGAATATTTTAAACAATACTGGAAACTTTCCAAATCGCCAATCTACAGTTTGGTTTTTGTTTTACCCCTCGTCATTGTTTATGAAATATTGATTTTTTCTCTGAATCATTCTGATATTGTAGGCATACGCAATGGCGCCGATGCCCTGTTTCGGCAGTTTTTTAGCATGTTTGGCATTTTTGGCTTTTACCTGGTTGGATTTGTCGTCATGCTGGTGCTGTTCCTGATTTACAAATTTCAGGAAAAAGGAAAAAAACAACAGCCTTTTCAACAGCAGTTCTTTTTTTTGATGTTCATGGAAAGCCTTTTATATGCTTATCTTCTGCGAATAATTTTGGATAAATTGCTATTTATCTCTCTCATGGATATCGACGCCCTTTCTATTCGTGAAAAGATTGCCATGTGTATTGGTGCAGGAGTATATGAAGAACTGATTTTTCGTATCATTTTCCTGCAGGCTGCATTTATTATTGCAAAATTTGTATTTCGGTTCAGCAGGACTATTTCCGGCATCATTGCACTGGTGGTTTCTTCTTTTATCTTTTCCTGGTTTCATTATATCGGGGTCTTTGGGGACCCTCTGGAAATCATTTCTTTTCTTTTCAGGTTTCTGGCCGGTGCTTTGCTTGGAACCATTTTTATGTTTCGCGGCTACGGCGTGGCTGTGTATACCCACGCTCTCTATGATTTGTTGTTGTTTGTATAAAAATGAGCACAATTACTTAAGGAGCCAGATATGAAATTTCATTCTTCAGTTTTATTTGTACATGATATTGAAAATTCCAAAAAATTCTACATTGACCTGATGGGCCAAAGCATTTTACATGATTTTGGCAAGAATATCATCTTTAAATCAGGTTTGGCAATCTGGGAATTACAACCGGACCATATCATCGCCACGAAATTGCAGCCATCAGACCATGGGTATCCTTTGGAACTCTATTTTGAAGATGAAAATATTGATGAGGTCCTGCAGAAACTGCAATCCCATCCGGTTAGATTTCTGCATGCAATTCAGGAAGAACCCTGGGGACAGCGCACGATACGGTTTTTTGATCCTGACGGACATTTAATAGAGGTGGGAGAACCCTTACACATTTTTGTTGAAAACATGGCCAGACAAGGTCTGATTGTAGCGGAAATATCCCAGAGAAGTGGTATCCATCCAGACACTGTACAAAATTTATTGGGTGATTGTCATGACTGATTATCACATCGTGAAATTTCCACGGACTCGAATCGCCACCTTTGATATCGGCTCAATCAGCAAAACAAAACATAATATTTCTGCTCTGATTGAAGTGGATGTAACCGATGCTCGCAGAAAAATAAAAGAAATGAGGCAGGAGAGAGGGAAACTTTCCTTTACAGCATATCTGATTAAGTCCATTGCCGATACAATGAAAAAACATTCAACGGTTGGAGGATATCTGAAAGGAAAAAGAAAACTCCTCGTTTTCGAACATGTCAGTATTTCGATTGTTGTAGAAAAGTACATCGAAGGCAGACGTGTTCCCATTCCGATGATAATTGAGAAGGCTGAAGAAAAAAGCGCTTTTGAAATTTCTGCGGAAATCGAGTCGGCAAAAAATAAACTGATGACCTCTCACGACATTGTTTTGCATAAAAAATCCGAAAGAATGGAAGGATTGTATTATTCGTTACCGGGATTGTTACGACGAATGGTTTGGAAATTTTTGCTCAATAATCCGAAATTAGCCTATAAATCCATGGGTAATGCCATTTTAACTTCCGTCGGAATGATGGGCAAGATCAATGGTTGGTTCCTGCCCACTACAATCCATCCGGTTTCGTTTGGCATCAGTTCCATCACCCTGAAACCCCGGATCATCAAAAATAAAATCCTTCCTCGGGATATACTGAATATGACAATTGTAATGGACCATAATGTTATTGACGGTGCTGATATGGCAAGGTTTGTGGTTGAACTGGTGAAGACTATTGAAAATGGATAATAAAAATAAATCCAAGAGGTGATTCGACTAACCACCTCTTGTCACTCTTTTATTTTTCTTTTAATTCCTTCAACACCTTTTTGGCATCAGCCAGCGGATTCACGCCATCATCCTTGTAAATGATTAGACCGGATTTATCAATGATGTAGGTCCAGCGTTTCGTAGTGACACCACGCTTCAGGATGATATTTTCACCATTAATTTTTTGTGTGATTTCACCGCCATCCGATATGGGGACCCCAAAATGTTCAGCGATTTTTCCCTTTGGGTCTGATAACAAGGTGAAATTCAAATTATGCACTTGTCTGAAAACCTGCAGGGCGGCAATCTCATCACCGCTGACACCGACCACTTCAGCCTTCAGATCAGCGAATTCATCCTTTGTGTCCCGGTAGGAGCAGGCCTGCTTGGTGCAACCGAAGGTCATGGCTGCGGGGTAAAAGTAAACGACTAGATAATCGGCTTGAGATGAATCAGAATGCCATAGCGCTCCTGTATCATCCTGGGCAGAAAAAGGTGAAATTGAATCACCCAGATTGGCTGCGAAAACAACCGTGACAGTCAATAATAGTATTAACAGTAATTTATTTTCCATTTTTTACTCCTCAATTTTAATTTCTATGTTCTATAGAAAAGATTCGAGAAAAAAAGTTACACTTAAAATTTACCGTTTGTGTGATAATGTACTTTAAAAGATAATATGTGTCATCATTAAAATTTCTATCAATCAGGAAAATATATTTAATAATGACCCTGGTAAAATTTTTCCAGGATAAATATCAAGAGACGGTGGCTATATTAAACATGGAACTGACGGATTCATTGTTGAACATTCTGTTGATCACCAGAGTGTACATTTCCGCCAGGTTGATGACATTGACGACTCCGATACCCGATAATTCGCAAGAGAGCGGAATGGAGTTGGTGGTGTAGATGCGATCCAGCCCGTAACTGTCTGTGAGTTTTTTAAAATTATTACAGCAATTGTCCACACCCAGCAGGTGAGTAGCGGCAATATCAATGGCAAGGATTCCTTTGGTTTCATGAAGCATTTGAGCAACAGCATAGATGGTTGAACCGGTGGAAATTATATCATCAATGATGATGGCTTTGGTCTTGCCGGTAAAATCACCGACAATTTCCATAATTTCCACTTTTTCCTTGGATGGGCGAAATTTTGAGGCCACAGCCATGGGCAGGTTGAGACTTTTTGCGATATTTTTAACTGTTTTGGCAGCGCCGATATCCGGCGCAACAATAATGGTGTCAGATGAACTGTGAATATCTTTGAATACTTCCCGCCAGATGGGAACTGAACTGAGGTTCATCAGGGGAACGGAGGCAAAAAAGCCGTGTATTTGCGGTGAATGGGGTTCCAGGCAGGCAATGCGGTCGATGCCAGCGGTGATCATGAGGTCAGCCACCAGCCTTGCAGTCGTGGCTTCACGCTGGTACTCGGTGGGTTTGTCCTGCCGTGAGTAGCCAAGGTAGCTGGTGATTCCAGTGATGGATTTGGCACCATGCTCGCGCATGGCTCGCACGGCCATAAAGAAACTCATCAGGTTATCATTAACAGAGAAGGGATGCAGGGGATTGAAAAAGGATTGGATAATATAGATATGTTTTCCGGAGATGGATTGCTGTATTCTGACCCGAATTTCAGTATCGGAAAAGGATTCGTCGATATTTTCCAGGAAGATCACGGATCCCGGACTGTACTGTACATAATGTTCATAAATCTCGCGGGCCAGGTAATTTCCCGCCCTGAGTCCGGCAATGACGATGGGTTTTCTGTTATTTTTGACAAAGAGTTCGTCGAAATTGTATTTCATTTGCCTAATTTCTCTTTCAATTCGGTTAATCCGCTCCGTTGACTTAAAAAATTGTCTGTTTTTGTTTGATTGATGATGGCAATGGCTGATGCGATCATATTATCCTTTTCGGATATAACCGGAAGCTGTTTTGCGAATTTTATAATATCCAGTTTTTGCAAAAGATCAATGGTTTTTATTTGAAGGGTGTTTTCTATATCGACAAAATCGAGGTTGTCGGCAATATCCCGGGTCGGCATTTCAAGGGCCCTGATGAAGTATCGTCCTTCCAGATATTCCCGCAGTATATGGGAGATATGAGTGTATGCTAGCATGATTTCTTCTTCAGTGGTAAAAGGTAGGGTTGCGGCTTCCTTGAGTTTGCGCAGGGCGATAATATGGGGCGGGTCCGTGTATTTATCATCATAGGGGATTAATACCTTCTGCTTTTTCCATTTTTTGTAAACTATGTACCAGAGGAATGAAAGGGCCAGAAGGATTAGAAGAAGCAGCAAAAGGTCCCAGGGTATGATGACCGGCAGAGGAAATGGTGGTTTGATATCTTTGGGTTTGACCTGCTCGTCCGGAGGCAGAATGGACACCACACTAATGGCATGTTTTTCCGTACGGGTGTCGGCAAAACTCTGACCATTGATGGCTAGTGTAAGTGAAGGAACTTCCACTTGCCCGGTATCAAAAACAGCAATTTTAAAAATAAAATCCTGCTGATATCTGTTGGCGTTTTTTTGGGGTGAGATGGATTTTTGTTCAATTATGGAAAAATTTTGTAATTCATCGCTGATTTTGGGAAAGGTAATGTTGGTGTTTTCATCGGTATAATGGACAGAAACCGAGAGGGTGATTTGATCGCCGACTGTGGCTATGGCGGTATCGATTTTGGATGAAATGGTTATCTGGGCAAATAAAAAAGTATGGATCAGAAGGGCAAAAAAAAGTTTTCTGTACACAGGACTTTCCTTTTTTTATCGAATTCTCATTTCACGTTGTTTAAAAAACCTGACCAAGGGATCGATATAGTTGTCAGCGACATTGATCAGAATATGGTCCAGCTGGATTCGTTTGATTTCATTTTGAAATTTGGTGAATTTTTCCTGCATGTAGTTTTCATAATTTTCCCGGAATTTGCGATTGGTGGTATCGACCCAGATTTCCTCATCGGTTTCCGCATCTTTCAATTTGATCAGACCGACATTGGGCAGGGCCAGTTCCCGGCGGTCAATAGTCTGAATTGCGACAACATCGTGTTTTTTGTTTAATATCTTCAAGGGTTGCATGAAATCGGTGTCATCAAAATCGGAAACCAGGAACACAATAGCGTGGCGCTTGAGGCCGCGAAGTAAATATTCCAGACCTTTCTTGATATTGGTTTTGCGGGAATTGGGTTTAAAATACAAAATCTCGCGAATGACCCGCAAGACATGCCCTCGTCCTTTTGCCGGGGGTATGTATTTTTCAATATCATCGGTGAAAATCAGCAGGCCGACTTTATCATTGTTTTTGATAGCGGAAAAGGCGAGAAGAGCGCAGATTTCGGCTGCAATTTCAGCTTTGAATTTTTCACCGCTGCCAAATTGGCCGGAGCCGGAGGCGTCCACCACCAGCATCACTGTCAATTCCCGCTCTTCTTCGTACACTTTTACAAAGGGACGATTGGAGCGGGCCGTCACATTCCAGTCGATTTTACGAATATCATCCCCGATCATATATTCCCGAACCTCGGAAAACTCCATTCCCTGGCCTTTGAAAACAGAATGATATTCACCACTGAAAACATCGTTGACCACTTTACGGGTTTTCAGTTCAATCGTTTTGACTTTTTTGATAAGTTCTTTGGGCAGCATAATTATTACGGAACTTCAACAGTTTCAATTATTCTTTGAATGATATCGGTGGATTTAACTTCTTCTGCTTCAGCCTCAAAGGTCAGTAAGATTCTATGGCGCAGGACATCCATGATCACATCGCGTACATCTTCGGGAGTTACGAAACCGCGACCTTGCATAAAGGCTTTGGCTTTGCTGGCCAGGGCCAGGTTGATGGATGCACGGGGTGATGCGCCGGTGTCAATGAGGTCTTTCAAATCGTCCAGATTAGTTTTTTCCGGTTCCCGGGTGGCAAAAACCAGGTCCACTATGTACCGGTGAATTTTTTCGTCAATATATACATCATTGACAACCTGTCTGGCTCTCTTGATATCATCGGTGCTGATGACAGGTTGCAGGATTGCTTTGGAGTCGGAACCGGTGTTGGCCATTCGCTTCATGATTTCCATTTCTTCATTACGATTCGGGTAGTTGATAATGATTTTCAGCATAAATCGGTCAACCTGTGCTTCCGGCAAGGGATAGGTCCCTTCATGCTCTATTGGGTTTTGTGTTGCCAGAACAAGAAAGGGTTCATCCAGTTTGTGGGTGGTATCTCCGATGGTTACCTGATGTTCCTGCATGGCTTCCAACAAGGCCGATTGAACTTTGGCCGGTGATCGGTTGATTTCGTCGGCTAAAATGATATTACTGAAAATGGGCCCTTTTTTCGTTTCAAAGGTACCGGTCTTCTGGTTATAAATCAATGTACCGATCAAGTCTGCCGGTAATAGGTCTGGGGTGAATTGGATACGGTTGAAACTGGCTTTGATGACTTTTGCCAGTGAGGCTACGGTCAGTGATTTGGCCAGGCCGGGGACCCCTTCCAAAAGAATATGGCCATTGCAAAGGAGGCCAAGGATCAGAGAATCTACCATGGGTTTTTGTCCTACAATGACTTTTGCCAATTCACTTTTAATATTGGCAACAAATTGGCTTTCCTGGCGAATTCGTTCATTCAATTCACTTAGATTAAAAGACATAGACTTCTCCGAATTTTATTGGTTCATATCGATATTCTGTAATTCTTCAAGAGTTTTGCCCATATTGTCGATTTCCCATTGGGCGGAAGAAACCAGGACATGGTTTGGATATTTTTCAATAAAATATTGATAGGCTTCTTTGGCTTTGTCATGCTGGTTCAGTTCATTGGCGTATATGTAACCGATCATAAACAGAGCGTTGGGGGATTTTTCGGATTCAGGATATTCTTTTTCGATATTTTTATAAAGCGCAATGGCTTTATCATAATCCTTTAGGTTATTTTTGGTAATTTCAGCGATTGAAAAGGCAGCTTTGACGGCATAATCAGTTTCAGGATAAAATTTGCAGAGACTGCTGTACTCGTTGATGGCACCATCAAAGTTTTCCACATCATAGAGAGCGGACCCGGATTTCCAGTATTCTTCAGCCGATTTTTCTGGTTTAGAACACGTTACCAAGGCAAACAGTACCAGTAGTGATAATAAGATGACCAGATTCTTTTTCATTTTTTTCCTCCTAAAAAGTTCAATTTAAATAATCCGTAATTAGTGTCGTAATTTAATTTTTTTTGTACATAATTCAATATTAAAATTCGCTTTATCGATAATAAATCGTAACAAGATTTATTATGATTTAAGATTTTAAAAGTTCCGGTATAGGAAAGATTTTTTAAAGATTGAAGGAAAGACCCTGTCAAAGAATAAAAGGGGCAGGGTCTTTTTTTTATATCAAAGGAAGAAGGCCTGCATTCTTTCGGCTTTTTCTTCTGTTTTTCTACTGTTTTCCAGGAGGCCTTTGATAAAAGAATTGGAATTTTTGGTTCCCCGGACACTTTCGAAATCTTTCTGGCGGATTTCATCATCGCCATCGATTCCATAGGCCTTGGTGGCATTTTCATCAAATTCTTTGTCGGCATCACGAAGAATCATATTATTCAGTTTAATTTGGTCGTTTTTCCATTCTTCAATAATATATTTCATATCCTCGTTATCAAATTGTGAGGCGGATTTGCCCAGTTGCTTTTCCAGCAGGTTCACCGTCCACTGCCAGGAGAACTGATCATAGTGCTGATGGATATTTTCCAGTTCAGAAGTGATGGAATCCAGGTCTTTCAGATCGCCATGATTGACAGCTTTGATCAGGTTTTCAATTTCCCGAAAAGGTGCGAACATTCCAATCATATCAACCCATTTTTCGTGGACTGACATTTTTGAATTGAAGGCAATTTTATAAAAATCTGCCTTGTCCCGGAGTTCATTTTTTTCAATGTATCGAATCAATTGTTCCCCTAAGAAAATATTGATTGGAATTTTATAATATTTTTTTGCAGTCCTCAACAGGAGTCTTTTAATTTTGATACCCTCCATATTCAAAACTTCAACTTTTTTATTGGCGTTTTCATAAAGAGTTTCAAGTTTTTCCTGGGCCCTCAGAATTTTTGATATGACAAAAGGTGAAAAGAGATCAAAATTGATCAGGTCCCTGATGACAGTGCCTTTGCGTTTGTCCCGCCGGGGCCATTTCTGGCTGTCTCGCAATGTGCCCACTGTAATCAGGTTCATGGCCGGTGTCAACATGGATTCACCATCCTGTTCTTCAATATAGGAAAAAGGAAAATCGCTGACATCAAAATGGCTGTAATGTTTGCCCATGACGGCTGAAAAAGCGCCTACCCGGCTGGGCCAGAGCAGGTAGGAAAAGGAACCGGTTTTACATCCTCGCTCCAGAATTCCCTGATGTAAGGGCCCAAGTTTATACATATGATTACTTTGGTTGGTGCCACTGCCGGCATTGTAAAAAGAAAATAGCCCGGCTATCAGCAGGGATGATTTATGGTGGGTGACCGTATATGGTCCAGCCAAAAGGGAACAGGCTTCACCGTGAAAACATTCGGAGTTGGCAAAAAAGGCAGAATTCTCAGCTGAATATTGTTTACCGATAGTTACGCACTGACCGATGAAACAGTTTTCCACCTGGGCATCATTTTCAACCCTGCTGCCTTCCTGAAGGATGAAGTTTTTCAACATTCGGGCATTAATAACCTCTGCATGGCTTTCAATATTACTGACAATTGTGCCATTGCAGAGAATGTCGGTGGCGATAATCCTGGCAAAATCACCGATGTTGACATTTTCAATCCGTTTGACCTGTTGAATGCAGACCTGCTTGCCGATTCTTCCAATTTCTGATTTTTTTTCCTTAACAAGTTTTTTAATCATTTCCTTGAGATTATTGATGAAAGAATGGTCATGTTGATAATTGACCAGCATATAGGCAATCTGGGCATTTAACTCTTCAAAGATCGGTAGTTCCCGACCGCCACCTTCATTCAGAACCTCAATTTCAATCCCATTACCAAAACTATTGCGTTCTGTGACATGAATACTGCCGATATTTTCCAGAATTGAAGCATTGCCAACCACATAATTACTGAGGTCAGCCACGCGGTTGATGTAGACATTGTCCCCGATAATGCAATTGCTGATGCTGGAATTTTTTATGCAAGTGTCTTTCATGACACCATTGATGGATAATTCATGATCAAAAATTCCCAGTTTGACTTCGCCATAGAGTTCGACGTTATAGAGTCTGGCCGGATTGAAACCATCTTTAACTTTAATACCGGACCAGTTTTTAGACCAGCATTGGTTTTTTTGTAGTTGCTGGATTTCCTCTTGGGTTAGATTTCGGTAGCACATCCTTTACCTCTTTTGTAAAAAGTTTCCAAAAACCATTGTTTTGTCGATGATTTTACTGGATTTTCGGTTTGATTACCAGTATCGATAACCCGCCCAAAGGCTTTTTAGATCTTTCGGGCGGTATTTCTGAACAATTCTGTTATTATAATTCCGGCAAGTTTTCCAGGGATTGTTTTTCAATATCCTTAAAATATTTTACGGTGCCGACTTTGAGTTCCATGGTGGCTTCTTCATCACAGACGATGATACCTCTGGGATGCAATTGCAGGGCAGAAACCGTCCACATGTGATTGACGCCTTCTTCCACAACTTTTTGCAGGGCCCTGGCTTTTTTGTATCCGTTGATCATAATGATTACTTCATCAGCATCCATGACTGTTCCGACACCGACGGTCAGGGCAGTTTTGGGTACTTTTTCCATGTCATTGTCGAAAAACCTTGAGTTTGCAAGGATCGTATCAAAGGTCAGGGTTTTAACTCTTGTGGAAGATGAGAGAGAGGAGCCGGGTTCGTTAAAGGCAATGTGACCGTCAGGACCAATGCCGCCCAAAAACAGGTCAATGCCGCCATAACCTTCTATTTTATCTTCATAGGCTTCACATTCTGCTTCGAGGTCTTCCGCATTTCCATTTAAAATATTAATATTTTCTTTTGGAATATCGATGTGATCAAAAAGATTGGTTTTCATGAAATAATGATAACTTTCGGGATGTGCCTCTGAAATTTTTACATATTCATCCATATTGAAAGTCACGACATTTTTAAAGGATACTTTACCTTCTTTGTGAAGTTTGATTAACTCTTTGTAGGTGCCCATGGGAGTCGAGCCGGTTGGCAGCCCCAAGACAAAGGGTGTTTCGGCTGTGGCCCCGGATTCATTAATTCTTTTGGCGGTATAATAAGCCACCCATTTACTCATTTTATCATAATCACTGTGAATTAAAATACGCATAATTTTTCCTCCTGTTTTGTTATAACATTATATTGGCATCAGCGACAAAACAGCCTTTGCCTTTTTCCAGTACGATTAAGGGATTGATATCCAATTCTTTGATTTGGGGACAATCAACGGCTAGTTGGCCCAGTCGAATAAGGGTGTTTTGCAAGGCATCGACATCGGCTGGTTCAATTCCACGAGTGCCATGCAGCATCTTGGAAGATTTGGTCTCTTCGATGATTTCAGACGCCACATTTTTATCGATTGGGGCCACTCTGAAACTGACATCTTTAAAAACCTCCACAAAAATTCCACCCAGTCCATACATGATGAAGGGTCCAAAAGCGGGGTCACGCTTGATCCCGAGAATGACTTCCTGGCCTTTAGGGACCATTTTTTCAACCAAAATTCCATCGATTTTTGCGTCGGGCCTGAATTTGGTAACATGATGCATGATACTTTCGTAGGCATCCTTTGTTTCTTTTTCAGTATGCAGGTCAATGACCACACCTTTAACATCGAATTTATGCGTAATATCTTCGGACATGATTTTTAATACTACCGGAAAACCAATATCGACAGCTACTTTAGCGGCTTCTTCAGCCGATGTCACCAGTTTGCGTTCCGGTACCGGGATACCATAGGTTTCCAGCACCCTGTCAGCTTCATTTTCCGGTAAGATTTTTTTCCCTTTCTTGATCGCATCATCAATGATTTTTCGGGCGGATTCCTTATCCACATCATTGTAAAGTTCGGTGCGGTCGATTTCATTGAGTTTATGGTTCTCAAATTTATAAGCCGTTGCAAAAGATTTGCACATGGATTCTGGTAGTGAATAATGGGGAATTTTATTTCTCTGCAGAATATCAATACCGGAAGCAACATCGGCTTCACCCATAAAAGATGCATATAAGGGTTTGTCATACTGTTCCGCAACATTGACAATTTCTGTGGCAATCGTGTCTATATCGGTCATGGACTGCGGTGTCAGAATCACAAAAGCTCCGTCGACATTGACATCCTTTAAAGCCTGCGAAAGAGCAACTTTGTAGCGGTCAGCACGAGCGTCACCAATGACATCAACCGGGTTTTTAATATTGGCTGTCTTAGGCAAATATTTTTTAAAAACAGCTGTAGTCTGATCGGAAAACTTTGCCAATTCCAAACCTTCGTGGATAGCAGCATCTGTCGTGAGTACACCCGGACCGCCGGCGTTTGTAATAATTGCTATATTATTACTTTTTGGCATGGGTTGATAGGCCATGGCAATGGCCTTGTTAAACATTTCCTCAATATTATTACAGCGAATGATGCCAGCTTGTTTGAAAGCAGCATCGGTAACCAGATCTGAACCGGCCAAAGAGCCTGTATGAGAAGCGGCGGCAGAGGCGCCTTCATCAGTTCTTCCTGATTTGATTGCCAGGATTGGTTTGCCTGTATCTTTGATGATTTCCCTGGCGACATCCATCAGTTCCCGTCCTTTGCTGACCTCTTCAAGATACATGAGGATGACTTTGGTTTTTGGATCGTCCTTCAGATATCTGAGAAGATCTATTTCATTGATGTCGGCTTTATTGCCAAAACTAATGAATTTTGAAAAACCGATATGTTTTGCCTGAGCATAATCCAGCACAGCAGTACACAGAGCTCCGCTTTGAGATAGAAATCCAATGGTGCCTTCTTCGGGCATTTTTCGAGCAAACGAAGCATTGAGCATAGATTTTGGATCCGTATTGATGACCCCAAGGCAATTCGGACCGATAAAGT
The DNA here is from genome assembly GCA_016934035.1 of Fidelibacterota bacterium. Lineage (GTDB taxonomy): Bacteria > Fidelibacterota > UBA2242 > UBA2242 > JAFGTP01 > JAFGTP01. Next base: position 77,636 of record JAFGTP010000023.1, read on the forward strand.
TTATATCATATTTGTCAGCAATTTCGAGGATCTTCTGTTCTTTTTCAATCCCTTTTCCACCTACTTCCCGAAATCCGGCAGATATGATGATAACCGATTTTACGCCTTTATTTCCACATTGCTCCAGCGCCATATCGGCAACGGAACTGGGAAAAACAATGATAGCCAGATCGATAGGGTCATCGATATCAACGATATACTTATAGCATTTAGCGCCTGCGATAAATTTTTCTTTCGGACTGACAGGATAGACAATACCCTGAAAATCCGCCTTTAGAATATTGTGAATAATGTCATGGGGAACAGTACCCGGCACCTTGGTTGCACCGACAACAGCGACTGATTCTGGATAAAATATTTTTTCCATGTGTTCCCGAAGATGGCTTTTTGGTGACATTGGCTAAACCTTTCTTTTATAGGTAGGTTGAAATAAAATCTGCAGCATCGGAGACACTTTGGATTTCCAGGGCTTTGTCCTCATCCATTTCTATATCAAATTCCTCCTCAAAACCGGCAATCAATTCAAGGCTTTGGGCGGAATCGGCCCCCAAATCAAAGATGAAATTTGCATCATCACCAATTTCGTCGATATTCATTTTTAAAACTTCGGAAATAACCTTCTTGACTCTTTCTTTGACATTGTCATTTGACATAAGTTGAACCTCCTAAATTTGATAATATTTTAAACGTGCACACTTATACAGTAAATTTAATTATATAAAAAAGCAAGAATTAAAAATTTTTTTTAACAACGTTTTTGAATTAATAAAATAAAAATTAAAAAACTCCGTCGATAAAAGATTTGTTTGGTTAAATTTTAATTCGGTCGGTTTACTAACTAATTTTAAACAATTGATTCTATAGAATTTAAAATGATAAATTTTTTTAGTATCCAACGATTGAATTCTTTATCATTTTAATTTTACAAAAATTCAAATTGATGTTTTAGGTAGTCGCCCAACAGTATTTTTTTTCAAAAGTTACAAGGGGCTCGGCCCACCCTTTATTTTTTTGAACTGTTGCTAAATAATAGATTTAATGATAGGTGCCGGTACTATTTCAAAACTTAAATTCCAGACCAAATTTCCAGTTGCCAATATTTAAAAGATCAGAATCAGTATTATAATATCTATATTCATTTCCTTTGGATACAAACAGGTCATTGAATAAAACAAAAAAGGTGATATTTTCAGAAAAATCTCCTTCAACATAAGCTCTGAAGAGAATTCGATCAATGGATTCTTTTTCAGGAGTGCCTTTGTACAACTCATTTTGATGCTTGTTAATTTCCTCATCATTACTCACCAAAAGATAGGAATAATATTTAATAAGCACGGATTCAGTGGCTTCCCGATCCCCGATGATCTTTGTCAAGGTTGTACGGAGCCGCCAACCATTTTTTGAATGAAAAACAAAACTCACTGGAATTTTCAGATTTCTGATAGTTTCAGTCCGATTGAATTTTAAGTCTGTATTTTGGTCCTGTTGGCGCCATTGGTATAATTCGGAGAAATTGTCACTTTTACGTTGGTCCAGTGAATTTTCAACCACTTCTTTGTCACTGTAATATTGTTGATAAATAATACCCAGACTAAAGTTTTTTTTGGGATTTTCATTTTGTAATGCCAGGCCGATGGTGTACCTGGACTGGTCCCGAATGCCGTCGCCTGTACGGTTTTCATGGCTGCCGGATTGATTTTCGTAAAAATAGTATTTCAGATTATAATTATCATAATGACTGCTATGATAATAAGCCGTATCCTGGGACTGGCCGTTGTTGGAAATATCGGTTTGATTCAATAAATATTCAACACGGTAAAGAAGATTGAAATTTTGGATGACATGAGAACCATTGATGGAAATAAATCCTGTATTTCCTGTATTCTTCCAGTTTTCCTGGTGTAGGGAACTGTTACTGTTTTTATAGAAGCATTCATAATCCAGATAGTCTTCCTGATCATGATAATAATAGGAGGTATCGACTCGCAGTCTCTGCTGTTTGTCTGATCCTGTTATCCAGCCGCCACTGAATCCAATACGGTCAAATTCATTTTCATAATTCACACCGAAAGTTGCTTCATATTGATTGATTTTATTATTCCTGGTATCGGTGTTGTCATAGTAATTTTCATAGTCCGTTTCATCGTCATTATTCCGTTGGAAACTTCTGTAATCTCCATCGACATGGTCTGAAAAGAAAGAAAATTTGATACCTGCGGAAATATCCTGTGACATTTTCAAAGCCGAAAGCATACTGAGTTTATGGGATAATTTGCTTTTGGTATCATCACCGGCAGCCATGATTTCCGGGACCTGTATCACAGCTTCGTCCATTGCCCGTTCATTAAAAGCATCATATCCATATTGATATCCACCATAGCTGTAATTTTCATAATAATTCCCGGTATATTTGATCAGTTCGTAGGAAAATGCAAAATTTGCAGGGATTTTTTCGGCCTGAAAAGCGCTGGCAATTCTGAAAAGTGGAGATATTTCCTGATGGATAGTCCTCTGATAATAAGGCGGAACGAACATGCAATTATCGGCATAATTATAAAAGGGAAAAATTGATGAATAGGCTGGTTCCAGTGGTTTCTGGTTTGCAAAATCAATTTGGAACAAGGCATGGGTCACATCAGCTAACAAAGCCGGATTGAAACTCATATTGGACAATATATCTGAATATAATCCTGTCATTTCCTCGCCAAGGCTTTCCATCTCTGGGGTAATGGATCTGATGGGCATCAAAAAACCGGGATTCTCTTCATAGGCTTTGTCCAGTAAATAATGTCCCCAATAACCATATTGGCCGTAACAAAACACAGCAATCATCAATAATGCCAAGGTGATTTTTTTCATAATTTCCTCATTTGATTAAAATAAATTTAGATTTCATATCATCCATGTCAACTTCACCAGGGCAATTCCAATAATAAATCCCATTATTTTTTCCTTTTGCCCAACCTAAAACATTGCTGGAATCTACTATTACATCATCGAAGGGATCCAACTTTTGGGTCCAGTGACATATAGGACCATTCCAATCTATTAAAGCCATTACATTTTCTTCCATGGGAAAATAGGCAATGGTATCCTGGGTCTGATTATTTATTTTTATGCCATTGTTGGTCTGGTTCAAATATACATACCCGGGATTTTTCGTCATTTCACACTGGCATATTATTAAGAGCATCAAAATATATAAGAATAATTTAATCTTCATCATAATACTCTGCTTTGAAATTTCCTCCATCTGTCCATCCCATATAGGACAAGTACATCCATTTACCAATGATCTTTCCATCGTGATAAATTCCATTGAGAAAAATATTGTGGTCCACCCATCCCGGATGAAGATTGATGGAAAGGCTGTCATCTTTTAATGTTCCGATTAAGTGGCCGGCGCCAGTATGGGGATGGTCTGCCCAATCAGATTTTTTGGCTTTTACATTCCAATGGCCTTTGAAATGCATAGGATCATCAAATTCCAGTTGAATAGTACCTTCTAAAACCTTTACATCTGTTGAATCACAGGCTGAATATTGATAGATGCCGGCCTGAAATTCCTCAAGGCCGGGATTGCTTGTTGTACTGCTATGGCAGGCACTAATCAAAATTGAAGAGAATAAAATGAGGTATAATTTCATCTATTTTTCCAAATCAGTGATTTTTCCAATAAACAGGATTGTGCCGTTTTCCCGCTCACGTATCGCCAGCAGGAAGGGGCGATCGATTTTCATGACAATTTCATCGGGCATGACGCTGGTAATTCGCATACCGACTGAAGTCACGGCAGCTGCTTCCGAGCCTTCTTCATCAATCTTCAAATAGGTCTTATGCATCACTTCATCGATGACCAGGTTTCTGCCTGTTTCCGCATTTATTCCGGTAAAATCTGAGAGCATACCCTCAAAGGCTGATTTCATTCCCATAGAATGTAGTATTTGGGATAACTCTCTTTTGTATTCCAGTTCAAATTTTGGGAGATAAAGTTCTACTTCTTTTTTACCGGCGTTGCTGAGATAATTATACCAATCGGATACTGTTAGCGATCGATTCAAATCAGTGAGGTTATGGCCAACTTTGGGCAGAATTATGGTTAGGCTAAATTTTTCGTTGCTGTAAGGGAGGTCAATCAATTGGAATTGATCATTTTCGGCATAATTGAAATTTTCTTTCTGGTACATCATATCAATTCGTTTAGTACTGCCAGACTGACAATAGAAATTATCTTCAAAAGTGCTGGATTTCTTAAATTTACGGGTCCAGTCTCCTTTGAAATATAACGCATTAATCAAATACATGATCACATCACCGGGGATTTCATCGATAATGGTTTCGATTTTGTTATGCGTGGCTTCAGCGACCCAATCGTTGATGACTTCAGCAGCCTCTGTCTGGCTGAAATCCAAATTATCTATTTCCGCATGAAAATAGGCGATGTTTATATTAAGAAATTCCGGTTCAACCGAAAACCCCTCCCGCACCCAGATGGAATTGGCGATTTCCAGTTTTACCTGATCATCCAGTTTGGGCAGCAGGGTAATCATTTTATGATAATATTCATTAATTTCCTGATCTGAATGACCTGAAAGTCCCAGCATTTGTGCAATTTCAGTTTTTGTATCACCAACAGCACCATTGTAAACCATTCCTAAAGCCATGGAAACACTGAGGGGTGAAATGAAAAGGTTTCCTTCTTCTTCGAGGCTGAGTTTATTAAACAGATTAAAGGTAAAGACATTGTCGGTGGCTGCCAGTTCCTTTTGAAGGCCTGAGAGGTTTAAGCAGACCTCTTTTTTATCGGGGTCTGTAGAAAATTCACAGGCCAGTAAAAAAGTAAAAAGTGTTAATAAAATAAGCATATTTTTCATCTTTTATCCTTTCTTTATGATAAATTATTTAACCTGGCAACCAGCCAACTCTGACATTCCAAAAAATAATTTGGTCAAAAACAATGGGCAAGTTTTCCTCATGATTAAACAATTGGAGATTTTCTATTTTAATAGTCACGTAGTAGGAACTTTTCCATACCCGATCGATAATAGGATAATTTTCAGAAACTGAATAAGATAGCGATCCGGAAATTGAAGCATATTTTTTCGGCTTACCAAGATTCATGGGAACTGCATCATCGCAATGGTGAAAGTAAATGCTATCCGGGCTGTTTCCTGCAACTTCCAGGACAACGCGAACATTTGGATTGTCTTGACACAAATTAATATTATGGCACCTTTCGGTCAATTCCAGGTTTCTTCCATCGAGGAAAACCGTTAACAATCTCAAACTGTCAATAGGTTGGTAGACATAAATATTTCCACAACCATGACTTTCAGCAATCACGTCAGGTTCAGCAATAGTATCCGGATAGGTGTAATCTGTCTGGTTTGGTCCATAGCAATGAAGAAAAATGATTAGAAATAAAAATATATCCAGGAAACCGATTTTCATTGTTTATTCTCCATAAAATCCCAATGATGTATCTCTCAAATGCCTGGTGACTTTGAACATATCACCAATCAAGGTATAATAATAATTGGTGTCAGCAATAAAATCTCCCTGGACAATTTTATTATTATGGAGCGGTATGGAACTCATGACAGGCAGATAGAGTTTGCCATGGAGCTGCTCCACGGCTTTTACGAATTTTTCTCTTCCACTGTGTATATCTTTAATTTTAAACCCCGCCTCACCACCAATGATTTCAGGATAAATAATAAACTCCTTTTCTGAAGAAATTTCAGGTTTTGTTGAGTTTTTTTCGCAACTCAGGAAAAACCAGAATGCAACCAATGTTAATAAAAGAATTATTCTCCCCATGGATAGCCTTTTCTTGGAAAAGTGACAAGTCCTTCATTTTTTTCGTTCAATCCCAAAATAAAGGTAATGGTTTTATTCCCCTCAGGCAGATAAGGCTCGGCAAAGGTAAAACAATAGTTACCCGGCTGAATATCATCGATGACAATTTTCAGATCATAGAGACAATTGCAACGGCAACTGGCTTCGGATTCAAATTCCTCGATGATTATATCACCATTATCCTCGGTAATTTCAGTAAATATAATTCCCGGACAGCAATTGAAACCGGCATTGATATGGGTCATTTCAAGTTTTGATTTTCCATCATAATGGTATTCGATTCCGGCCAAGGTGTCCGGCAATGTCTCTTTGATTTTTGACAAGCCAGTGCGCTTATTCAGATATTTGCAGTTTGAAAAGGATTCGACTTCTCCGAAAATTTCAGGCTTGCTGTGGGTGTTGGATTCACAGGAAATGATCCATAATATGATTAATCCTGTAATTAACAGCATGAATCTGATTGATTTTTTCATTTTTTACTCCCTGATTTCTAATAAATATATCCCGTCTGAAGTTCCCAGCCAGATATTTCCCCGGCTGTCTTCGCACAAGTCCCAGACGGCCCGGCCGATTTTGATAAAATTCCAAGAATCTCCGTCAAAATAGAACAGGTCATGGGCGCTGCAAATCCAGATAAGACCACGACTGTCGGAGATCATTTTCCAAGGATGAAATATGTTCTCTATCATTATTCTGGGATTTTTCGCTGTCCACTTATTGCCATTATATATCATGATTTTTGGCATTTCTTCGGTATAAGCCATGCTGGAAATACTATAATCGCAAGTAAGCCATATATGATCATTTTTATCAATAGCAATATTCTGGCAATTATAAAGTTGGTCATTTTCAAATTTTTCGCATTCCTGATCATTAATTTTATATAAAAATCTGCCAACACTTAGCCAAAGATTGTTTTGGGAATCCACTTTCATTCCTTGGGCAAATAAATAAACAACATCGAAATATTCCGGTTTATAGGTGTTATGAGTTTCATGATTTAATTTTGTCAATCCATTTTGGCCAGCATACCAAATATTGTTTTCTTTATCCACTTCGACATCAAAAATATTTCCTCTCACAGCAGCCTTTGTGCTGTCATAGAGTTTGAATTCGCCAGCGGAATATTCCATCAAACCGCAATTGGTTCCAAACCACAGATTTCCTTTGGTATCTGATTCGATATCATAGATCGCAATGTTATCAGACAGTTTTGAATTTTCGGAATGGAATTCAAGAATTTCATCATCCAGTTTGTAAAGATGATACCCGGCGCTAAACCAGAGATTGCCCTGCGGGTCAAATTCCAATGCCCGGACAAAAGGTGTTTCAAAGATCAGTTGCGGCTCATGGGATATATTATAATTTACTGAATTTGAATCGCAGGAACACAAAAGGATCACTAACAGACAAAAAAATGAGGAGAAGAGGTTTAATTTTCTGTTCATCAATATCCACCTTTGAGCGTCGGCAGGGGTTGATGGGCCGTAACATTACTGACCCTTACTTTTTTGATTAATAATATATTCATCAATCTTCCACAGGATTGACGATTTTGCCACAAAATAAAATAGATTCAGATTGTTTTTCCAAAATGAAAAATAAAAATGGACGATTAAAGCAGATAAACTTTTCATCGCTGACTGATTCATAATTCATCTGGACTACAGTGGCGGCCGCAGCTTCAGTTCCTTCTTCATTGACTTTCAGGAAGGATTTCTGTTTTACTTTTTCAATCCAAATACCATCGTTCATTTCATTAAACATTTTTGAAAAATCAGCCCTGTTGGGATCAAAGGCTTCCTGAATTCCCATTTCCTTGAGTAAATCATTCAGTTCTTTCTCGTATTCGATCTCCATTTTCGGAAGGGAAATATTGACGGAATCCGCAATAAAACTGTTTTGAATATCTTTCATAATATCCGGGTTGATGATCTGAATAAAATTATCAATGGTTTCCGTCTTTGGCATCAACACAAGCATGGCATAATTTTCATTGGCATAGGGCAATTCCACTGCATCATAATCGGTTCCCTGAAGGAATTGGAACTTGCTTTTGATATTCATCATGTTGCAGTTAAAACTCATGCCTGATTCGGGAATGAAACTGGATTCAGTGGTATATTGTTCATCAAACCGGTATTTCCAGGCGGCCTTGAAATAAATGGCATTGATAAGGAACATGCAGGCATTGGGATCAAGGGATTTTAGCAGATCTTTGATGCGGTTTTCTGTCTGTTCTTCTACCCATGAATTAATGGTGTGGAGTGTTCCCTCAGCATCACTGAAGTCCAGGGCTTCGACTTTTGCGTCAAAATAATCCTGGTTCAATTGTTTGAATTCCTCCTGCAATGAAAATTCATTTCTAAACCAAATGGAATTGGCCAGATTGAATTCCACACCGTTGCTAACCGAGTAGAGTTCCTTGATCAGCGCGGCGTAAGCGGCATTGATCTCGTCAAGGTCTGAGCCGGAAAAACCCAGAACATTTTTCATCTCTTCAAAGGTAACACCGTCAGCACCATTCATGGTCATTCCCAGGGCAAAGGAAACAGAGATTGGAGAAATAAAAACATTTTCACCTGAATCTTCAGCATTTATTATCTGAAACAATTGCAAACTGAAGCCATTGTTGGATTCAATCACACTTTTGGGGATTTCATGAATAGAATACTGAGGCAAATCATTGGCTTTTTTGTTATTCTTGCTTTTCACGATATCAGAACACCCGTTCATCGCTAAAAGAATAGCGATTGACAGAATTAAGGTTAAATTTTTCATAATAGTCTCCATTTATAAGTTTGGATTGATAATTTTTCCGCAAAAAAGGATGGAATCAGATTGTTTTTCAATAATAAAAAAAACGAAAGGCTTATCAATGGTCAGGAAAATCTCTTCATCATTATGGTTATGAGCGCCCTTTAGGTCCATGATCACGACAGTGGCGGCGGCTGCTTCTGTTCCTTTTTCATTTAGTTTTATAAAAGATTTTTGACGCACCAATTTGATGTAAATTCCCTCCGTGACATCGTTAAACATTTTTGAAAAATCAGCCCTGTTGGGATCAAAGGCTTCCAGAATTCCCATTTCCTTCAAAATATCTGACAGTTCCTTTGTATATTCGATTTCCAGTTTGGGGATGAATAAATTTACCGAATCTTTTTTGAAACTGTTGACAATTTTTGAGAAAGTTGACGGGCTCAACGCCTGAATAAAATCATCGACATTTTCTCCCGTTGGCTCTATTATGACCATGGCGTAATTTTCATTGGCATAGGGCAATTCAATGGCCTGATAATCAGGGGTTATTGAGTAATTCAATTGGCTTTTTTGACGCATCATCTCACAGGTGACAAAACCGGCATGATTGTGGTAAAAGGCTTCTTCTTTGGTTTCCTGCTCATTGAATTGATATTTCCAAAGGGCATCAAAATAAATGGCATTGATCAGAAGCATAATTGAATTATAATCATCTTCCTGTGTAAAATTCTTAATTTTATTTTTGGTTTGCTCCTCAACCCATTGGTTGACGATGTTTTTACAAGCGGTGGGCTGTGAAAAATCCAGGGCAGCTATTTGTGCGTTAAAATATTGTTGATTGAGATGAATAAATTCATCTTGCAAAGAGAGATCATTCCTGAACCAGACTGAGTTCGCCAGATTAAATTCCACACCCTGAGCGGATTGAACCAATTCCTCAATCAGAGCAGCATAGGTTTTGTTTATGGTTTCCAGATCAAAATCCTTATATCCCAGGATGGTCTTCATTTCATCAAAAGTCTTCCCGTCAGCGCCATTCATAGTCATTCCAAGGGCAAAGGAAGCAGAGACGGGCGATATAAAAATATTCCCGTCTCTTTCATGAGGGTTGAGTTTACGAAACAGTTCGAGACTGAATTCGTTGTTGGCGTTTATGAGTTTTTTGGGTATGGATTTGATGGAAAATTGGGCCGTAGACGGATTATCACTGATTATATGGTCACAATTGATTAAAAATAAAAGTAAAAATAATAGAATTCTTTTCATCACAGGCTCCTTCAAAAATGATACAAAACGATAATGCCAATTTACATGCCAAAGTTTTTCATCGACGATAGAATGATTTTATATATCAGATTTTTGATGGTAGTGTCAGAATTTTGATGGTTGAAGCACAGGTATTTGAGGTGTAGACCAGGGATTCTGATTGGGTTTTGTCTGTCAATGGCAGAATCAGATGATAAACTTCCAGGACGGTTGCTCTACAAATCGTACTTCAGTCCGAATCCGATTAAAAACTTTTGATAGAAATCATCCTGGAACCGGTATTCGCTGGCGAAAAAGATAATTTTCCCTGTAATCGACAGGTGTTTGGTAATTTCACGATCCACTCCAAAATAGAATTGATTGTTGGTGTTTGCTTCAGGATCGGGGAAGATCAGGTTGATCTGATTTGTGTTTATAGTGTTCTGGTATTTTTTCAGGTCCCACTTGAGGATAATCTGGTAATAAAAATTATTGTATTCAGCAGACAAATAGGGCATAATCACAAAAGAATTATTGCCAAGAAAATCGTAATTGGACCGTGTATGTGAATATTGAAAATTAGTGCCAAAAATCAGACCATTTTGATATTCAAAGCCAAGATTTATCGTTTGGCTTTTATCAAATCGCTCCTGATCGATAAAGGGATTAAGATAGTCATACATACGAATATCATAAAAAATAATATAGGAAAGCTGATTACTCTTTCTGATTTTGACTTTTGGACTGAAACCAAAAAAGAAATGATCAAATTCGGAGAAATAGGAGAAAAGATAATGACCAGTAATGAAATTACCGGACAGATTTATGGCGTTGGACTTATGATTATACGACAAATTTAAAAATGAATTATCATAACTTTTATCAATATTAAACCAGTTTTTTCGAGAATAATATCCGGTCATTGAAATAAAGTTTTTTTTATTGAGCAGGTTTAAATAATCAATGTTGATACGGCTGAATAGTTTGTTTTCATTGGGATAATTAAAATAATTTTGGACATTGCTATCAAAATTCAAGGTAAAATGCTGAAGGCCATTTTTTAGAGTAATTCCTGTCTTAATACCCAATCGGTAGTAAAGGTCAGTTACTTTTGGATCATTGATTTTTTCATAGATATTATTGTCAGAGAATAGGGAAGACGCAACTGACAGTTTGATATTATTATTATTACCCAAACATAGGGAAGGAGCAAATAAGATTAAAAAGATTAAATATAGGATTCTCGGTTTAATGTTTCTTGCCAAAGAGTTATTGCCTTTTTAATAATTCCTTTAAAATGTCAGTATAGTAGGATTGTAAAGAATCCATTCGGTTTAAAAAGTTGTCCATTGATTCGTTGGTTTTGGTTTCGAAAAGGATTAAAAAGTCATTTTCATTAGTCAATTCATCATAAGTCTCAAAAGAACCGGAGGCGCCCCGGACAGTATTGTCGTAATTGGATAAACTTTCATCATTCCAGGAGTTTTCGATTCCCTTTTCGGATTCCGTTGTGCTGGAAGATGTCGTCGTGAAGGTTTCAGGCTCCTGGATTGTCGAAATTTCCGAATGAAAATTATTGAGTTTTTGACGCATTTTGATCTCTTTTTGGGCTGAAGCCTTTGCAGTCTCAATGTTTAGGATTTTTGACTCCAGTAAGGCAACCAGATCATCAATTAATTCGTGGTTTGCGAGGTCAAAGACATTGAAATTTTGTTTGATTTCAAAGGACTTATGGTCCAGTGTGGAAAAATATTTCTGAGAATTAAGTAAAAAGTCTCGTTTACCTTTCTCTTCCAGTAATTGTGAGAGGTTTGCCTTTCGCTTTTCAGGATTGGTATTTAACTGTCCGATGAGGCTATCGACGGTATGGAAATTTTTTTCGTAAAGAGTGTTGAAGTCGGAGTTGCAGCGTTTTCTGAGGGCTGATATTTCTTCAATGATCACAAAAATATGATCGGTTTTTTTGGCCTTGTGTTGGGTAAGTTTGGCAATTTTCCGTTGATTCAGCCAGGTTTGTTTTTGTTTTTGGAGCTTAGTCAGGGTGGTATTGATTTCATTTAAATTTTGTGTTTCCGCTTCTTTTTCCAGCAGTAATTGTCTCAGGTTTTCAATATTTTGCCGGTAACTGCTGAAGTCAGCAAAAAGAGAGACCGAAAGCAATAAGTATAGTATGATTAAAGGTTTTTTCATTTAGGAATAGTCCTCTTCGGTAATATTCAGTTTCTCCATACGATAATAAAGTGTACTGGGTTTGATGTTCAGGCTTCTGGCGGTTTTTTGTTTGATGCCGTTATTTTCTTTCAGTGCATGGATAATCATTTCCCTTTCTAGATTTTCAAGGGTCTGATAGAGGTCGTTGGACTGGGGCATTGAGTGTTGCAATGGTTCCTTTTCTGCCATGGCCAGAAAATCCGCTGTGAGGATATTTCCATCGAGAAAAATCAGGGCCCGTTCCAGAAAATTTTCCAGTTCACGAATGTTACCGGGCCAGGAATAGTTAATCAGTTTTTCCAGAGTATTCTGTCCGATTTTGGGTACACTCCGTAATAGTTTGTGACTTTTTTCAAAGACAATCTGTTCGACGAGAACCGGAATATCCGCTCGTCTTTCCCGAAGAGGAGGAACATGGATGGGAACCACATTAAGTCGATAGTACAGATCAGCCCGAAAATTACCAGCCATGATTTCTTTCTTCAGGTCGCGGTTGGTGGCGGCTAACAGTCTGAAATTTGGCGCTATATATTTTTCTCCGCCCACTCTTTGAAATTGTTTTTCCTGCAGCACACGCAGCAATTTTACCTGGAGATCGAGGCCCATTTCTCCAATTTCATCGAGGAAAAGGGTCCCTTTTTCCGCCTGTTCGAATTTACCGGCATGGTTGGCTACTGCTCCGGTAAAAGAGCCTTTTTCGTGACCAAAGAGTTCTGATTCCAAAATTCCTGCGCTGAGGGCACCGCAGTTGACAGAAATGAAAGGCCCGGAAGCATGGCTTGATTTTTCATGAATGGCGCGGGCAACCAGTTCTTTTCCCGTTCCGCTTTCACCACTGATCAAAACCGGAGTATTGATATTTGCCACTTTTTCAATAATGCCTTTCACCTCACAAATTTTCTGGGACTGTCCGGATATTTTATCAAAATACAAGGCTGGTGTAATTGCGTTGTATTTGATTTGCCATTGCGAAAAGAGATTGTATACTTTTTTGCGAATTTCATCAACAGGGAAGGGCTTTGTGATAAAATCACGGACACCCTGTTTCAGACTTTCCACAGCAATTTCTACAGTGGCAAAAGCGGTCATCAGGATAAAATCCATATCCCTATGACGCGTGCGCTGGAAAAGGGTGAGACCGTCGATTCCGGGCATTTTGATATCAGAAATGATTAATTGATAGCTTTCTTTTTTCATCATTTCGAGGGCTATGGTGCCATTAGCGGCAGATGAAACGGTGTACTTTTCTCTGGACAATGCAATTTGTAAGCCTTGCCGCAGGGATTCATTGTCCTCAACGACCAGGATTTTATATTTATTTCGTAAATCTTTCATTTTGACTCATTCGCAGCAGGAAGTAGAATGACAAAGACTGTGCCTGTTGCATCGGATTTTTCCAAAAGGATTTCACCGCCATGTTGTTCGACGATAGATTTGGCAATTGGCAATCCTAATCCCACGCCGTTTTCTTTGGTACTGAAAAAAGCCTCAAAAATCTGAGACTTATCAGAAACCGGGTTGCCAAAATTTTCGATGCTGATTCTGGTCCAATCATGCGTTTCATTGATTGAAATATTTATGATATCTTCTGAAGCATCAAGAGCGTTTTGCAGGATATTGCTTAAAGCATGGTGGATTTTACTTTTGTGGATGCGGGCATAACCCCGGCCCTGTAGATGAAACCTCTCTTTTTGATGCTTAAATTGATTGGCTTCAAGGATTTCCCGGCAAATTGCTCCAAGTTCCTGAATTTCAAGATCAGTATCAATCGGGCGGGAGTAATTCAGGAAGGAATCAACAATTTCCGCCAGTTTCAGGATATCCCGATGGGTCAGTTGTGAAAAGCGAAAGGAATCACTGTCTTTTTGCAATTCTTCCATGAGTAATTCGATATTGACCTGCATTCCGGCTATAGGATTTCGTAATTCGTGGGCGACGGATGCGACAATTTGTTTATTTTCCCGTTCCCGTATTTTAATTTTACCCTGCATTTCTACCAAGGTTTTATACAGGGTGCCAATTTCATCGCGACGTTCGTTGTAATTTAGTTTATCAGGGCTGCCCCTGCCGATCTGGCTGGCATAAACCGTTAATTTTTGAAGTGGTTTTGTCAGACTTGAGGAAAAAAATAATGCAATCAGAGAGGTGAGAATTAAACTGATGAGGGTAGTGAGAATCATTTGTCTACGCAAACGGGAAAGGTTTTCAAAAAACCGGGCATTGGCACTGATGCCAAGAAAAAGGTCGGCGTCCATCCTTTTGAAAACCGACAGATAGTAGCGCTGATCATTTCCCTGAAATACCGGCGTGTGGATTACCAGAGCTGTATCCTGTTGAAACAGGTAATTATGGAGCATCAGGGTTTTGGTAGCGATTTTACCATCGCCGGCAAAGGCAAGTATCAGCCCGTTTTTTTCAAACAGAAAAATGGATTCTTTCAGATGGTCTTGATTTTTTTTGTTCAGATACCTTAACAAATTTATATCGATTTTTTTGAAGCCGAGAGAGTTTTGTATTTTCACATCTTCCAGTGGGAATTCCCGTGCGATCAGATCCAGATGACCAGCTAAATGGTTTTGCAGCTGTTCTTCCATGGAAATTCTTGTGTTCCAGTAGATTGGCAGGAAAATACTAACGGATAAAAGCAGGATTAAAAAGACCATTGCGATTAATATTTTCCATTTCAGTTTGAACATAAAGAAAATATAAAACCAAAAAGCCATAAAAATAAGTTTATAGTTATTAGAATTTAAAAAATGTGATAATTATAGATGGATTTTATTTTTTTTAATCTTATTTTAATACAGAAATATAAATTTTGGAGATTAGCTGATGCTAAATATATTTGGAAGAAAAAAAGATATGGACATATTGAAACTGTTGGCAGAGACACCCATTTGTCATGAATTGTCCCGGGGAGAAATAAAAAAATTGCGCAAAATCGTGCATGTCAAAAATTATAAAAAAGATGAAATTATTTTTCGAAAAAGCGATCCGGGTCTGGGTATGCATATTATTTTGAAGGGGGCCGTGGAGATCAGCATTAAAAAGGATAACAAGGAAGTTTTGGTACTAGCGGAATTAGGGGAAACTAATTTCTTTGGCGATATTTCACTGCTGGACGAAAGTTTGCGGTCGGCCAATGCTATTGCCAGGGAAGATACGACTTTGATTGAATTGTACCGCCCGGATTTTCTGGACCTGTTACATACCAGACCGAAAACGGGAATTAAAATGTTACATCGACTCAGTAAGATTATTGTGCAAAGATTGAGACGGACCAATGATGAACTGCTCGAATTGAAAAAGCGTGTGAAAGATTAGATCTTATCTATAACGAGTGAGGGAATAAATGAAAACCTCCATAGTCCTTTGGCTTTGGAGGTTTTTTGTAAATTTGGATAAGGATTTTCACAGCGTTATAATTCTTTAATAAAGACCCGTCTTCTTTTATGCTGTTCCCGATGAAAATGCTTCCATTGGTTCTGGACATCCCGGTTGTGCTCCAGTTCCGGATTTGATTCACCGTATTCAATACCCATTTTTATAAAATCATGGGCCATTTTATTTAATATTATTGTCGTCACCCCTTTTCGCTGGTATTCAGGTTTGACACCGATCAGATAAAGGTCGATAATCTTTGTTTTTTTCATTTCTCGTAAAATTTGGAATAGGCCGAAAGGGAAGAGGCGACCATTGGCTTTTTGAAGGCCCTTCGTCATTGACGGCATGGTAATTCCAAAACCAACCACTTCACCATTGTTGCTTTCGACAACGGTGATAAATTTGGGTTTGAGGAAACCGATATATTTTTGTGTGTACTGTTTGATTTGCTCTTCCTCAAGATCAACATATCCATACAGAATCCGGTAGGTTTCCATAATAAGTTCAAAAACAGGATCGGCATATTTCATAATATCTTTACGCTTCTTGAAATTGACAATTCTTAACCCCAGGTTTCTCAAAGTACGATCGGCAAGTTTGGGAATAATTTCTGGTATTTCTTGAGGTGCTTTGATTTTGTATTCAATCCAGTCTACATCGGGTCTGTAGCCCAGTTTTTCGATAATTTCCGGATAATAGGGATAATTGTAATTGGCTGCATAGGTTCCCAACTGATCAAAACCTTCTACCAGCATGCCGTTGCGGTCCATATCGGTGAAACCCATAGGGCCGATAACAGATTCCATCTCCATTTCTTTGCCCCAGTTCTCAACCTGCTCCAGCAGTGCCCCAGCAACTTCAGGATCATCGATAAAATCAAACCAGCCGAAACGAAGTTGTTTTTTGTGCCAGCGCTTGTAATGGTTTTCATTGTATATGCCGGCAATTCTTCCAACAATTTTATTTTCTTTATAGGCCAGCCAGTATCGGGCTTGACTGACTTTGAATGCAGCATTTTTGGTTTTATCCAAAGTATCCATTTCATCAATGATCAACGGAGGGGCCCAAAAGGGATTATTTTTGTAAAGATTAAGATGAAATTTGACGAAATGCTTTAAGTCCCGGCGAGTTGTTATCTCTCTTATTTCAACCATATAGATCCTTTTTGATTTTTATGAAGTTAAAAGAAAAACCCTTTTGAAAAAAAGAAATTTTTGAGTTATTCGATAAAACGGTATTTAATCAACGTCCAGATTGCCTCAAGCCCGTCTTTCCAGTTTATTTTTTTGCCTTCTTTAATACTTCTCGGATAGTAATTAATGGGTATTTCCCTGATCCTGATTCCTTTCTTCGCAATTTTGGCTGTGATTTCCGGGCAAAATTCAAATCTTTCGCATTTTAGGGGAATCGATTTAAGAAATGCCGCATCAAACACTTTATAACAGGTTGGCTCATCGGTTAATTTCTGATGATATAGAATATTTGCAATAAAACTGACGAATATGCCACCCAGATAAAATCTCATATAAGAATGTTTGTTTGATTTGTTCAGAAATCTGGAGCCATAAACCACTTGTGCTTTTTGTTGGATTATCGGATCAATCAGTTTGTTGTAGTCTTCGGGATCGTATTCCAAATCAGCATCCTGAATGATCACCACATTCCCGGTCAGGTGTCGGATGGCGGTTTTGATTGCAGATCCTTTGCCCTGATTTTTTTCATGTCGAAAATATTTGACACTTTTAGCATCAACAAAGGGTTTCAATAGTAAGGCAGTATTGTCCTGAGAACCGTCATCAACGACGATAATTTCTTTATGAATGGGAACAGCCAGCACTTTTTTGAGAAGAGTTTCAATTGTAGCGCTTTCATTGTAGGTGGGAATAATAACGGATAATTTCATGTAGACACTTTTTGAAAAAAAACGCTTTCGTACCAGTTAAAGATTTTTTGGGTCACGGGATTTATGGCAATATAATACCAGATTAAAATAAGGAAGGGATAGAGTCCCCGTTTAAAGGAATTTTGGATCATATAAAGCAGCGGGTCCATTTGGCTGTTGTCCATTTGATAAAATAAAAAACTGTAGAGGAAAAAGGATGAAAATATGATGATAAGCAGGTGCAGGCTGGAATCTTTTTCGACAATGAGAAACCTGATATTCATCATGACAAGAGCCAAAAATATAAATATGGTAAAACCCATTAATTTAGGGTTGAATACCACCCGGTATATATAGGTTATCAGTTCAAAGAATTTTGTTTTATCCCAAAACAGCTTCCCATGAAATACACTCTGGGCAACATCAAAATTGGATTTGACATAGAGGTTCCAGATGATAAAAGGAACAATGCCCAGAAAAATAAATAAATGGTATTTTTTAAATTTTTTGTCGACAAAATCCTTCCCTGCCAAAATTGTGAGGATTACAACAAAGAAAACAACACCTTCACTTCTTGTCCAGTTGCCTGATGATAGCATCAGCACTGAGATCAAAAAGTCTGATTTATTCCCATCAGTAATCCAATTATAAAAATAAAGTATGGCCAAGGAAGTATAAATTGCAAAAGGAATGTTAATATTGGTGACCGAAGAAAACATTAAAAAATCAGGAGAAAGGATCATCAGCAAAAGAACGAACAACGAATTTGTTTGATTGGATTTACGTCTTAATAAACTGTAAAAAATGAGGATGAAAAACAGGAAAAACAGCAAACTGATTATTTTTGATGATTTCAGACCCACCAGATACGCAAGGCCAAGACTGCCAGGGACCAGGGGAGGATATATCAATCTTTTCGAAGTCCCGAGAATCGGTTGGTTATTAATTTCAAACAGTGAATTGTTAATTTTTCCTTCGGCTGCAATGACCTTGGCCATCAGATCATAACCGGCTAAACTGTCATAGGCGGAGGGTGGCCAGTAAAGGGCCTTGGATGCACTGGCTGTTATAAAAAGGAAAATTGAGAAACTGAGTAGTAACCAGCTGGGATTAAGTCGTTTAAAAGATAAAACAGGTTTTGCAAATCCAGCAGACCTGAAATATCGGATAATGACATTTCTACGATAAAATAAAATCACGCCAGCAAGGAGAATTATTGCAGTAAAAAGGGAAAACAGAGTGATTTTGATATTGAAAACATCATAAAAAAACATAATAGTTGTGGTAGCGGCAATGCCGGTCAGGTAGGATAAACCGACTAACTCGGAAATTTTATATTTTGGTGAGATGATAATAAGGATTGAAAACCCCAGCAGAAAGACCATTATCAGTGTTAAAACAATCATTCCTGTCTCATTTATTTAATTTTGCGGGATCAACCGGCAGAACAGCGAAGTTATATTTTTTATCAAGTTCATATTTCAATTTGTGATAACCCAACCCATTGACTATGCAAACATAATCAATTTGGGCCATATCGGGATTGTCGGGCTCCTTTTCATATACCAGTTTACGCGGATAAAGAAAATAAGTGGACCAGGCCTTATTTTTTAATCCGGCGGCAGTGCTTTTATTAAAAACTGATTTCACATTTTCGGGAAATAATTCATCATCGGAAGGCATGAGTATCACCGCAGTATCCGGGGTAGCCCTTAAAATAAGTTCTATGTAATTAAAATCCCGCCCCAACTTTGTCTGTCTCTTCATGGCAATGGAATTTTTGCGGTTCCTGATGATATAGGACTGACTCCTGACGACCAGTTCATTCCAGACGTATCGATAAGGTTTAAAGAAAAAAATGGAGAAAAATAAAAACAAAAATAGGATCAGGAAACTCAAAGTATGTAGAACGATGGGATTCTTTCTTATATTACCAAAGGTGTTTATCTTTTGTTTTTTGTTTCTTTTATTTTTTGCAGCCATAAATAAAGACCATTGTTTTTCAAATATCGGTTTTTTGATTTGTTTATCCAAATTATTTTTAATTATTGAATCCAGTGCTTGAGATAGATGATTTCATTCTCTTAATTTCTTTGTATTAGTTATGAATAAATTATAAATTCCAACCAAAAAAATGAGGACCCAATGATAAACAAAGTGATGAAAATACTGATAAAGACATTACAAAAATTGGAAATTCCTGTGCCGGAACACATTTTAGTTGAAAGGTCCAGGACTTCTGAGCATGGGCATTTTGCTACCAACCTGGCCATGGTGCTGACAAAGGTACTAAGAAAAAATCCAATGATTATTGCAGAAGAAATTGTCAATGCCATCGAACCTGAAGAAGATTTTATTCAAAAAGTTGAAGTGAAAAAACCGGGCTTTATCAATTTTTTCCTTACTGAAAACACCCTTCAAAATGTTGTCCTCAATGTATTGGAACGGAATGAAAATTTTGGCAAATCGGAACTTGGAAAAGGCAAAAAAGTACAGGTGGAATTTGTCAGCGCCAATCCCACCGGGCCGTTAACGGTAGGACACGGGCGACAGGCCGTACTCGGCGATTGTATTGCAAGAATTTTAGAATGGAACGGCTATGAGGTTGAGCGGGAATATTATTACAATGATGCCGGCCGTCAGATGCGAATTCTTGGACTTTCGACTTATCACCGTTATAAACAAATTTTAGGGTCCCAGGACCCGATGCCTGAAGATTATTACCAGGGAGAATATATACGCGATATCGCCCAAAAAATCGCTGAAGAACAGGGTGATAAATACATTAATGATCCCGACAATGATATTTTTAAAAATTCGGCTGAAAAAGCAGTCTTTGAAGACATTGAAGCCACACTCAGAAACCTGGATATTCACTTTGACCGATATTATAACGAACGTACCCTTTATGAAGACGGCAGAATTGAAAAAGTTCTGGAAGATTTCAAAAAGATTGACGCCATTTATGAAAAAGATGGAGCGATTTGGTTCAAAGGCACAGAGTTTGGCGTTGATACTGATCGGGTCTTGTGGAAAAGTGTCATTAATGAAGCCACTTACCGTTTGCCTGATATTGCCTATCACAGAACAAAATTTGAGCGGGGTTACGACAAAATAATCGATGTTTTTGGGGCCGACCATCATGCAACCTATCCCGATGTTTTGGCTGGATTAAAAGCGCTGAATTATGAAACCAACAGGATCAATGTTATTATCCATCAGTTTGTTACCCTCACCCGTGGCGGAGAAAAAGTAAAAATGTCAACCCGAAAAGCCAATTTTGTGACGCTGGATGAATTGGCAGATATAGTTGGTAAAGATGTAGTCCGGTATTTTTTCATCATGCGCAATGCCAACAGTCATCTGGATTTTGATTTGGAATTGGCGGTAACCGAAGGGGATGAAAATCCGGTTTTTTACCTTCAATACGCCACAGCCCGAATTTCCAGCATTTTTCGAAAAGCAGACAAACTCGGAATCGATTATCAAAAAGCGATTGATCTGTCTGTTCTGGTTACTGTTGAAGAATTAAATCTGATGTATACTTTGGCCGAATTTGGCGAAGTGGTCGAAACCTGTGAAAAATCTCTGGAACCTCAGCAGATTGCCAATTATTTGCAAAAACTGGCAACAGCTTTTCATAAATTTTACTCTGAATGCGTCGTTATTTCCAGCGATGAAAAGATCACACATGCCCGGCTGCTTTTGGCAAAAGCCACCCGCATTGTTTTGGTCAACGGACTACAAATGCTGGGCGTCAGTGCACCTGAAAAAATGTAACAGGGAGGAACAGTCATCGGTAAATTAATAGCAGTTGTCGACGATGAACCGGATATTTTGGAACTGGTTTCACTCAATTTAAAAAAAGAAGGTTATCGTGTGAAAACCTATGCTCATGCCAATGATTTTTACAAATCTCTGGACCAGGAATATCCGGATTTACTGGTATTGGATCTGATGCTTCCCGATACCGATGGCCTGGATGTGTGTAAATATCTTCGAAACATGAAAAAAGTCAACTTCCCGATTGTGATGCTGACAGCTAAGGATGATGAGTTTGACAAGGTACTGGGATTGGAACTGGGGGCCGATGATTATGTCACAAAACCCTTTTCCATACGGGAACTTCAGGCCCGCATTAAAGCTGTTTTGAGAAGAAGTATGGAGAATGCTTCCATCGGGCTTATCATCATTGAAAATATTCTGAAAATTGATCTTCAGAAATATGAAGTCCTTGTCAATGACGAACCTATTGTTTTGACTGCTACGGAATTCAAACTGCTGAAAATACTGGCAGAAAAGCGCGGATTTGTTTATTCCCGTGAAAGACTTCTCACCAAACTTTGGGGTGATGATAAATTAGTCGTCAACCGGACGATCGATGTTCATGTGAAAAACCTTCGAGAAAAAATGGGAGAAGCAGGAAAATTCATCATCAATGTAAGAGGTGTTGGCTACAAAATGAGTTAAACCCGTATTCGCCAATTTTGCGGTGAAAGTCTCTCCAAATTTATAAAACTATTATATCTCGGGCTGAATGTACCGCCCAATCAAGGCGTTTCTATTCAATGTAATATTCATTTCCCTTCATCAGATTGGCTGTAAGACAGGAATGGACCGGTAAAATACCAATGACATCACCGGTTTTGATTTGGCTTATGTATTCTGATTCAATATGCAGAATTCCATGTTCCTGGGATAAATTTTTTACAAAACAATTATCGAAAGATTTGGTCCAGCCCGAATCGAATAATTTTACAACCCGGCCATAAATCCGGTGGCCATTGATACTCAAAAATTCTTTGGATAAATGAACACCGCCTCCATAGATGACCAGTTCATTTCGGTGAGGCTGGATATCCACCACGGGGCAGGCAAGAGCAACGCCGATCTCTGCTTCCATGCATGAACCCAGGTAATATTGTGTTAGATCGTAATAAACGAAATTGCCCGGCCGAATTTCGTCGATTAAATCGAAGTTTTCTGATAGACTACAAGATGGTGTGTCTCCTATGGATATAATAGGTTTATATTGTTTAAATTGCTCCTTTAATAAGATCATTTTTCCGACGGTATCATCATGAATTTGTAAGATTTCATCTTTGGATTTGGCATGGTAAGTATGACCGGCATGAGTCAGAAATCCGCTAAAATGAAGCTTTTCCATTTCTGATAGTTTCTTCACCAGATATTCTAGGGTGTGATATTGATCCCATTCAATTCCTGAACGATGATAGCCCGTGTCAATTTTTATGAAAATATTAACCTTTGAGTGTAAATTTTTTTCAAGAAAAAGGACATCTGTGGCGCCGGTGACCAGTAAATTCAGTCGGATTGATTGCGCCAGTTGGTTAATTTCATTGATCTCCAGAAGATTGACCGGAAATGCTATCGTGATGTCTGACCATCCCCGATCAGCGAAATATCGCGCCATTTCAACCGATGAGACAGTGATTTTCGTAATGTTAAAATCTTGAAACCATTGACCAACTTCAGCAGATTGATGGGTTTTGAAATGAGGCCGAAACTTCAGATTGTATTTATGAGCTTTGACAGCCATTTTTTCAATATTCCTTTTGCATTGCGGAACATTGATTAAAAAAGTAGGTTTGATAAAATTCATTATACACCTCAATAAAAAAAGGCTGATCAATTAATAATCAGCCTTTGAATTTTTATCAATGGGATGTCCAATTAGATTTCTGTTTCTTCAAAATGGGCTTTTTCTTTGAGATCAGTCAGAAATTTTTCATAAGCCAGGCGTTTTTTATCAGACAGTACTTTTTCTCTGAGTTTTTCTTTCATCGTATCGTAATCATTCAAAATGATATCATTTAATTTGATGATGTGATAACCAAATTGCGTTTCAACCACATTACTGATTTCACCAATCTGCATATTGAAAACAGCTTCATCGAATTCTTTGACCATTGTCCCTCTTGAAAAAGAGCCAAGATCACCGCCGTTTTCTTTGCTTGGGCAATCTGAATATTTTTTAGCCAGTTCACCAAAATCTTCTCCGAGTTTTGCTTTTGCCAGAATTTCATTGATTTTTTTCAAATCGGCCGCTTTCTGTTGTTCAGTCGAATCTTCCCGAGTATCAATGAGAATATGTTGGGCAGTTCTTTCTTTTTCCGGAACAAATTCTGCTCGGATTTCTTCTTCAGTTATCAGAATGTCATCATTTTTAATTTCAGAATCCAGGTAATGGTTGATCAGCATGCCACTGACAATACTTTCATAAACAGTTTCGATTGCGATGTCATTTTCAGCCAGTCTTTGTTTGAAAGCTTCTTCACCGCCGGTAGCTTCATATTGCAGTTGCATGATTGAATCCACCTCGGCAGTGTCAGTTTTAAAGCCGGCTTTTTTGGCGTTGTATTCAAGTACTTTTTTCTCGGCAATGGCGCGAGCATTGCTCATGACGATGCTCTTGACAATGGCAGTATCCATTTCTGCCAGTTGATTGGCATTTTTTCCAAAATTTTGAAAAATTCCGTCAATAGTTTCGCCAACAGTAACATCAAAATAATCGGTTTTTACCAGAACATTATTTTTTTCCGGTTCAAGGACCGGTAGGATAGTTGAAAGTTTTTCTGCCAGCTCGTAGGCAGGAGTTCCCTTTTCAAACTGAAAGGCTTGTTCCTTTTGGCTGCAGGAAAATACAAGGAAGGCAATCAATGGGACCAACGTCAAAATTTTTTTCATTTTATCTCCTTTTTATAAAATTTTCTGTTGCAAAAGATATTAAAAAATAATTCCAATTCATAGAATTATATTTAGCAGTACCGAGTGGCCAGGATCAATGAGAACTAGTAGTGACTGTGGAAACTGCAATACCGGCCGCAATTGCCATTGTGATTTCCATTTGGATAATTTTTTTTATATCATTACTAAAAGCATCTCTTTGAACGAGTTCTTTTGTTTTTTTTCGGGCTTTTTTGATTTCGTCTTTTTTAAAGATTTCTTTGTAGAGGTTCAGCGCATCAATCAGGCCCAACAGTTGAGTATTTTCATCATCTGCATAATTACCGTAGATCACAATTCCGCGTGGCATATTTTTTATCAGGTTTTCAGGTGTCTCATTTTGTGTTGGAAAATGTTGGACCTTGAATATCCAGAGAAATTTTTTTTCTTCCCGGGATAGAATGCCTTTTTCGATCAGGCCCTGGACAACGGTGTCAAATTGTGGATGCATTTTTGAAGATACCAGCTGCAGGGCTGGTTGGATTTTTTTGGGCTGTTTTTTGCCGGACAACCATCGCAATGCCTCATTTAAAATCGGGTCACTACTGGTTCCCTGGGTGACACTGATCTCGGCATTGGTCAATTCGATATGATTTTTATTACATAATTCCATTAATAAGACCCCTGCAAATCCGAGGGTTTTTACATAACCAAAAGGAACGGTACCAGTTTCATCGTTGATTGTCAGCAGTACATATTTCTCATATAAGTTGAGGTCCATTGTTATACTCCGTAAAAATTCTTAATACAACTCAAATTTTAGTAGTCTTCCATCCAGATCGCCATTTTTCATCGGCATTTTAAATGAGGTTCGAAGTCCAATAAATTTAATCAATTCTCGGTTCCCGCAGTAAACATAGGCCAAGCTGTTTTTACACTCATTTTTTAGAAAATCCCCGAAGATTTTATAAGTCAATTGCAGTTCGGATTCATTTCCCATTCGATAGCCGTAGGGAGGGTTGGTCATGATTGTGTAATTGGAAAGATTTTTCAGGTTTTGAAACGGGCTGACCTTGAGGTTAACCGAAATTCCCTGGTAAAAGGTGTTCAGGTTTTCTCCAGCAGCTTTGATGGCCTCGGGACTTGAGTCACTGCCAAAAACCAGGTTTTGCGGCAATTCCCGTATCTGGTCATCGGCGAGTTTTTTGACAAAAAGCCAATCTTCCTCATGATATTCAGGTAAATACATGAAACCGAATTTGTCCTTATAATGGGCAGCCGGAATTTTGCAATAGTGCATCAAGGCTTCACATAAAATGGTACCAGAACCACACATCGGATCATACAGTGGTGTTTCACCGTCCCATTTTGCAGCGCGCACAATAGCTGCTGCCAATGTTTCCTGCATAGGTGCTATTGTGTTGATTTTACGATATTTGCGTTTATGCAGGGATTCGCCGGACAGATCCAGAGAAATGGTGGCTTTATTGTTGTGAATATAGAGATTAATCACAACATCGGGCGATTTCAGATCTACACTGGGTCTTTCGCCGGTTTTTTCTCTTAACTGATCCACGATAGCATCCTTTAATACCTGGGCTGCGTATTGGGAATGTTTGATTTCGCTGTGGGCAATATTGGCAAAAATACGGAAGGACCTACTCTGGTTTAAAAAGTCACTCCATCGAATACTTTTGGCTTTTCCATAAAGCGTCTTATCGTCGCTGATTTTGAATTGAACCAAGGGAGCCAGGACCCGGGTGATTATTCTGGATTTATAGACTATTTTGTATAGATTTTTGGATTCTGCACAAAAAAATACCCCCCTGTATGACGGTTGAAATCCATAACCCCCAAGTTCTTTGAGTTCATCAATCGCCAACTCTTCCAGACCACCAGTTACCTGAGCAAAATAGCGCCTTTGTTTTTGATATAAATACATGATATCCTTTTTTTATATTAGGAAAATTTATAACCGGGAGAGATGATTCGCTAAGAAATAATTTTAAAAAAAGGCGACAGAGTATGCCGCCTTTTGATTGGATATAGATTAATTTAAAGTTTTACAGTTTTTCCAGCGGATTTCAGAGTTTCGCAGGCTTCAACAATACGATTGGCCATTCCGGTACGAGCGGCTTTCAACCAGGCCCGCGGGTCGTATAGACCTTTGACACCAACTTCGCCTTCAACTTTCAGTACCTTGTCATAGTTGACAAACATGTGATCCACAACCGGTCTTGTGAAAGCATATTGTGTATCGGTATCGATGTTCATTTTCACAACGCCGTATTCAAGGGTTTCATGGATTTCTGCGACACTGGAACCTGAGCCGCCGTGGAAAACCAACCAGAAACTGGCTTCTTTACCATATTTTGCGACAACAGCATCCTGTCCTTCTTTCAGGATTGTGGGTTTCAGAACGACATTTCCCGGTTTATAGACGCCATGGACATTGCCAAAAGTGGCGGCAAACATATATCTTCCACCCTTTACCTGACTCAAGGCTTCATAAACTTTCAGCATATCTTCGGGAGTAGTATAAAGTTTTTCTTTTCCAACATGTTCTGCGTTGACGCCATCTTCCTCACCGCCTACAACACCGGCTTCGACTTCAAGTATGATGTCATTTTCTGTACAGAGTTTCAGCAGTTCAACTGAATGTTTGAGATTTTCTTCCATTGAAACCGCGCTACCGTCATACATATGAGAATTAAACAGATTCGGTAAACCGGCTTTACGGCGTCTGGTCGTTTCTTCAATCAGGGGTACCATGAAACTATTGATTTTATCGGTTTGGCAGTGGTCCGTGTGCAAAGCAATATTAATATCATATTTTGCAGCTATACGATGAGCTTGTTCTGCGAGAATGATGGACCCTAAAACCATGTCTTTCAAATTTCCGGAGGCATGGGCCCCGCCGCCGGTGGATACCTGGATAATGCCATCACTTTTAGCTTTTGCAAAACCTTCGATGGCAGCGTTCAGCGTATCAGTGGTGGTTATATTAATTGCCGGATAAGCAAATTGCCCTTCTTTTGCTCTGTTCAGCATCTTCTGATATTGTTCAAAATTTACAATTGGCATATACGTCCCTTTCTTGTATTGGTTGTTGTTATGATTGCAGATGAATTTTCAATTAACCTAAAATTTAATGAATTGAAAAAAAAATCAAAAGATTTTATGGTTTGCTTACCAATTATGAAGAAAATTGAATGATAAATCAAATAGAAAGTGTGGATTTAATTAAATTTTCCCTTGTTCTTTCAATTTTTCATAGATTTCGGGATACATTTGTTTGGTGCAGGAGGGGCACAGGCCGTGAGTAAAATCAGCTTTAGACCGGTTTTTGATATAGACCTCAACTTCTTCCCAGTAGCCATCGTCCGAGCGGATTTTTTTGCAGTTAGCGCATATTGGGATCAGGCCTTCCAGTGTTTTGATTTTTCCCAAGGCGTCACTTAATTCTCTGATCAGTTTTTCTCTCTCTATTTCCCGTTCTTTTCGTTCAGTAATATCGCGAATGATGAAAATGAAGGAATTCAGTTTGTTATTGATAAACAGTGGAGATATTTTGACATGAGCATGAAATTCAATCATATTTTTTCTACGGTGCTCTTCTTCGAATTGCCAGAACCCTTCGCCAAAAACAATATTAATCATTTCTTCTCTGTTATGCTCCAGAAAATCACCGGTGATGATTTCCTGAATATTCATTTTTAGGAATTCTTCTTCTGTAAATTTGTAAAGATTGGAAGCTGCCGGGTTCGAGTAGGTAATATTGAAATTTAGGTCCGTTGCAAAAATGATATCAGAAGTCTGATTGGTAATGGCACCTAAAAAATCGATTTTGTCTTCGGCAATTTTTAATTGTTCATCTTTAAGAATATTTTCGAGGACCTGGTTGACAACATTGGGCAATAAATCCAGAAATTCTTCATTTTTTACCATGTAGTCCCGGGCGCCGAGTTTCATCAGATCAACGGCAATATCTTCACTGCCCCGGCCTGTCATAGCAATGAAAGGATAGGATATATTTTCATCCTTCAGGGTCAAAATCAATTCAATGGAATTCATATCAGTTAGCAGGTAATCCATGAGCAGGATGATTTTGTCGCTATTGTTTCGAATTATATTCAGCGCTTCGGAACCTGTATGGGCCTGAATACAGGGAATGTCCTGTCGTTCCAGTTTCCTTTTTATCAGCCTGTTCAGCCCATAATCGTCTTCAATGATCAATACTTTATATTCACTTTTTTGTTGTTCCATCATAAAAAACTCTACTTAATGACTGGTATTTGAATAATTTTAAAATAACTGGCAAGATTTTGAATAAATTCAGTGAAATCTTCTGATATGACTGGTTTGACAATATAGCCATTGCAGCCAAGCAAATAGCATTGATTAATCTCCTTAGGATCGTCGCTTGTGGACAAAATGATGACCGGCATTGCAGACAATTTGGGTTCTTTTTTAAGATATTCCAAGGTCTTTTGTCCATCCATGACCGGCATTTTAAGGTCCATTATGGCAAAATATTTTTGTCCCTCTTCAGGATGACACTTTTCTGCTCTGTTGGCCATCAAATATTGAATCAATTCTGACCCGTTTTCAAAATGAATGATTGTATTGTTAAGCCCGGCCCTTTTCAGGTGCTTTTTGATCAATTTTGCATGGCCAGAATTGTCTTCTGCCAGCAATATTATCACATCATGGTTCATCGCTTAAATAAGTTGACCTAAAATTAAGTGACTAAGTGTAATAAAAATTTTTACTAAATCAAAATATTAATAATCCTGGAATTTCCAGCATCAGAGATTATTTTTTTCCTTTTTTCTTTTTCAATGATTTTTCTGATGAAGCTTCCTGGATCATTGGCCGACCTTTGTCCTTGGATTTGCGAAAACGATCAATGATTATTTCAGCTTCGACAAAAGGGACTGTTACAAAGGAAAAATTATCATAAATTTCGACTTCCTGGATCAGGTGTGAAGGTGTTCCGGCTTGTTCAACAATCAAGGAAACCAAAGACTTTTTTGTCATATTTTTTGATTTTCCCCGGGCAATAAATAATCTTGTTTTTCCACCGTCTTCCACCAGCACGTCCCGTTGTTCGTTTCTTTTGATATTTCTGATTTTTTGATAACTGTTGCTGTCAATTGATTTTTCATAGTGGTTCTTTAAAAATGCGCCAAGGACCAGCACTGGATCTTCATTTTCAATCAGGCGGTGCGCCCAGTCCAGAAAATGTCCCGGAACACCTGTATCGATTATCTTTTGAATATCGTTCAACACCTGTTCTTTTTTGGCTTTAATTATATCATGAATCTGAGGAATATCTTCACGTCGGATATCTGTTTTAGTGATTCTTTGAATAAAACCGAGTTTGCGAAATTCGGCTGGAGTAATGAAGGTGATTGCGGTTCCCTGATTACCAGCCCTTCCGGTCCTGCCGATGCGATGAACATAGGCTTCCGGGTTTTGGGGAATGGAATAATTGATCACATGGGTGATGTTTTCCACATCAATTCCTCGAGCAGCAACATCGGTTGCCACAAGAATCGAGATGGTTTTCCTGCGGAATTTGTTCAGGGTCATTTCACGCTGGCTCTGAGAAATGTCTCCATGCATTTTATCAGCTGAATAGCCACGATCGATAAGGCCATCGGCAATTTCGTCAACATCCATTTTTGTCCGGCAGAATATTAATCCATAAAAATTGGGTTCAATATCGATAATTCGGCACAGTGCTTCAAATTTATCGGCACTTTTAACTTCAAAATATATTTGGTCCGTCAGATGGGTGGTCAGTTTTGTTTTGGTTTTGAGGTGGGCATAGTCTTCCATGTACTCTTCAGCAAGTTTTTTTATATCATTGGGCATTGTTGCCGAGAAGAGGAGAACTCGTTTTTCTTTGGGTGTTTTGTCAAATATTTCTTTGATATCATCGATGAAGCCCATGTTCAGCATTTCATCTGCTTCGTCCAATATGAAAAATTTGACCTGGTCCAGTTTGAGACTGCCACGATTAATATGGTCAATTACTCTTCCAGGTGTACCCACCACTATAGAAACGCCCTGTTCCAGTTTTGAAAGTTGTAAACCGATGAATTGTCCCCCGTATATGGGGGCAATTTTTAATTTTGATTTATCTTGAAGTGAATTGATTTCTTCGCATATCTGAATCACCAGTTCCCGGGTTGGCGCTAATATTATGGCTTGAGTTCCGGAGTCTTTAGGAGAGATTTTTTCCAGCAGTGGCAGGGCAAAAGCAGCTGTCTTGCCAGTACCGGTCTGGGCCTGAGCGATAATATCTATTTCGTTTTTGAGCAGAAGAGGTATTGTAAGTTCCTGAATTTCTGTGGGTTCTTCAAAACCTTTGCGGTGTAATGCATTTAGATTTTTTTCTGATAATCCTAAATCTGTAAATTTTTTCATAGGGTCCTTCTTATTTATTAAACATCCAATAATATACGGATAAAATTTGAAATAATTTGAAATTTCTTTTTCCTGTTTAATTATTTTTTAAGGATGACGAAAAATGTTGTTTTTAGTAAGATTCGATTATAAATTACAACCCGAATTTTCGGGGTGTAGCGCAGTCCGGTTAGCGCGCTTCGTTCGGGACGAAGAGGTCGGAAGTTCGAATCTTCTCACCCCGACTAATAACTGTCAAATACCTGTTTTTCAAAGTGAAAAATACTCAACTTATTAAGGCCATTTAATCTCCTATCAAATTAAGTTTCATGTCCAAAATCTTGGATTTTTTTGTCAGTTTTTTAAAAATTTTAAATAAAACATTGTTAATCAATCTCTAAAAGTCAAAATTATCGAATCAATAAAAAACAGTCAGGATATTATGAAACTGATCACAGATTTCCATATTCATTCCCATTTTTCTCTGGCCACCAGTAAACAATTATCACCGGAATATCTGGATCTTTGGTGTAAACTGAAAGGGATTAATGTGGTGGCTACTGGAGATTTTACTCATCCCGGCTGGATTCGTGAACTAAAAGAGAAAGTTGAACCTGCCGAGGAAGGGCTTTTCCGATTAAAACCTGACATAAAACTGAAAACACCGGTTCTTCGTTTTAATTCCGATGATTTTCCTGTCAGGTTTATACTCAGTGCCGAAATCAGCAGCATTTACAAAAAAAATGGCAAAGTCAGAAAGGTCCATAGCGTGGTACTGGCCCCGGATTTTGAAACTGTGGAAAAAATTCAGCAGAAACTGGTCAATATAGGAGGCAATATAACCTCTGACGGCAGACCGATTTTGGGACTGGATGCCAAAGACCTACTGGAAATTTGCCTGGATATTTCTGACGATATCTATTTCATACCGGCGCATATCTGGACACCATGGTTTTCTGTACTGGGAGCAAAATCCGGTTTTGATTCCATCAATGAATGTTTTGAAGACCTGACGCCTTATATCTCAGCGGTGGAGACCGGCCTTTCGACCAATTCGCCGATGAACTGGATGTGCAGTTTTCTTGACCGATATACTCTTATCTCAAATTCCGATGCCCATTCTCCGGAAAAACTTGGACGAAATGCAAATATGATGAATTGTGATTTGACCTATACCGGCATCGTTGAATCGATGAAATTCGGCGAAAATTTTATCGGAACCATTGATATGTATCCTCAGGAGGGAAAATATCATTACGACGGCCACAGAAAATGCGGTATCTGCCTGAATCCTGTTGAAACACTGGAACATGATGGGCTATGCCCGAAATGCGGTAAAAAACTGACTGTCGGTGTCATGAACAGGATAGTGCAGCTGTCAGACCGGGAAAATATCGAGGAAAGACCAAACCGAAAGCCATTCTTTTCAATCATTCCACTCAAAGAAATAATTGCAGAAATCAACAACGTCAGTCCGGCATCCAAAACTGTTGGTCGTCGATATTATGACGTTATTTCAAACCTGGGAAATGAGTTGGATATTCTGCTTTTCCATTCCCTTGAGGAAATTCATCAAAAAGAGGGATATCTTTTGGCAGAAGCGATTTCCAGAATGCGCCATAATAAGGTCCTGATTCAGGAAGGCTTTGATGGGGAATATGGAAAAATCAGAGTATTTACAGAAAAAGAACTGACCGGGAATAAAAATAACTCCCAATTATTTCCCGAAGAAATACAGGAAGAGAAAGTCATCTATAAAAGTCAAAATTTATTGAATTTTTCTCTGGAAAAATTTCACGATTTGTATCGTCAAACCCGAACCGAGTGTCCGGATATTCAGGTCCCCGTCTACCATTCATTGAATACTGAACAGGTAGAAGCAGTCGAAACAACAGGAAAAAACTGTATTGTCATGGCAGGGCCGGGAACAGGAAAAACCAGGACCCTGGTTTACAGAATTGCCCATCTGATTGAAAAGTGTAATATCAGTCCCGGACGAATTCTCGTGGTTACCTTTACCAACAAGGCAGCCAGTGAAATCCGAGACAGAATTGGTTCAATTATTCCAACCCAGCAAAAGCTGCAGGTTTTTACCTTTCATGGATTGGGATTTGAAATTTTAAAGAAATCCCTGAAAGATTTTTTAATCCTTGATGAAGATGAGGTAAAGTATATTCTTCAGCACAAAATGAAATTGGATAAAAAAGTAATTCAGTCAACCCGAAATTGGATTTCCGGTTTTAAGCAGAATTTTAACCGGTTGGCCGAATTTGAGGATTCTATTTTCAGCCGGTATCAGCAATATCTGAAGGAAAATAATTATATTGACATGGATGACCTGGTATATGAAGCGCTGAATAAATTATCTGAAAATCCCGATTTGTTTAAGGAATTTCAATTTGATCACTTTTTGATTGATGAATACCAGGATATCAATGAAAGTCAATTCCGGTTATTAAAAAAATTATCAGAAGGGCGGACTATCTTTGCAATTGGGGACGCCAATCAGTCCATCTATGGTTTCAGAGGTGCAAGCAGAAAATACATTGAAAATTTTCAGGACCATTTTCCAGATTCCCAAAGGATTTCTTTTTCAACCAGTTATCGCTGTACGAATAACATATTGCGGGCGTCAGCAGATGTGATTGCCGGAAAAACCTCTCTGAACGGCTTGAAAAATGGTGTTAAAATCACGATTCATGAAGCCGAATCGGATAAAAGTGAAGCTGAATACATTGCCCGAAAAATTGAAGATATCACGGGTGGTCTGCGTTTTTTTTCTCTGGACAGTGAGGTTGCCGATGGCCAGGAACAAGGGGACATTGCTTTGAATCAAATCGTTGTGCTTTGCCGTACAAAAGCCATGATGCCTGTCCTTGTTAAGGCCTTTACAGACCATGCAATACCTATGCAGGTGGTTGACAATCAGCCTTTTTATAATGAAAAACCAATGAAATCGATGATCAATCTTTTGAAAATATTCATCAATTCTGAACATCAATATCTAGTGGAAGAGAAAAATGATTTTACCGGATTTATGCCGGGACCAGGAAAAACCCGGACAAAAGAGATACTGGAGGCCCTGATCTATCATTTTTTTCAAAAGGATATCGAAAAATATGAGAAGGACATCCAACGGTTATTGGACTTTGCCGATCAATGGAAGGATCCTGCAGAGTTTTTACATCGCCTTGCCCAGGGGCCCAATGAAGATATTTATTCACACCAAATGCAAAATGTGAAAATCATGACCCTTCACGCTGCCAAAGGGCTTGAGTTTGATCATGTTTTTATCGCTGGGTGTGAAAACCGACTGCTTCCTTTTTCACTTTACAAGTACATGGAAAGCGATATCGAGGAAGAACGAAGACTTTTTTATGTGGGGATGACCCGAAGTAAAAAATACCTCTATCTGACTCATGCCAAAAAAAGAAAAATTCGCGGCATGACTTATACGCTTTCAATCAGTCCTTTTCTGAAGAATATCAAACAGGAGTTACTGAAACAGGAAAAATCAAAATATAAAAAGAAAATTAACCGGGACAACCAATTGGAATTATTTTAGGTTTTGTTGTAAAAAATGGGGCGTGTAATCGGTTTTTTCAGTCAAAAAGTTGATAGGTTTTTCTTTTAGTGAAGTGCTTTCAATCAGTTTTTTAAATTCCTTCTCGGAAATATGTTCACCAAAAAAGCAAAATTTCCGGGCCGCATCTTTGAGTTGTGTGACATTTTCCGGCCATTCATAGGTCGTCAGTAAATATTCAAAATTTTTACTTAAGGTCCTGTAATTCAGGCCAAATTCTTTCTCAAAGGATTGCTGGAAATAATCAAACAATACAAGAATATCTGTTTTTCTTTTTGAAAGAGGTGGCAGTTGAAGGATATCCTCGCATAAAAATTTCATTAGGTTTGGTAATAATAAAAATTCCTTCAGGGTTTCTTCCCTTGAATAAGTGCTGGTTGAAATAATCTGAATGTTCCGGTTCTCCTGATTTCTGAACAATTCCTCCAATCTGTCCGAAAGTTTGGATTGCATTTCCAGACTCAGGCTGGTCACATTGTCCAGATAGACCACCCCTCTGAATTTTGAATTCAGATAATCGTTGTAGAATTGACCTCCGGCAGAGTTTTCAAATATTAAATCCTTAATTTGCGGTTCACTGAATTGCCTGCAATTGATGTAGAGATATTGTTTTTCCTTGATGGGACTGCATTTGAAAATGAAATCGGCAAACAGGGTTTTTCCGGAACCCACAGGCCCTGTGATAAATACATTATTTCGTTGAGCTGCGAAACGTTCTGCATTTTTGACCTGGTTAAAAATCCTTGAATCCTGGGTAACTGGCTTTGTTACATCCATCAGAATTCTTTTTGAATGAAGGTTTTTTTGAAGTAACCTTGTCTTGGCTTTTTGGTGGAAGTCAGCCAGCAAACGGTTGACTTCAAGAATCAGGTCAGCCTCATCAAAGGCTGTATGCATAAAGCAATCGAAGGAGTATTTATCCATGATTTTCTTCTCAAGATCAGTGATAATGAATAATTTTCTGTTTTTTTGTATCTGACATAGACGGGCAAAGGACAATAATTCCTGGGTCGAATCAGCTGTC
Source organism: Fidelibacterota bacterium (assembly GCA_016934035.1). GTDB lineage: Bacteria > Fidelibacterota > UBA2242 > UBA2242 > JAFGTP01 > JAFGTP01. The sequence goes on from JAFGTP010000023.1 coordinate 112,685, forward strand.
GCGATAACCAGATCATATTCAGCAAGTATTGTTTGGGATAGTATTCTGAGAATACTTGACTCCCGGGTAATTTCTAAGTTGAAGGGAACCAGGTTTTCATAGATTTTTTGCTGAATCTGCTGATTATCAGAAATAACCAGTATTTTGGGAATGAATTCATTCATTTTGTCCTAAACCTTTTGATTAAAATTATTAAAAAATGCCAATAATAATAGGGAATTTAAGGGTGTTCGAAAAAAATGCCAATAGTTTTTATCGATGAAAAAAAGGAAATATTTTTTTTAAAATGACTTTTTATTTCCGTTGTGGTTAAAAATATTATTAACTATCTTGAGATTTGATTTGTTACTTGTGAAAAGAAATTAAATCTAATCTAATTAAGACTTTTCTGGCATGGTTGGATAACCTGTTGAAATTCAAAAAGGATGAATAAAAAATGGAGCACAACTTATGAAAACACTTAATTCATTATTTTTATCTGTCATCATGATGATGGTTGTTTCAAACCTTTCCGGTGAATCACCAAGCGGTGAAGTAGTGTATGGAACAATTTATAACGGCAAAGAAATGGAAAACCGCGATTTTTCAATTCTCATCAAAAATGAAATTGTTGCTATAAAACAGAAAAGAGGTGACAGCAAAGAATCTCTGTTTATTGATTTGGAAAACAAGGAGACTATTAGTCTTTTGACCCTGGACAATGGAAATCAATTTTTGAAAAAATCAACCTTTGATTCCCTGGATAAGCCGATTTTGAGTGATGAAACAGCGGTCCTGCTGGGATACAATTGTAAAAAGGCGGTTTTTGATATTCGTTCCAATAAAATAGAGGTCTATTATACTGAAGAAACGCCTCTGGCGGGGTCGCCTTCATTGTCTTTTGGCGCAGGTCTTGGGTTGGTTTTGAAAGTCATTCGTAACGGGAATTTCATTACCTATGCAAAGGAAATTAAAAGCCGGCAGGTATCCGATACAGAATTGGGATATAATATAGAAAATGCCCGGGTTGTTGACGAACAAACCTATTATCGAAAAATCATTGACAGCCGATATCTGACTCTTCCGGTTTTTCATCATGAGTCGATTAATTTTGGACGTGATATTAACAATCCGGCAGGAGACCAGGTCAATACCACATACCGCTATTCAAACGGTACAGTGATCCTGAAAAAGTTACCAGCCCAAAATTTTGACAGACCGATGATGGTATTTGCCGAGCTCTGCACGTGGTCGGAGGGAGATGCATACGACCGAACCGGATCAATGTTCATCATTCCGGTGCAAAAGGAAAAATCCTTTCTGGATGCATTGAAAAACGGAAAAGAGGTGTTGCCGGTGTACAAAGATTCACAGGGTGAAGAATATCAGGGTATGATCGCAACGGAAGCCTATGATCCGCCACTTGAATTAATGCGGTTTTTTACCCCTTTTGGTGTCCGTCATTTTAATAAAAATGTTAAGATAGATGGCTATGTCTGGGAGGATTCTGCAAAATACAAGATGGATATTTCCGATTTTGCTCACCTTTTTAATGAGGAAGTCTGGATTGGTATGTTTATCGGAAATTATGTAAAAGACGGGCATGGTGTAAACCTTGACCTCCATTTCTATCCAGGCTACAATGAGACAAAGAAGGAAAAATGGATTCAGCCACTTTTTAATACCCTGAATATTATGGAAATGTCAGGGCAGAATTATGGTAAAATGTTTCAAAAAAACGATTCACTGACTGTCGAATTTTTAGTTCCGGAGGGAGTAAAACATATTACTTTACGCTATAATTCTACAGGACACGGCGGTTGGGGGGGCGGCGATGAATTTAATCCAAAGCGCAATGAAATTTTTATCGATGGAAAAATGGTCTTCTGGTACATTCCGTGGCGGGAAGATTGTGCTACTTACCGATTTTTGAACCCGGCTTCCGGAAATTTTGAAAACGGCCTGAGTTCTTCCGATTTAAGCCGGTCGGCATGGTGTCCTGGTACAGTTACTCAGCCGATGATTGTACCCCTGCCGGATTTAAAAGCCGGAAAGCATATGATAAAAATAGCGATTCCCATGGGCGAACCGGAAGGTGGCAGTTTTTCCCATTGGGCAGTCTCAGGAGTATTATTAGGTGAGAAGGAATAGTCCTGATTGTCAAACGAAACATAATAATAATTGTAAGAGAAAAACATGAATAGAAGAGATTTTATAAAAAATTCTGGGGTTGTCACGGCAGCAACAGTTTTATCTGCATCATTGATGACCGATTGCACTGCAACATCAAAAAAACCGAATATCCTTTACATTCTGGCAGATGATCTGGGATATGGAGACCTGGGATGCTACGGGCAAAGGATAATCAGGACTCCCAATATTGATCAACTTGCTCAAAATGGAATGAGATTTACCGACCATTACAGCGGTTCACCGGTTTGTGCACCATCGCGATGTGTGCTGTTGACCGGGCGACATTCCGGTCATGCCTATATTCGTGGCAATGATGAGTGGGGAGAAAGAGGCGATGTATGGAATTTCTCCCTGGTGGAAGAAAATCCGAAACTGGAAGGCCAACGGCCACTTGCTGCTGATGAAGTCACAATTGCGGAACTGCTGAAGAATCAGGGCTATAAAACCGCCTGTATCGGGAAATGGGGGCTGGGGCCGGCCTTTTCTGAAGGTTCACCAAATAAACAGGGTTTTGATTTCTTTTATGGATATAATTGTCAAAAACAAGCCCACACATATTATCCCCTTCATCTCTGGAAAAATGAAGAAAGAGTTCAACTCAATAATAAAATGGTGGCGCCGCATACAAGGTTTGATCAATCCCTGGATCCTTATGATGAAGCCAGTTACGCAGATTTTATGCAAAAGGATTATGCGCCGGATTTTATGATTGATGAAGCGCTGAAATGGCTGGAGGCAAATCAAACTCAGCCTTTCTTTTTATATTATCCGACGCCCATTCCTCATCTGGCTTTGCAGGCACCTCAGGGTTACATTGATCGCTATCATTCCATAATTGGTGAAGAAGAACCTTACCTTGGCGGGCAGGGTTATTTTCCCTGTCGTTATCCCAAGGCAACCTATGCTGCCATGGTTAGTTATATGGATAATCAGGTTGGTCAAATCCTTCAGAAACTTAAAGAAATCGGCCAATATGAAAATACACTGGTCATTTTTAGTTCCGATAATGGTGCAACTTATAATGTCGGTGGTGCCGACACCATTGGTTTTATGAGCAATGGCATTTGGGGTGCTGAATACGGAAAAGGCAAAGGATTTGTTCGGGAAGGTGGCTTACGGGTGCCGATGATTGCCAGTTGGCCCCAAAAAATTAAACCCGGTACCATCAGTAATCACATATCCGCCTTTTGGGATGTAATGCCCACTTTATGCCAAGTAGCCGGTATAGAACGACCTGCTTTTACCGATGGCATCAGTTTTCTGCCGGAACTTTTGGGAACCGGAAAACAAATGCACCATGATTACCTGTATTGGGAATTTCCTGAGTACAGCGGACAACAGGCGGTGCGAATGGGTCAATGGAAAGCCATTCGAATGAATATTGTCAAAGAAGCCAATATGGATATTGAACTCTATGATCTTAAAAAAGACCTTCAGGAAACTGCAGACATTGCCGGACAACACCCGGAGATTGTAGAAAGGATATTAGCGATCATGAAAATGGAACATGAGCAATCCGTTCTGACTTCTTTCCGCATGTCCGCTTTGGGTGATGATATCTAGTTTGAATATATTCTTAAAAGATTAGATTTGTTGATTCAGGGGAACTCGTAAAATTTTTCAATCAAGATAAGGTTCGAAAATTAAAAACTTATCAAACTTTTTCATATATTTAGATACATATTCGGAACATACAATTCCGTTTATTGTAATAATTACTGGTACAAATAAAGTGGGGAAACTATGAAGACTAAAGATATCTTAATTTTTTTTCTGGGCATGCTCTTTATATTCAATTGCGGTCAGCGAAACAAAAATCCGAAATATTGGCTTGACCAGCAGGTTTTTAGTGTCAACAAAGAGGAGGGATATGCGACTTCCGTTTCCTTTGGTGATCTGGAAAAAGCGCTGACCATGAATGTTAAAAATTCCGAATATTATTCTTGTCTGAACGGCAACTGGAAATTCAAATGGGTAAAAAGCAGCGACGAGAGACCGGCGGGTTTTCATCTGCCGGCCTTTGATGATGCAGACTGGGACGATATTCCGGTTCCTTCCAATTGGGAGTTGCAGGGATACGGCATACCGATTTATGTTAATACTGAATATGAATTTCAGATGACCAATCCGCCTTTTGTACCAGAAAATTATAATCCTATCGGCAATTACCGGACCTGGTTTGAGGTCCCGGAAGATTGGGACAATCGTCAGATTTTTATTCATTTTGGGGCAGTCAAATCAGCCTTTTACCTCTGGGTCAATGGAAAGTTGGTGGGCTACAGTGAAGGTTCAAAAACACCCGCTGAATTTGATATCACAAAATATATTTCACCCGGCCAAAACCTTTTGGCTCTGCAGGTTTATCGCTGGTCCGACGGTTCCTATCTCGAATGTCAGGATTTTTGGCGAATATCCGGCATTGAAAGAGATGTTTATCTCACTTCCACGCCAAAAGTCCGCATCAGAGATTTTTTTATCAAATCCACTCTGGATCAGTATTATCGAGACGGTATTTTAAACGTTGAAGTGGAACTGAAACAATATGATCAGCTTCGGAATGATTATTATGTTGAACTGGATTTATTAACCCGATCGGGAAAATCCTTATTTGAATATCCCATGGTTGAAAAAGTGACTCTGGATTCATCCATGATTGGGAAAGCGAATTTTAATCGCAGAATCCTCAATCCGGACAAATGGACAGCCGAGACTCCCAACCTATACAAATTGGTTTTGACATTGAGAAAATCTGCTGAGGAATTGTTGGAAATTCGTACTGCTTATACCGGTTTCAGAACCTCTGAAATTAAAAACGGGTTGTTCTGCATTAATGGAAAACCCGTCACCATCAAGGGCGTCAATCGTCATGAGCATGATCCCAAAACCGGTCATGTTGTTTCCAGGGAATCCATGCTGCAGGATATTCGCCTGATGAAAGAAAACAATATCAATACAGTGCGTACCAGCCACTATCCCAATGATCCTTATTGGTATGACCTCTGCGATATTTACGGCCTTTATGTAATTGATGAAGCCAATATTGAATCTCACGGTATGGGGTATGATGAAAAATCTCTGGCTAAAGATTCGACCTGGTTGGAAGCTCACCTGGACAGGACTCGAAGAATGGTGGAAAGGGATAAAAACCATCCTTCAATTGTCATCTGGTCTTTGGGTAATGAAGCCGGAAACGGAATCAATTTTTATGCGACTTATGACTGGGTAAAAAACAGAGATAATACCCGTCCTGTGCAATATGAAAGGGCCGGATTTGAATATAATACGGATATTTACTGTCCTATGTATTCATCCATCAGGGAAATGGAGAATTATGCCAGGGATAATCCTAAAAAGCCTTTGATCCTCTGCGAATATGCTCATGCCATGGGGAACAGCGTCGGGGGATTGCAGGATTACTGGAATTTGATCAATCGCTATGATGTCCTGCAGGGCGGATGTATCTGGGATTGGGTTGACCAGGGATTGGAAATGGAAAACGGCGACTGGGCTTATGGGGGGGATTTCGGGCCATCCGATGTGCCCAGTAGCAATAATTTCTGCTGCAACGGATTGGTGGCCCCGGATCGATCACCTCATCCCAATTTATTTGAAACTAAAAAAGTGTATCAATCCATTGAATTTATTCCGGCGGATATGGCCAAAGGCCAGTTTTACATTATTAATAAATATGATTTTATTAATCTCAATGAATTTGATTTTTCTTACCAGATCAGGGAAAACGGAGAACTTGACCGGGAGTATCATCTTTCGGCATTACATGTTTTGCCGGGAGACACAGCTACTGTTCAACTGAATTTGCCTGTTGGGCCTCCAAAACCATCTGTGGAATATTTCCTTGAATTTTTTGCCAAAAGGAAAACAGCTTCTGCCCTTTTGGAAGCGCAACAGGTCGTTGCCAGTGAAGAATTTGTTTTGCCAATGAAAAACAATAAAAAATACAAGGTGTTCCTCACCAATTATCAAGCCCTGGATATCTTTAAAGAAAACGACCATTTAAATATTCTTGGAGAAGATTTAAGAATTTCTTTTGACCTGACCACGGGAATGATGGATAAACTCGAATATGAAAATGAAAACCTGCTGGTTTCCCCGCCATGTCTGAATTTCTGGCGGCCACCGACCGATAATGATATTCGGGACGAATACGGACAGATTAAATGGCAACAGTACGGTCTCGACAGCCTGATTTTTGAACCAACTGACATAACCTATGAATTGATGAGTGAAAACACGGCAATTGTCAATGTGTTCATGGTCATTAAAAATCAAAACAGGGAAAAATTATTGGATGTTTTCCAGACTTACACCATCCATTCCAGCGGTGATATTTTTATAAAAAATGATATTAAAGTCAGTGCGAAAATTGAGTCCCTCGCCAAAGTCGGAATGCAAATGAAACTGAAGCCTGAAATGGATAATGTCATGTATTTCGGAAAAGCTGATTTTGCGACCTATCCAGACAGAAAATCAGCCGGTTCTACCAAACTTTACAACACAACAGTCAGTGAAATGTGGCATAATTATTCAAAGCCCCAGGAAAATGGAAATCGCAGCGATATCCGCTGGATGACGATAGGGGACAGAAAAGGTAATGGTCTCTTTTTTCAAATCGATGGACAATTCAATTTCAGCGCTTACATGTATGACGATGTTGATATCTTCAAAGCTCAGCATTTTTCAGAACTGGTCCCCAAGGACTACGTTACTTTGAATGTTGACTCCCAGGTTGCAGGACTGGGAACAGCAACCTGCGGACCGGGTATTCTGGATCAATATTTATTGCAGAATGAATTTCACAGTTTTGAAATCAGGATCAAGCCCGCCAATCTTCGGCGCCAGTTGCCGTCAAAACTATACACCCAGGAATTGCCGGCCTATACGACCAATTATCTGCCGGCACCTTCCATTGAAACCGAAAGTGATTATTTTAATAAACCAATAATGGTTACAATAAAATCTGAAGACCCCGATGCCGATATTCGTTACACCACGGATGGCTCAATTCCCAATGAAAAATCAACTCTCTACGAAGGCCCGATCATGATTGATAAATCGGTTCTTTTAAATGCACGATGCTTCAAAACTGGTAAAATCCCGGGATTTACAACCACCCGGCAACTGCGCTATATCAGTGCTAAAAGTATTTATTTTGTTAATCCTCCCAGCGAAAATTACACTGGCGGCAATCCCTTTGCCCTGATGGACGGAAAATCCGGCACGGATGCATCCATCAAGGAGGATTGGATTGGTTTCAATGGCGATGATATTCATGTTGAGATTGAACTGAACAACACCGTCAACATCAATCGAATTAGGTTTAATTTTATCCGTTGGCAGCAACATTGGGTCTTTGCACCAGTTGACGTTGAACTGTTGGTTTCATTGGATGGAGTTGATTATGAAACCGTTTTTCATGAAAAACCCCTGGCCGATCCTGCAGAAAAAGCCCTGGCCAAAAAAATCTTCAGACATGAGGTGGAGTTGAATAAAAAACCGGTAAAATACCTCACACTGAAGGCAAAATCTCTGGGGCTATGTCCCGAATGGCATCCCGGAGCCGGAAAAAAAGCCTGGACTTTTATCGATGAAATTACAATAGAATGAAACTGATTTTTCAGCAATAATCCAGCGGACAAAAGGATGTGAAATTTTGCAGGCCGGATACTTTCCGGCCTGTTTGCTATTTTATTCCCTTATACTATTCCATTAAGGGTTAATAGCTCTTTTTAGCTGTTATTTAAACAAAATTTCATCAATAATTTTACACTTTAACTGAGATTTAAAACCACTATGAA
>JAFGTP010000024.1 GCA_016934035.1 Fidelibacterota bacterium
ATCACCGATGAGTACAAAGGTGATTTCAACGAGATCAAAAACAACCTGAATATGTGTATCGATGCAGTCAATGGCCTGAGTCGTGAGATGATTACACTGGTCCAGGCTTCCATCAAAGGAGAACTGGATATAAGAGGAGACGCGTCAAAATTTTCCGGTGACTATGCCAAAATTGTTCAGGGCGTAAACACCACCGTGGAAACACTGGTTGGCCACCTCGACAATGTACCCACTCCGGTTATGATCATTAACAATGATTATCAGATTCAGTACATGAATACTGCCGGGGCTAAGTTGCTGGGAACTTCAGCAGCCAGCCTGAAAGGCAAAAAATGTTATGAACAGTTTAAGACCTCGGATTGCAACACACAAAAATGTGCCTGCGCCAGAGCGATGAGTACCAATCAGAAAGCCGATTCAGAAACCGATGCCCATCCAAACGGCATGAATCTGGAAATCAGCTATTCCGGCGTATCCATCAAGGACCTCGATGGCAAAACAATCGGAGCTCTGGAAGTGATCAGCGACCAGACAGCCGTCAAAAAAGCAGCCAGGGTTGCAGAAAAGGTCAACAAATATCAGGATGTTGCAGTATCCAAATTGAACCAGAACCTGGAAAAAGTTTCCAAAGGTGATCTCAATCTGGACTATAAACTGCCGGCAGCCGATGAAGATACCCGTGAAAATGAGAGATCCTTCACGGAAATCAATTCGGCCCTGCAAACCACCAGCAAGGCCATCAATGAGCTGATCGCTGAAGCAAAAATGCTCACCGAGGCAGCCGTTAACGGGCAGTTGGATACACGAGGCAAGACGGATAAATTCTTAGGCGAATACCGGAATATTGTTCAGGGTGTCAACGACACACTGGACGCAGTGGTCATACCAATGAAAGAAGCCGCTGCAGTGATGGCAAAAATAGCAGACAAGGATGTCACTGCCAGAGTGACCGGAAATTACAAAGGACAGTTGGATGATTTCAAAAATGACATCAACATCGCCGCCACCAATCTGGATGAGGCCCTGCAAAATATCGCAACCTCAGTAGAACAGGTGGCCGCAGCCAGCAATCAGGTGGCCAAGGGCAGCCAGCAACTGGCAGAAGGGTCCAACGAACAGGCCAGCGCCATTGAAGAAGTCTCCTCCAGCCTGGAAGAAATGTCCTCTATGACCCAGCAGAATTCTGACAATGCCAACCAGGCTAAAACCCTGGCAGAATCGGCACAAAAAGCAGCCATTGATGGCAAAAACAATATGGACCAGATGTCAGCAGCGATCCTCAAGATCAAGGAATCCTCTGACGAAACCTCCAAAATTGTCAAGACCATCGATGAAATCGCCTTCCAGACCAATCTTTTGGCCCTGAACGCAGCCGTTGAAGCGGCCCGGGCCGGAGAAGCCGGAAAAGGCTTTGCTGTGGTGGCTGAAGAAGTGAGAAACCTGGCCCAGCGCTCGGCTGAAGCCGCCAAGAATACGGCCCAGCTGATTGAAGAATCCGTTGAAAATGCGGACCAGGGTGTCAAGATCACCAAAGTTGCCGCCGATGGATTGAATTCCATTGTGGAAAGCGTCAAGAAGACCAATGACCTCATCAGTGAAATTGCAGCTGCCTCCAAAGAACAGGCAGTCGGTATTGACCAGGTGAGCACGGCTGTTCAGCAGATGAACAAGGTGACCCAGGACAACGCCAGCAACTCCGAGGAATCTGCCAGTGCAGCAGAAGAGATGAGCTCACAGGCTGTTTCAATGCAGAGCCAGGTCGGCGAATTCCGGTTATCCAAAACAATCTCTGTGGGACATGTCCGCCAGATCGCACCGAAAAGCCATGGAATTGAAAAAAGAAAACCGGCACCGGTGGTGCAAAAGAAAAAATCCCAGGTCATCAAAGCCGATGAGGTAATTCCTCTGGATGATGATGATTTTGATGATTTTTAAGCACTGAGAATGATACTATTTCCAGGAGGGCTTTTCACGGGCCCTCCTGTTTTTTATATTGGCGGTCATCCGGGATGCCGGTGATCGCAACAGGCTAGAGAGTTCCTTGACAAAATCTTCTGTCGCTACCTGAACCTGAAAGACCCGACTTCGGAATGAAAAGTGATAACCGTCCAAAAGTACCAGATTGAGGTTATTAAAGTGCACAAGATGATGAAAAAATTACGCCTCAAAGCAAAGTGAAAGAAAATTTTCCGGGAGCCAAAGCTGTCAGTTTGAATAGAAAATATCCTATTGCCTTTAAAGAAATTAACCGGTATAATTTCTTTAAACTCAAAAAAAGCCCGGAGGACCTTCTGTGAAAAACAAACAATCAATTCTCAAATTTTTCAAAAGCAATTTACTGGTATTCACCATTTTTATCACACTGCCTCTGGTGGGTTTTGAATTTTACCTTCAGATCCATTCTTTTCGCCGGCAATCCAAGGAAATCCGCCGGGAGCAAACGGCCTATCAGAAAGAACTGGTCAAATCCCAGGTTGAAAGTGTCGTGGAGAGAGTACGGAAAGAAAAGGACAATCTTGAATCCGAAGCCAGATTTAAACTGGACGAGGTGACCCGCAGCCTTCTTGGAATGGCTGATTTTCTGGTACGGAACAATCCTGCCGGTGCTGATGGAAAAAATAATCAGCAGTGGATCATTGAACCTTTGCAACGGTTTATGGAAAATTTTGATGAAGTTGATTGCTGCATTTTGAATCATTCCGGAGTGTCCGTTGTTAAAATGAGCGAAAAGAGAGAACTCAATTTTTATAACAGCCGGTTTAGCGAATTTGCCGGCCAAAACAAAGAGGGATTCTATAGCTACACCTTTTTTCAAAAAGGCCAGCCCGATACAATAGAAAAATATCTGCAGCTGGTGCCGCTAAAACCGTTGAACTGGACCTTTTGTGTTTCGATGGATAAATCTTCCATGGAAAGACGGCTTCAGGAAGATCTTCTGGAAGAAATCGGAAAAATCCGGTACGGACGCAGGGACGTCGGCTATATTTTTGTCGTCACCTATGATGGCGTGACCCTCATGAATGATACCCAGCGCCACCTGATCGGCCTCAATATCTGGGATTATAGTGACCCCAACGGTGTCAAAGTGATCCAGGAAGAGCGACGGGCTGTTGAAAATCCCGACGGTGGTTTTATCGAATACAGCTGGAAAAAACCCGGAACCGATGTCGTCATTCCCAAAATATCTTTCCTGAAAGGAATTCAGGATTGGCAATGGATGATCGGAGCCGGATCTTACCTCGAAGATATTGAGAAAATGATTGCCCTGCGTCAGGAAAGGTTGCGCAGGGACCTGCTCGGAATTATGCTGGCCTATCTGGGGTTCCTGGCCTGCTTTGTGACCTTTATTAATTTTGGTTTCCGGAAACTGAATCATCGAATCGGCAAGGATCTGGCCCTTTTGACGGAATTTCTGGAAAATGTTGTGAGAGACCAAAAACCTGTTGACAGAAGCCGAATCAGGTACCGGGAGTTTGATGAAATATCTGATTTCGCCAATAAGATGCTGGCAGAAAAAATCCTGTTGCTTGAAGAACTGGAAGCGGACAAAGAAAAAATAACAGACAGTGAAAAAAAATATTACGCCCTCTTTGTCAATGCCCCTCTCAACTACCAGTCCCTGGATGAAAAGGGCTACTTTCTGGATGTCAATCCCATGTGGCTGAGGACCCTGGGCTACGACCGGGAAGAAGTGATCGGGAAATGGTTTGGCGATTTTCTGGATCCGGATTTTGTACCTCATTTTGAGAAAAATTTTCCCGGTTTCAAAGCGGCCGGATGCATTTCCGGCGTGCAATTCAAAATGCGTCATAAAACCGGAAAACTGATCCATGTTGAGTTTGAAGGATCCATTGGATATCACAGCGATGGCACCTTCAAACAGACTTACTGTGTTTTCAAGGACATCACCTATGCCATAGAAGCCGAGAAAGCCCTGAAGCAAAAAACCGAACAGTATGAACTGGCCGTCAAGGGGTCCAATGACGGTATCTGGGACTGGAACATCATCACCAACGAACTGTTTCTGTCCAGACAATGGAAAAACCAACTGGGCTATATCGATGATGAGTTGCCCAATCTATTTTCCTCTTTTGAAGATCACATATATCAGGAGGACAAGGAATTTGTCCGCGGCAAAATTGCGGATTATTTATCCAGAAAAACTGATTCCTGGGATATAGAATTTCGAATGGTCCACAAGTCCGGCCAGCCGGTCTGGATACGCGCCAGGGGCGAAGCACTTTGGGATGAAAAGGGCACTCCCTACAGAATGGCCGGCTCCCATACCGATATGACCGAGCGCAAAGCCAGGGAAAAACAACTGCAGGTCAGTGAAGAAAAGTTCCGGCTGGCTTTTGAAACCAGCCCGGATTCCATCAATATCAACCGCCTGAAGGATGGTCTTTACATCAACATCAATCAGGGTTTTACCGATATCATGGGCTACACCCCGGAAGAGGTCATCGGGAAATCCTCCATTGAATTGGATATCTGGAAAAATCCGGAGGATAGAAAAAGATTAGTCAGAGGGCTGCTGGAAAAGGGCTATGTTGAAAACCTGGAAGCGGCCTTTGTGGCCAGGGATGGCAGCATCCGCTATGGCCTGATGTCAGCCAATGTTTTAACAATCGATGGGGAAGATGTCATCATTTCAATTACCCGGGATATTACGGAAAGAATTGAAATGGAACATAAACTTCAGGAAAGTTACGAAAAATATGAATTATTATTCAATACTATGAGTGAAGGTTTTGCATTGCATGAAATTATCTGCGATAATGACGGCAATCCGGTTGATTACCGGTTTATTGACGTCAATTCATCCTTTGAAAAGTTGACGGGGCTTCAAAAAACCGATATTGTGGGGAAGCGGGTCCTGGATATTTTGCCCGGCACGGAAAAATACTGGATTGAACAATATGGCCGGGTAGCCCTGGGCGGGCAAGCGGTCAATTTTGAAAATTTTTCCCGGGAACTCAACCGGTATTACAGTGTTTCCGTCTATTCTCCCGAAAAGTATAAATTTGCTGTGATTATTACCGATGTTACCCGACAGAAACAAATGGAACGGGAACTGACGGAAAGCGAGCAAAAATACCGCAGCCTGATTGAGACTCTGCCCGATATAACCTATATCTACAATTCCAAAACCGGGGCAAATTTCTGGTCTTCCCAGGTGGAGCGTATTTTGGGGTATAATCGACATGAAATTGAAAAAAATCCTTCCCTTTGGTTTGAGTCTGTTCACCCCGATGACAAAGCAAAAATGAAAGAAGTCTGGGAAAAGGCCCAAAAAGGCGAGGGGTATCAGATGGAATACCGGATGAAAGATACAAAGGGCCTGTGGCACTGGTTCAATGACCGGTCAATGGAAATTCAAAAGGACCCGGACAACATCATCATCCAGGGCATTGCCACTGACATTACCCAGGAAAAATACAACGCGGACAAAATCCTGGAAACTACCAAAGAATACCTGAAACTTAGTCATGAACTGGAAACCATCCTGGATAACCTGCCGGCTTTTATCTATTATCGGGATACCGAAGGGAAATTTTTGCGGGTCAACCGAAAGGTGGCAGAAACTCATCATCTGACCAAAGCCGAAGTCCGGGGGAAGAGCCTCTATGACCTCTATTCCAAAGAAGTGGCAGACCGTGCTTTAAAATTTGACAGGGAGATAATCGAGACCAAAACACCGCAATATTTCATTGAGGAAAATGTTGTCATCGCTGGTCAAAATATATGGACCAGCACCAGTAAAATTCCCTTTTTCAACACCCGGGGCGAAGTGGTCGGCGTTATCGGCATCTCCATGGATATCACCGCCCTGAAAAAGGCTACCCAAAAACTGGCCGAGAGTGAAGAGAATCTCAGTAATTTTTTCAATACCAGCATTGATTTTCACTGGGTGCTGGATGAAGAGGGAAATATCCTCAACGTCAACAATACTGTAGTGGAACGTCTGAAATATGATCTGGCGGAAATTCTGGGCAGGCCGGTGCTTGATTTTCATCCCCGGGAAAGAGTGGAAGAAGTGGCAGCCATCGTCAGTGAGATGCTGGCCGGTACAATCGATAGTTGTTCGATGCCGCTGCAGGCAAAGTCTGGAGATCTGATACCGGTTGAAACTTACATCATGAAAGGGGTCTGGAACAACCGGCCGGCTATCTTTGGCATCAGCAGAGATGTTTCCGAACTTAAATTTTCCGAAGAAAAATTCGCCAAAATGTTTCAGATAAATCCTGTCATCATGGGACTGAGTGCGGTAGAAAGTGGCCAATATATTGAGGTCAATCAGGCCTTCTATGATATTCTGGGCTATGGTCCTGAAGAGGTCATTGGAAAATCTTCCAGAGAAATATTGAAATATGATGAAAATTCTCTGCGAAACATCAAAAATAAATTTCTGGAGAAAGGCTCGGTAAAAAATGAAGAAACAATTATCTATACCAAAAACGGGGATCCGCGGAATTTTCTGCTTTCCGCTGAAATTTTGGAACTGAACGGCCAGCAATTTAATTTCACCTCTGCCCTGGATATTACATCATCGAAAGCAGCCACCCAAAAATTACTGGAAAGTGAAGCAAGGTTTAATGACATGCTGGGTTGTATTCCGGACATGGTTTCCGTTCATGATCTGGACTTCAATATTCTTTACAGTAACTGGGACGGGTTTGCCAGTGTGGACCCCGAAAAAAGAAAAGTAAATACAAAATGTTATAAGACCTATCGCGGCTACAGCGACCTGTGTCCCGATTGCCGGGCAAAAGAAGTCCTGCAAACCCGGAAAATGTACAAGAGCGAAGCAAAATTGCCAGACGGGACCTGGATCGATATGCGGGTCTTTCCGCTTTTTAACGGGGCTGGCGACATGTACGGTTTTGTCGAATGGGTGCGGGATATTACCGACAGAAAACAAAGCGAAGAAGAGATCATCAAACTGTCCACAGCCATCGAACAAAGCCCCACAATAATTGCCATAACTGACCTGATGGGCAATATCGAATATGTAAACGACAGTTTTTGCCGGATCACAGGCTATGAAAAAGAAGAGGTCATCGGGCAAAATCCGCGGTTGTTAAAATCCGGAAACCAGGAGAAGGAGGTCTATGAAGACCTCTGGAAGAATATATCTCAGAACCGGATCTGGACCGGGGAGTTTCAAAATCGAAAAAAGAACGGTGAATTGTATTGGGAAAGTGTCATCGTTTCTGCGGTTTTTGACAAAAACGGAGCCAAAACCAATTACCTCAAAGTGGCCGAAGATATCACCCTGATGAAGCAAATGAAAAAAGAAAAGGACGATTTTGAGCGCCAGTATATGGCTTCCCAAAAACTGGAAACCGTCGGGACCCTGGCCGGCGGCATCGCCCATGACTTCAACAATATTCTGACACCGATCCTGGGCTATTCCGGAATGATCAAAAAAGTTCTCTCAAAAGATGATCGCATCTACGAAGAAATTGATGAAATCTACAACGCCGGCATGCGCGCCAAGGACCTGATCAGCCAAATCCTGAATTTCAGCCGTCAGACAGAAACCCACAAAATTCCCATGGACCCTTACCTGATTGTCAATGAGGTCATTAAACTGATGCGTCCGGTCATACCTGCCATGGTAGATATCAAGACAAATATTCGAAAAGACTGCCAAAAAGTATGGATGGACGGTACCAAAATCCACCAGGTGATGGTCAATCTGATGACCAATGCCGCCCAGGCGATTGGCGGAGGAAACGGAAGAATCGAGATCACCCTAAAGGACGTCATTCCGGATCAGGAAGACCTCTTGAGAACGCTGGAAAACCTGCAGCCCCGTTATTGCAAATTGACCATTTCCGATAATGGCTGTGGCATCAGTCAGGAAGTAATCAGCAAAATCTTTGATCCCTTTTTTACCACCAAAGAGCAGGGACAGGGAACCGGGCTGGGGCTGAGTGTTGTGCATGGCATTATCACCGAGCACAAAGGGTTCGTTTTCGTTGATAGTGAAGTCGGCAAGAGAACAACATTTACCCTTTATCTGCCTTCGATGGTTGAGGACCATGAACAGAAATCCGGCCTTATCAACCAGGAGATCATCGGCGGCGATGAGTCTGTTCTGTTGATTGATGACCGCATCGATGTGACCAAAATGACCAGCCGCATGCTGACGGATTTGGGATACCGGGTGCATGCTTTCAACAGCCCTTTCGATGCCCTTCAATTTTTCAAACAAAATTCGAATACCATTGATATTATACTGACCGATTACGCCATGCCGAAAATGTCCGGTATGGATTTGGCCGAGCAGATAAAATCCGTCAGGCCTGAAATTCCTGTCATCATAGCGACGGGAAACGCTGCCATAATGGATCAACAACGATTGGAAGCACTGAAAATCTGTAAAATCATCAATAAACCGTTGCTTTTATTTGAGATTTCCAGAACCATTCGGGAATTATTAAACCACAACAACGGAAAGGTAAATGATGAAAGTACTCGTAATTGACGATGACGTGTGGATCAACAAAATGATAATAAAAGTCCTGCAGACCGAGGGCTTTGAGGTTTTTTCTGGCTTTGATGGTAAAGAAGGCCTCAGAATCCTTCACCAAAATACAGACATTGATTTGATCATTACGGATATTGTTATGCCGGAAAAAGAAGGCATTGAAACGATTATCGATGTCAGAAAGGAATTCAAAAATATAAAAATAATTGCAATTTCCGGCGGTGGCAAACTTAAGCCCGAGGGTTACCTGTTGCTGGCCAGAAAATTGGGAGCTGACAATATTTTAAAAAAACCCTTTGATAATGATGAACTCATCGCAATGGTCCGGGAAACCCTGACCAAAAATTGAAAAACCAAATGAATGTAGATATCTATAAAAAAATTATTTTCCATTCCTCTTTTGGATATTCCTACAACAGAATTATTCTGGATGAACAGGGTGTGCCTGTGGATTTTGAATTTTTAGAGGTGAACCGGCAATTTCAGGTGCTGACCCATACAAGCGGAAAAAACCTAGCGGGGAAGACCTATTTTCAGGTATTTCCGACACTCAAACAGGCCGGTGAAGATTGGCTAAAAATATATGCTGATGTGGCCCTGAAAGGCGGAGCCAAGGAGTTTCAGCAATATAGCCGAACGCTGGATAAATGGTACAAGGTGAAGGCCTTTCATATTAAAAAGTACTATTTTGTCGCCATTCTGTTTGACATGACCGATGAATTCAGGATCGCCGGCTACGCCAAAGATTTCCTGAAATTGGATGGTGAAAAAATCAATTACCAAAAATTTACGGATGATCTGTACAAAATCACCAATGCAGCTGTGGTGATCTACAATGAAGTGGATGAAAAGTCACGAACCACTCAAACACGGGCCATTACCGGTTTGAGGAAATTTCTCGAAAAGGGCAGCAAAATACTGGGTATGGATTTTATCGACAGACAATGGGAATTGCCCCGGGAACGGTTTCACCTGGTTCGCAAGAACACCAAACTATACTTTCCCGGTTTTGCGGATATTTTGGAGGGCAGTGTGTCCCGAAACCTGCTGGCTGTAATTCGGCAGACCCGGTTTAATAATCCGGCCTATCTTTTTTCCATTTCTGTCAAAAACCGTTTGATCGGAGACTTTATTCTGGTTACCCGGAAAAATGGCCTTTTGAAAAATGAGTCCCTGGTGGAACTCTACGCCCAGATGGCTGGGCTGCAAATCTACAGGCATGAGGTGGAGCACCGCTACCAGACCACCAATGAAAACCTGAACCTGGTGTTGGAAGCAACGGAAAACGGGTACTGGGACCGCAATTTCCAAGAAGATAAAATTTTTTATAATGATCAGTATTTTACCATGCTGGGTTATGCTCCGGATGAACTGCCTCACACGCCGGATATCTGGCGGGAACTGATGCATCCGGAAGACAGAAAAGGGGCCTTGCCCAGGATACGCACCGCCCTCAGCCTGGGCATTCCCTATGAAATCAATTTTCGGCTTCGCTGTAAAGATGGCTCCTGGAAATGGATCATGGGAAAGGGCAAAAGTTTTCAGTTTGATGAAAAAGGTGAACCGGGAAGGGCCGTCGGCATCCACATGGATATTGACGAAATGAAAAAAGCCGAAAGCAGATTGCAGGAAAGTGAACTACATTTCAGGGCCTTATTTGAATACTCGCCGACTCCTTTTTGGGAAATGGATTTTTCCTGTGTCAAAGACAATATCGAGGAGATAAAAAAATCAGGAGTGGAGGATTTTCAGCAATACTTTTCCGAAAACCCGGCAGCCGTCAGAAAATGTATTGAAGGTATTCAGGTGCTCAATACCAACAATTCCGCCATGAAATTTTATGAAGCCGTCACCAAAGAAGAATTGGCAGCAGGACTGACAAAAATAATTCCCGGCGAAACCTACAGCCAGTTTTTAAAAATACTGGTGGCTATTGCCAATCATGAGACCTACAGTGATTTTGACATCGAATTCCAGACCCTATCGGGAAATAAAATATACGCCCATCTCTTCTGGAAAGTCCTGCCCGGTTTTGAGCCCAATTTCAGAAAAGTCTTTATCTCCACGGTCAAT
The DNA here is from genome assembly GCA_016934035.1 of Fidelibacterota bacterium. Classification (GTDB taxonomy): domain Bacteria; phylum Fidelibacterota; class UBA2242; order UBA2242; family JAFGTP01; genus JAFGTP01. The sequence continues at coordinate 10,571 of JAFGTP010000024.1, forward strand.
ATCACCGATAGAGTGATTGACAACCTGAGGATTAAGGAAAATGAAGAACGGCTGCAATCCATCAACAGCGCGCTGCCGGATTTGATCTTTGAATTTGACCGGTCGGGAAATTTTATTTACACCAACACTGAAAATTCACCCAAACTATATTATAAGGACAATTTTATCGGTCGCAATGTGAGGGAAATATTGCCGCCGGAAATTGCGGAAATGACCCTGGAAAAGATTTGGTTGACCCTGGCGGAAAAAAAGACACAACATTATGAATACTGCCTGGAAATTGAGGAGGGTAAACCGGAATATTTTGAATCACGTATGGCCCCCAAAGGAGCGGACCACGTCCTGGCTATTGTCACTGATACCACGGAGCGAAATAAACTGGAGGAAGAAAGACGCCAGTTCGAAATTCAACGCAGCAGGTCCCAAAAACTGGAGACCATCGGCACTCTGGCCGGCGGCATTGCCCATGACTTCAACAACCTGCTGACGCCCATCATGGGATATTCGGATATTATCAAATCCCAACTTAAAGAAAATGATCCCATCTATGACAGCATTGATGAAATTTACCAGGCCTCCCAGCGGGCCAAAGAATTGGTGCTCCAGATGCTGAGTTTTAGCCGTGAAGCGGATCGTGATCTGAGACCGGTCTTAGTCAATTCCATTCTCAAAGAAACCGTAAAATTGCTTCGCTCCTCGATTCCTGAATCCATCGAAATCAAGCTGGATATGCGGAAAGAAAATTGTAAAATTCTGGGCGATCCGGTAAAACTTCACCAGGTGATTATGAACCTGGGCACCAATGCCTACCATGCTATGGAAGACACCCGTGGGACTCTGACTGTAATTTTGGATAAAGTGGCCCTGGATAAAGAGGCGGCCCGGCTCAATCCCGGCCTGCATGAAGGCGATTATGTGAAACTGACCGTTTCCGACACCGGAACCGGCATGGACCGGGAAACTATGGAACGGATTTTTGAGCCCTTCTTCACCACCAAAAAACAGGGTAAAGGCACCGGCATGGGACTTTCTGTGGTCCATGGGATTGTCAAATCCCACCAGGGCGGTATCAAAGTGGCCAGTACGCCGGGCCAGGGGACGACATTTATCTTACATTTTCCCTGGATCGATTCGGTCGATACCGTAAGCCCGGATAAATCGGTTTCCCTGCCCAAAGGCCGGGGTAATATCATGGTGGTGGACGATCGAGACTATATCGGCAAGATGCTGAAAAATATGCTGACCGATTATGGCTACCAGGTTTTCGAGTTCCGGGACAGTCGGGAAGCCTGGCGAAATTATGAGACAAATGCTGAAAATTTTGACCTGATCATCACCGATCGCAATATGCCGGGTCTGACGGGCATTGAACTGGCCGGAAAAATCAACAACCATTCACGGACTGTCCCGGTAGTCATGCTCACCGGCCAGGGCCATAATCTGGACGATCAGAGGATGAAGGAGGCCGGTATCGCAAAATTGATTCATAAACCGGTTCAGCTTCAGGAAATGTTGCTGGCTCTGAATACTTTACTGGCAGAAAAACCGAAAAAATGAAACACCGAATTAGCAAAGACCCTGTAAACCACCATCCGGTTGTTGAATATGATCAATATTTGAATGTCAAAATTCATGATTATTATATCTTCAATGCCAAAAAAATCGGAAAATCCATCATCTATGTCAATTGCAAAGGGGATATGAATTATTTCAGCGCAGAAAAGTATTATGGGCTGATTGAAGAATTCCTTCGGGATGCCCAGGTGGAATTGCCTTTTGTGGAGATTCGGGATTACAAAGACCTCTATGGCAAGGTCAGAAGTGTCGAGACAAAAATTCAGAAAAGAATATTGCAGAATAATAAAATGAACCATCTTGGATTGGTTATTGTGAATGCCCCCCTTTGGGTCCGTGTCATTTATTATACGGCCTATAAGGCCACATTATCGGACATCCGATTTTTCAGCGCCAGAAATGATACCCAGGCCCTGGAACATGCAATGGACTGGGTCACCAATTCAGGCCATCATAAAAATTATGATTATAACGAGCTGGTTTTTCCACCCCAATGGCAATATTACAATCGGCTCACCGGTTTTGAATACAAAAATGCCACGATCCCCGGAAAACTGATCTTTTCCTCACTCAGTGGAAATATTAAGGTTGAAGACTTTTACAGTGCCAGGGACCGGCTGGAAAAAGTCTATGCGGAAGGGGGCTTAAAAGGTACCCAAATCATTAAAATTGCTGATTATACCCATGTCAGACAGGCCTCATTTAGAGCGAGAAGGTTATTTGCCAACTACATTTTGGAGTTGGGCCGGAAGTATGACTCTAAAGTGATCAAAACCTATATTTGCGGGGCCAATATTTTTATTAAAACCAGTTTGATGCTGGTCCAGGGGATGTTGCGGCAGGAATTTATTTTTGTGGATACTGTGGAAGAAGCTTTCAGCAAAATCAATAAAAAAGCAATTTCCTGCAAAAAATCAAAAAAACTGCAGGTCCGGCAGGAGCATATCAGTGACCTTGTATCCATGTGTAGCAATATCCTCTGGGAAAAGGAACACAAAAATTCAATACCCCTGGATTCGCCCCTGCTGGACCTGGAATATGCCATCGAACTGTTAAAAGAGGATTTTCAGGAGATCAGGCAGCATGACCGGGAACAGACCCAAAATCTCATCAATATCTTTGAATCCATGCAGGTGGGATTAGTGATTGTTGAGAAAAATACCCACCGGATTCTGTTTGCCAACTCAACCACGGCTAAAATGTGCGGTATTCCCATGGAAGAAATGGTCGGGGAGGTCTGCCACCGGTTTATCTGTCCGGCAGAAAAGGGAAAGTGTCCCATTACGGACCTGGGGGAAATCATGGACAACCAGGAGCGTATCCTGGTGACCCGGGAGGGTAAAAATATTCCTGTTTTAAAAAATGTCACGCTGATTAAATACCAGAATCAGGAATGCCTTTTGGAAACTTTTATCGACATTACCCAGCAGAAAAAGAATGAGCAGGAAATCCTGGACCTTAACCGGGAACTGGAAAGAGCCCTGGCAAAAGCAAACTCCATGGCAGCCGAAGCTGAAATGGCCAATATTGCCAAAAGCGAATTTTTAGCCAATATGTCCCATGAAATTCGAACACCCATGAATGGCATCATGGGGATGCTCACTATTCTCAGGGATACCGCTTTGAGTGAAGACCAGAAATATTATGTGGACATCGCCAAAAGCTCCGGAGATGCTCTCCTGACCATCATCAATGATATTCTTGATATATCAAAAATTGAAGCTGGTAAAATGGACATGGAGGAAATTGACTTTGACCTCCATGAAATGCTCAAAAATTTTTCCGCCATGATGGCGGTCAAAGCCGATGAAAAGCAATTGGAATTTATCTGCCAGGTTGACCCCGATACGCCGGTCTATGTCAAGGGCGACCCCGGGCGATTGCGGCAGATACTGACAAACCTGGTGGGAAACGGCCTGAAATTTACCCAGGAAGGGGAAGTTTCCCTTCATTGTAAGCCTCTGCAGGAGATGGCGGACAGATGGGACCTCTATTTTGAAATCAGAGACACCGGAATCGGAATTCCAAAAGACCGGATCAAATATCTTTTTGATAAATTTACCCAGGCCGATGGTTCCATCAGCCGGAAATATGGGGGCACGGGGCTGGGATTGTCGATTTCCAAACAATTGACGGAAATGATGGCCGGTGAAATTGGTGCAGACAGCAAGCCGGGAGCCGGGTCCAGGTTTTGGTTCAATGTCCATCTGAAAAAAACGTCATATATTCCCCAGACTATTCAAAAAATGGACTTCCGCAGCCACAAAATCATGGCCGTGGATGATAATGCTACTAACCTGGAAATTTTTGGAAAATTACTCAGCCAGTGGGAGGCTGATTTCCAATTGGTCACAAACAGCCAGACAGCCCTGGAAGAACTGGCCAGAGCGCAGGAAGCGGGTGTGCCTTTTGAAATTGTACTGACAGATCTGATGATGCCGGGAATGAATGGCGATATTCTCTGCAAAAAGATAAAAAAGCAAGATAATCTGAAGCATACTCATGTGGTGCTGATGGCCTCTCTGGCTAAAAGAGGAGATTCCAAAAAATACCGGGAAATCGGTTTTTCTGCTTTTTTATCGAAACCGATTAACCATAATGACCTTCATGACTGCATCAGCCAGTTAATTGGCAACATAAAGAATGCGCCTGAAAATTCGGATTTTATCACCCGTCATACTCTCAGCGAAAGCCGCAAGGCCGGTATTCGTCTGCTGCTGGCTGAAGACAATAAGACCAACATCGCTGTTGCGGAGAGTATGTTTAAAAAATTCGGGTTCCAATATGATATTGCGGAAAATGGAAAAATTGCCCTGGATATGATGCTAAAAACCGACTATGACCTGGTTTTTATGGACATGCAAATGCCGGTTATGGATGGCCTTGAGGCCACCAGAAGGATTCGCAATCATGAGCACATTCGTCACCGGGATGTCCCCATTATCGCCATGACTGCAAATGCTATGTCCGAACATAAAAAATACTGCCTGGCAGCCGGCATGAATGATTTTTTATCCAAACCCATCGAACCGGCTGATATGCAGCGGGTCATCAATAAATGGCTTTCGGGACATTCTGATAGACCCTCGGTCCCGGAATCGGATGACAGGCAGAAGGATGAAAAATTATTTGATGAGACTGCATTTTTTGACCGAATGATGAATGACGCCAAACTGGCCGTTCAGATCTGTAATGTATTTATCAATGAATCCAGCCAGGATATGGTCAATCTGGAAGCGACCATCAAAGAAGAAAATTTTGCGGAAACGGCCAAAATAGCCCATGGCCTGAAGGGAGCCCTGGCCAATATCGGAAGTACTGTCCTCAGCAAGGTCGCATTCGACATTGAAAATTTGGCAAATGAGCAACAGCTCATTGAAATCCAGAAAATGCAGTCAGTACTGGATTCAAAATACAAAGCTTTGCTGGCAGAATTAAAAAATTTTATCCACAAATGGAGTGTATGATTTGAAATAGCAGGTCCTATTGAAAAAAACTACACATTCGGAGCAGGTGAAGTAAAGTGTGAAAAAAATTAGTTTTTTGATATTCATAAGTATGTTGTTAATCACGGATGTTATTTTTCATTTTAACAAAATTGGGAACCATCCTAAAAATATGCCAGTCATCTGCTGAATGAAATTAAGAGTTAATCATCGAGAAAAATAAAAATATGAAAGACCAAAAAAACATTTTTAAGAATTCGCCTTTTGGCTACACACTGCACAAATTAGTCTTAGATGAACAGGGTAATCCTGTAGATTATCAATTCCTCGAAGTGAATGAAGCTTTTGAAAAACTAACCGGACTCAAAAAATCAGACATTATCGGGAAAACAGTAACAGAAGCCCTGCCGGGAATTGAAAAGGAGAAATTTGACTGGATTGGCTTATATGGTAAAGTTGCTCTTGAAGAAACTGAAGAAAGTTTCGAACAATTTTCTGAATTTTTAGGAAAACACTATAGTGTCCAGGTTTATGCGCCGGAAAAGGAGTATTTAGTCACTATTTTTACTGATATTACAGAAAAGATAAAAAATCAAATAGAGACAGAAAAAATCAAAGAGCAATTTGAATTGGCCATTGCCGGGACCAATGATGGCATTTGGGATTGGGACCTGACAACCAATGAACTTTTTCTATCAAAACGATGGAAAAAAATGCTGGGCTATAATGACCAGGAAATAAAAAATGAGTTTAATAGTTTCCTTTCGTTGCTCTATGAAGAAGATGTGCCCCGTGTTCAGGAATTTGTCCAAAAATACCTGAAAGGTGAAATTGAAAAATATCAAATTGAATTCAGGATGAAGCATAAGGATGGCGCTCTTCGCTGGATTCTTGCCAAAGGGGAAGCGCTGCGGGATGAAAAGGGTATTCCCTATCGAATGGCGGGTTCCCATAGTGACATTACCGAAAGAAAGGAGGCTGAAAAACAAAAGAGTTATCTTTCCGCAATAATTGAAAATACTGACAATATATGCGTAATCAAAGACCTGGATCTTAAAGTAATTGCAACTAATGAAAGTTTTATAAAAGCAGCAGGAAAAAAATCTGTAAAAGAGGTAATTGGAAAAACAGATGCAGAAATTTTTGAAGTTTCGCCATCTGAAGAGCCTGTAAAAGGATATATGCAAGATGAAAGAAATGCACAAAAATTAAAAAAAGGCGAAAAAATTATTCGTGAAGAAATTGTTGTTTACCCTGATAAAACTACCCGAACAGTCTTAACTGTAAAATTCCCTGTTTATGATAAGGATAACAAATTAATAGCAACTGCAAATATTTCAACTGATATTACTCAACGAAAAAAAATTGAATTGGAAATTAAAAAATATAAAGAACGCCTGGAACTGGCTATTGATGCCGGAGAACATGGTTTCTGGGATTGGGACCTTATCACAAATAAGACCTATTTCAGCCCCACCTATTATACAATGCTTGGTTATGAAGATAAAGAATTGCCAATGAATTTAGATACCTTTATGCAGCTTATTCATCCTGATGATGCAAAAGAAATCATGCCTGAAATTCTGCAAAGTATCGAGTCTGGTAACTCTTATGAAGTTGAATTCCGTCTCAAATGCAAAGATGGTTCTTTCAAATGGATAATGGGCAAGGGAAAGATGTATTTTGATAATGAATCCGGGAAGCCAGGCCGGGCTGTCGGTGTTCATATAGATATAAACGAAAGAAAAATAGTCGAAGAAAAACTCAAGTCCAGTGAAGAAAATTTTCGCACCTTTTTCAACACACTAAACGACATGGTATTCATCGCTGATAAAAAAGGACAAATATTCTTTATCAATCCGGTGGTGACGGAAAAATTAGGTTATACTGTTGATGAACTCAGAGGAATGAATATTCTTGATATTCATCCGAAAAATAAACAACAAGAAGCGGAAGAGATTTTTCAAGAGATGTTTGCCGGAAAACGGGATTATTGTCCCATATCTTTGCAAACAAAAAAAGGAGTTTTTATTCCGGTAGAAACCAGGGTATGGCTTGGCAAATGGAATGGTGAAACAGCGGCTTTCGGTATTTCAAAGGACCTGACCGCTCAACAGGAGGCCTTGCAAAAGTTTAATAAATTATTTAATAATAATCCCGCACTGATGGCCGTCAGTCTGCTGCCGGACCACAAATATACTGAGGTTAACCGGACATTTTTGTCAAGATTGGGTTATAAAAAAAATGAAGTCATTGGTAAATCCTCTGATGAATTGGGACTATTTCCTGATAAAGAAAAACAAGAGGCTATTTTTAAGGAGCTGAACAAAAATGGGTTTATTGTTGAAGTTGAACTGGATGTCAAGACTGCCGGCGGAGATATCATCAAAGTCTTGTTTTCGGGCGAACTCATTGAAAGCCTGGGTAAAAAATATTTTCTGTCTGTTATAACAGACATTACGGAGCTGAAAAAGAACCAGCAGGAGTTACTGGATGTGAATAAAGCCCTGGAAGAGGCCATTGAAAAAGCCAATTCCATGGCCGTGGAAGCGGAGATTTCCAGTATTAGCAAAAGTCAATTTTTAGCCAACATGTCCCATGAGATACGGACTCCGATGAATGGAATTATCGGCATGATCGACCTTTTACTGGAGACAGAACTCAATGAGGTGCAGCACCGATATGCGGAAATTGCCAGAAATAGCGGGGATTCCTTACTGACTATTATCAATGATATTCTGGACATCTCCAAAATTGAGGCGGGAAAGTTGGAACTGGATGAGACAGAATTTGATTTTCATACTTTCCTGATGGAGTTTGCCCATTCTGTGGCCTTTAAAATGGAAGAAAAAGGAATTGATTTTATTTGTGCTCCCACTTCCAGAGTTCCCCGTTATTTAATTGGCGATTCTGTCAGAATTAAACAAATACTCATAAACCTGGTGGGAAATTCATTGAAATTTACAAAATCAGGTAAAATTACGGTATTCTGTGATTTGTCCAGTGATGAGGGACGTTTCTGCAATCTGCATTTATCTGTTGCGGATACGGGAATCGGAATTCCAAAAGATAAACAAGAAATATTATTTGATAAGTTTACCCAGGCTGATGGAAGTATTAGCCGGCAATACGGAGGCACAGGTCTGGGACTGGCGATTTGCAAACAATTGACAGAGAAAATGGGCGGAAATATTCAGTTAATCAGTGAAGAAGGTGCGGGAACTGAATTTGTTTTCAATATAAAATTGAAAAAATCTGCAAAAACATCAGAGTGGCGGGATTTTGGCAACTTGAGGGATGAAACGATTGTTGTAATTTCTAAGGATACGGATAATTGCAATATTATTCGGGATTTTTTGGAATATTGGAACCTGAAACACCAGATTTTCACCACAATACAGGAAGCCACACGCCCTTTGCAAAACCTTAAAGGGGGCATCATCGTTTATGATATTGACTGCAATGAATTTGACCAGACAGTATTCAGGCAGCTTGATAGCGGGAATAGAAACTGGATATTGATGGATAAAATAGGTCGTAGCAATCATCCGAACAGGGACTTTGAAAATGAAATTGTAAAATTGTTGAAACCCATTAGTGGAATCGGACTTCTTGATGCACTATCCCAGGCGATGGGCCTGATCACTAAGCCGGCAGAAAAGAAAACCATCGAACAAAAGAAAAAAGAGAAATTTCAAAATGCAGATAAATCAAAATTTAAACTGTTGCTGGTGGAAGATAATATCACAAACCGAATCGTTGCCGCCACTTTTTTCAAAAAAATGGGGTTTGAAATCGATGAGGCAGAAAATGGCCTCATGGCTATTGAAAAACTAAAATGCAAAAATTACCACATGGTCTTTATGGATATTCAAATGCCCGTGATGGATGGTGTTGAAACAACAAAATTAATTCGAAGCGGAGATGCGAAAGTAATTAATTCGAATATTCCAATCGTGGCGATGACTGCCAATGCGATGAAAGGGGACAGAAACAAATTCCTTCGCGCCGGAATGAATGACTACATTTCAAAACCCATCAGTAAAAATGAAATCTTTCGGGTACTTTTTCGTTTTCTTGATGTTGAAGAGATGGCGGAAAATCAAAAAGAAGAATTGCAAAATCAGAGGGAAGAGGGCAATATCAATGAAATTTTTGATGAAACTGCGCTCCAAAACATCACCCTGGGTGATCAGAATTTAATATTACAGATTTGTGGTATATTATTGGCAGACACTCCCACGCAAATTGAAAAACTGGGAAAGGCCATCGACCTTAAGGATTTTAAAACCGCTCAAATGGTTGCGCATACGTTAAAAGGCGCAAGTGCAAATATCGGGGCTGGTCGATTGAGGCAAAGGGCCCATGGTCTGGAAATCAAAGCAAAAAATAAAGAAATCAGCCATTGTGATATGGATATGCTCAAATCAGAATTCGAAATTTTAAAAAAGGTTTTGGAACATTACCTTAAACAAATGAATACCGGTCAATAAAATGAAAATATTATTTGCAGAAGATGATCTCATCAGTTACCAGATACTGGATTCATATTTTTTAAAATGGGGTTTTGAATACATAGGTGTGAAAAATGGCCGGGAAGCCTGGAACCTGCTCAACAGGGATGACGGTCCAAAAATCGCAATTCTGGATTGGATGATGCCGGAAATGGATGGACTTGATATCTGCAAAAAACTCAGAAAAAAACCTCATAACAATTTGATCCATATTATTTTGGTGACAGCAAAAAGTGACAATGCCAGCATAGTTGAAGGATTGGATGCCGGCGCCAGTGATTATATATCCAAACCTTACGACCCCAAGATATTGAAAGCCAGAATTGATGCCGGTATCAGGATCATAAAAATGAACCAAAAATTGTTGAAATTTTTGAAAGAAATGGAAGAACTGGCCCAAAACCGGGCCAATCAGCTGATTCATGCAGACCGTTTGGCGACCATTGGTATGCTCAGTAGCGGTATCGCTCATGAAATCAATAATCCGACGACTTTTATTTCGGTAAATGTCCAGACCCTGGAGGAAAATTGGCCGATTATTCATGAAGTGATACAATCGGCGCCTGAATCAGAACAGAAAAATATTGCCCTGCTAATATCCATGGAAATGGAAAATATTTTCATCAATATGAAAAATGGCGTGGTGAGAATTAAATCCATTGTGGATAGTCTGAAAAATTATTATAAAAGTGATAAAAATGCGAAAAAAGAATGGGCCGACATTCATGATATTATTCAGGAATCATTGAAATTTTGCCATAATAAATTAAAACATAATATTCAGACAATCATTCAAGTCCCTCAAAATATTTCCAAGGTATGGGTAAACGCTCAGGAAATTGAACAGATACTGGTCAATTTGATTTTAAATGCCGTAGACAGTATGAATACAACCCAAAGGAAAGAACTGAACATTGTCGGAAAGGTTGAAAAGGATTTTTTAGTTTTGCAAATTAGGGATACCGGTGTTGGTATATCAGATGAAAACCTTAAAAAAATTTTTAATCCCTTCTTTACAACCAAAGGAAGCAAAGAGGGAACGGGCATGGGGCTTTCTATTTCAAAAAATATTATTGAAAAACATAATGGAGAGATATCGGTGAAGCAGATTGCGAATGGCGGCACTGAATTTTTTATAAAATTGCCTTTAACAAATGAAGGAAATCACAATGGCTTATAAATTATTGATCGTTGATGACGAAAAAGAGATCCGTGATTCTCTGGCAATCAGATATAAATTAAAAGGTTTTGAAACCCTGAAGGCTGAAAACGGAAAGGAAGCTTTACGTATTTTGAGTGAGGAAAAAATTAATATTGTCCTTTCGGATATTATAATGCCTGTCATGGATGGCGTCAAATTAATTAGAGAAATTCGGAATGAATATCCTATGGTAAAAGTGATCATGATGACAGGCTATGTGACCCTGGAAAATGCCCTTGCCTGTTACCGGTATGGTGCCCACGATGTCATCTTCAAACCCCTTGCTGATTTGAAAGAATTAGATAACTCTATATTGGAAATCAAAGATTTTCTCCTGCGCTGGCAAAATAAATTGTCAACTCTGGTCAATATGAAGCCAAAATCGGAGTAGCCAATGATTGAATATGAAAACCGAGAAGTGGTTAATGAATTTTTAGAAGAAACTCTCAGCGGATTTGATATTGTAGTCAATGCCCTGCTGGAACTGGAAAAGGAACCCGGCAGTGTTGATATCATCAATACAATATTTCGGCCGATTCATTCTTTAAAAGGAAATTCTGCATATTTTGGCCTTATGAAGGTCAAAAAACTGACCCATCATGTCGAAAATCTGCTGGATAATGCCCGTAAAGGCAAACTTCAAATCACAGAGGATATCATCAATTTGTTACTGGCTTCAATGGATTACCTGCGGGAAATGATCCAACGAGTTGAGCAGGATGAAGATGAAGTTGATGATGAAGATAAATATATCCGGTTTATCAAAGAAATTGAACGGATTATTGTTGACGAAGAGCAGCCTTATGCCATTTCAGAAAGCGAAAAAAACAAGTTGCTGGTCTTTTTGAAAAGCATGTCAGAAACCGAGTCAGAATTTAATCAAACCGCCCGGGACCTGATGAACATTTTTATCAAAGAAAATCCCGGTAAAAGTTCCATAAATGCTGAACTTACAGAGATAGAGCCCCTTTTGGAATTGCTTACAAAACCTTTTCAGGAATATGAAGCGGACACTGAAGAATCAAATGCTATCAAAGAAAAAATGGATAGTCTGATGATGTACTGCACCAATGAAAATACCCAGGGGATTTATAATGAGTTAATGGAAACCTTTGAAGCTTTTTTGGGAATCGGTCTGGATGAAGTGGGACAGGAGATTCTTAAAGACAAAGTGTTGGAACTAAAAAAAATCATTGGTAACGGGAAAAAAGGTCCTGAAAGAGCTGCTGATTCAAAAAGCGATGTGACCGAACCTAAACTTGAAAAAACAAAATTACCATCATCGGAACTTTCCACCATCAGGATTAATGAAAACAGCCTGGATGAATTTTTAAATTATGTTGCAGAATTATTAAGTGTCGAAGAACTGTTTGGATACATGTCCAGAGACCTGGCTAATTATGATTTAACATTATCCTCTAATTTTAAAAGAAATCTGGAAGATTTTTCCAGGATTTCCACCAATTTACGGAATGGAATCATGGAGGTTCGCAAAGTCAAGGCTGCTAACCTGCTGCAAAAAGGCCAGAGAATCGTCAGGGATATCGCAAAAAACAGTGACAAAAAAATCAATGTCGTTATTGAAGGAGAGGACCTGAAAATTGATAAAAGTTATGTGGAATTGCTGGATTCACCGCTGGTCCATATGGTTCGTAATGCTGCTGACCACGGAATTGAACCGACTGATGAAAGGATTAAAGCCGGTAAAAATGCCGAAGGAACAATCAATATCAGACTTTGCGAAGATGATAAAAACCTTGTGCTGGAAATAATCGATGATGGGGCCGGTCTTGACCTCGAAAGAATCAGGTTAAAGGCCATTGAAAAAGGGATTATCAGTGAAAAACAACCTCTGGAAGAAAAAGATATCATTGAATTGCTGTTTAAATCCGGTGTTTCTACAGCCAAGGAGATCACCGATGTCAGTGGACGGGGTGTCGGAATGGATGTTGTCAAAACAGCCATTGAATCGGCAAATGGTAAAATTTCGGTTAAATCAGTCAAAACCAAAGGAGCGGTTTTCTCAGTAATATTACCCAGAAACGTCAGCACACAAATCAATGATGTCTATCTGGTAAAATCCTTTTCCGATGAAATTTATGCCTTGCCTCTGAAAATGATTGAAGAAGCTTTTACTATTGATTTTAACGACATTTTTTCCATAAAAGACAAAGGAAATGTGGTCAGCCGAAGAGGAAAACTCCTTTCAGTTTTTGTATTAGATGAAATTCTGGAAATTAAAAAAAATATGCCTCTGAAGAATTATTATCATTCCCAGGGACGGGTCCCTTTTGTGTACGTAAATTATCCCGAAAATCCCATTGCCCTGTGTATCAAAGAAGTCGTGGGTGTCCAGACAATTGTGATTAAGGGTATTGAGAATGTTGAGGTAAAAGGGAACCTTTTTGATGGTGCAGCTACTCTTGGAGATGGCAAAATAGCACTGAAAATCAATATGGACTGGATGATGGAAAATGTATGCAAAAGATGATTATATAATTGGATAACTCATATGCCGAAGATAAAAAATAAATCGGGTATCAGAATAATGTGCTTAATACTAAAAAATTATCAAATTTTTTAAGGGACATACAAATGGGTAGATTAGCATCCATGGTAATGATAATGCTTTTAGGCCTTTCCCATCTTTGGGCAAAGGAAGCCCTGAAAGTTGGATACTTTGATAAAAAACCGGTCACTTTCCAGCAGGAAAATGGTCTGGCAGCCGGCATATTCATTGATATTATAAATGAAATCGCTGAAAAAAAAGGTTATGAAATTGAGTATCATTTTGGGGAATTTTCAGAGATTTTCAATCGGCTGCAATCCGATAAAATTGACCTTATGGTCCCTTTGGGCTATACGGAAGAACGGGAAAAGCAGGTTGTCTTTTCAAAAGAACCGGTCATCACCAGTTGGGGAACCGTTTTTACGACCCATGATTCACCCATTGATGCAGTGCCTGACGTGGCGTTCAAGACAATTGCCTTTGTTAAAAATAGTCTTTTTTACAAAGAGTTTTATGCCATTACCCAAAAATTTGAAATTACCTGTAACTGGCAGGAGGTTGACGGCTATACGGAAATGTTTCAGGGTATTCTTGCAGGACTTTATGACGGCGGTATCGGTGATCGGCTAAACCTGGTGGGCCAGGGATTCGATATCAGAGAAAAGATTGATTCCCGGATTATCTTTTATCCCTTTGATCTCTATGCGGCAGCGTCAACAGTGAAAGGTGAAAAAATCCTTGAAGATTTAAATGAATACCTGAAAATGGGTAAGAGCACCAAGGCTTCAGGCTATGCAAAAATCCTAAATAAATGGATTTCCGGCAATGTCGGTACGGATGAAAAAATTATAAAATCCTATATCATTATTCTTTTGGTTTTGACCTTGTATATTCTGCTTTTGGTGTTGATTCGAATTCCCAGGGCCCGCAGACAGATGGGTCTGCATAAATTCATTTCCTCAAGACAGAGCATCAACATTCTGACCTATAGTTTCATGATTGCTGTTACTGTCTGGGTCACCGATGCGCTGCTGGAATATTTTTGGTTTGACAATCGATATTGCACTTTTTTAGAAATTCTGATTGCAAAAAACAACCAGCATGTTCTCTTCATCAGGTTAATGTATTTTAGTGTCATATTTTTTGGCAGTATTTTTATCTCCCGGCTATTGGAAAACAATATAAAAGAACAGAAAAAATATGAGGACAGTGCTGAAAATCTGCGGACTACACTCAATTCCATTGGCGATGCTGTCATAACAACCGATATTGCAGGCCGGGTGGTCCAGATGAATCCTGTTGCAGAAAAATTAACAGGCTGGGAATTTCTCGATGCCCATGGAAAATACCTGGATGAAATATTTTTTATTTTAAATGCCATAACGATGCAAAAGGTTGAAAGTCCGGTCAAAAGGGTCCTGGAAACGGGGAAAATTATCGGCCTTGCCAATCATACGCTGCTGGTATCCAGAGACGGACAAAAATATCAGATTGCCGACTCGGCCGCTCCTATAATTGATAAATATAAAGCGACAATTGGAGTTGTCCTTGTTTTCCGTGATGTGACTGATGAATATGCGCTTCAGGAGAAATTGCGTATCAATGAAGACCGGCTGAATAAAACTTTTATTGCTGCCAATGACGGAATGTGGGATTGGGACCTCGTGACAGATGAAGTTTATTTTGATCCGCGATATTACACCATGGCCGGGTATGATGTGGATGAGTTTCCCCACAACTTTGAAGAATTTCAAAAGCGGGTGCATCCGAATGATATCAATAGGGTCATGGCAAACGCCCAGGGCCATTTGCAGGGAAAACTGGAACGGTTTCATGTCGAATTTCGTTTTCTGAAAAAAGACGGCAGCTGGCTTTGGATTTTGGGACGTGGTGTGATTGTGGAAAGGGATGAGCATGGCCGGCCTCTGCGCTTTATCGGCACCCACAGTGATGTCAGTGTCCGCAAAAGGATCGAGGAAAAACTCCTTCAGAATGCCAGTTTTAATGAAGCCTTGCTCAATGCTATTCCAACCCCGGTTTTTTTCAAAGACAGGGAAGGTCGTTATCAGGGTTGTAATCCTGCTTTTACTGAAATTATGGGTGTCAAAAATGATGATTTGTGCGGTAAAACTGTCTTTGATCTCTGGCCCTCGGAACATGCCGATGAGTACCACCGAAAAGACCTTGAATTGATGGAAAACCCCAAACACCAGGTTTATGAATATAAAATAAAAGATAAAGAAGGAAATATAAGACCGGTGATTTATGCGAAAAATGTTTTCCGAGACCACCAGGGCAATGTTGCCGGTATTGTCGGGGCTTTTCTGGATATTTCAGAACAGGAAAAAATCAGGGAAGAACTCCGCCGAAAAAAAGAGGAACTGGAGAAGTTTTTTACCACCTCTCTGGACCTGTTGTGTATCGCTGATTTGAACGGGTATTTTATTCAGGTCAATAAAGAATGGGAAAAAATCCTGGGATATGGCGTGGAAGAATTGCAGGAGCGGAAATTCTTGGATTTTGTCCATCCGGATGATGTGGAAGCAACTCTGGGGGCTATGAAGGATTTGGGCCAAAATAAAGAAGTCCTTTCCTTGACAAACCGTTACCGCACCAAAAGTGGTGGATATCGCTATATTGAATGGCGCTCAACGCCTCAGGACAATTTGATCTATGCGGCGGCCCGGGATGTTACGGAACGAATCCAGGCTGAAAAACTAATTCGTGAAAAAAACAAGGAACTGGAAAATTATCTCTATGTTGCATCCCACGATTTGCGCTCTCCTTTGGTCAACATTCAGGGCTTCACCAGCCGGCTGAATAAACATCTTTTGGAGCTGGAAAAAAACCTGTTTGAAAAGGGTGATGAAGATAAAATTTACCAGCATTTGGAATCCCTGATCAAAGAGCAAATGCCAAAATCCATGGATTTTATTTTCACCAATGTTAAAAAAATGGATGTCCTCATCAATGGCTTGTTGCAAATATCAAGGACGGGCCGGTCGGTGTTGTCCATTTCACGAATTGACATGAATGAATTAATGAAAAGCATCATTGATGCGGTTTCATACCAGATCGAAGAATATAAAATTGATTTAAAGGTGGAAGATTTGCCTGAGTGTTACGGTGATCGAAATTTGCTAAACCAATTGTTTACAAATCTGATCACCAATTCCATAAAATACCGCAGCCGTGAAAGAAAAGCCCTAATCGAAATCAAAGGCATGGCTTACACGCATGTGGTAAAATATTATATTTGTGACAATGGCATCGGTATCGAAGAAAAAAATCTGGAAAAGATTTGGGATGTTTTTTTTCGTGTCGGCGAATTATCCGAAGAAAGCGGAGAGGGCATTGGCCTGAGTATTGTTAAAAGGATCATTGACAAACACAATGGCAATATAGAAGTCAAATCAGAGCCCGGAAAGGGAACAAAAATGATCGTGACATTACCCAAAGAAAATTTTATAAAGGAGTAGTGTATGAATAAGTTGAAAATTTTAATCGCTGAAGATGATGACGGCCACGCCCTTTTGATTGAGGAAACCCTGCAGGAAGCGGGTATCTTTAATGAAATTTTCCGTTTCCGCGACGGAAAAGAACTCTGGGATTTTTTTACGGAAAAAAAATCGGAACTAGCATTTGATTCAGATAATCATTATCTGGTTTTACTGGATATCAACATGCCCCAGATGAGTGGTTTGGAAGTTCTGCAAAAAATGAAAGAAACCGAAATACTAAAAAAAATTCCTGTCATGATGCTGACAACAACTGATGACCCCCGGGAAATTGAAAAATGTTACCATCTGGGGTGTAGTGTCTATATTACAAAACCCATTGACTTCAATGAATTTATAAAAACGGTTAACCGACTGGGCCTGTTTATCCAGGTTGTCAAAGTCTGAATGAAGGATAACCCAATGAAAATTGTCATCGTTGAGGATGATGCCGGCATCTCCTTTTTGCAGCAGGAAATATTGACTGAAAAAGGCCATGAAGTTGAATGGTTTGATACGGCTAAAGATTTAATCGAATATCTGGATAGCAACCATCCGGACCTGATCGTGCTGGATTACAGTCTGCCGGACATGAACGGTTATGAATTGATAAAATTTCTTGATGAAAAAAACAAAAGGATGCCTCCTTTCATTGTGGCTACAGGCCAGGGGGACGAGCGAGTCGCTGTCAAAATGATGAAATCCGGGGCCAGAGACTACATCGTCAAAGACGCCGGGTTTTTGGATATCTTGTCGGAACTGGTGGACAGGGTCATAAAAGACATCAGCAATGAAAATGAATTGCAACGAATGGAAGCCTTGCATCGGGAATTGTTTGACAGCATATCCATGGAATTACTCTATGTCAATGAAAACATGGAAATTCAGATGGTCAACAAAGAAATTCAAAAAAAATTCAACCATGTAGAGTCTTTTTTTAAAGGTAAAAAATGTTTTGAGATTTTTAGCAAAGAGATAGGGTGTGATTGTGATGGTTGCCCCGGAAAAATGACCCTTTCAGATGGATTACCGCATGAAATAACCATTCGTAATCAAATAAAAAAGGAGATTTATCTGATCCGGACCTTTCCGGTTTCGGACAAAAAGGAGAATAAAGTCAATGGTTTTATTTTAATGAATGAAAATATCACAGAAAAAATAAATCTTGAAAATGAACTCAGCCATGCGCGAAAAATGGAATCCCTGGGACAATTGGCTGGCGGAATAGCCCATGATTTTAACAATATGCTGGCCGGAATCATGGGGGCGGTGGATGTCATTCGATATAAGAGACAACACACTCCGGAAATTGAAAAATTTCTGGATATCATTACAAAAACATCTGTCCGGGCTGCTGATCTCACATCAAAATTACTCTATTTCAGTCGTAAAAGTGAAAAAAAGATAAATAAAATCAATCTCCATAATCTGATAGAGGAAACAATCACCCTTCTGGAAAGAAGTGCTCATAAAAATATCATTTTTCAGAAGGATTTTAAAGCTGAACATTTCTATATCAGCGGTGATGAATCACAATTGCAAAATGTGATTTTGAATATAGGTATCAATGGATGCCATGCTATGCCAAAGGGTGGAGACCTTTTTTTTATTACAGATAATATTCAAATCAGGGGAGGTGATAAAATATCGCTTCCTGATGATATCCCCGATGGAAATTATCTTCAGCTGACCATAAAAGACAAAGGATGTGGCATTCCCAGAGAAAATCTGGATAAAATATTTGAACCCTTTTTTACCACAAAAAAAGAAGGGGAAGGCACTGGTCTGGGCTTGTCGGCTGCCTACGGTATTGTCCGGGACCATCATGGTTTTATTACGGTCCAAAGTGTGGTCAATGAAGGCACCCGTTTTTTGATCTGCCTGCCGGTTTCAGGTGCATTGGTGCCAAGTAGGTCTGCCGTTGAAGCCAAAAAAGGCCGGGGGACCATTCTTTTTGTGGACGATGAAGAGATTATACGAATGACAATGAATGATATCCTGACTTATTTGGGTTACAACGTCCTGTTGGCAAAAAATGGCAATGAAGCCATAGCCCTGTTTATTGAACAGAAGGAAAAAATCGATCTGGTAATTCTGGATATTATTATGCCGGAAATGGATGGCAAAGAGACCTTTATCAGACTGAAAGAATTAAACCCGAAGGTCAAGGTGATCATTTCCTCCGGTTATACCAAAACAATTGACCTGGACGAATTAAACAATTACGGAGATTTTGAATTTATCAGCAAACCCTATCAAAACAGTGAGCTGAGCCATCGGATTGCAGATTTAATTGATCGGCAATCATGACTTTTGACCCGGTTTAATTTGTGATAAAACCATTCCTATCAGCATCAGTCCACAGCCCATCAGTCCTCTTGTCGACATGGTTTCACTCAGGAAAAGCATTCCGCCCATAACGGCAAAAACCGATTCCAGACTGAGTATAATGGCCGCCTGCGAAGGATGGGCATCTTTCTGAGCGATTACCTGCAATGTATAAGCAATTCCCACTGAAAAAATCCCTGCGTATAAAATGGGAATTCCGGCAGAAAAAATATCCTTCAGGACAATTGGTTCCATAAAAAATGCAATGACGAGACTAAGAAGTGAACAAACATAAAACTGGATAATTGAAATGGCCAGTGAATCGAATTTTTGGGTGATTTTGCCAAGAATCTGGACATGTGAGGCCCAAAAAAATGCGGATATGAGAACCAGTAAATCCCCTGTTTCCATTTTGAACCCGCCTTTGATGGATAAAAAATACATTCCGAACATTGCCAGGACCGTTCCAATCCAGGTTTGCCTGTCTGTGGATTTCCCGATAAAAATTCCAATAATCGGCACAATGACAACATAAAGTCCGGTGATGAATCCAGCATTTCCGGCTGTTGTATATTTTAGGCCGATTTGTTGGAAACTTGCACCGGCGGTCATCAATAGTCCGGCCAACCCGGCGCCAGGCAACAGGCCTTTTATATTATCTTTTTCCCGGACTGGCGAGTTCGTCTTTTTTTTTAAAAAGTAAAAGGGGAGGAGTGATGTAGCGCCCAGGGTGAAGCGAACGCCATTGAAAAGAAAAGGGCCCACATGTTCCATTCCGGTTCGCTGGGCCACGAAGGCAAAGCCCCAAATCGCTGCTGTGATAAAAAGTAAACTATTGGCTTTTAACGTTTTAGTATCCACTTGTTTCTCCCTCAGTCAAAATCTTCATCCCAAAGCAACATCAGAATATGGGCCGCCGACCAGCTGAAGTTTCTGGCCCTTATTGCTTTTCCATCCAATGGCCCATAATTTTCACAAATGGGATAATCATCCTCAATCAGACCTTCTGCCCGGTTGAGTAAAAAGCGAGTAAATCTGTCAGCATCGTTTTGATACCCGTATCGCCGCAGGGCCATGATGCCAAAGCAGGCTTGGTCCAGCCAGACCGTTCCCCGCCAATAGCCCGTGGAAAATTCCGGAGACTTTCCAGTGACGGTCGGAAAGGGCAGGTAGGTGGCAAATTCAGTCGGATCACCCATGACAGCCGCCACTTTAGATGCTTGTGTTTGTGTCGCCAAACCGGTGAGCAGCGGTATCCAGCCTTCCGGGCCTTTTGTAGCCAGGAAATTTTGGTTTTCCAACAGAATGTCATAGAAATAACCGGATGTTTCATCGAACATGGCGGTACGAATATTTTGTTTTAATCGGTCGGCCTCTGCAGCCAGGTCTGAAGCCAGTTTATGTTTATCAATTGCCCGGGCCAGTTTCACTAAAAATAATTTTTCGGCAAAAAGGTAGGCATTTAAATCGACAGATTCCTGGTTCAGAGACCATTCATTATCATTATTTTTTAGGATTTTGGAATGATCAAATCGGACAGCGTTGTCCATGCCGCTTTCCCATTTAGCCGCAATCACCGTTCCGTCAGTTGATCCGTATTCGTAAAGTCCGTTATGGTCATGGTCACGACAATGGGCCCACCACTGGTGGTATTTCAGAATTTTTGGGAAGATTTCCCGGATAAAAAGCTGGTCACCGGTTTGTTCGAAAATTTTCCAGGCAGCCCAGGCAGCCAAGGGTGGTTTGGAGTTGCGCCAGTTATTTTCAGTTTTGTCCATATAGATACAATCCGCTACCATGCCTTTATCATTTTGATAATCAAACATGGCCCTGACCTGGTCTTTGGCCAGTTCCGGTGCAAATTTTGAAAGTGCTACAGCGTGCTTCCAGGAATCCCAGGCCCAGAAGCCATTGAAATAAGAAACCGATGATGAAGGGAAAAGGCCGTCATGCTGCAAATCCCCGGCGGCTGACCGCCAGTTGAGAACCAGGGTTTCCAGCGCTTTTACTGCCAGATTTCTGTATTTTTTTTGTTTCAGCCATTTGCTCTTCGGTGAAAATATTTGAGCCAGATAATAATTCCAGCGTTCCAGATTTTTTCTGTATAAGGTATCCGGATTTCGAATGAGTTGGCTGGAGAGATTTTTTTCATCGGAATACCGGAAAACCAGTTGCTTCCGAAGACTATTTAAAGCCGGAACGATGGTTTTTTTCTTTTCATCACAAAAATAACTTTGGCCGTCGATTGTGATCAGGCTTTCCTCCTGAGGGACTATCTGGGCAAAATAATTATCAGTCTCATCGTTAATAATCACCTGGTCACGGAGATTTATTAACCTGCAATTTTCATTGATCAGGGTCCCGGCCCATTGGATGGAAAAAACCAGGGGCCCTTTGGTCTTGTTGCTTATTTCTGCTGTTATCAGCACCTCGGAACGGGAAATGTAAAATAATGAGAGATCCACCTGGAATTTTTCAAAACCGTATTGCTGCTTTAAGATGCCGGGAAAATAGTTGATCAGAATCTCCCGGCACTCATGGAAATTAATGCTTTTGTCTAAACTGTCGGTTAGGCTCAAGCGAACCAGGTCTCTGGCCATCCACTTCTGGGTCCTCATACTGAAAGGGCCCATAAAACTGCCATAGTATTGCGGTGAATCCGGTAGTGCAAACCCAAACCAGGCGCCCATATCGGAAAAGAAAAAGGTGTTCCAGTCATCGGTGCTGTCGGGACTGTTCCTGATATTAAGTACATCAGGAAAATTGTAACGGTCGGCAGGGCTCTCGCCGGTACAGCAGCCAATCCAGAAAATTGATAGGAAAAGACAACTTGTCAGAATGCGTTTATTCATACATCCTTCTTCTTCACATGAGTTAATATAGAAAAAATAATGATGGTAAATAAAATCAAAATAGCGAGGACTGCGAAACTATTCAGGCTGCTGTACTGCAGGAAAAGATAGCCGGACAAACCGGATATGGCCCCTGCAAGTCCATTTGAAAAGAGAAAATATTTTTGGGAACCGGATTTTTTATGAATGGCAACGGTAACAGCGGATTCAGCCAGTATATCGGAGACAGTCAGCAGGACATAGAAGAGCGCCAGGTTGTAAAAGTTCAATCCCCGGACCAGGATAAAACCCGCAGACAATATCGAAAGGGCTGTTAAAATTTTTAAATCAATGGAAGGTTCCCGTCGGGCTTTTCGTAGATGGTTCATGAAACCTGACAGAAAGGGGGTCAGAAAAAAGAAAGTGACCGGAGAAATGATCAGAAAAAGTTCGTTGATCTCAACCAGTTTTTCCGCCAAAAGGAGAAATAAAAAATATTTTTGAAAAGTAACCGCTTTAAGCATAATCAGAACAAGAAGGTATTTGTCAAAGGAAAGTTCCGAATTACAGCTTCTGACCGGCCGGCTGTCATAATCGTAATAAATTACAAGGTTTACCAGGGTATTGAAAAAACAGATCCAATAGATGGAGTGGCTTCCCAAAAACCGGTGCAGTCCTGACATTGCCAGTAAATTGATGAGTAGGAGAGCATTGTTGTAAATATTGCCTTTTGTATAGGATTCATTTCGCTGATAGGGATTTTGGGAATTGTTTTTGAAATAGAATAAAGCAGAATAAGTCATACCGAAAAGGATGCCCAGAATAGCGATGGCGAAAACTCTGAGATGGGGCCTAAACATACAAAACCAATAGAAGGGCAGACTGATCAGATTCAACCATCGAAGATAGCGAGTATTGTTCGCTGTTATGGGAAAAATAAAAGGTGCAAAAAAATAAACAGTCGACAAATAGACAAAAATTGCTGATGTCAATTTTATATTCCTGGTCCCGTATACCAACATATTGGCAGTAATGAAGATAAAAAAATTGACCTGGAGCAGGGTGTTTGATATGAGTTGTTTTTTTGTCAGCGGTCCCTCAAAATATTTCTGAAAGATAATCATATTAAAAATCATATAACAGTTGAAATTTACACCTAGAGCCCGCAAAGGTTCTGCAGGTCTTGTAAATGGTTAAAAATGATATTATTTTTCAGGAAATAAAAGAAATTGAGGAAAATTTATGTTTTTAGGAAATCGACCGTTTACTTTTGACAGAACTGTTCGCATTGTTCTGACTATCGTTTTGTGGATTGGCGCCCTTTGGATATTGAATTACCTGAAAAGCGTTCTGGTCCCCTTTGTGATCGCCACATTATTGGCCTATATTCTCAATCCGACGGTGGAATTTATTTATCGACGGGTAAAAAATCATACCATTTCCATAATCCTGACATTGATATTTTATGTGTCAGCCATTACCTTGGTCTTTTGGCTGGTCCTGCCAATTGTATTTCAGCAATTTGTTGAAATGGGAGATTTATTGTCGTCACTGGTGAAAAATTCAACCCTGGCGAATGAAGCCAGCCAGCGGTTGCCCAGCCGTTTGTGGATTGCCCTGAATGAATTTATCAATGAAACTGATCTTGCTGAACTGTTTCAAAAAGATAATTTTCTCTCTTTTGCCAAAGAAATATTATCTAAAGTTCTCCCTGGTTTTGTGGGTGTGTTGTCGGGAACTGCCAATTTTATCTGGGGGTTGCTTGGTCTTGCTGTAATTTTGTTGTACCTCGTTTTCATTATGCGGGATTTTCAAAAATTTCATGAAGGATGGCAAAATCTCATACCGGGAAAATACCAGCATGGAGTGGTGAGTTTTGTTGAAGATTTCAATGATGGAATGAAACGGTATTTTCGAGGGCAGGCCCTGATTGCGGGGATTGTGGGGATTTTATTTGCCCTGGGTTTTTATATTATTGATCTG
Source organism: Fidelibacterota bacterium (assembly GCA_016934035.1). Classification (GTDB taxonomy): domain Bacteria; phylum Fidelibacterota; class UBA2242; order UBA2242; family JAFGTP01; genus JAFGTP01. The sequence goes on from JAFGTP010000024.1 coordinate 34,455, forward strand.
CCCATGGGAATTGTTCTGGGGCTATTTATTGGTGTGCTCAATATGGTCCCCTATCTTCAGACAATCGGATTGATTCCGGCTTATCTTTTTGCAGTCCTTCAGGCATTGCAAACCGGCAGTAGTTTCTGGCTTGCCATATTACTGGTGACCATCGTCTTTTTGATCGTTCAGGGAACCCAGGATCTCTATCTGGTGCCAAAAATCATGGGTAAAGTGACGGGCTTCAGTCCGGCCATTATTTTGTTGTCACTGTCCATTTGGGGAAAACTTATGGGGTTTTTCGGATTGATCATCGCATTGCCCATGACGGCCTTGCTTTTTGCCTATTATCAAAGGTTTTTAAAAATGCAAAATATAGTCGAAGAGAAAGATGAGGATATAAAAAACCCGCTTTAAATTAGGATCTTTGAAAGCGGGTTTGAGGTAAGAAACGAGTGCTACTTATTGTAATAAATTGAGTACCACCTGGGGAGCAGAATTGGCCTGGGTCAAGGCCGTGACAGAGGTTTGTTGCAGGATCTGCCATTTAACCATCTCCATCTGTTCTTCTGCAAAATCTGCGTCTTCTACCGTTGACCGAACGGATTCAGTATTGGTGATCTGGGTGTCCAGTGCGCCTTCCTTGGAATTCAATCTGACTTTGTATTCACCCACATCCTGAATCAGAGTGGCCAATGTATCGATGGCATTGCTGCTCTGGGTAATTGCATTGCGGGCTGCTGTTGCTGTGGTCAGGTCAATGGTGTCAATTCCCAGTGAGGCCGAGTCACCATTGTTTAATGATACAAATAAATTGTCATTGGATTTTTCGCCGGTCTGAAAACTACCACTGAATGTCCCGTCAATTAAATTGATATCATTGAACGTGGTATCATTGACGATTTCATCCACTTCCTGCAACAAGGCTGATACCTGGTCGTGAAGGGCCTGTCTCTGGGCCGGGCTAAAAGACATATCAGCGGCCTGGGTTGCTTTTTCTTTTACAATCTGTAAAATATCCATCAGGTTCTGATATCCGCCTTCGGCAATGTTTAAAATACTATTCGCATTGGTTACATTTTGTAAAGCTACACTTAAACCGCGTCTTCTTTTTTCCAGGCTGCGGGCCAGTGCATATCCGGCCGGATCTTCGGCGGCACTGTTAATCTTTTTTCCGGTTGAAAGTCTGAATTGATGGGCGCTAAGTTTGTCGTTTACATTCATTAGTGAAGTTCTTGTCTTCATCGCTTGTACGTTTGAATAAATTCTCATTAAGTCACTCATTTTGTCCTCCTTGAAAATTAGTAGCTTCCTTGCTACGATTTTTTTTTATTCTTGATTTCAAAGTTTTTTTTCGTTTCTAACATATAATTCGGAT
>JAFGTP010000025.1 GCA_016934035.1 Fidelibacterota bacterium
ATATTACCTAAATTAAATTTCCAAGTAATCTATTGAATACCAATGTATAATATCAATTTTACCAGCTATTTTTAGCTATTAGCCCAAGAATGAGGATAATCTAAGACAAGAGGTTGGTTTATTCTCCAAGTTCCAAATAGAACAAAAGATTTAGAAAATAATTTTCGGGCCTTATTTTCTGTCTGGTTTACGGGTGATTGTTATAGCTCCATTTCCACCAAATCATGCCTGAGGGCATAACAGATAATCTGGGCATTATTTTCAACCTGGAGTTTTTCCAGAATATGATGCCGATGGGTACTGACGGTTTTAACGCTGAGGCAGAGCATATCAGCAATTTGGGATACGGTTTTTCCTTTGGCGATCAGTTGCATGATCTCAAATTCCCGATCACTGAGTGATTCATGGTTTGACTGCTTTGACCCTTTCATCAGGTCATCGGCCAGAAGTTCAGCTACATTGCCGGTAATATATTTATGTCCGTTATATATTTTTCGAATGGCTTTTACCAATTCTGTGGAAGCGGATTCTTTGTTAAGATATCCGGCTGCCCCGGCTTTTAGCATACGTCGGGCATATTGGTTTTCTGGATGCATGGAAAGAATGAGGACCGGCAGGTTGGGTTTGAGCATTTTGATCTGCTTCAGTACCTCCAGTCCATTCATACCTGGCATGGAGATATCCAGGATCAGCACATCACAATTATCTTTGACCAGGGTAGAAAGGACATCATGACCATTTTTCCCTTCGCCAATCAGTTTCATGTCCCAGGTTTCATTGATGAGGGTACTTAATCCTTTGCGTACAATTTCATGATCATCAGCAATAAAAACATCAATCATTTTACACCTGCTTTCATAGGAATTTCAACAAAAACAATAGTGCCTTTATTCCGGGCACCCTGAATCTGGAGTATACCGCCCCAGGGGTAGACCCGCTCTCTTAAGCCCAGCAATCCCAGGGATTTCGGATCATGGATTTGTTCCTCACTGATGCCAATTCCATTATCCTGAATTTTCATCGTCAGGACCTGGGGTTTCAGTTGAAAATCAGCCTGGACCCTGCTGGCCCTGGAATGACGCGCTACATTGGTCAGGGTTTCCTGAAAAATTCTGAAGATTGATATTGCCAAATGCTTATCAATGACCAATTCATCAAAATCAATGTTCAACTTGCAAATGATTCCGGTTCGGTCAATGAATTCTTCGGTATACCACTCAATGGCCGCTTTCAGTCCCAGGTCATCCAGCAAACCCGGCCGAAGATCCGAACAGATTTTTTTAACCACCTGGATTGTGGAATCCAGCAATGTGACCATGGATTTTGTTTTTTCCGTAATTTCATAATTTTCTTTGGGAAGTCGCTTGTCAATCCAAAGCAAATCCATTTTTAATGCTGTCAATGCCTGACCCAGTTCATCGTGTATTTCCCGAGCCAGGAAGGCCCGCTCCTCTTCCCGTACTGTCTGCAAATGGATGGACAGGTCGCGTAACTGATCACGGGAGCTTTCCAGTTCATTTTCTACTTCTTTTCTCTTATCAATATCCAGAATCAGCCCATGCAGTTTGGCCGGGGCCGAATTATGGACCGGACAGGAATAGATGAGGGTATAAAATTTTGAACCATTCTTACGTACAGCGGTGTATTCATTGCCTGTGATGTTGCATTTTCCATGGATGACATCATGAACATTTTTCCAGAGACGCTGGCGTTCTGATGGATCAAACAATTGCCAGAATTTCAGTCGCGTCGAAATTTCATTTTTGTCATAACCAAAAAATACATGGCCCTGGGGATTGAGAAATTCAAAATTGCCCTCTTCGTCCATTTCAAAAACGGCCTGGGGTAAAATATTGACAAACTGGTCAAATTTATTACATAAAATTTCCGCGGTTTTCATAGAACAATCGTATTGCATTTCCAATTGTTGATTCTTTTCTCTCAGCGATTGGACTTCTGCCAGTAATAGATTTTGATCGGTTTTTTCCATAGCAACCAATATTTCAAAACAGTAGCATTTTGTTAATTTTTTACAGATTAACCTTAAGAATTTTCATGCAAAATTCAAAATTGAAATTAATTTTTTAAATTATTCTGAATCCATTTCAACAGAGCATCAACATTTTCGTCAGTCTGGGCCGAGATTTTTATTATTTCCATATTCGGATTGATTTGACGAATATTGGCGGTCAACTGTTCCATGTCAAAATTAAGAAAAGGCAACAGATCAACTTTATTGATAACAGATAATTCACATACCCGAAACATCAGGGGATATTTCAGGGGTTTGTCTTCTCCTTCAGTCACACTGATGACCACAATATTTTTGTCCGCACCGGTGTCAAACTCCGCAGGACAAACCAGGTTGCCGACATTTTCAATAATGACCAGGTCTAATTTTTCATAATGCAACTGGTCCAGTGCCGGTTTCACCACCTCGGATCCCAGGTGACAATCGCCACCGAATTTTTCTGTATTGATCTGGACGACGGGAATTTCGTTGCCGATGATGCGGTCAGCATCTCTTGTAGTGGTGATATCCCCTTCAATGATACCGGTTTTAATTCCATTAAATAATAACTTGGGCAGCAATTTTTCCAGAATGCTTGTTTTTCCGGATCCGGGAGAACTCATCATATTCAGAACCAGGGTTTTGGATTTGTCGGATTTTTCACGAATATCATTGGCGAGATTGTCATTGACTTCCAGCACATTTTTCAAAATTTCGATTTTCATTATTGTTCTCCTCTAAAATTTTAAAGTTCAAAATCTTCCACATACATCTCTTTGCCCTGCAATATGCTGATATTCGAAGATCCGCAGTTCTGACAATAAAAAACAGGTTCCTGAATAACATACTCCCGAAGACAGACATTACACTTTATAATAATCTCTTTTTCAGCTATTATCAATTCCGCCTGCTTCATTTCATTGTAATTCCTTTTGACAATGTTAAAATTTAAAAGCAGTGATTCCGGAATAATTGCATTCATTCTTCCGGCAGAAAAATGGACCACCTGAATATCCGACTGAAAGTTTCCTTTCAGGTATTCCTGATGGACAATTTTAGCAATATTCTGGGCAATGGATAATTCATGCATAATTCAACAAATTCTGGGTAATATCTCATGGCTTAATACATTCAGCACCCGGTCTGTTCCCAGTTGGGTTCGCAAAAGGACTTTGCTTTTGGGATTTTCAATCACCTCTCCGATAATCCGGGCTTCTTTTCCCCGATCAAAGCACTGGATTAATTCCAGGCTTTTTACGGCTTCCTCTCTGGCGACAATACAGATAAATTTTCCTTCATTGGCCAGGTAAAGCGGGTCCAGACCCAAGGGTTCACAAACACCCATTACTTCTTGACTGACGGGAATGGTTTCTTCAAATAACCGTATTCCAAAATTGCGGTTTTCAACAAATTCATTTAACACTGTCACCACACCGCCGCGAGTCGGGTCCCGCATTACCCGCACACCGGAAATTTCACGGATCAGTTTTTCTGTGATGGCGTTGATGGGATGACAATCACTCTGAATAGTTGAGTGAACTGTAAAATTTTCCCGGGCCAGTAAAATGGCGGTGGCATGATCACCGATATTGCCTGAGAGAATGATAGAATCACCTATTTGGATATTTTTCGGTGACAGGTCCACGTTTTCCGGAATAATGCCAATGCCGCTGGTGTTAATATAGATTTTATCGGCTTCACCATGTCCCACAACCTTGGTGTCCCCGGTTACAATTTTGACACCGGTTAGCCGGGCTGTTTCAGCCATGGAGAGAACGATTTTCTCCAAATCTTCCAGGTCAAAGCCTTCTTCAAGGATCAACCCGCAACTAAGGTATTTCGGAACAGCGCCGGAAACAGCCAGATCATTGACAGTACCGGCTACAGCCAGTTTGCCAATATTCCCGCCCGGATAAAAAATCGGCTGGATGACATGAGAATCAGTGGCAAAGGCAATTCGTCCCTTTTCTAAAGGCAAAATGGCTGCGTCACTCAACTCCGCAAGGGCCTGGTTGTCAAAATGTTTCAGAAAAATATCCCGAACCAATTCCCTGGAATATTGTCCGCCACTGCCATGGGCTTTAATAATTTTGGCCATAAACCTTACTCCCGAAACTTATAATAGGTTGCACATCCGCCCTCGGAACTGACCATGCAGGCGCCCTGCGGGTCCTGCGGCGTACAGACTGTCCCAAAGAGTTGACAATCCGTCGGTTTTTTTACACCCTGCATAATTTCTCCACAAATACACCCTTTTATGATTCTCTCCGGAGGAACCGCCACGCTATTTTTTTGACGGGCATTAAAAGAATTAAATTCTTCAGCGACTTCCAGACCGCTGGCGGGAATGTTACCTATACCGCGCCAGTAGGATGTCACTGGCATAAAAACCCGGTTCATCATCTTTTGCGCCAGAATATTGCCCTCTTTTTTGACGCCGCGGGAATATTGATTTTCAATTTTTGCTTTATCGGAACGGATTTGCTGAACCAGCATTAAAATTGTCTGCAAAATATCATTGGGCTCAAACCCGCAAATCACCGCTGGAATCTGCAAATTATCGACAATTTCAGAATAAATCGAATACCCTGTAACCGAGGAGACATGGCCGGGACAGATCAATCCGTCGACCTTGACCATTTCAGAATTCAGCAAAGCATACAATGCCCTGGGCATGGTTTTATGGGCGGATAAAACAGAGAGGTTTGTTATTCCGCGGCTTTTTGCTTCCAGGACCAGGGCAGCTGTCAGAGGGGCCGTTGTTTCAAACCCGATACCGAGAAAAATAATTTCCTGACCCGGAGAGTTCATAGCCAGGGAAAGAGATTCCATCGGTGAATAGCATATCTCGATACTGGCGCCTTCTGATTTTTCTCGGCTGAGGCTGGAATAGCTACCGGGCACACGCACCAAATCTCCAAAAGTGCAAAGGGTCACATTGGGCAATTTTGCATATTCAATCGCTTCATCAATAAAGGACTGGCTAGTGACACAGACAGGACAGCCGGGCCCGCTGATGAGATTGATATTTTCCGGCAGCACGTTGTTGATTCCAAACCGGAAAATGGCATAGGTGTGGCCACCGCAAATCTCCATAATATTGATTTTTCGTTCCAGTTGCGCGGACACTTCCTCTATTTGGTGAAGGATAATTTTTGATATTTCAGGATTGCGAAATTCTTGTATATAATTCATAGACCGTTTTTATTTTTACTGAATTCTTCGATTTCTTTCCAGATTGATAAGGTTTTCAGCGCTTCCTTCTCGTCCAACTTTTCAATGGCAAAGCCCGCATGGACAATGACATAATCCCCGATCTTCAGACCCTGCATCATCGAGATATTAATCTCATAATCAACATTATTGACCTCAGCCATGGCCGTCGTATGATCAATGGTTTTGACTTTCATTGGAATGGCTAAACACATAATCACTCCTCACTTGTAAATCCAGGTAACAACAAAAACTTATTGATGATTGTTTGCAATAACCAGTTGCCCTAAAGCGATCCCTCCGTCGTTTGTTGGCACTTTACGATGCGTATACACACTAAACTTATCATTTAATAACTTATTTTCAAGGCTTTTCAATAAAAAGCTGTTCATAAAGACACCACCAGAAAGAACAACTTTATTGAGACTTGTTTTTTTTCTGGCCAGTTTTACCATTTGATACAAAATCTCTGTCAATCCCCGGTGAAATTTTTCTGAAATTACTGCAAAATTTTGTTTTAGCTGAACATCCTCAATCAATTGTCGAATCATCGGCTCCCAATCTATCACCATCTGCTCTGTGTTGTCCCAAAGGAAAAAGTCATAAAAACCCGATGCCCTATTTTCAATCTGCTGCTCCAGTTCTACAGCTGCCTGTCCTTCATAATTCGCTACCGACCGGAACCCGCAAAGGGCTGCCACGCCGTCAAATAAACGGCCACAACTGGTTGTCACCGGCGAATTGACATTTTTTTCCAGCATCTGGATGATAATATCCAAATTCGGGCAATTCTGGACCACAGGAAACTGCAGATCAACCAGGGTCCGGCCGAATATTTCGTACAAATATGACAATCCCATGGCCACAATATTCTTGATAGCCGGGTCACCACCCGGTATTTTGGCTTCCCGAAAATGACCAATCCTCTTCACTGACTGAAAATCACAGACCAGGCATTCTCCGCCCCAGATTTTGCCATCATTTCCGTAACCGGTCCCGTCCAGTATCAACGCGATTACTTTTTCATCCAGACCATTTTCGGCCATACAGGAGGCGGCATGGGCATGATGGTGCTGGACCGCAACAATTGTTTTTCCTGCAGCATATTTTTTCCCAAATTGAGTGCTCAGGTAATTCGGATGCTTATCCACCACGACAATTTTGGGATCAATTTCAAAAATACTTTCAAAATGATGAATACCGGTTTCAAAAGCCTGCAGCATATCCAGATTTTTCAAGTCACCAATGTGATGACTCATGTAAATTTTATCATTTTTCGCCAGGGCAAAAACATTTTTCTGCTCTGCCCCGCAGGCTAATACCGGCTGTTTGAATCCTATGCCCAAATTCAAATCCATCGGCACATAACCCCGGGAACGCCGAATTGGATATTCCTGATCTTTGTAACTACGAACAACTGAATCATCACTGCGAATATTGATTTCCCGATTGTTGAGCAAAAAATAATCAGCAATCCCGGACAGATGCTTCAGGGCAGTTTCGTTAGAATATTTGATAGGTTCATCACTGATATTTCCGCTGGTCATAATCAGCGGTTTTTCAAAAAAATGCATCAGAATGTGGTGTACCGGTGTATAGGGAAGCATACAACCCAAAAATTGGTTCCCCGGCGCTGTAGCTGCCGCCACTGGAATGTCCTGCTTTTTTTTCAGCAAAACGATGGGGTGCTTGACATCTTCCAGCAGAAGTCTGTCAATTTTAGTAACTTCACAATACTTTTCGATTTCTTCAAAACCGGAAAACATCACAGCAAAGGGTTTGTCTTCGCGATATTTTCTCTGCCGAAGGGCCCGAACAGCCTGCTCATTACCGGCGTCACAGGCCAGGTGAAAGCCGCCAATACCTTTGATGGCAAGAATTTTACCCGCTCTTAAAAATTCAGTTAATTCATCAAATATCCGTTGCGCCTGTCGCGCCGAACCACTAGAAATTACGGTATTACCCCGGCAATCAGCCAGTTGTAATTCCGGTCCGCAACAATGGCAGCCATTGGGTTGGGCATGAAAACGGCGGTTTTTGGGATCATTATATTCCGCCTGGCAAGAAGAGCACATGGAAAATTTATTCATAGTCGTGTTGTGACGATCATAGGGAATGGTTTTCGTTATGGTAAAACGCGGGCCACAATTGGTGCAATTAATAAAGGGATACAAATAGCGCGGATTGCTTTCATCAAACAATTCCGCCAGACAATCCTTACAGACATCCAGGTCCGGCGAAATCTGAGTTGCCACCGATTGGGTGGCCTCGCTGAATTTGATTTGAAAGTCTTTGAAAATGATATGGGAGTAATATTCCTTTATGTCGATGGATTGAATGATGCTTCGGGGCGGTTTATACTGACGTAGCGTATCGATGAACTTCTCCAAATTCTGGTGACTTGATTGCAGATGGATTTTGACACCTTCGGAATCATTGAGGACAAAGCCAAAAAGATTTTGGTTTTGTGCAAGATTATATACCGTCGGACGAAACCCAACACCCTGAACCGTTCCCGAAACATGAATCTGATAGGTGAGAATTTTTTCTGTGCCAGACATGAAATGATTTTAAGGATTGGCAGGCAGGGTGTCAAGGAGATTGCAGACCTAAATTTTTTATATCAATACTTTTTAAACAGCAACATGACAATTTCCCATACCCGATGTCTTCCTTTATCATTTCGATTGGCACTTTTTTCGATCGCTGAACGGTAAAACCATCTCCTGATTTTTCAGAATTTAATCGATATTGATCAACCCGCAGGATTTGTTGGCTGAGGTGGTGATACCTTTGATCATGGCCGAACTGAATCCGTCGTGTTCCATACGATTTAATCCGGCAATAGTGCATCCCAGGGGTGTGGTCACCTTGTCGATTTCCTGTTCCGGGTGGTTGCCGCTTTCCGCCAATAGGGCAGCTGCGCCCATGGCCGTTTGCGTGGCGATTTCCAACGCCTGGTCCGCATGGAAACCAATCTCAATACCTCCCTGGGATGCCGCACGTATCGCTCGCAGAAAAAAAGCAATGCCACAGGCGCCCAGCGCAGTGGCTGCTCCCATTTGTTCTTCATCAATAATTACAGCTTTGCCCAGAACTGAAAAAATATCCCGGGCAATTTTCAATGCGGAATTTCCTTTTTTGTCTGCTGCCAGGCAGGTCATGGATTGACCGATGGATATGGCGGTATTAGGCATGGCACGGACCACTTTTACATCCGACGAAACCAATTTATAAATTTTATCAATTGTCAGAGATGAAACCACTGAAATCAAGATATGCTCGGCTGTCAGATCTTTTGCTATCTGCTCCAAAACCATACCGGCCTGGTGCGGTTCAACGGACAACAGGACAACGCTACTGTTGCGTACAGCTGAATTATTGTTGGTTGTGACAGTAAACCCCAACTTTTCAAATTTCTCAAGTCCCTCTTTATGCCGGCGGGTCAAAATAATTTTCCCGGCTTCATACCGTCCGGATTTGATGAGACCCTTTGCAATGGCACCACCGATATTACCAGCCCCCAGGATGCAAATATTTTCGTTCATTTTAAAATCCTCTTTTGCAACTATTTTAATATCGAGTTAAATGGAAAGCAATACATTTGTTCCGGGCTCAAGACTTAAAATATTTAATAATCAATCTTTCAATTTTTAATTTTGTTTACTTCGTGATTTGCCATTAAATTAGGGCTTTAAAAATTGATTCAGAACATGCTGCTCTTTCTTAAAACTAAAAACAATCTTTCTTCGTCGTTTCTTTTCAATTTTAGAAACTTTTTGATATATTTGGTTTAATCCATAAAAATAAGCAAAACCCGTTTTTTCAACATTTGAGAATTTAAAATTCAAAGGATGAGTATGAACAGCAATGTATTGATTGCCGATCCCGATCATCAGACCCGTGAAATGATAGCCCAAACCCTTCATGATATTGGTTTTCAGTGTAAAATGGCCGCCGACGGCGAAAAAGCCCTGGAGTTGGTGAACGAATATAATTTTGATATTCTGATTCTCAACGTCAATCTCAAAAAATGGTCAGGTCTCAACGTACTGGAGAGAATCTGCAAAATCAGTCCGAAAACTTTATCAATTATTCTCTCAGATAACGCCTCCACAGAAAGTGCCGTCGAAGCCCTGCGTCAGGGTGCCATTGATTATTTTGTCAAACCTGTGGATCCTGAAACCTTATCCATTCGTATCAAAAAAATTATAAAATATCAAAGCCTTCTATTAGAAAATCATTATCTGCGCCAGGAGGTCCACTCCAAATACAATCACGCCAAAATCATCGGCTCCAGTCAGTCTATGAAAAAAGTATTCAAAATGATTGAAAAAGTAGCCTGTTCCACCTCAAATGTTCTGATTACCGGAAAGAGCGGTACTGGGAAAGAAGTCGTCGCCCGGGCAATCCACAACAGCAGCCCTCGCAAAGATAAACCCTTTGTACCCATCAATTGCGGCGCTATTCCGGAAAACCTTTTTGAGAGCGAACTTTTCGGAGTCAAAAAAGGCAGTTTTACCGGTGCAACGATGGACAAAGACGGAGTCTTCAAAGCCGCCAATGAAGGGACACTATTCCTGGATGAAGTCGGTGAAATTCCGCTTCACATTCAGGTAAAATTATTACGCGCCATTGAAGGCAAAGAGGTGAAACCCATCGGCAGTCCCAGTTCAATCCAGGTCAACACCCGCATACTCTCAGCTACCAATCGAAACCTGGTTAAAGAAATCGAAAATGGGAACTTCCGGGAAGACCTATACTATCGCCTGAATATTATCGAAATCCAACTGCCGCCACTGAAGGAACGCCGGGAAGACATTCCGATGCTGGTGGACCATTTCATTCATAAATACAATGCGGAATTGAACCGCAACGTGCTGGGCGTTGATAACGAAACCATGAAAATATTGATGAATTACGAATGGAAAGGCGAAGTGCGGGAATTGGAAAACATTATCGAACGGGCAGTGCTGCTTTGTGAAACCGAATACATTACCCTATCTGAACTACCGCCCCATACCTGCACGGAACTGACCCTCAATTATCCCGATGATCTCAAGGAATCGGTGAGAAATTTTGAGCGCCAGCATATCATGTCAATTCTTCGTCGGGAAGGTAATGACAAAAACAAATGTGCTAAAGCCCTGAACATTGGACTTTCATCCCTCTATCGCAAAATTGATGAGCTGGATATAAAAATGTGACCCGTTAGAGGGCCCTCAGTTTTCACAGATAAATTGTCAATTAAAATTTTTCATCCCACCTGGTCCAGATTCTGTCACCCATTTTCCAGACCTTTTCATGAATAAAATTGCCCTGCTGAACCGTGTAATCGGTCAGAAAATTACGGGCCTTCTTCGGGCTTTTGGCAAAAAAGGAAAGGGCCTCATCTTCAATGGATTTTTGCTCACCATAGATTTTCATCTGAAGGGAATCCAATTCTGCCAACACTTCAGGATAAATATCCCGGAACCGTTGGGCCGTTAGAGTTGAGAGCCGGTTAAAGCCCCACCAGGCCGATTCCCGGGTGAATCCGTTTCGGCGACCAGGGGTTTTGTAGGGTTTCGCTACATCCAGGACAGAACACCAGACCGGAACATAAACCGAAGTTGCGACATTATCCAGAGCAATCCAGGTTATGCCCCCAATTTCATCGGGTAAAAAATCACGGGATTGGGTAATCGTGGCATACATGGTATACCAACGGGCAATCTGACGTTCACCGCGCCATCCCCAGCCGCCATTGATACGGAAGAGTTTGTTCATATCATAAGGCATAAATGGATTGGCGAAGGGCGAAATGATGGTTTCACCCTTTTCATCAACCTGAGTCAACATCGCAGTCAAATCGTAGGGCGTTTCCTGGTAATAGTCCCGAAAAATTTCCGTCATCATGGCTAAGTTTACCAAACTATCGGGTTTAACGGAAAAGGGATAGTTTTCGGATTCAGGATTGAGATTGAGCGAAGGCGCCAGCAATGATAATACCCGCCATTCCCTGCGCCTGGTAGCAAAAGAGGTCCGGCTTTCCGGTGAATAGGCGTAGCAAAATTCAAACTCACCCTGTGACGGGTCCCACCATCCGCTGTCCAAAGCAACCTGATGCAGGTTATCAGATGCCATAAAATTTACCGTGTCCTGGAGGTCAATCATTCTGAGTCGGCTGCCGTTGGCCGTTACCGAAACATGATCATCGGGTATACGGCGGGCAGCCCAGAGGGCGCCAATTTGCCCTTTACCGGGGCCCAGAATCTCCAAAAACCAGACTTCTTTCTTATCTGCAATGGTGAGTGTTTCGCCATAGTCGTTGTAACCATATTTTTGAGTGAGATCATCAGCCATTTTGATAGCTTCCCGGGCCGTGGCGCATCGTTCCAGCATCAGTCGCACCAGTTGCTGACAATCAATCAGTCCTTTGTCAGGTTCCCGCAGGGATTCCCGACCTCCAAAGGTGGATTCACCAATAGCCAACTGCTTTTCATTCATACAAGGATAGGCGGTATTGATATAGCCGTAAGTCTCTTTGACCTGAGGGATTTTTCCAACCTCTGTATATTTGTAAGTAGGCATGGCATGGGAATCATCATTTTCACGCTTGTACATCGTTGATTCTGCACCGGGTTTATATTTCCGGGCAGCTATCATATCAAACCAGGCCCTTGTTCTGTGACTGTCGCAGGTGTGGGAAGTCATCACGGAACCATCGGCTGATGCTTTTTGGCCAACCATAATCGAAGTACAGCCATCGGGATATCCGCCGACCCAGTCATCTTTTTCAGCAAAGCAATAGGTTGATAACAGAATTAACAGAAATGTTTTTAAAAATTTCATTGGAACCACCTTCACTATTTTTTTATAAATCATCAACCATCCCCTTGACTCTTTTCATTTCGCTTTCGATTTCACTGACCAGTTGATTGATGATTTCTTTTACGGATTGTTCTTTTTTGATTAAACCAACCGATTGCCCGGCCATTAATGCCCCTTTTTCGACATCTCCTTTGAGAGCAGCGTTTCTCAGCGCATGAATCCAGTAAGCACCGACAAATTTTTGGGCCCGCGTGTGGCTGATCTTTTCCTTTTTTAGTTTCTTTAAGAGTTTTTCCTTGAGTTTATAAAAATCCTCCAGGGCACCGTTCCTTAAGGTCCGGATGGGAACAACTTTCAACTGGCTGTCAAACTGGGGAACGACAACGGCGTCCCGGGCTTTGGCCCGCAAAAAATTCTGTTTGAAATTAGGATGGGCACCGCTTTCACAGGAAGCTGCAAAACGGGAACCCAATACGACTCCCGCCGCTCCCATCATCACCATATGAGCGGCAAGTTTCCCGCAGAACAATCCACCGGCGACAAAAATTGGAATTTTTATTTCATCAAAAAGAATTTCCTGAATTAAAATATTGAGCCCTTTGCGGCCGACATATCCCCCGGCTTCGTCTCCTTCGATAATCAATGCGTCGACACCATAGCGCACCATTCTCCTGGCGATTTCATTGGTAGAGGCGTAGCAGATCACTTTGGCGCCACTTTCACGGGCCATTTTGATTTCATTTTTTTTCGGAAAACTGCCCGCAAAAATAATGTAGGGGACTTTTTTCCACTGGCAAAGGTAAAGTTGCTCATGAAACTGAGGCGAAATTGTCAACAGACTGACGGCAAAATTTCGATCCGTCAACTCCCGCGTCCGGTCAATTTGCTTTTCCAGTTCACCGGCCGACATGTTTCCACCTGCCAGACAGCCGAAGCCGCCATTCTCATTGACGGAGGCCACCAACTCCGGTGTGCTGATATAGCTCATGGCCCCGCAAATAATTGGAAATTTTGTTTTCAGAAATTCATTGCCCGGCTGAAATATTTTAAATTCCATAGATTACCTCACTTTTCCGATAGAAGAATATAAAGGATTCCATGCAGAATTTAAACTATTTTTTATCCATTAATTTCGAATGGAAAATAAAAAAGGCGTTCAAAAAATTGAACGCCCTAAAAGAAATCTATTGAATGATCACTTATTTTTTGGGTCTCGCTACATTTACTCTGAGCGCTCTACCACCAATTTTTTTACCATTCATTTCTTCAATGGCTGTGTTTCCGGCTTCATCATCTACCATCTCCACAAAGCCAAATCCTTTTGAACGACCGGTTTCACGATCAGATACAATTTTTACACTTGATACTTCGCCGTATTGTCCAAAGGCTTCTTTTAAATCTTCTTCACTTGTCTGATAGGAAATGTTTCCTACATAAATGTTCATTTCTGTTCTCCTAAAAAATTTCAAAAAAATACAGTGTTAATTTATGCAGTCCAATTTTATATTCCTACAGTACATTTAATTTTTATTGATTTTTTTTTCAATATCATCACATATCTATAAAAATATTAACAATTTTTACTTTTTCGTTTCAAAAAATTTAATTTGTTAGGCAGGATTTGGAATATCGACAAATTCTACGATCAATCCCAATTCCTGTTGCAATAATTCTCCGATTCTTCGTACACCAAATCTTTCGGTGACATGGTGTCCGGCTGCAATAAAATGCACTTTTTCCTCCTTTGCCATGTGAAGATTGTATTCACTGATTTCTCCGGTGATGTAGAGATCAATATTTTCATCCACGGCCTGCCCGAATTCCTTTTGTGCGCCGCCTGAAATGATGCCGATAGTCTGAATTTTCTGCTTTCCATAGGGCAAAATGACAGCATTGGGATTTAATTCTTTTTTCACTTTGGCAAAATAATATTCGGGTTCTGATACTTTTGCTTTGCCTTTCATTCCGATTTTACTGCCATTGTATTCACCGAAACTTTCAATTTCCTGTAATTCAAAAAATTCCGCCAGGAGGGCATTGTTGCCATATTTTTCATGAGCATCAACCGGCAGATGGAAGCCCCATAGATTGATATCATTTTCCAGAAGCAGTTTTACCCGCTGCCTGTAGGCCCCTTTGTAAACCGGGCGTTCAAAGTTCCAGATAATCCCATGATGCACCAATATTCCGTCAGCCTGCTTTTCAATAGCGTTCTGAAACAGCTCCACACAGCCGGTGACGCCGGTGATGAGTTTTTTTACTTCTTCTTTGCCTTCTACCTGCAAACCGTTTGGGGCATAATCCTTGAAAAGTTCCGGTTTCAGCAGTTTTTTCAGAAAATCCGTAATTTTATCGCGATGCATGCCTACCTCCTGTCCGATAGTTTGGCCAGTAATCTCAAAATTTCCAGGTACAGCCATACCAGTGTGACCATCAATCCAAAGGCGCTGTACCACTCCATGTACTGTGGCAGGCCCCGCTGGCTTCCCTGTGCAATCAAATCAAAATCCAGGACCAGGTTTAAGGCCGCGACTCCCACAACAACCACACTGAATCCGATTCCCAAAAGGCCACTGCCGTGTACACCGGGCATGCCAATGCCCAATAATCCCAATATCCACGAAAACAGGTAAAACAATGCAATGCCGCCAGTGGCCGCAAAGACTCCCAGACGGAATTTATGAGTGACCCGGATTTTTCCGGATTTATAGAGGAACAACATCGCACCCATGGTACCAAAAGTCAAAAAAACCGCCCGCAGCACAATACCCGGATATCTCATTTCAAAAATCGCTGATATTGCACCCAGCAACAGTCCTTCAAAAACAGCATAAATCGGTGCGGAAATCCTCGCCCCTTTCGGGTTAAAAGATGTGATGAGGCCACTCACCAACCCGCCAATCAATCCCACTGCCAACCATGGCAAAATGCTGACAACATTCCAGCTGTTCATGGCTTTGGTCCATGTCAATCCTGCTCCTGCCAGCAGAATGAAGAATAGCAAAAATGCCTTGTTTAGGGTGCCGTCAATGGTCATGGCCTTACTGTTTCCGTAGCTGAAACTCTCATAAAAACTTGATTTTAAAACCGGATTTGATGTTCTCATATTTCACCTTATTTCTTACTGACAATATAATTAAAATATTTCATATCATGAAAGTTTCAATGGAATTCTGTGAAAATGCAAAAATCCTTTCACAGTTGGCGAAATTCCTTCTTAATTTCAATAAATTTTGTATTGCATAATCAGCCAGTTCTCAATATATTAGCCCATTCAGGAACAAAGGAGAGAGAGTTAAGAGACCCGGGATGTCTTTAACTCTTTTTTTATTTTTAAATTGAGGAGGTTATGAAAGTAATAAAATTCGGCGGTACTTCTTTGGGAAGTCCGGAACTGGTGCAAAAAGTTTCCCAAATTGTCAGCAACATTCAACAGGAAAAGCCCGGCCTTGTGGTGGTTTTTTCTGCATTTTCCGGCGTAACCAACCTGCTGATCGAAGCGGGACAAAAAGCTGAAAACGGGGACAGTTCCTATTTGCAGACAATCCACAAAATCATCACCCGACATCTTTCCTATATTCACGAACTTTTTACCGATACCGAAATAAACCAGACCATGACCCAAAAACTCCAACCCCTCTTTCATCAGATTGAGGAGATTACCCATGGAATGTTTCTGCTCAAAGAAATGTCGCCCAAATCCCTGGACCTGTTGCAAAGCTTCGGCGAGCAACTTTCCTGCGCCATTATTGCTGAATATTTCAATTATACAGGCATCAACAACCAATTACTGGATACCCGCAATCTTTTTATTACCGATGAAAAATACAACAATGCCCGCATAAAATTTGACCTGACATCACAACGCATCAAAAACGCCGTTTCGGATTCAAAAGCGGTTTATGTGTCCACTGGTTTTATTGCATCAACCGAAAAAGGTACAACCACGACCATCGGACGCAGCGGCTCTGACCTGACAGCGGCCATCTATGGTGCGGCCCTGAAAGCCGAATCTGTGGAAATCTGGACTGATGTCACCGGCGTCATGTCGGCCGACCCGCGCAAGGTCAGGGATGCTTTTTCGCTGAAATCCATCAGCTATATCGAAGCCATGGAAATGTCACACTTTGGCGCCAAAGTGATTCACCCCCTGACAGTGCAGCCCTTGATGGACAATGATATTCCCTGCATTATCAAAAATACCTTCTCTCCCGACGAGCCGGGCACAATGATCACCAACCGGCCCCAGGACCCATGCCTGGCAAAAGGGGTCACCTCCATTGATAATATCGCCCTCATCACACTTCAGGGAAGCGGCATGATCGGCATCGAAGGGACAGCCTCCCGAATGTTTGCAGCCCTGGCCCGGGGTAAAATCAATGTTATCCTCATTTCCCAGGCATCCTCAGAGCACTCCATCTGCGCTGCCATTAAACCCGAATCAGCCGAAACAGCCCGGGAATACCTTGAGGAAGAGTTTGCCGCCGAAATTGCCGGCAAATTTATTGAACGCGTCAAAATTGAACATAATTTATCTATTATCGCCATTGTCGGAGAGCAGATGCAGCACACACCGGGAATATCCGGAAAATTATTTGATGCTCTGGCCCAGAAAAATATCAATGTGGTGGCCATTGCACAGGGATCATCCGAATTGAATATCTCTGTGGTCATTCGAAAATCCGATGAAAAAATGGCCCTCAATGCCGTGCATGAATCTTTTTTTGCCCTGCAATCAAAAATATTCCTTTTCATTGCCGGAGTCGGATTAATCAGTTCGGAATTGCTGAAGCAGATCAAAGACAATCATCGTCGTTTGCTGGATAATAAAAAACTCAACCTCATCGTCGCCGGTCTTTGCAACAGTCAAAAAATGATACTCGACAGCGATGGTATTGATTTGAACAATTATCGTGAAATCCTGCAATCCAGCGACCTGGGTTCTGATGTAAACCGGTATCTCGAATTCATTCACCAAGAAAAACTGACCCATTGTATTTTTGTCGATTGTACAGCCAATGAAGCCGTCAGTCAAAGCTATTGTAAATTTTTATCCGCCGGTGTTTCCGTTGTGGCAGCCAACAAACAGGCCAATACCCGGAAATATGAAGAATACCAGCAACTTCAATCTTTATCCCGTAAAAATGATGTTCAGTACCTTTATGAAACCAATGCCGGGGCCGGCCTGCCCATCATCAGCACCATCAAAGACCTGATGGACTCGGGCGACAAAATCCAAAAAATCGAAGCCATCCTTTCGGGCACAATCAGCTATATTTTTAATCACTTCACCGGTAAAAAACCTTTTAGTGAAATTGTCCGAGAAGCACGGGAATTGGGATACACAGAGCCCGACCCGCGTGATGATCTCAACGGAATGGACTTCGCCCGTAAATTGCTGTTGCTCTCCCGGGAAATCGGCCAGCCCCTGGAAATGGAAGATATCCAGTTGGAGCAAATTGTTCCGGATCAATGTATGCAGGTGAATTCCGTTGAAGAATTTTTCAGCAGGCTTCAGGATTACGATGACTATTTTCAGGAAAAGCAAAAATCTGCTGCTGAAGAAGGTAAAAAACTTTCCTGGATCGCAAAATACGAAGCCAAACTGGCCTCAATCACTTTGCAATCGATGGACAAATCCCATCCCTTTTATTCCCTCCAGGGAAGCGATAATATCATCGCCCTGACAACCGACCGCTATCCGGTGCCCCTGGTGATCAAGGGAGCCGGAGCAGGCGCCGGTGTGACAGCTGCCGGTGTTTTTGCTGATATTTTCAAAATCGCCAACACTGTGATCATGAAAAGGAATTACTGATGAAAAAGTCAATCAAAGTCTTCGCCCCCGCCACAGTGGGCAATTCCAAATGCGGTTTCGATGTTCTCGGTTTCGCCGTCCATGAACCCGGTGATGTGGTGACATTGTCACTGCTGGAGGAACCCAAAATTGAGATTGTTGTTATCGGTAATGATCATATTCCCACGCAACCTGACAAAAATACCTGCGGCGTTGCGGCCGGAAAATTTCTGGACCGTGTTGCACCGGATCGAGGCGTTAAAATTCTTCTCGATAAAAAAATGCCCGTCGGCAGCGGCCTGGGTTCCAGTGCTGCCGGTGCTGCCGCAACTTTGTATGGTCTGAATATTTTGTTTGACAATCCCTGCAGCGACGAACAATTGCTGGAATTTGGACTGGCCGCTGAAGCCGCTGCCTGCGGCGCCGGACATGCCGATAATATCGCTCCATCCCTGTTCGGCGGGTTCATCCTGATCCAGAGTTACGAACCCCTGAAAATCAAAAAAATCTCAGCACCCCAAAACCTATATTGCACCATCGTCCACCCTGATGTGGAAATCAAAACCGCTGCCGCCCGTAAGCTACTGCCCGGGGAAATCCCCCTGAAAACAGCAGTCAAACAAATGGGTTACCTGGCCGGATTTATCGCTTCACTTTACACAGAGGACTTTGAACTGATGAAAAACTCACTGCAGGATGTCCTGGCGGAACCCAGACGCAGTCAGCTGATCCCGTTATTCGATAAAGCCCTGGTATCTATTTTTGAGTGCGGCGGATTGGGTGGCGGAATTTCCGGTTCCGGGCCCAGTCTTTTTGCCCTGTCCGTGGGCCAGGAAACCGCCGCTAAAATTGCGGCAACCTGGAAAAATCTGTATCAGAAAATCGGTTGCCAGGTTTACGTATCAAAAATTAACGACCAGGGACCGAAAATCATGGGATAATTTTTATATTACCCTTCTCAGACAATGAGGCCAATAAGGAATCGCCAACGGTTTTTGAAAATACCCATCGAGATCCTTCGCTTGAAGCTTTCGCAAAACCCGTGATGAAGCAATTTGACAACTCCCGAAATAATAAATCTGAAAAACAAAAATATTGGATAAAAAATGAAATTCTACAGCACAAACAATAAAAATCTAAAAGTATCCCTCAAAGAAGCCGTCCTGACCGGAATGCCCGCAGACAAAGGGCTTTTCATGCCGGAAATCATCAACAAACTCGAGGATAAATTTTTCCAGAATTTGTCCGGCCTCTCCTTTCAGGAAATGTCAAAAATCATCGCCCAAAATATCATCGATGACATAGACGAGAAGATAATGGATGCGATTATTGATGAAGCGATTAACTTTGACGCACCGCTTGTTCCTATTACCGAAAAAATCAGCACTTTGGAATTATTTCACGGGCCCACTCTGGCATTCAAAGATTTCGGCGCCCGTTTTATGTCGCGGCTGATGGCCTGCTATATGAAAGACTCAAAGCAAAAACTTAATATTATCGTTGCCACCTCCGGCGATACCGGCAGTGCGGTGGCCAACGGCTTTCTGGGTGTTCCCAATATCAACGTACTTGTACTTTATCCATCGGGCAAGGTGAGCAAACTGCAGGAAAAACAAATCGCAACGCTGGGTGAAAATATCACAGCCCTGGAAGTTGCGGGCACTTTTGACGATTGCCAAAAAATGGTAAAAGCTTCATTACTTGACAAAGATATTCTGGCCAATCTCAAGATCACTTCCGCCAATTCTATCAATATCTCCCGGTTGATCCCCCAGATTTTTTATTTTTTTCAAATGGTTGCGCAATTGAATAACCGGGCCGATGATAAAATTGCGGTTTGTGTACCCAGCGGAAATTTCGGCAATCTGACAGCCGGATTGATCAGCAAAAAAATGGGATTGCCCATTGCTCAATTCATCGCAGCCACCAATATCAACGATGTGGTGCCGGAATACCTGAAATCCGCTATTTTCACACCCCGTCCATCGGTGACCACCATCTCCAACGCCATGGACGTCGGCAATCCCAGCAATTTCGCCAGAATTCTGGACCTTTACCACCATGATTATGCAACCCTTTCCCATGAAATCAAAGGATATGCTTTTCGTGATAGCCAAACTCGCGAAAAGATGAAAGAAGTCTATACCGAATCCGGATATATCTGCGACCCTCATGGCGCTGTCGGCTGTCTGGGACTGGAAACATTCCTGCAAAAAAATCCTGAATACAAACAGGGAATTTTCCTGGAGACCGCCCATCCGGCAAAATTCAAGGAAATTGTCGACGCAACGATTGGCAAAGATGTACCGATTCCGGACAGGCTGACCCGGTTCATGGACCGGGATATACTCTCCGTCAAAATTTCAACGGAGTTTCAACAGTTAAAAGACCTGATGCTGGGGAGTGAAACCTACCGGTGAACGAACCTGGTCCGAGTCCAAGGGCGGCTCTCAAAACCGGTGAATGGCCGTACCTGGCTTGCTCGAACACCTATTTGCAGCAGACGCTGACGCGATCAGTTGCAAAGTAGATTCGATAGATGCCTTTGTTTAGTTGCTTTGTAAACTAACGTTCAACTTGAAATTCAATGCTTTAGCGTATTTTTCTAATGTCGATAATCTGATGTCTTCAGCATGATTTTCAATTCTTGAAATTGCCGATTTTTTCGTTTTTAATTTTTCTGCTAATTGTTCTTGTGTAAATCCAGATTCTTCTCTTGCTTGCTTAAGCATGACTCCAATTTTAAAATTTTCATATCCAGCATTAAAATTATCTGCAAATTCTCTATCTGACTTTTTTCTTTTACTTATATAGTTATTTAAATCGCTCATTTTTTTCTCCTTAAGTATTCATTTTTTCGATTAATTGCAATCTCGATTGCATTTCTTGGTGTTTTTTGAGTTTTCTTTATAAATGCATGATTTAAAATGATTAGTTCCTCTTTATAAAAAAATCCAAGTATTCTAAATGTTTTATTAATACCATCTACTCTTACTTCCCAAATATCTTCTGAGTTTTTTAATTTTTTAAAATATTGTTTGGGAACAATATCCAATTCTTATATTACTTTTAAAGTCCAAATAACTTTTTGTGCTTCTTTTCCTGACAAAGAATCTAAAAATTCTTCAATATAACATTTTCCATCAATATTTCTATAAAAATCAATTTTTTTCATATTACAAAGTTAACAAATATGTGAACATTTGCCAATACATTAATATTATTTTTTTATTTCCTTTTCTATGAAATCTTTGGAATATAATTTTTAATTTATTTTAATACTGGTTATCTCATGAGGATTTTATACATCTAACATATTCTTAACCGATATTTTCCTTTGGTTTCAAGTTCCTTAATTGATGAACTTGTTCCTATATCTGAGTACTTTTTTAGGGTTCCTTTTACCGGAAACTTGCTAATCCGCAATTCTTGCTTCCAATCCCAAATTGAAAACATCATCATAGGACATTTGCCAACATTGCTTTTCCGGGGTCCACCGGGCGCCGGCTGATTTCACAATTTGCCGCAGTTGCTTTTCCTGAATATTGATCCTTACAAATACCGTTTTTTTAAAAGGTATTTTATCGACTTCTTTTAATTTTTTCATCATATCGATATCATTAATTTAGTCTTGTTTATAAATTAATAATTCTATTTTCATGCCCCAAAGAAACAACCTCGTGATAATCCAGTTCCCAATACCCCATTTCTTTGTTGAACCCAGCCTCTTCGAGGCAGTTCCGCCTGATTTCAAGGATCGATTTGACATCAAAGCCTTTCCAGGTTATTCATCAAAATGGAAATAACCAAGGATAAAGTGTTGTCAAAATTAAAACAACTTTTTATTGAAGACATGGAATTACGCGGATAGGGCAAAAGGACTCATTGATTTAATTTCCTCAAAAAGGCCAATCTTTTTCATCATCAGGAAGGTCATTCATGCCTGAACTATTGTTTGATAAATCTTCTTTCAAAAAATCCGGTAAATCATCTTCTTCTGAATTATTTTTAGGAGGAATATCTTTTTTCGAGCCGAGTGGTGTTAATTGATTTACATGAATTTCTGTTGAATACTGGTTATTTCCATTCTTATCCTGCCATTTTCTAGTTTGAAGTTTACCCTCAACATATACTAATGCACCTTTATTCAGATACTTTCCAACAAATTCTGCTGTTTGTCCCCAGCATACACAGCGATGCCATTCAGTTTTTTCGGTAAATTCACCTTTGTTGTTTTTAAACTTTTCAGAAGTTGCAATTGAAATATTGGCTACAGACTGTCCTGAAGGTATTGTTTTTAATTCTGGCTCTTGTCCTAATCTACCGATTAAGATAACTTTGTTTGTGCTGCTTTGATCCATGGTATCCTCCGTTTATTTTTTAAGTTAATTTCAAGTTTTGGTTTTTTTCAATTTTCACTGCTTTCCAGCCATATTGATAATGATTGGGTTTTTTCTGATATGTGGCAATTCCTTTGATACTTTCACCATCTTTTAAGTTTTTTGTGTAAGTAGGTGAGATAAAAATACTACCAAAGTCAGCATCTGCAAAACCAAAAGAATGACCATCGGCAAAATTAAAATCGCCTTCAAATGGCTTAATAAAATCCGGATAGTGATCATCAATCTTCTTGACCCAATCAATCGTTTTGTATTTGTCCTGATCAATTTTTATGATACGGGCCTCAATAATATCGCCAATTTCAAATTTTTTTACTTCCGGGAATTTGTCAAAATGCATGATAGTGCTATCATCTTCTGAAATGGCTGCTAACAGAAATCCTTTCTTGTGATCTGTATGCACAATTATGGCTTTTTGAAATCCGACCAAGTCCCATGATTGATTGACTCTTTTTTTCCACCAAACTACTTTTTGTTTATTTAGGTGTGTCTGTATTTTTACATCTGCACAATCGCCAGGTTTTAAATTAATAGATTCTGAAAGTTTCAGAAAACAAATGTTTCCATCCTCCAGAACAAAATCAGTGTAATAGTTTTTATTATCAGAATTATAATATTCAGAGATGAAATTAGCAGAGATGACCGGCAAATCCTGATATAATATTTCATCGGTTTTTTGAGATATCGCCCTGGTCTTTTGCAAAAATTTTTCTTTACTGAGTTCACCTGGATTATACCAGTCAGATTTAGTAATAATCACTAAATATCCCGGAAGTTTATAGAAATCATCAGAAGACCACTTCAGGATTTGACCAGTTGCATAGGAAGCTTCGGGATACTTTCTTTCATTAAACCATAATTTAGCCAGTTCATAATAGATCTTCACCAAATATTGTTCCTCCGGAACATGACAGGTTAAACTTCTGCAGTAACAGGCCAGCTTCAATTCATCTGACTTCATACAATCGGCAATAGCCTCCCATATCCAAAATTCATCCTTTTTCATTCTGGCGACAGGAAGTAATGTTGATAATGCCAATTCATTATTATCTGAACACCATGTCAGTAACCGTCCTAAATAATAGGCCCCCCAGGTCTGATCATCCCAACTCGCATTTTTCCAGTTTAGCAATAATTCACCTAACCATCCTGATACCGAAATACGATTTTGGGGAAATTTTTTAAGATGACGATACATTCCTTTAAGGGCAATTTCTTCAAGGGATTTATTATTTGCGGTTTTTTCCGGTGAATATAATTCATCCCTGTATAATAGCCGTCTTGGATTATCCGTCAAATTTGGTAAAAGGCCGGTTTTGAAAAACTCAGGATAATTCTCAAAACTATTGGGAGCATTGCTGGTGACTCGGGCCAATTGCCTTATCAACAATGGATTTTTTTCAGTGATCTTTGGAAAAATATGAGTGAGTTCAACAAGGATATCATTTTTATTTGCTGTGTTTTTATCTGCCAGTAAGCGATAACAAACCCATCCCAGGGTATTTAATGCATCCTGGTTATCAGGATCTCTTTTTAGAATATCTGATAGAATATTCCTGGCCTGCCAGTGACTGCCATTCTCCTTGCTTAAACTTCCGGCCTCTTTAATTTTTTCAAGATATGGGTTCAGGGCTTTCTGTACGCTGAAAAAAAGCAGATCATCCTGCCTGCTAATTTTTAATCGTCGCAATTCATTTCTTAGTTGCAGTAATTCTGAATTGTGTGAGGCAGATGATATTTTGGAAATTAAACACCATCCATAAGCTTTGATGGTCCACTCATCACTGGTATTTAATCTGTACATGTATCGCACCTGCTTCAGGGCTTCGTCAATTCGCCCTTCTCTTCTCAAAGCAAATATGGATTTAACATCACACATGATTCATTCACCCCCACTTTCAAGATGAATAGCCAGGACTCTGTTAAACAATTGTTTATGGATGGTTTTACCTCGCGGAGTGAATTTTGTAAAGCGGTAGTTCTTGTCGAAATAATAATCAAACTCGCCGGTTTCCATCATATGGGAGAGTGTAACCGCATAATGAAAATCCGATTGTTTTTTGACATCAAAAGCGATCTTGTTTTTGGAGTACAGCGCTGATATCTGTCTGAAAAACTGATGATTGCAATCCATCGGGATAGTATTTTGTAAGTTCTCTTTAACTTCCTCTTTTTCATCAATGCTGATATTTTGCAGTTTTTGTGTTATTTCCTCTGTTGTAACTGGAAAATCTGCAATATTTCGATTGAACTGCACTTTTGACAGACGATTATGCTGGTTGTAAAACGCAATAATTTTGAAAGTTTCATTGCCAAATTTTACCCTGTACAATTCCTGGTAGGGTCGGGATGTAAAATCCTGCAGAACAAGAGTGTCCGGTAACAGTGGTGCCAGCAATTTGTAGATGTTTTGTGATTTTATCGGTGCCTCTATTAGGATATCGGGTATTGAACCGGCAATTGCATGGTCGGAGTGTGGAGCCATAATATCATCTTCATCAATAGTATACAGATCCTCATGGCTCATTTTTGCAGGGTGCAACAGATTTTGCACGATTGGATTACAAAGATAGAGCTGATCAGATGCACGGGTAATCGCAGTATAGCTCCAGCGCAGGTTCTCCCTGGTCAGGGAATGGCAGCCATCGAAATCCACAAACACTTCCGGCCATTCTCCTCCCTGGGCTTTATGACAGGTGATCGCATAGGCAAATTTGATCTGCAGAGCATTAAAATAGTGATCATTGCGCAGGGCCCGTTTAAATTCCTCACTTCCCCTTTTTAAATGGGGGTTTCGCTGAATAAAGTCAACATACAATGCTCTGGATTCATCAGGATGCAAAGCCGCCAGGTCATTGTATAAAATATTCTCCAGAATCATGGCTGAAACAACATGTTCCTTTTGCTGGTCATCCTCCAGAAGCAAACGAACTTCTCTGAAGATGAGTTTGACGGATATTCTTTCCACTTCACCATTTTTATTTTTCCCCGTGTTCAAGGGTACATAGCGGGTAATAGAGGAAGATTTAATATCACCAATATAACCGATTTGACCATTCATAATATCGATGGGAAAATTATAGTTGTTTTTCACGGCGATGATCCTGTCACCCGTTGTTATTTCCGGCTTTCCGGGGAATAATTTTTCCCTGATACTCAGATTATAACTTTTGGCCAGGGCATTGGAATAGGTGATGATGATTGGATTGGATTTTGAAAAGGGCTTGCAGCCTGATATAAATTTCGAAAGGATTTCATCCGGGTCCAGGTCAAAAACAGTATGGTTATCATATTCAAAGGAAAAATTATTAAACACATTTCTGTCCAGTATTTCCCGAATATTGGTGGCATTTTTCAAGACCAAACTATCCTGTTTCTGACGCACAACATCGGTGAGTTCAGCACTTTGCGGAACAATACCAAATTTTTTCCTGAAATAACTTTCCGACAGTGCCGGACTGAAATTCATACCGACCGGTGGCAACTGGGCATTGTCTCCCACAAAAATAACCTTTGATGGGTTTCCCGGCACATCCAGGCTGATAGAGTTCATCAGATCAGTCAGCAGGTGACCGCTGCCAAAGCGAACAAATTCCTGTTCATTGTAAAAATCTGAAACCATGGAGGCTTCATCAATAAGATATACAGTGCCCCATGACTGTTCATTGGGGAGCAGGTTATAGTAATATTTGTAGGTGATCTTGCCATCTTTGCCTGTTTCGCAATATTCTTTCAGGTCTTTCATATAATAGATGGATTTGTGAATGGTTGCAGCCGGCAGGTTGTGCTTTTCGGCCAGAATTCTGACGGCCCGTCCCGTTGGTGCCAGGACTTTTGAAGGGATAGATTTCTCCTTCAGATATTCAACCAGATGATGAATCAGATGGGTTTTTCCGGTTCCGGCATATCCTTTTAAAATAAAGCATTTAGCGGTTTCATCTTTGATGAAGGACTCCAACTGAACCAGAGCATCAACCTGGGATCCGGTAAAATGGTCTCTCTTGATGAGTTCTTTCATTTCCCAACGGGTGGATTTTTGAGTTGTTGTTTCCATCATTTTGGCCCTGTTTTTCCGTTTGATTATTTTTGCTGCATGAACTTACAGAAATAATCCCTTGAATACCAACCTGGAAATATTTCTATTTTTCTCTTTTTCCAATGCGGATTGTATGGCTGTCAATATTTCATCCTGTTGTTGTGCCGCCCCTTCCCACTCAAAAAAGTCAAAATACCCGGTGTTCTTCAAACCGTCAGGAAGAGCATTTTGAAAGGCTTTTTCAAGATTCTGGTGGCTTTTTTACTGATACAACAGAATGTCATGGCCCCCGAAGACACTCCTCCTTTTCCCCAAACATCAGCAATGCAGACGGGGTACTTTTAAATAACATTAATCGTTTCAATCCCCTGAAGCGGGGAGCTGTTTGCAAACTTTGGCGAAACTAAAGGGCTACCTTATGCCGAGAGTCCATGTTTCAATCCCCTGAAGCGGGGAGCTGTTTGCAAACACAGACAAGGCATTCGTTTTGAAAATAGAAGACGAATAGTTTCAATCCCCCTGAAGCGGGGAGCTGTTTGCAAACATTAAAGTGTGACAGCGGTGCGACTAAGAAATCTTTATGTTTCAATCCCCTGAAGCGGGGAGCTGTTTGCAAACATTCTGGATGAAGAAATTGGTAAGGGCTATGCTTTTAAGTTTCAATCCCCTGAAGCGGGGAGCTGTTTGCAAACATTCATAGACGAAGGTGTGGAATCTGAGGTTGAATTCATCATGTTTCAATC
>JAFGTP010000026.1 GCA_016934035.1 Fidelibacterota bacterium
TACAACCTTTCAGACAGAATCATTCGGCATCAAATCCTTTCGGGTACTGTGGAGTTTGGCATTGAGGAGGAATTGGAGCAGGCAGAGGATGGATTCAATAGCCCGGGGGTTTTCCGGTTGATACCATGAAGTCCATTGTGATGAATTAAAAATAATATTATTTGAGTCAAGTTTAGAAACAGATGGAAATGATATCGATTTAGGAGTAGAGGGTGTGTCTGATTCAGAATTTTTTTCATTTTATGGTGAACTTATGGAAAAGTTATCGAAACCGGTTGATCTTGTTGATCAAAAAAATTAAAAACCGATTTAATCAACTTTTTAGTACGACTGGAAAAATTATATATGGTTAGATTAGTTGACAAAGTTGAAGCAGAGTTTGAAAATATTGAATATGTTCTAGATGAAATTCCGGATTATCAAAAATTTCCCTATTTATCAATATTAGAATAGGTTGGAGTAGCAACATTATTGAATAATTTTTATTATGAAATGGAAAATATTTTTAAACAAATTTTAAAATTTGAACAAATCACAATACCAATTAGTAGTACATGGCATAAAGATTTGTTAAACTTATCAACTGAATACAATATTATTTCAAAAGAAACATATCAAGTCCTGATAGAGTATTTGGCATTTCGACATTTTTTTAGTCATTCCCATGAACTTGATTTATATCCAACAAAAATGGAACCTCTAGTAGAAAAACTTCCATACACATATCATGTTCTCAAAACTGCAATAAATCAAAAAATTAAATAATTTAAACCAATAAAAATGTAACAAACCACCATTGCAACTCTTCGCCTGTAACGAGTTTTGTCTGCAGCAGGTGTTGGGTTCGGCCTGTCATCGGATCGGAATATGAATAGGGAAATTGATTTTTAAAAGATTTTAACAGAAATAGTTGATGTTTTTGAGGGTTACCGGGTAGAATCCGAATGGTTATCCTGTCCTGTATCATTCATTTTCAGGTATGTATGAATTTTTGTATCAGTGGCATTTTTTCATCTGACTACCTCTAGGCCTTTATCATACCTAATTAAAAACACTTTTCCATATCCTAAGCGATAATGCGAATTATTGCCATCAATTGAATACTGTGAAATTGACCTGAAAGGCTTAGGTCGAAGTGACAAAAAAAGGCCACCGGAAAAGGTGGCCTTTCAAACACATCGAAACATGTTTGGGGGGAAGATATCTATTTCAGAAGTGTCATCTTTTTGACATCTGTGAATTCTCCGGCCTCAACCCGGTAAAAATAGATACCGCTGGCAAGCATAGATGCATCAAAATTGATGGTGTGGTAACCGGCTTTCATGTATTCATTTCTGAGGGCGGCAACTTTTTGTCCGGCCAGGTTGTAGACCATAAGTTTTACATTTGTGGCTTTTGGTAATACCAGTTGAATATTGGTGGTCGGGTTAAAGGGATTGGGATAGTTTTGTGACAGGCTGAAGGTAACAGGTACATTTTCTTCATCGATGCCAACAGTTGTACCTTTGGCGTCAGCTTTGAAGTCATCGATAAACATGCCGCCGCTGACCGTTCCATCCACCATGATACCGACGTAATAATCCTGGTCTGGCTGGATGGTGAAATCAGCATAGGCCCAGTCAAAGGATTCCGGGGCTGTCAGGGTCCCCAGAGTGTCACACCAGCTCTGTCCACCGTCAGTAGACAGCATTACCCGGGCTGTCCAGCTATCGCTCAAATTGTAAATTCCATAATAAAAGGCAACATGGGTCGGTTCTACCAACTTGGGCGAAATTATGGTCATGGGTGAATTCAATCCGCCATCAGAAGGTCCGATGTAGTTATCATCACCATGGCCATAGCCGTCGGTCCTGAGGACCACATTGGTGCCGCTCCATCCGCTGCCATCATAGCTGGACCAGGAAGCAAAGTTTTCATCAATGGCGGTGCCTTCGACCCAATAGCCTTTAGCGTCAATTTTCACATCATCCAGACAGAAGGTTCCGGTAATGGTGCCGGAAATCTGAAAACCGATAAAGACATCGCCGGCATCTGTCAGGTCGTAATTGGCCAATACCCAGTCAAAGTTACCGGGAGGTGTCAATGTGCCCAGCGTATCGATCCAATGGATTTCACCACCGGTAGTATCGTCAGCCAGCATGACCTGCAATTCCCAGGAATCACTGCCGGACCATTCCGCATAGTAAAATACCAGTTTGGTCGGGTCAACCAGTTTGGGTGTCAAAATAGTTGTTTCAACATCAGAGTCTTTGCCGCCGATGAATTTGGCATCGCCATGTCCGTATCCGTCCATATTGTGAAGTGTAGCGCCGTATCCGGTCCAGCCATTGCCTTCAAAGGCGGACCATCCGGCAAAACTTTCATCAATCGGATCGCCCATAACAGCAATGCAGTTGGCTGCTGCTGTTACAAATTCAAGGCCGATATTTGTGTGGATTTTGACTGGAATTTCAACTTCTCCGGCCAGGGTCATGGGATCTACAGTCAGTTCGAATTCTGCACTGCTGCCGGCAGCAATGGTTGTTGCTGTCAGATTGGTTGTGACGGCAGCATCAGCGGATACCGCTCCTTCTATTTCCAGGTCCTGTGTTCCGGGATTGCTGATTTGGAAAGTCAGGGTCTTGGAGCCGCCCAGTAATGTTCCAAAGTTGACAGTTCTCGGAGAAACACTGGCCAGAGCCATATTCGGAGTCACAGCTTCCGGGGCAATCACTTCCAGACTGTAGGAAGTAATACCGTTATTTGTTACCAATTCAATGATTGAGTTATTGTAGGGATTGTAAACGGACATTGCTGTGGCATTGGCATTGGAGACCGTGGCATAATCTTCTGTCGCAGGTCCCATTAATTCCATTGCTGAGCAAAGTGAATCGCCGGGCTCTCCGAGCAGTTCAATGACCGATACACCGGAACTCCAGCCATTGGTAATGGCCACAAAACGTCTGGCAACAACTTCCCCCTGGACTTCAAAATATTCAACGGAAGTTCCGGATGGATATACACCGCTGTCAAAAGTATGAAGGATCGTTCCGTCGGCTTTCATGTACATGGGCGGATTTGGTCCAGTACCATTGATGAATACATATTCACCATTACCAACTGTAGAAATACCATAGTTAGCATCTCTCGGAGCAGGAAGGTCAAGCAATGTCTGTTCCCAGGTTACGAGGTCAGTTGTTGTGAGTTTCAGCATTTTATTGAGTTCGTTATCGTTGCTGTTTGTTGACCAGTGACCGGCTGAGTAGATTGTCAGGTTTGTACCGGTCCCGGCGACGGACATAGCGTCTCCGGCCACCATTTTGACATCTTCACCGAATGCCTTTGTGGGAACTGCTTTTTCATCGGTCCAGTGATAAACATTGAAAAGGTTCGGGGTACGTCCCAAGCTGGTTACAATAATCTGTCCATCTTCAGTGACATCCACAAGATTGACATGGTAAGTGGCATCATTTTGGGCAATGCCGGTGTTGTCCAGTTTACCGATCATGTCACCCGTGGCTGCATCGAGAATGAAGATGTTCGGGCCGCCGATACGGCTGACCACATAGAGATGGTTGTTGAGATGATTGTAGGCAATACCGCGCACATAATGCTGATTTGCCATGCTCCAGAACCATTCTGTATTTTCATCACCGGCAGCAATTCTCCAGTCCACAGGCCATAATTCATAGCCGGAACCGGATAATGCGATATTGGCAATACCGCCATTGGTGACGATGGTTAATTTATCTGTGATGGAATCGGCAATATCAGGGTTAAAAGCGATGGAAATCACAGCGCTGTCACCGGGTGTGACCACGTCTTTTGAAGCTGTGGCCGAAAAATAACTGCCGTCAGCAAAACGGAAACTGTCAAAAATCATGTTTTCTGAACCGTTGTTTTTGGCAACGGTGGTCATGACTTTGTTGCCATGGAAAGCGGTTTCGCCATAATCAAAAGCATTATCCTCGACAACAAGCAGGACATCCTGCGCATAATCATCAAAAAGAATGTAATCAACGTAAACTTCCGAAGGTGTTCCATTGTTCATGCCAAAAAATTTGATGTAGCCGGTAGCGGCCAGATCGGCTGTACCGTTGATATTGAAATGCTGAAAATAGGATGTCGGTTCAATAGCAATGGTATCGGGTGTGGCATCGAGCCCTTCAACCGTTGCCAAAAGGCGGTTGGTTTCATGGCCCCAGGCTGAGACCATAACGCTCATGGAGAGCCTGAAGTTGGTGCCGATTGAAGCAGCGATGGGGCGTTTGCCAAGGAAACCCCAGCCGGCGTCATTCATTTTTAAAGCTTTTTTGTCGGTGTCATAGGTAAAACTGGTCCAGGCGTTGGCTTCATCATGGGCACCCCAGTTGGTTATGTCAGAATCATTGTCAAAAGTAATCGTAATGTCATTATCATAAATCGGCACGTCAAGGTTCCAGGAGGCAATGGAATTGTTTGTGGTCATCTGGAAAAGTTGGATTGTACCATTTTCGTTTACTTTGTATTGCAGGTCCCCGGCAACATTGCCATTGGCCCGTTCATAGTTTCCGGTTTCGCCGGAAGCCCAAAAAGAAGGGGCTGTTTCATCTTCAGTGATATTATAAACTTTTATTTTTCTTCTGTTGCCTTCGCTGTGGTTGGCGCTGACAGCCAGTAATTTCTGCCCGTGCATTCCCTCCATGTATAAGACATTGCCATAATAGTCATCAATGCCTGTGGCTGTTGCCAGAACAGTTCCGGCCGTATCGATTTTTACAGGATTTTTCCAGGCGGCATTGATCCAGAACATTGTGTCGTCAACAATGGAAATACCACCATTGGCCGCACCGGCCGCAATGGGAATACTCATTACTTCTGCAAAGGTTTCTCCGTCAGCAGTGCCAAACACTTTGATTTGGGTGCCGTCCCGTTCGCTGGCGTAAAGTTTCGTATCGGTGCCTGAGCCATAAATAGCCAGCATATCTCCAAAACGGGTCGCAACATTTTGTTGTAATGCTACTGTGGGAACAGCGCTGGTATCTGCCCAGCGATAGATTTTAAAATCACCGTTTGATGCCAGGTTGCAGGCATAGATCACACCGTTTTCATCTGCAACCACCTTCATCAGTTTGATGCCATAAAAACCGCCATCGACGCCTGTCATATCCAAGGCGCCGACTTCATCCCCTGTTTCAGCATCCAGCAGGTGGATGACATTGTCCACTCTGGAAGCAATCATGATCAGGTCAAGGGCTGAATTGTAGCCCATGCCGCGCACCTGGTCACCGGAGGATTTAAACCACTCCTTTTCACCGCCGTCAATTTCCCAGGCTGAGGTCATATTCATTGGTTCCACAGGGGTAATGGGAACTTCCAGTCTGTAGGCACCGATACCGCAGTCTGTCATCATCGCATAGATATCAACAGTACCGTCACCGTTATTGATACAGGCCACATCACCGATCATGTTTCCATTGTTTCCGGAAGGGCCAAAGGCGGCTGGTGTCATGTCCCAATGTCTGAAGGCATTGGCAATACCATCGGTCCATTCCAGGACCTGAAAACTTTGAGCAGACCAGATCAGGTTCTGAACGACAAATTTTCTGTTGTTGGCTTCAAAGGCTGCCAGGGCATTACCATCACCGGCAAATCCGGTTGAAAATTGTTCGCCAAAGGAGCCGTCAGCGCCGATGTAAGTGATTTTCTGGCCGCTGCCACTTAATAAAAAGTCATCGGTGTCAGGCAGTGGGGCCACATGGGCCTGGTTGTCAGTTTTGACAAAATTTTCGCCACTCAAGGTGATAATTTCCGGGATTTGGTCCATTGTTCCGTCGGTCATTTTGAATTTGTAGATATTTTTTCCCCACCAGCCGGAATCTACCAGGTATACTTGTAATGTTCCATCGGCATAGCTGCCTTCCACAGAGAATTTATCACCCAGCCGAAAATAGGGTGATCCTGTGGCAGCAGAAGTGTCAGGTATCCAGGATAGGAGAGTATCTCTGACAGCATCATCGGCATTCCACATATAGATGACGACCGGGCCAACCGGCAGCCATTGGCCGGTATGACCTACCATTTTTGAACCGAAAATAATACCATCATTATCGGTGTTTACATCTCCCAGTGAAATGGCGCTTTCTGTCACAGTACCGATTGAATCTCCGGTTGCTTTATCCAGGATTTTGATTCCTTTTGAGCGAAAGGAACCGAGGTATACTTTGTTGCCAAAAGCGGCAATACCACGAACGTCATCGTTGTCCGTCGTGATATAAGATGGCATATTGCCCTCATTGACAGTAAACTGCCAAGTGGTATTCAGTACCTGACCCAGGGCCAGAGAGCCAAGAATGAGTACCGCTAAGAGTAAGTGTCTCAATAATTTCATAAAATATCTCCTCCTTTTTTAAAAGATAGTTTAAAAGCCTTACTTACTTACTTAATTAAAAGAATTTTTCCCCAATATGCAAGATATATTAGAAAGATAATTTATCTGCCTGATTGATCTTGATATATGAATATTTTTATTGGATTTATTCGATGATTAACTGGATTGTTTTGATTTCTTTCGGCAATAGATTTATAAGAAAATTATGTTGGTTTAGACTAGTTACTTTATTTTCTTTGACTTCCTCAAGCGTGGTCTCAAAAATCTCGGACACGGCAAAAAATGTTTTGATTTTAGTTGTTATTTTTCCAGAAGTTGGATTGAAAACCCTGAGGATGAAACCGGTCCGGTCTTCACTGATTTTTAAACTGCTGAAGGCGATTTTTTGATTTTCGATTTCAATAAATGATTCAGAGATTACCCGCTCACCTTTATTTTTTCCGGTCTGGATAATTCGGGGTTCATAATTAAAGACCATAGCCTCTTCCTGAACCCCGGCCTGTTCACTATTTCCGGAGTGGGGATAAAATCCCAGTTTGTAAACCTGCTGCCCTAAACATTGGGTGCCTTTCTGATGGGAATAATCCTGCAGGGAGGCCACCGGAATTTTGTAATAGAACGAACGTAATAAGGTCAAGGCTATGGTTGAGTCTGAGTCCTCCAAAACTTCGTATTCCTTAAGTCCATCAACCAAAATTGCAACACCATGATTGCCGTCACTAACATCTACAAAATGATGCATCGGATAGTCGTACATGGGCTGCTCGATCCAATCAGAAGTATCAGGACGAGCGATTGGCCGCTTCACGACATCAAATTGTCCTTCGCCCCAGGAATATTCCGCTTCAATTCCGGTGGGAAACAGGATGCGGATGCGATGGGCTTCTACCTGATTATCAAACTGAATGTTCAATTCCACATGTTTGGAATTTTTCCGCAAAATGACATCTAGAAATATTTCTGTGGTCAATGTCTTACCACCGGATTGTCTGGCTTCCAGGTCAATTGGTAATTCCAGGGTATTCTTTATTCGAACAATTTTACGAAAGGAATTTTCTTCCAGAACAGCGACCTTTGCCACCTTATCCAGAGTTGTGATAATAGGGCTCACTGAGGTATGAACCCAGGCATGGCCCGCTTCGCCTTCATCATAAAAATAAGCCTGGTTTTGATATTCGTGTCCTGATTCTTTATGCAGAATATTTAGTGTTCCATTTTTATTGATGGTGACTTTCAGATGTTCATTTTCTAAATCAGACAAATTGCCGGATTGAATGAATGGGGATGGTTTAACCGATTTAACCGGTTTAATTTCAATTGTTTTGAAACCGATTTGAGGTATATTACCGACGGACATTAATAGATGATAACGAATCATTGAGAAATACATTGGCCTGTCTATTAACTGTTCTAAAACCGGTTCGTTTTTTTGCCGATCCAGAATTTTGATGTCCAATTTTTGACCTCCACATAATAATTCTATAGATCCGAGGTCCATTTTTTCAGGCACGTCGATCCAGGTCTCCAAAACTTCATTTCTGAGGTAATTCAAAGGGTTGTAAATCAACAGATTGATATCATTTTTCAATTCCATTTTTGACACTATATACTGACAGGCGCGATCAACCACGCATTGAGAAATTTCAATACTCTGTTTGGTTCGGTTCATATTATCTTCGTGAATTTCATCCAGCGAGCAGCCACCGATTGAATCGTGAGCAGAATTTTGCACAATTAAATCCCAGGCCATATCAATTGAACGATCACGGGTGTCCATACCCAGAATTCCAGCTAAAGTATTGAGGGGCTCGGCATAATACTGGACCCACTTCTCGGCTTTGAAATTGGCTTGTTTCAGGTACATGCGTGCCGAGGTGGTATAGCCATACAAATTTCCGGAGCGATTGTCATACTGAGCGCTGCGGCGTTCTCCGGTTACCACCGGAAGTTTTTCAGGATCAATTTCGTTCAGTAATCCTTTTGCATATTCTTCGAGATTGCTATGTATGACTTTGCCTTCTTTTATGAAATGATTGATGTCGGCAATGATTTTGGGAGTGATGGTATTGGGGCCGCTGGTGTCGTGGCCTTCCGCCCAGAATACATGGCTGGTGGTAAAGTCCCGGACCTGGTCTCTGATGATCTTCTCTACTGCAGGTTTGAGGTTTTCTGAATGGTATTCCTGGACAGGATGGATCAGAGAATAGTCTTCATGAATTAATTCTTTGTCGGTAAAATGGAAGGCTGTGCCCCCCCGTTCATAGGGATATTCCACGTCTGTTGGAAATTCATTATGCACCACCGGGCGATAGATGTAAAAGTAAAAATTATATCTCGGCATGGTTGAAAATCTGGAGGTCAAAGTTCGGGTACCGTCTGCGCCTTCCCAGATGAATTCCGCCTGCTTGCTATCCAGACTATTGACCCCGCGATAAAACATAATCAGGGGAATATGAAAGCCTTTGTAAATCTGGGGTAATTGGGAAATCTGTCCCCAACTGAAAGGGGAATAGCCAACCTTCATCACATGGCCGAATTCTCTGGCAATTTTGTGGCCTATCAGCAGGTTGCGAATGAGATTTTCACCCCCTACCTGGAACTCTTCCGGCAGTATGTACCAAGGCCCAACAAAAAGACGTTTTTCACGAATGTGCTTTTTCAGTCGGGCTTCATTGTGCGGTTTGATTTCCAGATAATCTTTCAGGACGATTGTCTGACTATCTAAATGAAAAGCTTTATAGTCCGGATTGGTGTCGAGAATTTCCAGAACAGAATCAATCATCATCACCAGGCGTTGCCGGTTTTTTTGAAAGGAATATCGCCACTCACGGTCCCAGTGAGTATTTGAAATGACATGGAATTTTTTGTTTTTAATCATTGTTTTTCCTTATGATTCATGCTTGTTTGTAAGGATATTTAACTAACGTAAGGGAAAAATAATTCATTTTTTTTCGTAATCCAAAGAATTTTACAGATTCACAATTCCAATTTTGTTCCGATGCAAAAACCGAGTGATTCTTTCGGGATAAAAATTTTCTCTTATTTTTTTTGTTGGAATCTTAATCAAAATTTCGTTAGTTTGTAAGGTGTCTTTAAAAACATAAAATCGGTTACATGAAAAATATCTATGAACATATAAAATTTGGGACCGATGGCTGGCGGGCAGTCATTGCAAAGGAATTCACTTTTGATAATGTTGCGATTATTGCCCAGGCTATCGCTGATTATCTGAATTTCGAAAAAATTGAAAACCCTTCCGTTGCCCTGGGCTATGATACCCGATTTATGTCAAAGATGTTTGCTGAAAAAATTGCGCAAATTCTGGCCTCCAATGGCGTTTCAACGGTGCTCAGTCATGCCTTCATTCCAACGCCG
Organism: Fidelibacterota bacterium; assembly: GCA_016934035.1. Classification (GTDB taxonomy): domain Bacteria; phylum Fidelibacterota; class UBA2242; order UBA2242; family JAFGTP01; genus JAFGTP01. The sequence goes on from JAFGTP010000026.1 coordinate 9,725, forward strand.
GTCCTATCCTTTGCGGTCAAAAATAATAATTTGTCTGCCGGTGTAATGGTTACCGCCAGTCATAATCCCTGTATCTATAATGGTGTGAAATTCAAAGGCCCATATGGTGGTTCGGCCATGGTGGAATTGACGCAGAGCATCGAATCTTATCTGGGAAAAAATCCAATCAAGGAGTCCGGACAAACAGAAGTCAAAATAATCGATATGTTTGAAGCCTATCAAAAACATCTGGCCACCCTTGTGGATGTCGAGGCCATCAGAAGTCTGAATAAAAAAATTGCTTTTTCCGCGATGTACGGGGCCGGATGCGGATACCTGGATAAAATTTTATGGGGTGGAAAACTGGAAATTCTTTCAATACAAAATGAACCCCGACCTGATTTTAACCAGATACTGCCCGAACCCATTGCACAAAATTTATCGGAGTTGATTCAGATCGTAAAAAACAGCGATTGTATTGCCGGGTTTGCTACTGACGGCGACGGGGACCGGTTTGGAGTTCTGGATGAAACCGGAGAATTTGTCCAGCTCCATGATCTGATGCCGATACTTTTTGAATATTTGGTAAAAACCAGAAACCTGCCCGGTAACATTGTCCGCACAACATCCATGTCCAATACCATTGATAAAATTGCTGCCAAATATCATCGCAAGGTTTTTGAAGTTCCGGTGGGTTTCAAGAATATTTGCGAAAAAATGCTTCAGGAAGATATTCTGATTGGTGGTGAAGAAAGCGGCGGTTTCGGCTACAAAAACCATGTGCCGGAGCGGGACGGGCTGTTATCCCTTCTCCTGGTGCTGGAAATGCTGGCTAAAGAGGATGTGCCCTTATCCCGGAAAGTAAAAAAACTGCGGAATGAGTTTGGTCCTTTTCACTACAAACGGATTGACCGCCACTGCAATGTCCATCATACCCGAAAAAATCTGGAAAACCTGATTCAATTTACACCGGAATCCATTGCCGGTTTTGCAATCGAAAATATCAATACTATCGACGGATTGAAAGTCTATTTCCAGAATGGTTGCTGGATGCTGGTGCGCCTGTCGGATACCGAACCGCTTTTTCGAGTTTATGTAGGCGGAAATGATGAACAGGCAGTAAACGCAATTATATTTGATGCGGAAATGATTTTAACGAATTCTTGGGGGTATTAAAAACCAAAAGATTGAATACTAATGGGAAAAATTAAAATATGGAGCTATTGAACGTGAAACAAGATTACAAGAAATATGGCTATTTTTCTGACGACGAAAAGGAATTTGTGATAACCAGACCAGACACACCCAAACCCTGGGTCAATTATATTTCCAACGGCAAATATTCTGGCCTGATCTCACACGTGGGGGGCGGCTACAGTTTTATTGGTAATCCCAAAGATAATCGCATCACTCGCTGGCGCTACAATTCATTACCCATGGACCGGCCGGGCCGCTATGTCATGATCCGTGATCAGGAATCCGGTGAATTTTGGTCTCCAACCTGGCAGCCCACACCCCAAAAGAAATATGACGCTTATGAATGCCGTCACGGACTTTATTACACCAGAATCACCACTGAATACAAGAATCTGAACAGTTCAATTTTATATTTTGTGCCCAGAGAAGCCAATCTTGAAATCTGGAAATTGACACTGAAAAATAATTCCAATAAAACAAAAACCTATCAATTATTCGCCTATCAGGAATTGGCCCTGGGGCATGCGCTGGTGGATTTGATCAATCAGCCCAATGACCAGCATTTCAACGATGTACACTATGTACCGGAAGGTGATTATCTTTGGGCATCCAAACGATATTGGGTCAAATACAATGCCGCCACAGTGAAGCAGGCCAATGAATCCTGGGATAAAACAGTCTTCTTTGCCTCCTCTGAAAAGATTCAGTCCTTCGATGGTTCAAAGGATGTTTTCATCGGCAAATGGCGCTCGGAAGCGGACCCCATTGCGGTGGAATCCGGAAAATGTCAAAACAGCGAAATCACAGCCGGCGATGCTATGGCTGCCATTCAAAATGAAGTGGCCCTCCAACCGGGTGAAGAAAAAGAAATCCTGTTTTTGTTGGGTGTTGTTGATAAAACCGAAGCATCCGTTGCCATAAAACCGCTCATTGAGACGTACCGCAACCCTAAAACAGTCCATGCAGCAATGGATGAATTGAAAAACTTCTGGAGCCAATACCTGAATCATGTTCAGGTTGAGACGCCTGATTATGATTTTAATCGCATGATGAATATCTGGAACCAGTACCAGACCTCGGTGACTTTCCTGTTCTCCCGCGACGCTTCCTACTATCATGGCGGAATGCTTTTTGGTCGCGGGTATCGTGATTCCTGTCAGGATATCATGGGGCCGGTGATGGCCCAGCAAACAGATTGGGTGAAAAACCGTATCCTTGAAATGTCAAAATTTCAGTTCCGTAATGGCAGCACTTTTCATTGTTATTATCCCGGAACCGGCGGTGGTGAAAAAACAGGACACTCTGATACACAATTGTGGTTGCCACTGGCGATTATGGTATATCTCAAAGAAACCGGAGATTTTAAGTTCCTCGAAGAAAAAACACCTTTTCATGACGGAGAAGAGGGAACAATTCTGGAACATCTTTATGCAGCGATGGATTTTGCCATGGATAATCTGACGGAAAATGGCCTGGCAAAGTTCGGTCCCGGCGACTGGAATGACACATTGGATTACCTGGGACGCAAAGGCAAAGGTGAGTCCATCTGGGTTACCATGTTCATTGCATACAATTTACGTGAAATATCCAAACTGGCGGACTATCTGGGCAACAAAGAAGCCTGCCGGGAATATGATGAGCAGTATCAGTCCATCAAAAAAACATTGAATGAAAAATGCTGGGACGGGAAGTGGTACATTCGCGGTACCAACGACCTGGGACAAGTCATTGGTTCGGACAAAAATAATGAAGGTAAACTTTTCCTCAATACCCAGAGTTGGGCAGTGATTTCCGGTGTGGCCGAGGGGGACCGGGCAAAAATCTGTATGCAGTCTGTGAAAGAACATCTGGAAACACCCAAAGGACCGAAAATTCTGCATCCGGCTTATACGGTGATTGATGACAATATTGGTTTGGCCACCCGTTGTGTGCCCGGCAAAAAGGAAAACGGTGCGGTATTCAACCATCCGGTGAGTTGGGCGATTCTGGCGGAAACAATCAATGGCAATGCAAACCGCGCTTTTGAAATCTACAAAAAAGCCCTGCCCATGAACCCGGAACTGGACATTGAACGGTATGAAGTTGAGCCTTATGTCTATGCGGAATATGTCACATCGCCGGACCACCCGACCTATGGACAAGCCAGTCATTCCTGGTTGACCGGATCATCAACCTGGATGCTGCGGGATGGCATCGACGGTATTCTGGGGATTAAACCATTTTATAATGGCCTGGAAATTTCGCCATGTATTCCTGCTGAATGGAAGGCATACAAAATTAAACGAACTTTTCGTGGCAAAATCTATCATTTCGAAGTGAAAAATCCGGAAGCATTATCCGGTGGTGTCCAGAAAATGGTCATCAACGGCTCGGTGATCGAGGGGAATTTTATCAACCTGGAAGATGCCAAAATTCAGCAACTAACCGAGCCATCGACCCATGTTAAAGTTGAAGTTCTGTTGGGATAATAGATTTTTTGACAGCATTGTACAGTAAGTTGTCAATTATTTTACTGAATTCACAAATAGAAAACCTACGTGAAAATAATAGAATTATTTTTATTTCAGTTAAAATAATGAATCAGCCTGATAGGTTACTGTTCCAATGTTCTTTTGGATTAATAAAAGGGAATTAAAATGAAAAAATTAAAATTAGCATTATTAACAATCATTTTCTGCATACAAACAATTCCTGCGGGAACTATCCTGCTGCAGGATTTTACGCAATTGATGACCGCTCTGAAAGAGGGGAAATTAGTCAGAGTGGTCATCGATTACAGTAAATGCCAACTGATCTCGAATAATGAAATTCAGGATCATTCACCCAGGGCAACAGGGGGCATGACCGTGGATACCTTTGAATTTTTCGAAGACAATGCACTGGGTAAAAATATCGCCTTTGTCGTCAGTTCCGAATCCAAACTCATTGCTAATCCGAAAGGGGATGGCTATGTTTACAATTACGCTAAAGTTAAAGTGGATAAGGAAAATAAAGTCCGTTTGACGGCACGCTATATCGATCCTGTCACTTTTGAGGACAAAATGGATGAGAATTTTTTTACCGAAATGAATAATGGCAAAAATGACGGTGCTGCCAGTTTTTACCTGGAAAAATAAATGGTCACCCGACAGGGTTAAGGATTACAGGAAATTTTTAATTAAATTTCTGTGACCCTTTTGCCTGGGTGGCTAAAATGAAAAAATCATGACAAAAGACCAAATACTCAATCAGATCAAAGGCCGGATTATCGTCTCTGTTCAGGCAGAAAAAACAGAGCCAATGGGGAAACCGGAAATTCTGGCAGCCCTAGCGCAGACTGTGGTTATCGGAGGTGCTGCAGGAATTCGCGCCTGCTATGCTGAAAATATTCGGGCTATCAAAAACGCCGTTGATGTACCGGTCATTGGCATATCAAAGGATGTTTATCCCGATTCCGATGTATTCATTACGCCAACCTGGAAAGAAAACAAAGAAATTCTGGACACAAATCCTGATATTCTTGCACTGGATGCGACTTTGAGGAAACGACCCAGGGGTGAAAAACTGGAGGATATCGTCAGGAAAATCCGGGACTATTCCGATATTTTGATCATGGCGGACTGCGCAACTTTTGATGATGCGATTCATGCAGCAAAACTGGGGTTCGATTTCATCGGCACCACACTTTCAGGATACACAAAAGAAACTGAAGATCGAGCAATTCCCTATACACCGGATTTTGAACTAATCAAACAAATTGTGGAAGCATTCGGCAGAGATATTCCCATCATTGCAGAAGGTAGAATCTGGACGCCGGAACAAGCGAAAAAAATTTATGGGCTAGGAGTGTTTTCAATTGTTATCGGTTCGGTAATCACCCGTCCGCACCACATTACCCGCAGATTTGTCGAAGCAATTCAATAATTAGAAAAAGGTAAAATAATAAATGTTAGATATAAAATTTCTCAGTCCAAATGCAAAAGTTGAGGATTTTACTCTGCTTGAAAAATGCAGCGATGGTAATTTTACTGTCGGTAAAAATAGCGTAAATGCAATCTATCAAACCAAAGATAAAAAAGTCGAATTCATCTATTTTGATGATCATATTCTTGCTTATGTAAATTCAGCCATGGGTTATCCCGCCTATTATCCAATCAGACCGACCAGGTTAGAAAAACCGGTCCAAGCTGTCTTGATGGACCTGGATGGCACCAGTGTCAAAAGTGAAGAGTTCTGGATTTGGATGATCGAACAAACCACTGCCAGTTTATTGAATAATAAAAATTTCCAACTGGAAGAAAGTGATATTCCCTATGTTTCCGGACATAGTGTCAGCGAGCATCTGGAATATTGTATTCGCAAATACTGTCCGGACAAAACAGTTGAGGAAGCCCGGCAATTCTATTTTATGCATACCCGGCGGGAAATGAATGCGATTGTCGAGGGACATGGCCGAAAAAATGCTTTTGTTCCCACAGAGGGGTTGAAAGCTTTCCTGCTGGAATTAAAAGCCATGAAAATAAAAATCGGGCTGGTCACTTCAGGGCTTTATGAAAAGGCCTGGCCGGAAATATTATCTGCTTTTCAGACCCTGAAAATGGGTGACCCGAAAGATTTTTATGATGCTGTTGTGACTGCCGGTTTTCCCATCAAAGCCGGTCATCCGGGAACTTTGGGAGAATTGTCACCCAAGCCCCATCCATGGCTTTACAGTGAAACGGCACGGGTTGGCCTCGGAATACCCCGGGAAATGAGCCACCGGGTTATAGGTATTGAAGACAGCGGCGCCGGAATCTGTTCCATTCGCCTGGCCGGGTTCAGTGCGATTGGCATTGCGGAGGGCAATATTGTTGAGAGTGGCGTTCAGGGCCTGTGTGCGGGCTATTGCCGCAGTTTAGAAGAAGTTTTGAAATATCTAAAATAACCGAAAGTAAACAAAACAGCCGGTCATCCACTTCCAGCAAGAATCGATTGATTACAATTCCGTGCGATAATACTCAAAAGTATAACCGGTATTGTTCCAGTTCTCAAATTTTGCGATCACTTTTGGCGGTTTCAGAAAGGTCTTTGAAACCCCTTCGCGAACGTGGCCGGTGACAAATTTGTATCCCCGGCGTTTCAAAGTGGAATGATAAATCCGTTTCAGGATTTTGGATAATCCGAAGTTCCGGTATTCTTCCCGAATAATAAAGGCGTAAGTGTAGATGGTATTGTAGAAGCCAAAATACTCATCACAGGCAACCCAGTGTTCCTTTTCAAAATTTTCAAGAGGGACGCCAATGACAAATCCCTGGGGAATACCTTTAAACCGAATAATAAAGGGCAATGTCTTCGGGTAATTGAAATATTTTTTGACGGTAATTCGGCTGAATTTTGCCTGTTTTCCGTAGGTTTCGACGAGTACATCGGAAATATTGATGATATTCTGGTATTCCGATTCACCCAGAAATTCTACCAGTTCAACCGAAATGCCGTTTTCCGATTCAGCCAGAATTTTGGTTTTTGAATTGGAAAAAGTGAAATCAAACAAGTCTTTAATATCGCTAACCATACTCTATCGATTCTTTATTAAATTTTTAATTAATGACAACTTCGAATATATTTAAATTCTGTTCAAAAAAGAATGATTTTTTATGGGGATTAAAGGAATTGTGAACAATAATCAACTTGATTAATTTTGTTTAAAAATCTTACATTTGTGACGAATTGGTTTTGTTGAGAGTTTGAAAATAATTGCTGATATTTAGAAGGTTTAACCTAGAAATAGAAAAGGTAAAAAAACATGGCGAAAACGATTTTATCCAATGAAATGGCGAAAAAAGCAGCTAACACGATTCGTTGCCTCTCTATTGATGCAATTGAAGAAGCCCAATCGGGCCATCCCGGCATGCCCCTGGGCATTGCAGATTCAGCTTTTATGCTATGGCACCAGTTTATGAAATTTAATCCCGAAGCTGTCAATTGGGACGGACGAGACCGGTTTATCCTCTCTGCCGGCCATGGTTCGATGTTACTTTATGCTCTCTTAAATTTGTTTGGTTTTAATATCACAAAAGATGATTTAAAAAAATTCAGGCAATTGGGGTCAAAAACACCCGGCCACCCGGAATATAAACTTTCCTTAGGCGTGGAGACAACCACCGGTCCTCTGGGACAGGGGTTCGCGACAGGCGTCGGAATGGCCATTGCCGCTAAAATGTCGGCAGCTCGTTACAATCGCGGCAAATACAATCTCTTTGGCAATGAAAAAATTTATGGGATCGTCAGCGATGGTGATATAATGGAAGGAATCACTGGTGAAGCTGCTTCCCTGGCCGGCCATTTGGGGCTGGGAAACATTATCTATATATACGATTCCAACAAAATTACCATCGAGGGCAGCACCGATCTTGCTTTTTCAGAGGATGTGGAAACCCGTTTTACCGGTTATGGCTGGCAGGTCCTGAAAGTCAACGGCCATGTTCACCGTGCTGTGGCCAGTGCGATTCAGAGCGGCATTGAAGAGGTTGACAAACCAACCCTGATCATTGCCAAAACCCACATCGGATATGGAAGTCCCAACAAACAGGATAATGCTGCTTGTCATGGAGCGCCCCTGGGAAATTATGAGGTCAAAGAAACAAAATTACGGCTCAACTGGCCCGTCGGGTCTATTTTTTATATTCCCAATGATGTTAAAAATATTTGTGATGAGCGTGTCAAAGAACTCAAAGAAGAATACCTGCAATGGGAAACTGAATTTAAACACTGGGAAAGTGAATATCCGAAACTGGCGGCGGAGCGAAAGACTGCCATGAGCAGGGATTTGCCTCAGGACTTTGAGGTCATAATATCAGAGGTCCTGGAAGAAAGCCATAAATCGACTCGTGAAATGGGGGGAGAGGTGATGCAGAAGCTGGCGGAACTGTTTCCGGGGTTCTGTGGCGGATCAGCTGACCTGACGCCGTCAACAAAAACGGATCTGAAAGATTTTGAATCCATCAAACAGGGTAATTTTAAAGGCCGGAACATCCATTTTGGCATTCGTGAACACGCTATGGGCGCAGCTCTGAATGGTATGGCCCTTTATGGCGGATTTTTGCCCTTTGGCTCGACTTTTCTCGTTTTTTCCAGTTACATGCTGCCGGCTATTCGGATGGCAGCAATGATGAAATTAAATATTAACTACATCTTTACCCATGATAGTTTTCACGTCGGAGAAGATGGGCCTACTCACCAGCCGGTTGAACAACTGGTTTGTCTGCGTGCTATTCCCAATATGCAGGTCATTCGGCCGGCCGATGCCATGGAAGTCGCAGCCGGGTGGGTCATGGCTATCCAAAATTCCGAAGGTCCCAGCGCCCTGATTCTGACCCGGCAAAAAATCAATGTCCTGGATGGTATCGAAAAAAGGTCTTTTGACCTGATTAAAAAGGGCGGATACGTGATTTCCGACTCCAGCGAAAAATATCCGAATATCTGCATTGTAGCCTCTGGCTCCGAAGTAGAACTGGCTCTTGAGGCTAAAAGAGTCCTGCGCAGGACTTATGGCTATACTTCTAAGGTCGTATCCATGCCCTGTGTCAGTGAGTTTTTGAAACAGGACCAGGAATACAGAGAGTCTGTCATTCCGGCTAAAAAAACCATTGTGGCTGTGGTGGAAGCCGGAACACCCATGGGTTATCAGGGCATAACCTGGCGGCCCATGTATTTTATCGGTTTAAATCGCTTCGGTGTTTCCGGAAAAAGTGAGGAAGTTGCCCAGGAGTTGGGTTTTACACCCGATGGCATCGCCCATGAAATCGACCGGTTTGTGGGCTGGATCGAAGATTATGAGGAACAGCTGAAATCCAATAGTTAGATTTTATTGTTTTTTTTAAATCAAATCCCAATTGCTGACCAGTGATTGGGATTTTTTATGCAGAGCGAATATTCAGATTCGCTTTTCCAATAGCCCGGCAGGGCGATTGGAATACCTTCGGAGTGGCATCCCAAAAAGCCGCGCAAACCTCAATTAGTCGCA
>JAFGTP010000027.1 GCA_016934035.1 Fidelibacterota bacterium
CCCATCAGGAGAACAAATGATGGAGGGAATACCTTTTGAAGATCCCCGGGGAATGTATGGCGGAAATAATGAAAAGGACAATTCCGGAATTCTGAAATATGTCTCTATTCGTCATGGAGGGACTCAATTAAGTAAAGACAACGAGATCAATGCCCTCACACTTGGAGGAGTCGGAAATCAAACCACCCTGGAATATGTCGAAGCTATTTCTAACAGGGATGACGGCTTTGAATTTTTTGGTGGCACGGTTAACGGGCGTTACCTTTTATCTGCATTTTGTGGTGATGATGCTTTTGATTTCGATTTGGGGTTTAAAGGTAATTGTCAGTTTATCGTTGGGCTTCAGGCTGGCTCCCCAGGGGATTTATTGGTAGAATTAAGTGATAATGAAGGGTTCCCATCCACTCGTCCCAATATCACCAATGGTACTTTTATAGGACGTGGCATGGATGAAAACGGACAAACCGCCCGGTTTGACAACAGTTCTGCCGGCATCATTTCCAATTCTCTTTTCCTGCATCAGAAACAAGGAATATTAATCGAATATTCCGGAAATCAACTGGATAGTTACCAACAGTTTATTGACGGTTATATTCAAATTCTCAATAGTGTTTTCTATATGACAGGAAATAATTCAGCCCTGCACATTCTTGGAGTTTATTCTTTGGATGTTGACGACGTAACCGAACAGGATGAAAGGGTCTCACAATATTTTGCCACCGGCAACAACATATTGGGAAACCCTCAAATAGAATACAATCCCCAGGAAATTAGCGAAATGAATTTGCTTCCCAAGGCTGATAGAATTGGGGAACTCCATATCCCCGCCGATTCCTGGTTTGAGCAGGTTGATTTTAAAGGAGCTTTTGGAACGGCAAATTGGCTAAATAACTGGAGTTTGCTGGACCAGGAAGGTCTTATAATCGATTAACGCGAACTATACACACAAAAAAAGCATTGAAAGAGAAATCCTTCAATGCTTTTTTTGTGTTTCAATCTGATTTATTTTATTTTGATATCAAATTAATATCATTCATTAATTTGTCGCGGTACGATTTACCAATTGGAATTACTTTGGTACCACTATCTGTTTTAATAACCACTGAATTATCCTCAATCACTTTTATTTTACTGAAATTCACAATAAAAGAGCGATGAATCCGCATGAACCTATCGGCAGGCATCTTATCAGCAATAGATTTCATGGTAAAATGAATGGTATATTTCTCATTAAATGTATTGAGAACCACGTAATTTTCCAGGGCCTCAATCCACAAAATATCGTCGTATTTAATACGAACCAACGAACCATTATTCTTAATGAATATCTCTGTACTTTCTTTTACAGGACTTTCTTTTTTGTCAAATCGTTCTCTGGCTCTGTTAACCGCTTTAATAAAACGGCCAAACTGGACGGGCTTCAAAAGATAATCGGTTACATCATATTCATAAGACTCCAAGGCATATTTTTCCTGAGAGGAATAAATAATCACCTGAGGAATTATATCCAATGATTCCAAAAATTCTATACCTGACATTTCGGGCATTTCAATATCCAAAAATATCAGATCTACTTTCTCCGCATCCGGTTGGTTCAACGAATTAATGGCCTCAACCGCGCTTGAATAAGAGCCTGCCAAATGCAACCCTTCTGTGCGGTCAACAAATTCTTCAATTATTTTTATTGACAGCTTGTCGTCATCAATAATGATACAATTCATAGATACTGATTTTGGTCAAAAATACAAAATATCTTCAAATAATCCCACATTAAAACAAAGCAATTTAGTGATTTCCTCCCTGAAAAAGATAATTTAATGTATATTTTCCTAGGTTTTCATCAAAAAATAATTTCATTGTTTTCTATCTATCTGATTGACTTCCTTATCTATCCAAACAGTGTCGTGCAGCAATTTCAAGTTGTGGAAATATATTTGTGTTATTACGGATTTCCTCAGCAATAGTTGCAAAAGAACATCAGTAACATCAAGATAATTTTAGCTATTTATTCCCGGCCATATTATTCGTTAATAAGCCGCCGGAGTTTCCTGATATATCCCGGGCATTTAGGGGTTATAACTCTTCCCGGGGAAAATTTTACTCAATCTTTTATTCCTTTAATTCAATTGCCTCCGCCGACATTTAAATCCGTCCAAAAAAAGAGGGTATCTCAATGCATGAAACACCCCCTTCTTGTTGGTTTGACCAAAAAAGAATTAGTTTACAGCATCAGTCAATTCACTTCCAGCTTTAAACTTAACAACTTTCTTGGCAGGAATTTGAATTTCCTTGCCGGTTTGAGGATTACGTCCAGTACGAGCGCTTCTTTCAGAAATAGAGAAAGAACCAAATCCTACAAGTGCAATCCGGTCACCTTTTTTCAATGCACCACCGGTTACTTTAATAAAACCATCGAGAGCTTTTTTAGCATCTGCTTTAGTCAATCCTGATTCACCAGCGATTGCTTCAATTAATTGAGCTTTGTTCATAATAAAATTTAATTTTTAGGGTTAAAAACTAAGTTTCCCATTCTTCTATCCACAAATATAGACGGTTTTTGGTGTTTACCAAATTCCAGCGCCTAAAAAATGCATCAAATTGCGTTTTTTTTTGAACAAAGCTAAAATTTCGTATTCAAACGGCATCTTTTTACAAATCAACGGGGGTGCACCATGAACGATAATTCAGTAAAAAAATGCTTTAATATTTGTATTTTTATGATAAATTGAATAGTTAATATTTGTTCATGCTCCAGCTGACCTCTGCCAAAAATTCACCAAAAATTCCAAACATAAGAAAGCGTTGTGGGACTTATTTGTTTAATTAACAATGGAATATTCAGCTGTAATTTCTCCAGGGAGGCGGTTTCTCTGATTTATCATCCGGATTTCCATTAGAAATACATCTCCCCCACCCAGGAAAATAGCAAATGCCTTTAACTACTTCAAGACAAGTTCATCATTTATCATCCTGGATATATACTGTTGAAGATAGGCTTTAAGAATTTTATTAGCCTCTTTTACTTGCACTTGTCCGTTCAGGTCATTTTCTTGCAGAGGATCGGACTTTAAATCATAGAGCCCTGTTATATCCTTTCCATCGAAATAGA
>JAFGTP010000028.1 GCA_016934035.1 Fidelibacterota bacterium
ATGATTATAGAAAAAGAAAGTAAAAATTTATATTTAATACTTTTTGTTTTCATATTTTTCCCTTTTACAAATGAAAAGTGCATTTTTAATTCTATCAAGAAAAATTAAATTTTCTTTAAAAAAACATATACTGTGTGTATATAAAGGTTCTTTACTTTCAAATAGATTATTAACAATATTTAATTTGTTTACCACTTTGCCTGTATTTTTGTCAAAAGTATAAATATGTCCTTCTGGATTTCCGGAAAATACAACATATAACTTATCTTTGTATACAAGTGAATAAATTGCAAGTGAAATTATATTGTATTTATAATCATCTTTTTTTAAATAATTTTTATTAAAATTATAAGATCTTTTAATTTCCTTAATATTCTTAACATTTTTTTCCCAAATTAACTCCCCATCTCTGTTGTACTTTCTTATTATAGGCTCAGTATGAAATATTGTATATATATTATCTTCAGCATCAGTATTTATTAATACAATATTTTTATTAATTTCAATTTTTGGATCGATAAATGGTATTCTTTTTCCATATTCACCTATTAATTTTCCATCAATTGAATATTCTTTAAATATTGAGTTGGTTGAATATACAAGGTTAGGAATTAATATAGTATTACTATTAGTTAAAGCGAAGTTACTGATATCATACAGTTTTTCTGTTTTTACTACATTAGAAAATTCACCATTTTGATTAAAAATATTTATTTTATAATTCATTTCGTCAGATATATAAAATTTATCATTTTTGAAAATAGAATAGAATGGGACTCCAAATTCTTCAGGGCCAACACCTCTATTCCCAAATGCCAACAATTTTTTAAAATTAGTATCTAACACCATTATTCTGTAATTTTTTGTATCAGTAATTATAAATTTATAATTAGTATATTGGATTGAATGAGGATCAAATAAATATCCTGATGAGTCTTCAGAAAATTGAGTTATTTTTTTTTCTACTATATAATCCTCTGTTTCAATCATATTACTATAGTATTTGAACACATATATAATAATTAATATCATCAAAACTATAGGAAAAATTATTATTTTTTTCATTTGTTATTTTCCTTTGATCAAGGAGGGTATAAACCCTCCTTTAAAAGAATTAATTACCGCAACTACATTTACTTGTTCTAGTGCCACAAGTACATTTACATCCTTGACCATCACTGTTTATAGTGCAACTACAATCAGTTAAACAATTTGAAATACTACATTTGCATTGGGCATTAAAACAATTAACTGTCATGGAGCAAGTTCCAGTTGGCTCAGTAGCAAAAGCTTTTTGAAACAAGCTTATTTTTATACTTCCTAATGAAATATCTGCATTTTGATAATCATTCGAATCAAAATATACAGATAAATTGAGAAGCATTGCAATTGTGAATAATCCAATTGCTGTAACTTTCATAAGTTTTGCTCTCATTTTTTTTCTCCTTTTTTTAAGGTTATTACTTTCTCATTTGGTATCCGGACTACCTGTAATTCTTATTCAGAAAAATTTGAAATTATTTTAATATAGATTTTTGCAAACCCAAAATATTTTTTATTTCATTTTGCATTTCATAAATAGCAGTAGAATTTACTTTAATTTTCATATTCAAAATTTCATTCGCTTTTGTTTTTAATTGTACTTCTTTTCCAGTTTCATTGAATAGCATACAAAGAAGATATTTTGGGTACATTTGATGAGGTACAATATTTTCAACTTTTTTATAATAAAACTCTGCTTTATCATATTCTTTAGTTTCTTTGTAGCAATTTGCAAGGCTTAAGTATAGATTAGGATCATTAGTGTATTTTTCAGATTCCTTTAGGAGTGAAATGGCTTCTGAATAATTTCCATCCAATGCAAGAGTTCCGCTATAATTAAGTAAAAATGAGCCATTATTTTTTAATATTGGGAGTAATTCTTCATATAATTTGGCAGAAACTTGGTATTGCTGGGATGATGAGTAGTAATTTGCAGTATGCCATTTTTGGTGGGCATTAAAATTTTGATATTGGGTATAGGCCAAGGTTGAGATTACGGCCAGGAGGACTAGGGCGGTGAGTTTTTGAGATCCTGATGTTACTACAGGTTCTATTTTCATTTTTAAAATATTGTCAATATTTGCTTGAGATTCATTCGTCGGACTAAAGCCGCTCCTCAGAATAAAAGCATTTCCACTTATTAGGCTTAAAAATCCAACAAAAATCACCAAAGATGGCAGTATTTGCAACGGATAAGTAAATAAGCATTCAATTAAAAAAGCTATCAATCCGGAAAAGGCAATAATGCTGAGGAGTTTTTGTTTTTTATAGGCGTAATAATAATTACATAATATTAAAAATAAAATGGAAAGAAAAAGAATTAATCCAACTACACCAAGTTCAGTAAAAATTTCCAGGTATTCATTATGGGCTTGTTGGGAATTCCCGGCAATGAGTTTTTCTAGTTCAGATCGTTCTTTAGCTGCAAAATAATCTGCCTGATATGTGTTATAATGCAATCCATAACTATTGAAACCATGACCGAAAATCGGCTTATCCATGATCATATTGGCTGTGATTTTCCATTGTAATAATCGGCCATATGCAGAGTCTTTCTTATAGTTATAAATAAAGATTGAACCAGTAACTAACAGAGATACTATAAGTAAAAGAAAAATGCTTAACCGCAAGGGACGCAGAGAACGCAGCGAGTTCATGTCACTCTGAGGCCCTCGAAGAGTGACTTTCGGAGCTTCAGAACTGTCTACTTCGAGAGCCTCAGGGAGACAGTAGATTGGTCTGGTAAAGAATAATTTAAATTTTCGAAATATTGAAAACTTATATTCTAAAACGATTCCAATTCCAACAATCGCTCCCAGCCATGCAGATCGGCTATTGGTTGCAGGAATGACAAGTAATGTCAATAGAAAAGTCATCAGACCTGTATTTATCAATAATTCAGTTAGTGAGAACTTATTCTTATTAGGCTTTTCCTCTGTTAAAAGATAAACTCCTAATGACAAAGGAATAAAAGGCCCAAGGAATGAAGCATAAGGAGAAGGATTACCAAAATTTCCAAAAACCTTGAATCCTCCAATATTGGGTGGCACTGGAATAATATTGTACAATTGCAAAAGACCGTAAACTGCCTGACCCATTCCAACCAATAAAATGATAAGCAAAAATATTTTTTGATTTAGTATATCTTTTTGAAATAAATATTTCCATAGAAAATATAATCCCAAAAGCATCGAGTGAGTCAAAAATCGGGTATTCATCAAAGGTGTATTGGGAGTAAATAACATCCTGATGAATCCATATAAACAAAAAGCAAGAATAGCGAAGTCCAATTTTGAGAGAGCGATCTTAATAGTTTTTTTATTAAACAAAAAATAAAAGGCTATTATTGTAAAAATTAGCAATGAAACGAAATAGAAGTAAAATGTCTTTGCAGTATATCTCCCATTAACCAATTGACTGGAAAAAATATAAACTGTGAATAATGGCAATGATGCAATTATGAGAAATAAGTAGTTGAAAATTTTTATTGTTTTTGTCTTTTTATTCATGGTTCTTAGATATAATTTCTCATGTTCAAAAGTTATTCAGGTTTTACAAATAAGGTCAAGCACGTAGGACTTCGAATTTAGGCTTCATTTTCCATCCTGCGTGCTTTAAAAAAAATTTTATTAATCAACTCCATGTTGCTGTTTATAAAAAGATATATTGATAGTCCTAAAAATACTGAATTTCTCAATACCATTGTCCAACCAACCCTGCTTTCCAACAGAGAACCAAAACAGCCACAGTCAACCTTGATTTTCAAAATTGTGCCATAAATACTTAGTATAAAAAAACTTAGAAATAATAATAAGTTAACTGAATAAATTATAAATTTTTTATACCTGAGTAAAATTCCCAGAGCAAGAGAAAGTTCCAGTGCCGGTAATATGGATGCAATAGGCAATATCAGAATATTTGGAATGAGAGGAAGTTTCTCCATCAGTTGGATAGCAGGAAGAGGATCAATTATTTTTCCAATTCCGGACAATATCAAAACAATTAAAATTATTCCATTACTTAGCAATTTCATGCAAGTTCCCTGATTATTAGTCAATTTGAAATTCCGTGCCTAAATCCTCTTTTACATTACGGCATGCAATGAAAAGAGTCAAGAAAAAAAATATATTTTATAATTAACTCATATTCAATGAATTATCGTTTTTTTTTTTTGCAAAATATGCTGGTTTTTTAAAAATTCAGGATCGTGTTTTGACTGTTTTTTATACATTTTTTTCTGTGGATATCAGTTTCCTGTATACCCCTTTGCGCTTTTCGCTTTTTCATTTTCTATCTTCCCCATATTTTTATAAATTATCCAAAATTGAATTGAACATAACACAGGAAGAAATATGAACACAACAGAAGCAGAAAAGAAGGAATATCTGAATTTCATCCACCAGATCATTGAAGAAGATCTTAAAAATGGCAAACACGGCGGACGCGTCCATACTCGTTTTCCTCCTGAACCCAATGGTTACCTTCACATTGGCCATGCCAAAGCCATCTGCCTGAATTTCAATACTGCCGAAAAATATAAAGGGCTATGCAACCTCCGGTTTGATGACACAAATCCCGCCAAAGAGGAAGAAGAATATGTCACATCTATTAAAGAAGATGTCCACTGGCTGGGATTTGACTGGGGGGACCGATTATACTGGGCTTCGGATTATTTTCAGCAAATGTACGACTTCGCAATAGAGATGATTCGAAAAGGTAAAGCCTATGTCTGCGACCTGACACCTGATGAGATTCGAGAGTATCGTGGTACACCGACTGAAAAAGGAAAAAACTCTCCTTTCAGAGACAGAAGCGTTGAAGAAAACCTTATCCTGTTTGAAAAAATGAAAAAGGGTGAGTTTCCCAATGGTTCAAGAACCCTACGCGCTAAAATCGATATGTCACATCCCAATATGAACATGCGGGACCCCATCATGTATCGAATTGTCCATGCAACCCATCACAATACCGGCGATCAATGGTGTGTTTACCCGATGTATGACTGGGCCCACGGGCTGGAGGATTCCATAGAAGGTATTACCCATTCACTGTGTACCTTGGAATTCGAAGATCACCGGCCTTTGTACGACTGGTTCCTGGATCAGTTGGAGGGTGTCCACCGGCCCCAGCAAATTGAATTTGCCCGTCTCAATCTCAATTTCACTGTCATGTCTAAACGCAAATTGCTGGAATTGGTGCGTTTGGGGCTGGTCAAGGGCTGGGATGATCCGAGAATGCCCACGATTTCCGGTATGCGTCGTCGTGGATTTCCCGCAGCAGCCATTCGCGATTTTGCTGACAGAATAGGTCTGGCAAAACGGGAAAGCACCGTTGACGTCGCTCTGCTGGAATTTTGTGTTCGTGAAGAACTCAACAGGGTCGCCGAACGCCGTATGGCCGTGCTCAATCCGGTCAAAGTCGTCATTACCAATTATCCTGCAGGCCAGGTGGAAATGATGGAGGCCGTCAATAATCCTGAAGATGAAGGCGCAGGAACCCGGCAGGTGCCCTTCAGCCGTGAAATTTATATTGAAAAAGATGATTTCATGGAGAACCCACCAAAGAAATTTTATCGATTGGCTCCCGGTCGTGAGGTCCGTCTGCGATACGCCTATCTGGTAACCTGCACCAATGTCATCAAAGATGAAAAAGGTGAAATCCTTGAAATTCATTGCACTTACGATCCGGAAACCCGGGGAGGCAACACACCGGATGGCCGCAAAGTCAAGACCACCCTGCACTGGGTCTCCTGTGATCATGCCGTCCAAGCCACCATCCGTCAATATGACCGATTATTCAAAGTGGAAAACCCGCTGAGTGATCCGGAAAAAGATTACAAAGAATTTATCCATGAACACTCACTGGATATCGTAGAAAATTGTCAGTTGGAACCGGACTTAAAGAATTTCAAACCGGGCCAATTCATCCAGTTCGAACGTCTTGGCTATTTTATAGCTGATCCGGATGCGACCGATGATAATCTGATCTTTAATCGGACAATTACTCTTCGTGATACCTGGGCAAAAATCCAGCAACAGGAAAACCAGAAATAAAGCAAACTTAAAACCCTTCCTGAAGGCAAGGCCCGATGGAAGGGTTCTTTAATATCCTGACACCTTGAATATCAGGTGCTTTTATTAGAATTTTTTAAGATATTTCCGGCAGGTTTACAATTTTTTGTAAAATATATTATCAGAATTCCAGGCGGATTCAGAACCATGAACGGCGGCAGTGTTCAATAATAATTTGAGATCACCTGAGTAGGTGCCGACACCCACGGTCACCCCTTTTTTCAGAAGTTTCGGGTGGTCTGTGATCATCAATATTTTGTTTTCAATTCCATAGTTTATGATTTCATCAACATTGTCTGCTTCACCGCTGATGAACATGACAGTGGGTTTTGTTTCCGGCAATCCTGTTCCGGAACCAATTTCCTCAAGGACAGTGGAACCGACCGGCTGGCCTTTATAGAAATTAAAATTTTTTGCTAATTCTTCATTGTTGAATATATAAAGAGAAAATTTGTCCTTTTGGATAATTTCCCTGTTGTAAACACAGGCCAGTATCGTCGCCTGAACCGCTTGTAACACAGGCGGAACGGAAATATCATTGAGAATTGCATTGATATCCTGATCAATTTTCTCGATATAATACACTACGTTGAAAAGGGAGTAGGTTTTAATGATATCATATTTGGAAATCGAAGATACATTGGAGGGAATAAACTCCGGTGTGAGATAAGTTCTGTTATTGATAATCAGGACATCACCTTGCAACAGAGCTGTTTTATCAGCAACAGCGGTATTGGTCACAAAACTTCGGTATTCGCCGGATTGCATGAACGCAAAGGCTTTCTGGGAAAAAATATCACCTTTATTTTCCATTTGTGATTCGTTGATCACTGTTTCAGACCAGTTTGGCAAAGGTGAACCCTGAAGTGTTGCTGCCAGGATTATAAAAACCAGAAGTATGGAAGAATTCTTTTGAAACATTTGCCCCTCCTCACATTTCAATTGCTAAAGCGAATGAGTTCCAGACTATTATCGTCGCTTTTCCCGCTATTGATTTTTTTTATATGAATTTTATAGTTGTAATTTTTATCATGGTTGCCAATGGCTGATATCTCAGTTGAATGATGAAAAATGTGGGCGATGGCCACCACGGTATTTTTTTTATGGAGATGGTTAATATCGTTGCGGTTCCTGATCCCGGAAAAAATATCCTTATTATCGAGATACTGATAGAGTTCCTGTTCGATAAATTCTTTTAAATGTTTATCCATGGCGGCCCAGGGTTCATCCGCAAAAATGATATTGGAGGGTTTTATCATGGCCCGTATAAAACTCAATAATTGTTTTTCACCGCCGGACAGGTAAAAGGGTGAGTTATTTTTTTCATGGATCAATTTGGTCAGTTTTGTCTGAAGGTAGAGTTTTTCGCTGGCAGTGATCTTCAAGTTGTCTATTTTCTTAAAAATCAGGGACATGTCTTTATCAAAATCAAACAGGGGGTTGACAATTTTCAGGTTTTCCCGAATCGTATAAATATTGATAATATGCGGATCCTGGAAAACATAGGAGAAATGGTTTTTCCGAATATTGCTTTTTTCATGATTGGATTTATCATTTTTGTCTTTATTCAGGCACAGGGTATTGTCTTCAATTTTAACGCCGCCTTCAAAATCTGTCAGCAAGGAGATAATGTTCAGTAAGGTTGTCTTTCCGACGCCGTTTTTTCCCTGGAAATAATAAAAGTAATTGCTGTTTAATTTTAAGGCTTTCTGGTCTGCAGAATAGATAATTTTGTCCCCACCCTGGAATTTTTTTTCTAATGGAAAATGGATTTCAATCATTTCAGCCTTCATATTTGATTAATTCATAAATATTGGAGCGTTTAACCAGGCGATTCAGATTGATAGAAACAGCCAGAATGGTACTCAGCAGCAGGACCAGTCCGTATCCTGTGATAAAGTTCACCGGCGATAAGATGGTATTGAGGAGGGCCTCATTGATAAAAGCGATATCATAGCCAGCCATGACGCCAATAATGTGGCTAAAGGGAAATAGTCCCAGTAACAGGCCGATGATTACATGCAACACATAACCGAGAACATAAACTTTGTAAATGTCGCCATCGGCATATCCAAAGCATTTCAGAACGCCGATAGTATGGAATTCGAGTTTTAAGCGTAATAAAAATTTAATGCTGAGAAAAAACAGGAAGATGATCAAATTGACCAGCACCAGCACCATGATATGCTTCTGTCCCCGCTTCAGGGACTCATTAAGATTGATAATGGAATTCCATTTTCCGGTATCCCAGCGGACATTCTTATAATTCAGGGTGTCCAGAATATCCTTGGACAACTCAATACTGTCCAGTTTCGAATAATGCATATAGAGGTAAGTATTTTCCCGTTTGAATGCATCATTGATGGAAATGATGGCCAGGGAATCGCAGGACCGGTAATACTGAAAAATGCTTTCCTGTCTGGCCAGCAGGGTTTCCAGTCTGCGCATTTTTTGAAAATTAAAGGTATTGAGCATATCCAACTCAACAAAAAATTTCTGTCCGGGAGAATTATTAAATAATTGATAGGATTTGAGTTTGCTCCCTTTTTGTTCGATTAATTTTAAAAATTTTTCATAGTCCAGAAGCAGGGCGGAATCCATATCAATGTTTTGGTTATAAAGGCTGCCATTTTCAAAGGTCAATTCGAATTGCGATTTGAATTCAAGGCCGTAATGGTCCTTAAAATAGGAGAGAGGCAGAACAAAATCCGATCTGATATCGGTATTGCTGCAAAGAGAGCCGAAGAGATTGTCATGATAGCCAAAGTTGAGGGGTGTCGGAAAGTTGTATTCTTTGACCAGTGTTTGTGAAAGAAAATCAACCATTTTTGGAAAATTATCATAGTAAAACCGGATTTTGCAATTGCTGGCGTAATCCAGATAATTGCCGAGGAAAAAACATTTAATCCGGGTGGGATTTTCAATGGGTTTTACCCGCAGGGCCTGAGTATACCGGCCACCGAGATTGGCCACTTTGATCAGGACCAGATCATTTTCGGCAATATGAAGTTTGTTCATCAGCGCCGGATCCAGAAATAGCACGTCGTCCTGCTGATATTGTTCAAAATCAAGATTGGTGATGATGGTCTCAAAATCAGGAGAGAAGGCGTAGGCCAGAACGTTTTCAATATAACCTTCTTTGGATTTGATACTGATCATTTTGGGATATTCTCGAAAGCCGATTTTGAAATCGAGATATTGTCTGGCTTGCATGGTTTCCAGGTATTTTTCGACATCTTGACGGTTTGTATCCCCCAGGTACAGGTCGTAAATTTTGTTCCACTCATTGCTGAGGAATTGATCAATCCGGATTTTGTAATCGTATAATTCAAAAGTTGAAAGTGATATTATACTTGTTGATACTGCAATAATGGTGATAAAAATAATGGGTAGAAATTTATCACTCGTATTATCAGCCTGTTTTCTGAAAAAAAATCTTTTAAAGATATCAGGTTGTACTTTTAACATGGCAGTCCAAGGATTATTGTTCGAATTCTATCCCCTCAAAAAGATTAAGTTCACTGACGTCCACCCAATAATATTGTTCGACAATGGCCTCGACCATGTCCAAATTTTCATCGGAATTGGTCAGAATCGAGAATTTACCAGGATTGGGCGGATTAAAATGCCAGGTGATGTTATTTTCGATATAGGTAATATTTTTGGTCAAAACATCCTGATATTTTTCAAGGTTATCAAAAATATGCTCAAAGGAGGGATTTTGCTGGAAGAGACGGGGAGCGATTTTTTCGGCAATGTCCTTGTCTCCGACAACTCTCACCCAAAAATCAGAAAGTCTGACGGTTTTTAAAAAGTTGATATCCACAGCCCAAAAATCTATTTCAAAGAAAGTGGCCAGAATCTGGCGCATGGCGATCTGCAGTTGCGGCAGAGTCCGATTATGGTTGTAATCACGGCAGGCATTTTTGAGGGTGGCCAGTTTGCTTTTTTCGACCAAAACATCTTTGTTGATCAGCAGTTCATTGGAGCGGGAGCGGAGCAGGATGTTGCCTTCTTCAAAGAAAGTACCGCCGCTGGAACTTTGAATAATATTCGTCAGGGATTTGATATAATTCAGGGTAAAAGCCGATTGGGTTTTATAATTTGTGTTTACTTTGCCGGAGAGGATTTTGTCTTTCAGATCAATAATGATATTTTCGGTTTCATCGATAATCTGGGTACCGATTTCTTTGCCGATTTTCTGAGCAGCCGATTCTGTTACCTGGGGTTCCCTGACGTCGTAAATAACTTCAAAATTGGTATCAAACTGGTTGAGGACTTCCTTAAACTGGGCACTTTGCAGGCCGCTGTTATATTTTACGCCTTTGAGAATAATCAGGTTTTTTGACGCGGACTGTACAAATTCAGGAATTTCATGAAATCCGACATTGCGATAGGTATGATCACCGCCATCACCAATGACGATGATGAAAAGCGGATTATCGCCGAGATCACTGATCACTTGTCGCAGGGACCCTGCAATATTGGGGCGCCAGTATTTGGAGTTGATGGGTTTGATGGCTTGAATGACCGGTTCATATTCCCGCACGTCATCGATAGTCCGAATCCATTTGTCCCGGTTGATGAGATTTATGTCATCGCAAAAATTATATAGCTTTATTTTGGGCATAATGGTATCCCCGGCAGCGTTGATGAATTTACTGGTTGTCAGGGTTTTCAAAATCTCTTCAATGGTGATATGAATGTGTTTCCAGACAGGCCGCATGGAAGCTGTATTATCCAGCAGCAGGGCGATTTGTATTTCATTCATGGTGACAATATTTTCAATATCACGACGAATAACACCGAGATTTTCAATGACGCCGATACGGGCCATATATTCAGGTAATTTGTTGTCATTGGAACTGTACATTGGCAGCCAGCGGTTGACCTGGGCGTTCTTTTTGATAAAACGATCCCGGTAGTTATCGATATTTTCTTTGGAGACCAGCAGAAAGGTTTCCTGGGGTGTTATGTTGGTCTGGTAATACCGGGTGATCACTTCAGAATTGGCTTTTTTAGAGATGAGGGGTTCCATATCGTCGGTAAACCGTTTGGGTCTGATGCCAATATTGGTGTTCCAGAGGACCATGTTTTCGGAACGGTTCTCTTTGTTTTTAAATTTTACCCAGCCGATAATCCGATCCAGGTCTTCAAATACATCGGGATCAAATTGTCTTGTCTTGCCGAGAAGGACATATTTTTCACCGTTCAATTCTTTGGTTTTATAGGCATAATAAAATAGGACGTTCATGGCTTCGCCATTTCCGATGGACTCTCCGACGGGAGATTGAGTAAAGGTTATTTCATTGGCGCTGCCCACTGCAGTTTTGACTTTGAAAAATTTGACCGGGAATTTTCGGGAAAACATCAGACAATTGCCGGAAATGAAACTTTCATGGAATATTTTAAAATTTTCAAAGTTAATCGTAATCGTCAATCCGGTTTCGGGTGATTGGACCGTCACGAAATCCGACCGGATTTCTTTGATTTCCATGATGGATTTGAAATCAAGGTCTTCGCCCCAGTAGTCAAAATTGTCAATGCAGATAAACCGGTCGCCGACCAGAAAATCCTGTCTGAATTCACGAAACCCATAATCGGCGGTTTGCAATTCGTTGTTTAAAACGATGTTAAAGCCCGTTTCTTCCAACTGAGCGAAGAGAACGGTTGAAATGATAGAGAGGATAAATAATATTTGTTTCAAAGTTATGACCCCCAAGAAAAATTAATTAGTAATGTTTGACAAGTTGAAGTTTGATTGATTTTCCAGAAACGAGATATATTCGATGCCTTCAATTTTGTACATCGGCAAAACCGGAAAATAACTGACATAATATACTTTTTTAAATTTGTATCCTGACTCTGATTCCAGTCTTTTGAGAACATATTCAAAATTTTGAACATATTTGCTGTCGGCCATATTTTCTTTGACCAGTGTGGTGGAAAAACCCTTATCGAAGAAGGACTTTTCCTTGATGAGTTCCATGCAGAAATAATCATCCGGTATGGTCAACGGATCAATGGCGGTTTTTTCATTGTTCTGACGCCATGCGACGAATTCCGGCGCATTGTCGGCATTCACTGTATTGAATTTTGTGTTTCTGAATTTGGTGTAAACTTTAGTGATATTGAATTTTTCAAAGGTGGCTTCTCGGGGAAAAACATAGAGTAGTTTGAAGAGTCCGACCTGTGAATTTTCAGCTTCGTCATAGAGCCTTTTGACGAAATCAAGATAATCAAATTTGTTCTTTTTGTTGGTGGTGCGGGTGCTGTTTAAATCCAGGACCACTGCGATGGGTTCATCAATACTGATGGTATGATTATCTTTCAATGTGACGGCTTTGGTATTACCGGCAACATCGCAGGACATGCTTTCAATTTTTCGAACAGGGTAGGGCAGATAGACATCGACTTTACCCGCCGGCTTGGTATACTGCCCGGCTTTCCCTTCAAAAACATAATTAAAGGTAACAGATCTGTCCAGATATTCTGCCAGGGTATAATACTCAGCAATATTTTGTTTTTTATTGTCATACCAGCAAGTCAGGTTGTAAAATTTAATGTTTGGAACATCGAAAGAATTTTCATCTCTCTGAACAAATTTAATTTCCTGCATTCTGTCCATGGCCTTATTCATGGCCTGAAATTTCAGGTTTTTGATATTGATTTTATCGACATCGACAATTTTTATGTTGGTAAAATCTTCTGCCGGAAGATTGTCGGCTTCAATGGTTTCAAAAAAGTCGCTGAGGATACTGCTGCCGGATATGGACCAGCAATCGTTTTGGGCCGAGACATAATTACGCAGAATATCCAGAATCATGTTGACAGAAATGACTTTCAATGAACCGCTAAGATTGAAATCTTTGGGGGTTTTTGAGGCCACTTCAATAAAACCGTTATGAATATTTGGGCCTTCGTATATTTCGCATTTTATCTTATCCCCTTCATCGATAACGAGTTTGTAAAAATCCCTGCCATAGAGGTCGGTGCTTTCCAGTTGGATCTGCAGGTTGATCGAATCTATGGTCATGGTGGTGGGTTTAAAAATGCGGTCGATACTGATCAGATTTATTTCCTGAGTGTATTTTTCAGGTATTATTTTTTCCTCTTTGCGAAGATTGTATCCGTAATAATTGATCCTGGTTTTAAAATATTCCCGATAGAACCCTTCCTCTTCCTTTTTCAGGGAGATTTTTAATTTTGTGATCGGATTTTCAGAATAGATAAAGATATCATTTTCAGCGGAAAGCGTTGTCACAAAAAGTAAAACCAGAAGGAGTAATTTTCTTGCCATTTTTTCCTCATTTCTGAATAATGTTATTAGAGATGGCAAAGATTGCATTTTTGAAGAAAAGGGCCATTTTGTAATTTTTTTCCAGGGTAATTGTATTTTTACTCAAATCTACGACCAAAACCTGGCGGACATGAAAATAATTATCAATAATTTCCATATCAGATGGATCGACGATAAAGAATATTCTGTTGGGATCATTTTGGTTGATCTTCCGGCTGAGGATTTCACAGACCTGGGGTACGATTTCAATTTCATTGATTTTTTCAAACAGATGATTGAATTTGGTGACTTCCAGGAATTCCCCGGAATTGATTTTTACAGGGTCAATGGGGAAAATTTTATCATCCAGATTTTCAAAATTAAAATTGACGTTCAGCAGCGAAACATTTTTGATACCATCCAATTTACCGGTTTTGTATAAATAAAATGTAGTGGCGCCCAACAAAACAACCAGCATAAAGAGGAAAAGGATCAGCAGGTTGTTAGATTTTTGCGGGATTTTGACCGGTGGTTTTCTATCCTCTATATTATTTTTTATTTCGATGGGAACATTCAGAAGTTTGGCAACTTCGTCAATATTGGGCCTGTTTTCCGGTTCTTTTTCCAGAAGTTTGGAAATAATTTCCTGGCGTTCTTCCGGAACGGAATTCTGCACAAAAGGCCGAATATCCTTGGTCCGGTGCATTTCGGCCAGTTTCAGAGGGTTCTTATCGGTAAAGGGAACATCGCCGGTCAATAATTCAAACCATAAAATACCGAGTATATAATTGTCAACAAAGATGGTCAGATCAGGACGGTTGGGGTCGGCCTGTTCCGGGGCCATATATTTCGGTGCCAGGAACAACCCGGTTTCAGTTTTTTTCCCGCCTTCTTCTTTGGCAATACCAAAATCAATCAGTACCGGCTGATCGATTTTGCCGTCGCGTAATAATATATTGGAAGGTTTTATATCCCGGTGGATGAATTTGAGTTTGTGGGCGCCTTTGATGGCCGGTAGTAATTTTCCGATCAATTCATCGGCTTCTTCAACACTTAATTTGCCATTTTTTCTGAGATAATCTTCCAGGGATGTTTTGCCCTTGATATATTCCAGTTCGATAAAAGGCAGTTTGGAAAACTTATCCTGGATTTCGCCTCGGTCATACACTTCGGGAACATTGGCATCGGGAATCATTTCCTTGATTTTTATCAGAATATCCGCTTCGCGAAAAAGGCTTTCAACGGCGTCCCGGTCGTTGATCTGCTTTTGTCTCAATACCTTTAAAATGCACCAAGTCTTGGTTTCTTTATTGAAACATTTATAAATGATAGCCATGCCGCCTTCTTCAGAGTATTTGACGAGATTGGAGTATTTATTATTAATTGTATCGGTAGTCCGTTTTTTCACAAGCACGATGATAAGGACGATGAATGTCAATGCAAATAATGATGCGGCAATGATAGTAAGGGTCATTATTTCCTGCCTTTTTTAATAAGTTTTAGTTTTTCAGCCAATTAAAAATCTTCAAATAAAAAAATTAAGTCATTTTGTTTTCGGTTAGTTCATAAACCGCAACGCCCTCATTCTCCGTATCCTTTTGATTATTGGGCAAAACATGGATGAGTAAGTGAACGATAAAATAGATAAAAATAATTAAACTGACGATACTGCTGATGAAAAATGAAAGCACGGGAACATACTGGTCCAGCATCGTTTTATAGGTCGGTTTATAACTTTTTGATGCAATGGCCACAGAAATATTGTCCCTGGATCCTTTGTCGTAAGCATATTTGATCAGGTAATCTTTTGCTTTTTCTATATTTTTGGATTCTTCGATGATTTTTCTGATATATTCTTCTGCCGGCATGCCGTTTTCAACAATCATTCCGTCAGAGCAGGAAAGTAATATTTCAGAAGCATTGAGCCTGAACAAGTCATTTTCTGGAAAAATGTCCCCCTCATCGCCATTACCGTCAATACATTTCGTCAGGAGTTTGCCATATTTATTGGCACTTTCTTTATTGATGGATTTGCCGGGGTTTTGTTTGATAAACTGGTTGAGAAAGGTATGGTCCTGGGTAATTTGTCGAACACCATCGTCATCAATCAGATAGGTACGGCTGTCACCGATATTGCCGACAGCATATCTGGAATAATATCCCAGTACAATGGTCAGGGTTGTTCCCAGACTTTTGAGTTTAGGATTGGTGACGCTGATATTTTTGATTTCATTCTGAGATTTTTCAATAATAGTCTTGAGATAAATTTTGATTTTATCATAAGAAGGATCGGCGCTGAACTCCCTGAATTCTCTTTTGACAATCGCGATAACAGTCCGGCTGGCAACTTTTCCGCCGGTATGACCACCCATGCCATCGGCGACAGCCATGACAAAAGCATAGTTATTTTGTTTGATATAGATTGAATCCTGGTTTTCTTGTCTTCGGCCTGTTATGGTACTTTCAGATAAATACATGATGGTCCCGGTTGAACTTATGCAAAGGTTTCAAATAAAAGTTCCAAAAGCCCCATTTTTATCCGGTCGCCATCTTTGAGGGGAATGATTTCATCGGTCAACTGGTTTCCGTTGACAATGGTGGGATTGGTTTTACTCAGATTCTGCAGCCACATTTTATTGTCTCGGTAAATAAAGACGGCATGCTCCCGTGAAACGGTACTGTATTCTTCCCTGTTTGCGATAGTGATATCGCATTTTTCTGATTTACCGATGGTCGCTGTAAAACCATCATGAACCGGTGTACCGCTAATGGGAAAAGATTCACCTTTGTCATGGGCTTCGGAAATGATAGTAATTCTGCCGGGCAGAATCTTGGCGGTCTTGGAAGGTGTCGATAAGATTAGGGTATCATTGATATCTTCATATTTTATGGGATTGTCCATGGCACTCATCAATATTTCCGGTTCCTGGTTCCGCAATTTTTTATAATAGGTGGTCAGGGCGATGGTGACTCCGAGAATGAAAACAAAACCCAGGATAATCAGCATGGCGGAGTTACCGGACTTACCTTCATCCCGCAGGATTTTATCATTGATAATATCAATTTTGGGTAATTCGCTGAGAAAAGGGGCGCCGGAGGCATCAATATACACCACACCCACCCGTTGAATTTCGGAATTGACAACCGGTACTTCTCCGTATCCCTGAATATCCAGGGTGGTCCCGTATTTTCCTTTGATCTGATACCAGTTGGACTGATGGTAATGTTTGATCACGGTTCCGGATACTTCAACAAATTCTTTTTTATAAGTATCCACTTCACGAATTAATTTTATAATATTTTGATCAATCTGGTTGATTTCACTGAATATTTTTCCATCAATGGGTTGATATTTAGGGTCATTGTTGATAATCTGTCTGGATTTTTCTGCAATAAAAGTTGTGCCTCTGGAATAATCGCTGTAAAGAAGGCCGGCGACTTTGTATTCTTCGCCCATTTTCGGGCTTTCGTAGGGAGTGTGGATTTGAATTAATCGGTCGTCTTTGGTTCGCAGAAAATAGGTAATAGTTGATCTTGTCTGAGCTGTTTTGTCGACCCGTTCAGCGGTACCTTCAATCTCAAACCTGATTCCTACATTAGAGCGGTTAGCAGAAAATGTATTTGATGCAAAAAAGCAGATTAAAACAAAAAATAATATTCTTTGTGCCCCAGACTTCACGATTGTCCCTCCTTAACCATTTTAATCAACGGTTCCTTGTCGTAATGTGTTCTAATATAGTGAGACATGAAACAGCTTTCAAGAAAAATCTAATGATATTTATTATATTGATGTTTTATTTTTTCTATTTTAATAATCTAATTCATTCCATTTTCTTGTTTAATAATTATCACCTTCAATTTTTGCTTCGCCTTTGTCCCACCAGTCAACTTTGACAATTGTCCTGGCTGCTCCCACCCGGCTTCTGATCATATTTTTGACAATTTCATTAGCTTCTTCACTGTTTTGTAATTTGACAGTTTTGTCATGAGAAGTTGAATCTATGGTTACAATAAGTGAATCTTCTTCATCCTCCGGAACGGAGAGGTCGGCCAGCACTACAGCGTCCTGAAAATCACGGGTATCGTATTCATCATACCATTCCTCTATAGCTTCTTCGTAATCTTCATATTCAACATTGTGTTCAGAAATCCGGGTATCGGGGCTGATGCCGTCATCGATCCAGGAATTGAGGAAATCGTTGTAATTGGAATAGTATTCATTAGGGTCTCCATAAAGCGCCACATAATCTTCATATTCAGGATTGACATCATAGTAATAGGGGTCCCAATGGTCGTCATGGGCTTCGCGGAAATCCCAATAGTCATCATAAGGAAATGGATTGCTGATGTCATTGTAGTCAAAGAGGAAAATGGCCTGATTGTCGGTGATGGTGATTACACCGTCGGTGATATAGCCCTCCAAAAAGGATTCCACATCGCTCTGGCCGGAGGAACCAGCCATTCCCGGTTTATCATCACCGTTGCGCTTGGTATGCAGGTGATCTGAATTGGTTGTTGATGAGATGGTTCTATTGATACCGGAATAATAGTCGGTGGAATAAAACCGGACCTGGATAGTGACCGGCGTGCCGGCTTCGTACACTGTCGGGTCAGTCCAATAAAAGGAACTCAGTGGCGGCTGCCATTTGCCATCGACATAAGCATCACCGTCTGAATAGCGGACATCGGACCAGGTCTTGACCACAGACCCGCCGACAAACACCTTGACTTCACACTGGGCGTCTTTACGTCCGCCGGAACCACTCAATTCTGAACCCAGTACGTGGACCGCCACATTAAAATCCTGTCCCGGAATGACTTCATTGTCTTCAATAGTGAAGGTGACGCGTTCACCTTTCAGGTTGACACCACCCTTGGTTGGGGCGCCGACAATGACGGTGCCGTAAACTGAACTGGAATCAGCAAAATAAAGATTGGTATTATTGCTGTCCACATCGGCTGAGCAGATGACCAGTCCATACCAGGTAAGTGTTGATGAATCGGTGGTGGAAAATGACCCGTCAATGGCTAGTACACCGGTGCCGGTTACGTCACCGGACATGATTGTTGTGCCGGTTGCATAGACAATGACAGGATTGGCTTCGCTGCCGTAAATTCCGCCAGGCAGAATGCCGGTATTAATCGTCGTATCAGCCATAGTCCCGTAGAGGTCAACATATTTGGCGATATCTTCATGATAGGAAACATTTTTGTCCAGACTTGGAAAGCCGCCTTCACCGAAAACTTTCGTGGTGTCGTCGCCCAAATCGGCAATAAGTGCCGTGCTGTCGGCTTTAGTCAGGGTAATTGCGTATTTATCATCTTCGGTGCCGGCAGAGCCATCCATATTGACATCCGCACCATTGATATAGGAAGGCCCCTGAAGCCTGACGCCGGCCTGGTTTGCATGGATTACCAGAGGACTGTACATAACCGGAAGAGCCTGGTCTTTGCACAGTACAATGGCTTCAATTTGTTTCTGAATACCATCGACTACGGCTGTGGCTGTGAACTTTAAGGAATCAAAGGGAAAATCATCGGACCCGTTTAAATCTTCCATCTCAACATTGGCCAGGCAATTCATCCAACTGGAATCCGGTGTGTTGTAGGATGCGTCAAACATGACTTTATGTTGAATGGCATAGGATATGATATCACGGGCTGAAAAATTTCGTTCCAGAGCGAAGGCATTACCCACGGTATTGTCTGTGGACCGCAAATCAGTTTCATTGAGGGTCACAAAGGTGATCCCTGCAATTATTATGAAACCCATTACTATTATCAAACTCATTCTACCCATTTGTTTGTCCTCTATTTATTCTCTTAATATATAAAAAAAATCAACCAATATAAAGTTTCAGTCAGCTAATTTTTCAAAAGGGCATAAATGCAAGGCTTATGCCGATTTATTTTCTATCTCATTTTGTATCATTCACTTAAGTTGCTGTTTATGAATATATAAAAAATATTTTTGATTAAAAAACTATTTTTATATCGGAAATATTAATTTTGTTTAAAATTGGAATAGAATAAATAGGTTTATTTTTAATTTAGTTTATATCTTTTTGCAACGGTCAGCAACGGATGTATGATTTTTATTCAGTGTATCAAAATTGTGCAAAACCATTGTTAACGCAGATTTGGAGATTCTTCACTCGCTGTGCTCGTTCAGAATGACGGTGTGGGAAGGTGGGTGTCTCGGTGAAGGGCTTTTTGTGTGCCGGACCTGGATAGTCCCCTGTCGCTGTCATCCTGAACCGGTACTCCGGTGAAGAATCTGGTTCGAAGTGGGAATGGCTGGTTGGGGTGTGTAGAGATTTTTCACTTGCTTCATTTGCTCAGAATGACAAAAGGGGGGATGACGGTGGTTGTGGAGGTTCTTTACTCGTTTCAGTCGCTTAGAGTGACAGTGTGGAGGGTGTGTGGTTGGGTGATGGATGTTGTGTGTGGGATTTGAATTGTTCCCTGTCGTCGTCATTCTGAACCGGTACTCCGGTGAAGAATCTGGTTCGAAGCGGGAACGCCTGGTTAGGGTTTAAAGGGATTGAGGTGATGGGTGTGGAGATTCTTCACTCGCTGCCGCTCGTTCAGAATGACAGGAAAGAGGGCGGGAATGACAGTGAGGGAAGGTGGGTGTCCCGGTGAAGGGTTTTTTGTAATGCTAAGGATTGGATTGTTCCCTGTCGCTGTCATTCTGAACCGGTACTCCGGTGAAGAATCTGGTTCGAAGTGGGAATGGCTG
>JAFGTP010000029.1 GCA_016934035.1 Fidelibacterota bacterium
CAGAAACTTGTTGCCGACGGAGTGCCAGAAAAAAAGAATTCGATGCGGATTTTTGCCAATAAAACGCGAACCATAAACCACATCTGCAACCCCCTCCTCCAATGGTTTCAGCAAATCATTATATTCACGCGGATCATATTCAAGACCAGCATCCTGAATAATTATATAATCACAATCGCAATACTCAACACCCCTTCTGATTGCAGCACCCTTACCTCTATTTTCAGGTTGATTTAATACGACCAGGTTTACCTAAGTAAACTTCATCCTAAATGCTTCCACTTCATTCAAGGTATCATCAGTGGACGCATCATCGATAACAACAATCCCGTATTCAATGGGATAATTGAATTCTATCGCTTCGATACGTTCCAAAATTTTCTGAATAGTTCCCGCTTCATTATAGGCAGGAATTAAAATTGAGAGTTTCTTCGTCATCCGGTTTAATATATAGATAGTCCGTCAGAAATTATCTTTTACGGCAGGTTTGAAAAAATTATCCAATTTAGGATGCTCCAGAAAATCTTTAAAAACTTTTGCCCAAAGAACAGCCAGAACCGGGGTAAGCATAAAAAGCATCCGGGCAATTTCAACGGAAATCAAGGCCTGAAAAACCACTGAAACCAAAAACCACCATTCATATCCTTTAAAATCCGTCAGATAAGACTTCACCTTCCTGTTCAATGCTGCCGGCACAATCAATAAAACCCAAAAGCCGGTAACCGAAAAAACTTCATAAAGTCCATGAAACGAGAAAAGCCTTTTAAATCCTGATAAAATATAAGTCAAATGCCTGAAATCCTTTCCCAAAGCAAGAAGTGGTGGAGTATCACTCAAAGAATCTATGATGAACCGTCCCGAAAAGACCAAAATTCCTGAAATAAGAAATAAGAGAGCCATTCTGGTTTTTTTAATGGGGGCGTAAAAAAATATTATTGGAGCAATAAAAATTAAGGACTCTTTGGCCCAGGGACCCAAAAATATAGAGAAAATCAGCATTTGCCGATTATTTGTTTTCAGCCCCAGTAAAACCAAAACCAAAATAAAAATGAAAAGACTATCCACCAAAGGTGTTCCTGCCAGAATACCTGTCCATCGGCACGTTAGAAAACTAATAAGCCCCAAAGTCGAAGACAGAAAATGTCGTGTATGAAAATAAACATATTTAAAAACAAATACTCCTGTCAGGGCCATCAGCAAATTATTTACAATTAAAAAACTGATGGATAACGAAAAATCGCCCTTAAAAGTCCAGGGAGCCAATGCATCAAACAGATTTCCAAAAATAAAATTGATAAACCCGGCCAAAAAAGGAATAATGACCCGATAACGTCGTATCTCCGATTGATTAAAGTCCAGTTCGGCAATTCCCAGATAGGTTATACTATCAGGATTATCAGCAGCCGTAATCATATCCATTGCCTGAAAAGAGGCACCATGAACAACAGCCAGAGAAATAAAGAAGATGAAACTTTCAGGAGTAAAAAGCAGGTTGGTGAATTTCCGCATCAGATTATTAGTCATAATTTTTGACCCGGTGAAGCAGGCAGGCATTTCATCCCAATTTGTCCCCGCTGGTGACAGGGTTGAACATCAAGGCGCCATGCTCCTGATTATTTTTGAAAGAAGATTCTCCGGTCAATGATGAATAATTATAAAAAGAGGGTGTTCTCAAATTTTCTGAAAACACCCCCTGGTTCCACATAGTATCATAATAAAACCTCACCTTCTCAGGCAAGGCAGCTCTTCAATCAGTTACTCATATGCACTTCTCTTTTCCCCTCGATTATTTCCCTGGCCATATCCAAAATGGTGGTATCGTCCAATTCTACTACTCCTCCATCAGGGCCTTGTTCCAGGTGAATTCCGATACTCTTTCCCCGATCGTAGTTGGCCCCTCCAAAATAATTCCTTACAGTATCTACGTCGAGGTTCAACGAGTCGGCAATGCTTCGCATACTTCCTTCAGGCAGACTATCCTTAATCTTCCTGAGCTGATTGAATGTTATTGTTGTGCTCATAACTGAAATATTTAAAGAGGTTATTGATATTGATGTGATATAAAAATAAGAAAAAAAAGATAGGTTTAAAATTAATTTAACATCAAAAATCTAGGTTTTAACAAAAATTATACTCCACCTCTTTATGAATTTGTCAATAAAACCTCAATATCAATCTATTTCAGATCAGAAAAAAGAAAAAAGTTTATTCCTACGTCAAAGGCAAAATAATATTTGCAGAAAGAAAAATAACAATAATAGTGAGCACACCGGTAAAAATCACCAGCCTAACCGGAGACAATGCAAACTCCCTTTGGCCGCCTGAAGGAAAACCATTATCCTGTGCCAGCAAAAAACGGGAAGCAACCTTCTTATACAACCAATACACGAACCATGCTATCAGGGAACCTAGAAGCAATCCACCCAGAATATCTCCGGGGTAATGAACGCCCATATAAATCCGTGAATAGCTGTTTAAGGTCGCCCAAAAAAGAATAAATAATGTGTACCAGTTGAAACGAAACAGCAACAAGGAAAACACGGCCAAACCAAAAGAATTAGTGGCATGAGAAGATACAAACCCAAATTTTCCTCCTTTCTTACCATTTATTAAGTCCACCAGTCCCTCAAGTGCAGGCTCATGAGATGGGCGAAAACGCTCAAAACCTTCTTTAAATACATTGGTAGAAATCTGATCACATAAAAGGACCATCAGCCCAATAAAAAGAAGCGTAATAAAACCTTTGATACCCTGACTTTTAAAAATGGCATACAACAACATTGCATACATCGGAATCCAGATGCTTTTACTGGTTATCAGCCAAAAAATATTATCGAATAATGGCGAAGTAAAGGAGTTAAAGTATAACAGAAGTTCCTGGTCTAATTGAAGTAATGTTTCCACGTTGTTGTTTTTTTTATCAAAGAAAATAAAAATATCCCATAATTCAATAATCACGGGTAAGGGAAAAGAAAGAATCCCAACCCGATAAAAATTTATACTTTTAAGCAATTTACAACAATAAATATTGCGGATTATTGGTAAATAGTATTTTCAAAAATATATATGTAAATTTGTCCCCGCAAAACCAACAGGTATTCAATGAAAAAAAAGGCTTTATATATCATTAATCCGGCTTCCGGCATTGGACGCCAGAAAGACATTGCAAAGCTGATTCAGAATGAGACAGACACCTCACGACTGGAGATTGAAATTGTTTTTTCTGAATATCCGAACCATGCTTTTGAATTAAGCAAAGATGCTGCCGGAAAATTTGATATCGTTGTGGCGGTTGGTGGAGACGGAACCGTTAACGAAGTTGGCCGTGGGCTGCTTTATTCCGAAACTGCCCTGGGAATCCTCCCAACAGGCTCGGGCAATGGACTTGCACGGTTTTTGCAAATGCCTTTTAAAGTAAACAAATCACTTGATGTCATCAATCATGGCAATATAAAATCCATTGATGCCATAAAAGTAAACGACTATTACTCTCTTAACGTTGCAGGTGTAGGATTTGACGCTTTCATCAGTCATCAATTTGCCACAAAGAAAAGACGGGGCCCCCTGGCATATATGCAGCTTATCTCAAAAGAGTTCCCAAAATACAAGTCGGATCATTATCAAATTGAAATTGACGGAGAAGCTGTTGAAATAGATGCATTTCTCATCAGTTTTGCCAATTCCAGCCAATATGGGAACAATTTCCACATTGCCCCGCAGGCACGTATCGACGATGGATTAATTGATGTTTGCCTAATCAAGGATTTTCCAAAATATACCGCCCCTGCATTGCTTATCAGCCTTGTCGATCAATCCATTGATAAAAGCAAATACGACAAAATTGTAAAAGCCAGGAAAATCAAAATCAACCACCCACTCCCCTTACTCGGACACGTAGATGGAGAACCTGTTCATTTAGGCAGAAAAGTGGACATCGAAATTTTACCTCTGGCACTTAAAGTGGTGATTCCCCCCATCCACCTGCGCCAAACGTCAAACATTCTTCAACCCCTCATGGAAATGATTCCGCTGGGAATGTAGTAAACACTACAAATTATTCAAAATTCATACAGTCTGAAGGTCGGTTTAATTTTAGCCCGGAGCTATTTGAAACCTCACCCATCCCCTGTCTTTTGACCGCGTGGCGTGCAAAAACAGGAAAATGGAATAAAAACAGCCTTGTCTCATAAAAACTTCAGCATGACTGGTTATTGCAAATCCAGACTATGCGGGAAAGCAATCTCTGTCTGTAAAATCAGGAAATAACTAAAAAAGACTTCAATGTATTTATTGTTTTATTTTTTTATACTATCTTTGTGATAGGATTAATATTCTAAATTTAAACTATGGTCAAATATGCATTACAGACGGTGCTGCTAATTGCGTTGACAATTGCCAGCACTACAGCAATTAAAGCCCAAAGTCTGAGCCTCACGGGAACCAACAATTCCGTAGTTGTTTCAGGCACTTCTTCTTTGCACGACTGGGAGATGATTTTGTCGGGTTTCAACGCTTCAACCAAATTGAACCAACAAGATGATGGTTCTATGGTATTGGAGAGTGCTGTTTTCACAGCCAATGCCAATAATCTGTCGAGCGACAACTCGTTGATGGACAAAAAGGCTCATGAAGCATTAAACGCGAAAAAAGCTCCGGAAATCAGTTTTCGCCAATCTGAGACGGTAACCATTCCTGCAGGAGGAGAAAAATCACTCCGAATAAAAGGCAACCTAAAAATTGCCGGGCAATCAAAGTTAGTTACCATCCCGGTAAACGTGACACCCCAAAGCAATGGAACATTACTGGTAAAGGGAATTCTGCCAATCACGATGAGTGATTATAAAATGGATCCCCCCACCGCCATGTTTGGAACAGTTAAAGCAGGAGACGAGGTGAAAGTAAATTTCAACATCAGTCTCAAATAAAATTTATCAAAAGTTTTTGCATTACAAATCAATAAATTAACGTGAATATGAAAATTCAATATCTTTTATTAATGGTCTTTTTGGTAATGGGAATTACCACTAATGCCCAAAACAACAGAGATTATAAGAATTTCAGACTCCCGGATCAGCGGGGAATCAATGATTTTGAAGCTCCCAAAGATACTGTCGACAATTTCGATGGCGTGGATGTCCGAATTGGAGGAGCCTCCACCATACAGTTTCAGGCGATAAATCATGAGAATTCCGGAAGTGTTGAACTAATTGAAATTGGTGATAATTTCAATTTGGCCACTGCCAACCTTGACCTGGATGTACACCTTTACGATGGGGTAAAAATGCACCTTCGGACTTATTTATCTTCACGTCACCACCCGGAACCTTACGTCAAAGGCGGATATTTCCAGATTGACAAGCTGGATTTTATCCGGGAAGGATTCATGGCCGACCTGATGAACAAAGTCACCATCAAAATTGGTCACATGGAAAACAATTACGGTGATGCCCATTTTCGCAGAACCGATAATGCCAGAGCCATTTACAACCCGTTTGTGGGCAACCTTATTATGGATGCCTTTACCACAGAGGTGGGTGGAGAAGTCTATTATCGCGACAACGGATTCATCGGAATGGTTGGTCTGACCAATGGGAAATTAAACCAATCGGTAACCAGCCCAGGAACTACCAAGGCATCATTTGTTGGTAAGCTGGGTTACGACAAGCAAATCAATGATGACTTCAGATTCCGACTGACCGGTTCGGTTTACACAACGGGCGAAAGCGCCAGAACCTATCTCTATGCAGGCGACCGTGCAGGATCACGTTACTACTACGTGATGGAACCTACTGATGCATC
>JAFGTP010000004.1 GCA_016934035.1 Fidelibacterota bacterium
CCCACCTGTGGCCGGTGTATGGCACTCGTCAGGACCACCAGACGAAGAAGAGCACCGCCACTCACAGATTTGATACCACAGATCACTAACATCGCGGGAACAGTCCATCAATCCAAAATACCCGTAGGAATTTGATGCAGGATGATTCTGTCTGATAGGATGTGAAAATTGAAAAAAATATATTCCAATGAATGAAAGGATTGACAATCGATAAAAATCTTAGAAAAAACCTGCGGAATCCTTCTGAAAATCAGTAAAAATTTGCTTTTTCAGGCAAAACCTCAAAAAAGCAATTTCCATATCTAAAATGTCGGTGAAAACCCACTGGCTTGCTCGAACACCGACTTGCATGCTGACGCCATTATTCCATCCAATATATTTTCAGCAAAATAGCCAAGAATATTAATTAGCCACGGGTCTGAAGGCAATAGGAACCCAAAACCTTTGTTGATTTATTATAATAAAAGGTTACTTTGATAAACACTTCAATACAATCCAGCCCCTAATTTTTAAAAAATATTAAATAAATTTGTATAATAAAAAAAATTTGTTATTAATTATAAATCCGCTATATTTCAATATGAAATTTCTCAAAGGGAGGAGAGAGAGAATGAGACCATTGAAAACACTGTGTATATTATTATTAATTACAATAAGCCTTTTTGCAAATAACACAAAAAAATTCACCAATATGAATCCTGACCCAGATAGCGAACCCAGGTATCTGGATTATTATGTTCCTGATGAGAACCCGCCCATGATGAGTGATGAAAAAATTCAGGATGTCCTGGCCAAAGTTACAGCTCTGCCTTCTAAAATTGACTATTCCTTTTCAAGATATATGCGTCCGGTTTTCAACCAGGCTGGTGGTTCCTGCGGTTCCGCCTCCAGGATTTGCTACATGTTCGGTTATGAAATCAATAATTACCGGAATGTAACAGGCACCAGTTTAATAAACCAATATCCATCCCATTTTACATGGCTGCTTACCGGCCAAAATTCCAGCAAAGAGGAAATGGCGATATTCAATGGTATTCCAAGTGCTTTTTACTATAATGGTAACACTTTTTCCACCAAATACGGCGGGCAGAATGTCGGCTGGCCCGATTTAACTGAAGCGCCAGACTACGGCTGGATGAATGGTTACAACCGCTGGGAAAATGCTTTAAACAATCGATTGGAAAAGAACGCTTTTATCAATCTAACGACGCCGGAGAACCTGACAGTCCTCAAATCCTGGATGTATGACCATCATGGCGATACTGATTTCCAGGAAGGGGGTGTAGCCGGCGCCGGTGTCGCGACATCAGGTATGAATATTGTTTCTATTCCTGCCGGAATGGTTGAATCTGGCAAAAGCATTGTGAAGTCCTGGGGACCGCAGGTTGATCATGGCACGACCTGGAGTGGCTATGATGACAGCGTGGCCTATGATTTCAATAATGACGGAAAAATTACCAATGATATTGACATAACCGGTGATGGTAAAGTGGATATGGCCGATTGGGAGCAGGGCGCCCTGATTATGCTGAATTCCTGGGGTGACAGTTGGGAAAACAATGGTACGGTTTATGTCCCCTATCGTCTCCTGAAAATCAATAACATGGCAGCAGAATTCTATTACATTCGTAAAAATTACACACCTAAAAAAATCATGAAGATTAAAATGGATTACAATAAACGCTGCGATTTGAAATTAAGAATCGGCATATCAACGGATACCTTGGCCTCCTTACCCATGAAAACCATGGATTGCCATCATTTTAATTACGCAGGCAATGGAGAA
Organism: Fidelibacterota bacterium; assembly: GCA_016934035.1. Classification (GTDB taxonomy): domain Bacteria; phylum Fidelibacterota; class UBA2242; order UBA2242; family JAFGTP01; genus JAFGTP01. The sequence continues at coordinate 1,787 of JAFGTP010000004.1, forward strand.
GTGCCCATGCTGGGCAAATGGGCCGACGGTAAAATGCATGAAGAGCCCATGGAATTTTGTTTCGATCTCACAGACCTCATGGAAAATATGGATGTTTCACATCCCTATGATTTTTATCTCAAAGCCGCCACTAAACGATTCACGACGGGAATCGGTACCATATATTCAGTATCGGTAGTGGATTATGCAAAATCCCAAACCGGTGATGTGGTCTATACAGCCCGGCATTCAAACCTCCCCATACAGGGCGGTGACATTAAATATATTTCCGTGCGCATGCCCGGCGAAACGATGGATATTCCTGAGAATGTTTTGATTGCCCAGTCAGCTATGACCGTTTATTTTGTGGACAGTGAAGAGACTACCGGCGAAGATGGGTCCGCTGTTAATGTTATCGATGGTGACCAAAGTACAATTTGGCATACGGAGTGGTCCGATACCACCCCAACTCACCCACACGAAATCCAACTGCGTTTTGACCAAAGTTATTGGATCTCCGGATTTGAATACCTGCCGCGTCAAAATAGTGAAAATGGCAGAATCGGGCAATTTGAAATTTATCTATCTGTTGATGCCTCGGATTGGGGTGAGCCTGTGGCTACCGGAATCTGGCCCAATTCAACGGAAAGACAAACAGTGTTGTTTGAACCTGAAATGGGTAATCTTATTAAATTAGTCGCCCTTTCAGAAGTCAACGGCAACGAATGGACCTCCTGCGCTGAAATCAACATTTTACAAAAAAATCCAACAACGACATCTATGGAAAACCCTACCATCACCACAGTGTCAGAATTCAGACTGGACCAGAATTATCCCAATCCCTTTAATCCGGCAACCCATATTTCCTTTTATATATCCCGCAAAGCATCAGTAAAACTGGAAATTTATAATCTCCTGGGAAGAAAGATCACAACCCTCACCAATAAGGTTTATTCTCCCGGAAAGCATACGATATCATGGAATGCTTCCGATTTGCCCAGTGGTATTTATTTTTATCAATTGACCGACCATAAGCAATCTATCACCCGAAAAATGGTCCTTCAAAAATAAACTTAAATTTTTCAACTCATAACCGTCTCCTTCTTTCCTTCAATTCACCTGCTTGATTTTAATCTGTCAAGCAGGTGGATTTCTGTTACCAATACCTCAAAATTTGCTTTGCTAAATGAGCAATTATTTTACATCGAACTCAAGTTATTTACTTTTGGGACTTCCTGATGAAGACGACTCAAATGATCCATTTTTTATTTTACAGGATGTTATATAGGGATTGATGTTAAAGGACAATATTTCCGGTTCACCCTTTCAGACATCCATGAAGATCTTAGTATATATTAATTTTTGCACGCTTCAAAAATAATAAGAACCAGAAGGGCCGATACTGATTAAGGCAATATCGGCTTTTCTGGTTCAGGTAACGATAAATTCTCTATAATATTTTTAAATTTATATGAAGGTTAAACCTATGTTTATTCAAATCCGAAAACACCGGATTACTGCTCTGCTCGGCCTGTAGCCATAATATCAAATTCGGCCAGAGATGTCCAGGGCCCACTAAATGAGGAATAGGCGACCAATTTAATAAAGCGACTTTTCTCTTCTCTGTCAAACCGGACAATATTCAGTTTGGTCGGAAATTCCAGGGTGTCTTTTTTCACACTTTTCCAGGACAAACCATCCTGGCTGATGAATATTTCAAAATCTTTAATGGCACCATTGGTACCGCCATCCTGACGTGGAAGTAATTTTAATCCGGCAATGATGTATTCTTCGCCCAGGTCCATGACAACTTCATGAGGGTGTTTTTTGGTTTTCTGACTCCATTCAGTGTGCCAAAGGGTATGGGGATTTCCGTCAATTATTTTACCAGCCTCTTCACCGGGTTCATGGGAATCCGAAGAAACAATTTTCCATGTTTTCTTGTCCACATCAATCGCTTGAATCGGTTTATAAAAAAAGGCCTCGGCTATACTGCTGGTTTTAAAAACTTCATCCGCAACCAATGCTTTTATCTGGGTATTATCGTCTATTCTCAACGGCTGTATGTATTTCCGTGATGCAGGGGTTGGACGAGTGCCATCGACGGTATAAAAAATCGTCCCATACTGATTTTGTTTGCGAATATGGACCATTCCCTGATCATCCATATCTATTTTAGGTGCCGGTAATTTGAATTTACCCAAAACGATTTCATCAATCTTTTCCAGATTTTGAACAGGCCGTATAGAAAAAGCAAAATTTACCGGTTTAGGCTCCAGAATATATTGAGGCAGGACACCGGGACCACAACTGGCATTGCCCAGCCCACGCTGTTGATAATCCAGGGATAGAAAAATCTTGTCACTCTCGGGTAACTCATTGAGATGGTCAGCGGCATCCAACTGATTTTCCGTATAATTCAAGGCTGTAAACGCCATTTTCTGATCTGCAACAAAAGCCACTCCCTTGTGGTTGTTTGTCATAGCAACCCAACTCACATGGTCGCGGTTTCCCATGGATTGAGGACGAACATAGGGAACAAAAAAATCAGCCACCTGGAGTTGATAGTGTCCCACCATCGCCCCCATTCCCCGATCATTGTAATTCTCCCAGGGGCCACGGCCAAACCAATCAACCGTTGACAGGTTTTTATTCAGTTCCAGGGTCATGCCAAGCCTGGGTAATTCCGGTAGACCGGACCTTGGAATAATCTCATTGTCAACAAAAACAACTCCCTCTTTGTAAATTGAATATTCGGTTAATAAGTCAAACAGTGGCAGGTTGTTTCCAAAATAGATTTTTTGACACCGAATAATTGCAACATCCTTTTTGTTTTCCAGAACCACAGTCTGTACCCGGGATATCATTTCATGTAGCCCGGTTTTGTACCAGCTGTCGCGAATATGATCATTATCAACAGGAGCACGAAAAGCATTGAGGTCTGGTCCTGAATTATTGACAACAATATCGTTCTTATCATATTGTAGTTTTGTAATTTTCCCTTCATGTTTATCGAAAATCAGGTCAAAATTATGGCCACTCACCCTGATTATTGCTGAATTCTCCTGACATTCCATTGGACCGGCCGCTTTTTGGGGAATCATTGCATAGGGAATAATTTTATTAGGATGATCCATCGCCATTGGGTCCCAGGCTGCCAGATGGTCCTTTTTCAGCAACCCATCGTCTTGTTTAAGATAATAATAGACCTTTAAAAAATATTCACAACCAGGTTTTTTAGTAAATTTTTGAAAAGGAATAATTACCTCAGACCTTGACTGGGGTGAAACAGACAGATTTTCAATCAGACCGGTTTGAAGTATTTTGCCATTTTCATCAATTTCCCATTTCATTTTGAAGTTGCTCAGGTCCTGAAAAAAATATTCATTGTAAATACTGATCAGACCATCCTCAAGATTTACCGGGCGGGTGTGTATATTTTGATAAACATATTTGGCTTCATTGATTTTGGGTGAAGGTTTATGGTCAGGAAAGAGCAAACCATTACAACAGAAATTTCCATCGCTGCCAATATTTTCCGGACCATAATCTCCGCCATAGGTAAAATAAATATTTCCCTTATCGTCAATTTCCTGAAATCCCTGGTCCACCCAATCCCAGATTGAGCCACCCTGAAGGTATTTTGATTGACGGATTTCATTCCAGTGGTCCTGCAATGAGCCCATGGCATTGCCCATTGAATGGGCATATTCACACATAATCAGCGGACGGTCCTGAGGTCTGCTGCCATAATCTCTAATATAGCCAACCGTCGGATACATCGGGCAATAAATATCTGTATGTATTTCCAGTCCGGCCCGTTCATAATGAATCGGTCTTGTCAGATCACGGCCCTTGAGCCAGGCCGCAGCCTGAATAAAGTTGACGCCATCTCCCGCTTCATTTCCGAGAGACCAGATAATCACCGACGGATGGTTTTTGTCCCGTTCCACCATACGCTGAATTCTATCCAGATGGGCTTCATACCATTCCGGGTCCTTTGCCAGGCTTTCTTCGCCATAGCCCATGCCATGGGATTCAATATTGGCTTCATCGATAACATAAATTCCGTATTGGTCACAGAGATCATACCAGTAAGGATCATTGGGATAATGGGCAGTCCGTACAGTGTTAAAATTATGTTCCTTCATCAACTGAATATCATGCAGCATTGATTCCCTGGATATCACGTGACCATGAACAGCATCATGTTCATGGCGATTGGCGCCTTTGAACAGGACAGGTTGCCCGTTGACCAGTAATTGGCCATCTTTGATTTGCGAAGTTCTGAAACCAAATTTTTGGGCCATCACTTCCAGGACCTTTCCATTTTGTTCCAATTCCATGACCAAAGTATACAGATGAGGTTTTTCAGCAGACCATTTTTTTACATTTTGTAGTTTTGTAGTAATTTTAGTTTGTTCACTAGTAACATTTTCTTTCAATTTGATGAGTTGTCTGTTACCATCCAAAATTTTTACATTGATCACCAGGTTATCACTTTTTTTTGAAAATTCCATATCCAGAGAAAACAACCCGTTTACATAATTCTCATCCAATGTCCCCTGGATAAAATAATCTTTGAGAGATATCTCAGGTTTGGAATAAAGATAAACATCCCGTTCAATACCACTGATACGCCAGAAATCCTGGCATTCCAGGTAGGAACCATCTGACCAGCGATAGACTTCCACCGATACGCTGTTTTCTCCTTCCTCAAGATACGAAGTGATATTCCATTCAGCCGGTGTTTTAGAGCCCTGGCTGTACCCCACTTTGTTTCCATTGATCCAGAGATACATGGCGGATTTGACAGCACCAAAGTGGATGATCACCTGGCGGTTTTTCCAATTTACAGGAATTGTGAAATTCCGACGATAGGAGCCCACAGGGTTCCAGTCATGAGGTATATTAGGGGGCGTTGGCCGCATATGGGGTGAAAACGCATAAGGCTGGTTCACGTAGATCGGAATACCATAGCCTTTTCGTTCCCAGTTTGAAGGCACTTCAATATCTTTCCAATCGGAAACATCATATTCCTTTTTAAAAAAATCCAGGGGCCGGTCTGCCGGTTTTTTAACCCAGTTAAATTTCCAGATACCGTTCAAACTTTGATAATAGGGTGACTGTTCAATGCTCTTATCAAGGGCATCCTTTTCCTGATCAAAGGGAACAACACAGACATGAGGTTTAATTTTGTTGATATTGAAAATTTCAGGGTTTTCCCAATCCATTGTTTTTCCAGCATGTAAATCGATTACAAAAATGAACATAAAAAAAGAAAAAATAATTTTTCTCATGATCTCTTCCTTTTTAATAAAACAGCGGCTGTTATCAAGATTAACAGCCGCTGCCTAATTTCTTTTCAGACATAAGCTTTGGGGTTCAAATGCTCCACTTCAAAAAGTTCACGAAATTCCAGCATTGCAGCCCCCATGGCTCCGGCAATTGTTCCGAGGTCCGAAACCACAAATTTGATATTTTTATTAATCTGGGTCATGGAGTATTTCAATGCTGCCGCACGAATATTATTGATGATAAAATCATTGACTGTAGCGATTTTCCCTCCAAAAATGATCATTTCCGGATTGAGTATATTGATAATCTGGGAGAGGCCAAATCCAAGATGGCCCGCAGCTTCTTCCAGGATTTCAATTGAGAAGGTGTCCCCTTTATTGGCCGATTCAAAGACCACTTTGGCATCGATTTTTTCAATATCATTCACTTCGTTGGTGATGATGGTCTGGGCTCCGGCTTCGATTTTTTCCCGGGCAATGCGTGCCATGGCCTTTCCTGATGCATAGGTTTCCAGGCAACCCTGCTTGCCACAGTAGCAGAGATTGCCGTCTCTGACCACCTGCAGGTGGCCGAATTCACCGGCATAATAATCACTGCCATAAAAGATTTTACCATTGAGAATCATACCCAGTCCCAGGCCCCAACCAATATTGATGCAGAGAACATTTTGTTTACCCTTGGCCTGGCCAAACCACAATTCCCCTAATGCCATGGCTTTGGCGTCATGTTCTATGTTGACTGATTTATTAAATTTTTTCTTAAGAAGTTCCTCCAGAGATTCATCACTGAAATTGAAATAGGTCTGGCTCAAGCCTTTGGGCCCCTGTATAATTCCCGGAATGGAAATTCCGATTCCCAGGACACTTTTATATTTTACAGCAGCATTTTTGATTACATCCTGAACTTCATCAAACAAGTCATCAATAACGGAGATGTCTTTGCTGTTCAGGTTAACAGATTCACGTCTGTCCTGGTGAATAATATTTTGGGCCAGATCCAGAACAACATAATCAGTTGTTGATCGTCCGATATCAATTCCAAGTACATAACCCGCCTGACCATTGAGCTGATAGATCAAGGGTGGCCGGCCGGCTCCCCTGTTTTCATCCTTGACGTCCACTTCCGTCACAAACTTTTCCTTTTCCAAACTGGATACGATGCTGGTCACCACCGGCAGGCTAATCCCGGTTTTATTTTTTAAATCGGTGAGAGAGAGCCTTTCCTCATCCAGTAATGCACGAAGAATCAAATTTCTTCGAATAATATTCTTCTTTCTGACCTTACTCATAACTCCTCAAAGTACGGTATTTTTTTACATCAAATCCAAAATCGATTTATTATTTGACCAAAACCATTTTTCGAATGGTAAGGTTGCTGCCGGATTTTAAAACAGCCAGATAGATACCGGATATACAATTTAACCCGTGCTGATTTTGGCCATTCCATATTGCCGTGTATGCTCCCGGATTTTGTAAACCATAATATAATTGTTTAATCTTTTTTCCCTTTAGATCGTAAACGGCCAGGTCTACTGGCGATCTTTTTGTTAGGGAATATAATAAATTCGTGGAAGGATTAAAAGGATTTGGATAATTCTGTTCCAGATTACAACTGCAGGGAGCGTTTTCATCATCTTCCTTAAGGCCTGTGGCCTCTGAAATTTCCACAGCTTTCGAATTCCAGCAATTAACACCGAAGATGGTTTTTGTAATCAGCCTCAGATAATATTTATTTTCACCGCTGAAATCCAAACCTGTTATCACATGTTTTCTATCCGAGTTTTTTTCCCACTGAACCGATTCATAATCATGGGGGTAAAGGTCACCGGTTTTATAAACTAAATTATTAAAATTTGCATCGGAATAGATGCGAATATCAAAACATTCCTGGGCTGCCCATTCCGAAAGTTTGTAGTCCCATGTGATTTCGATCGTTGTATCATTTACCATTGTATAATATATGTCCGTCAGGCCCGGATTTTTTGGGTCAAAATCGCCATCCGGTGTAATATACAACAGGGTGCCGCTCAGTGTTCTGTTTTCCGGAACAAAGTCGCCACCTGTAGCCAGCCATATTTTTTTATTTTCTCTGACTTCAGCCTGGGTATTGGGGTCGTGTCCGTCACCAGTGGCAGGATTGTTTTCCTGATCATTGATCGAATAATAGGCTTTGGTGTAGGTGTACCATGAACCGGCCCTGTATTTTTTTCGGGCATTGTAAACATAACAGGAGCGGTGCCAAGCAGCTGTTGCAGCCCAATCTTCTACGAAAACATGGACTTCACCCAGGTCCGTTTCGGCTGTGTTGGTTGTCGGATCATCCGCCCGCCAAAGCGTGGCAATATGCATCCATTCCGTGAATTCCGGATCATATACCCAATAATCACGGGTAGCACCAGGGAAAGAATCAATTTCCACTGATCTCATCTTAACCAGCAATCTGTAAGGCTGATTGTTTTTCCACTGGTAATTTTTCCAGGTTTTCACACCAGTCCCTTCACCTCCGAAGCCACTGCTGTTGACCCGGTAGCCTTTCCATAGCACCTTTGCTTCGGCACCTTCAGGGACAGCAGAAACATCACCATCCACATAATCCCAAAGAGAAAAATGCAATGTACGATTGTTGCCCTGGTCCTGAATGCCACAATAACCACCTGTAAAATTTATAGGCGCATAATATGTGTTGGGTGATGAGGAATCCACTTCAATATCAACCATCAGCACCTGTGCATCAAAATCAGAATCATCGCGAAAGCCCAGGTGGAGTGAACTAGCCCAGCCGTCAATATCAACATTTGGATTAAAAGCATCATTAAGATTGATCTCTGCGGCAGTGGCCCAGGGATTTTCATTTACTTCAGAAAGTGCGATAAGTTTTACATATTGAGCAGAAATGGCTGCATCAAATCCTTCGATCTGCTTGGCAGTCTGATTGGGCCATTCCCCTTCTACAACGGGCTCGCCCCAGTTACTGGTATCATTGGTGACATATATTTGAAAATCCTTGATTCGGCCATTCCCCGAATTTTGGCGCGGCCAGTAGGAAAAATTTTCTATTGCATATTGTTTATCCAGTTTAAAAATGATTTCATGAGGATATTCCGGCTCAGATTGGGACCATTCTGTATGCCAAAAGGTTTCCGGATCGCCATCCAATACATTTACGGCCCTGCCATCTTCACCGGCAGTCTCCTCACTGTCAACATAAATGATTTCCATTGCACTTTGAGGAATATCTTCCATGGTAAAACCATAGGAAAATAAAAATAGTATAATAAATGCTATATAGAATTTTTGAATAGTGCGTTTTCTCATTGTTTTTTTTCTTCCTCTAAATTATTTCAAATGTTTGATTAATTTTGATATCTTCTGAACTGCTACCCACCATTATTTTAAACTTTCCAGGCTCAAGCAAATACTCTCCTTGTTTATTATAATAACCGCAATCCTTTAGTTTTATTTTCAATGTTACCTGCTTTTTCTCACCTTTTTTGATCTCGATCTTTTTAAAAGCTTTGAGTTCTTTGACCGGTCGCGTAATGGAGCAAAACTCCTGTCGAATGTATAACTGTACAGTTTCCTTACCATCCATTTTACCGGTATTACTTACATCAACAGTCACAACCAACTCATCATCATAAGATAACTTTGTACCACTAATAGCCATATTGCTGTATTCAAAATCTGTATAACTTAAGCCAAATCCAAAAGGCCATAACGCGTCGGGTGATGAAAAGACATAATCCCGTCCTGGTACATCGTAACTTCCTCTGTTTCTGTAATATCCTTTATCTGTCGGTAAATGATTATAATAACATGGTAAATGCCCGACGCTTTTTGGAAATGATACCGGAAGTCTTCCCGATGGATTTACTTTTCCAACTAACAATTCTGCTATTGACAATCCTCCCTGCTCACCAGGATACCATGTTTCAACAATAGCCGAAATATTTTCCTTGATCCAGGGCATTGAAAAGGGTTTTCCCTGAATGAGTACAACGATGGTCGGTTTTCCTGTTGCAGCCACTGCTTCAACTAATTCCTGCTGCTTTCCAGTTGGGTCTAAGTCCGATAAATCAAAACCTTCGCCACTGGTACAGTTGGAATAATCTCTGGCCAGAGAGGCACTGGCTGTACCGATTGCGACAATTGCCGCATCACTTTTTTGTGCCGCTTTGACTGCCTCCTGAATTCCATCTTCACGAAGCGTAGCAATATCACATCCTTTTGCATAGTTTATTTTCACTGTTTCCGGTAGCACTTGTTTGAGGCCGTCTAATAAAGTATAACCATCTTTATTATCCCTCGTCCAGGTATAATCACCAAACTGCACCTGATCTGCATTCGGACCGACAACAGCAATTGAATTAAGTTTATTGACATCCAGAGGTAGTAGATTGTTCTCATTTTTGAGTAAAACAATACTTTCATCAGCCATTTTTTTAGCCAGGTCAATATGTTTCTGAGTATGTATTTTAGAATAAATATTATCTTCATTTGCATAGGGATTTTCAAATAATCCTGTTTTGAATTTGGTGTATAATATTCTTGAAACTGCTTGATCAATTATTTTTACATCCACTTCACCAATTTTAACCAAACTATCCAGATGCTGATAGCAATGAGGTCCCGGTGCTTCCAGATCAACCCCCGCTTCCAGGGCTAATTTTCCTGCTTTTGGATAATCCTCTACAACTTTGTGAAAATAATGCAGCATCGCGACAGACCCCCAATCGGAATAGACATATCCTTTGAATCCCAATTGGTTTCGTAGCAGATCAGTATAAATCGCTTTTGAACCGGTCAATGCTTCGCCATTATAGGCATTATACACACTCATTACAGAGAGAATATTTGCTTTCTGAACGGCAGCCTTGAATGATGGCAGATGAATATTATAAAGATCATAAACGCCACCAACTGATGATGCCAGGTTGAGTCCGCCATGAGGTGCGCTATAGGCTAAAAAATGTTTTGCTGTGGCACATAGGCTTTGGTTTCCAGGATCATTTCCCTCTTGCAAACCTTTGATCATAGCAATTCCCATTGATGAAACCAGAAACGGGTCTTCACCATAAGTTTCTTCCACTCGTCCCCATCGCAAATCCCTTACCACATCCAGCACCGGGCTCAGAACCTGCGAAGCACCAACTGCTTTTACCTCTTTATGAATAGCGATACCGACTTCATTGATTAATTCAGGGTTCCAACTACTTGCCATTCCAATTGCCTGTGGAAATATAGTAGCGCCATCCTGAACCAGTCCGTGAAGACTCTCACTGATAAATATTGCCGGAATTCCTAACCGGGTCTCTTCAACTAAATATTTCTGAATTTTATTAACAGCCCTGGCAAACTCATTTACATTCAGTTGAAATCCATGGATGGTGCCAATTCCATTTTTATAATTTTTATCGATAAAATGGGCGCTTTCGACGTTATTGTCTTCTTTCATATCATCACAACCGGCTTCAGATAACTGTGCGATTTTTTCTTCCAGGGTCATTCTGTCGATTAAATCAATAATCCTGTTTTCAATAGAAGCATTTGGATCTTTGTAGATTAATATTTCATGCTGTTCTTTGGAACACGATGAGAAAACACTCACAATAATAAGGACTATTGAAATGAAATGAATTATATGTTTGTTGAAAAGTTTCATCTGTTTAATTACTCAATTTTATTAACACGACTTCATGAGGTCTTACTTCACAGGAATAACTATCGAGGTTTTCGCCAACATTTTCATGTTTCCAAAGATCTCTGACAGTCATTTTTGACTCTAAACCAAGTTTTGAAAATTCCAATGACATTTTTAATGTTTCATTATCATTTCTATTGAGAAACCCCACTGCCCAGGCACCCTTTTCCAGTTCTCTGGCCCAAATTTCGTGATCATTTTCCTTGAAAATTCTTTGTGCCTGTTTCCCAAGTTTGTCTTGATTGATAGCAATGACTTCTTTATTGGTCAGGATTGCAAGGCTTTTCTGGCTGATATTTCGAAGATCACAGGAAGTAATGAGAGGCGAATTCAGCATAGACCACAAACTCATCTGGCTCTGATATTCCATATCTGTGCAACCATTGGCGCCATCATGAGATGAAGATTCGCCAGTTCCATAAAGTCCCACAACCAGCATATCCATATCATTCCATTTTCCGGGCCCGGAATATTTCCACAGGTCAACATTTCTGTCCAGACAATTGATGATGCCGTTGTGCCCACCGTCGTATTTTCCATGGTCCCAAGTGTCCCGAATATCCCAGGTAGTCCGCCATAATTGCCCCCCGGCGTCAGCAGCCCATTCCCAGGGTTTTCTGGGGCCCCATTCACAAATGGCGAAGACCATTGGCCGGCCGGTTTGTTTCAGTGCATCCGCCATTTTTTTATAACGAACAAAAGCCGAATCGCGGTGTTCCGGGGCGCCACAGTAATCATATTTCAGATAATCCATGCCCCACTCGGCAAAGGTCCGGGCGTCCATTTCTTCGTACCTGATACTTCCCACAGCGCCGGCACAGGTATATTCAGCTGCATCAGAATAAATTCCCAGTTTCAGGCCTTTGCTATGAACATAATCCGCCAGGTCTTTCATGCCTTTTGGAAATTTTTCCGGATCAGGGTGCAGGACACCATTTTCATCCCTTTGTCCCTGCCAGAGGTCATCAATAATAATATATTCATATCCGGCTTCTTTCATACCCTTGGCGACCATTGCATCAGCCATTTCACGGATCAGTTGACCATTGATATTGCCGCCGAACATATTCCAGTTCATCCAGCCCATGGGCGGAGTCTGGGCTAGTTGTCCGTTTTCACAAGAAAAGAACACGAAAAAAACCAATATAAGAGCAATGATTTTTTTCATTTTATCTCCTGATAATTCGGGCATCGCCCCAGTCAGCATGGTCACCATTGATGTTGTCACCGCCATCTGTTGTGATCAATTTTAATTTTTGAGCATTTGTAATGTCAAGTTTCACATCCACAGTACCGTCTTCTCGTCTTAAAATTCCCGATTCAAAAGCCGGTTTTTCAGTATATCCATGACCCATATCCAGAAATATTTGAAAAGTGATGGATCCGTTGGTTTCTTTATCCTGTCCCACAAAGGCTAAAAATTCACAGGCATTAAATCTTGACAGGTCATATTCTATCTCAGAATTAGCATGAGTTCCCAGGCCTTTTTCATAGACTTTTCCACCAATGGTTAGCGGATTACCATCAACTGATTTATTCCTGTTCAGGTTTCCCCAGTCCTGTTTTGTGGCAAGAGGTTCCATATCACTGAGGTAGAATACTTTTTGATCCGGGTCAATATCGGTCTCAAAGGTCACAATGGCCGCACTTTCAAAACCAGCACCCACAATATTTATTTTTCCGGAATAAGCAGTTGAGAACTCCAGCCCTTTTGTATTGACAAGATAGGTATCTTTTAAAAATTTCTTTTTTGTTAGCCACTTGTCAGAAATTTCTATTTCAAATTCATTATCGCCCATGACAGATAATTGAAAATTGATTTTTTCTCCGACTTTGACAATTCCCAGATCGGTTTCAGCCCTTTTGGGCAAAACTGTTTTTTGGATTGTGTCAGTAGGGGAAATTTTTACAACTTTCACCTCCCAGGGATTCAGGGTCACAGGAACAGACTGCCCGTACTGGTAAGTTCCCAGTTGTTTTTCTGCCACTTTGCTAAAACCACTAACTTTGATCACTTCGGCCCTGTAAATTTGTCCTTTGAATTCCGGCATTCTGGATGATTCCCCCAGCGGAATGTCAATACCACGGACATGACCGGTTGGATTGCGTAAAATGACCAGGCCTTCTTTGTCTTTGAAATGGGACCAGAAGTAGGGTTTTCCTTCACTGGGTGCACCGCTCATGGCCGGCTGGGTAGTGAGGATTTCCCAATTTGCATCCGACCATTTGATCACATCAGCCAGTGCGTCCCAATAGTCATCATTCATACCGGTGACGTAGATTTCACTCCACATCACACCACGGGCATAATAGAGAATCGCATTGTCAATATGTTCCTGTAATGTCGCATAGAGGCCATCATCCTGGCAACTGGAAATAATCCCATGGGTCATGTAACTGGTTTGAGGAATGAACCATTTCATGCAATGTTGATAGTGGTATTCGTCCCTTCCACTCATCCGTTGCTGGGCTTCGGTTGGTTCATCATTACCGGTGTAGGTTTTGATATCACCGCCGAAAGATTCCCATAAAATATCATTGGTTTTCAACCACCAGGGATTATGATTGATTTCAGTCGTAAGATAATAAAATAGTTCAGGTTGAATCTCTCTGGCGGATTCGATAATGTCAATGACGCCATCCACCGTTGCTTCGATACCATAGAAATTATTAGCCAGATGGCCATGCCCCTCTTTATCACAACCGATATAAGCAAAATCCGATTTGATACTGGTACAGCCCAGGTCCATCAATTCCAGTATTCTGGATTTTTTATCTTCAAAAATTTTACTGCCTTGCTTGAGGCAAAGGCTCCAGTTTGATCCGGTATTATAGCCCCCGGATTCATACCATTCTGTTTCCTTGCCACGCTCGGCCAGACCATATTGTCCGGTTAACGGCATCCATAAATGAAGATTGCTGTCATATTTTTTGATGGCTTTTTGCAGTGGGCTGTCAGGCCCGATACCACCCGGCAAAAATTCATGATTAACTTCCCACATGGTATTGCGGTCCTGCCAGCCATCATCCACCACAAATCCGTCCAGGATAATCCCCCGGTCATAAAGTGGTTTTACATGGGTTTCAATGGCCTTCAGCAGGCTTTCTTCTTTCTGGTCAAACACAAGCAGAAACCAGGTATTATAAACCTTAAAATTTCGAACTTTTGTGCCGCGATATTCATCGATATATTTGAAAAAGGTATCCTTTAAACGATTTAAAGGAGTGTTGGGGCTGGCACCGATCACAGCAGTTTTACTGATGCAGGATTCCCCTTTTGCCAGGTCCTGACCCGGAAAATGCCTGAGTCTCAAATATTTCCCATCCATCGAATTATCCTGTTTCGGATATTCCAGGCCAAAGAAAAAATTGTCCACATAGACCGGACCATCAGCCGGTGTATTGCCTTTAAAGACATGGGATGGATAGGATATGTCCGCTCCGTTTATGATCATTCGCTCCACTTCAATGGTGGAGATGTTTCGTTTCAAAGTATGAGAAGTGAATTCTATTTTTTTTCTAATGTAAAATTCTTTTGTTGCATCGTAGGTGATCCTGGCTTCGATTTCGTAATCGGCATTTTTCAGCAATACTTCCAGAACAGTGCCTGTCCAGAGGGGTTCACCGACAACAATAAAGTCCCTTGCGGTCAGTGTTTTTCCGGTGAAATCCGCTTTATAATCATCAATCATCACTTTGAATTCATCAGAAACGATCTGATACCCTTCACCGGAATATTTATTTTCCAGAAAAGTAGTTGATAGGTGATCATCAACCGAAAGGATACGCTTTACACCTCTGTTTTCCAGAATATAATCTTTGGCATTTAAGGTAAGCGTGAAAATAAGAATCAGAAATAAAAGTTTTTGGATTTTGTACAACAATTTTATTCTCCGTGGAAAGTTTAAAGATTATAAGCATGGATTGCCAGGATAATAAAAATCAGGCTTTCTTAAAAGTGTTTCGTCATTGAATCTGTCACTATTGAAAATTTTTCGCCTCATACTTTTTAAGAAACTTCAGTAAGTTCTGGCGGATTTCAGGACTGAATTCACTTTTAAGAAAGCCTTAGAAAATTGCACTCTTAATGAAAATCCATTAAGAGCGCAAAGGGTTATTTAACCAGCATCATCTTTTTAACGGCTTCATGCTTGCCTGCTGTGAGTTTATAAAAATATACACCACTGGCCAGTTTGGAGCCATCAAAAGTCATTCGATGGGCACCTGCCACCATTTCCTGGTTGGCGATGAGTTTTTCTACCAGTTCACCCCGCAGGTTGTAGACAAACAAACTGACTTTATCATGCCGCGGAATATAGTAATTGATAACAGTTGTAGGGTTAAAAGGATTTGGATAGTTCTGTTTTAATTCAAATTTTTCTGCAACAATTTCTTCCTCAATGGCTGTTGGGGCCTGAGTGGTATCAATATAGATCACAGAAGCTGCACCTTTGATACCAGCATCATTGGTACCGCAAATACCCAGCCATCTGACGCCTTCCGGAGGTGTAATGGTAAAACTACCACCGGTTACACCCGTCATAACTTCTTCAAAAGGTACTATGGCTGCATCGTCAAAGAAGACTTCGCCTTTGCAGGGGAAATTGACCGGATAGTTGCTGCCAACACCGACCTGAAAATAATGTCCCCATCCTTTCCAGAAGACATCATTGGGTGTAAAGGGATAAGCCTGTTCTTCCCAGCCATCGCTGGTGCCATAACCTCTGTCATATCCCAGAGCAAAGATTTTTTCATAATGGAAAGTATCCCAGTAATATCTTGGGAAAATATAGACACCGGTAATATTCAGGGAATCTTCCGGAGTCGGATCGTTATTGAAGACATTTTCATTGTCATCGGGAAGGACTTTATGAGTTCTATCCAGACCGATTTCAATGTTACTGTAATTGGCCATTACTCTATAAAGGTAAATGTTTGTTACATCCGGGAGTACACCGCCGCCGGGATAATATTGTCCCCAGGCTGCACAGACACCTTTGGGCTGATTGTCCGGATCTTCAGGGCCGATATAAACACATCCGGAACCGTCTATTCCCATTCCCTGGTCGGGAGTCAACCATGCCATGTAGGGATGATCAAAAGCATCAGGCTGTGCTTCAGACCGTTCATAAGCTCTCCAACTGGCCAGCTGACCGGTACTGTCGGCTTCTTCAAAGTGAGGATTGCCAATAATATTCTGATCGTCTGTCCATATCAAAGGTTCCTGAAGGACTGTATAAGTGACGCCTTCTTCTGCATCAAAATTTATCGTATATTCACCGGATTCATTTTTTACAATACTGTAATCATTATTTATCATGCTGGGGGTTTTACCCAAGGGCTGACAATTCACATTATCAATCCAGACCGTCATCAGTGAATCGGCATGGCCCTTGCCAACACCGTGTAATTCAATTCTGAAAATATTGGGCAGACTTTGATAATCGGTTGGATAGATAATGGTATCTTTCAATGTAATCCAGCCGTTGGTGCTTCCTGTCTCATCCAGTCTTTCATCAGTATTTTCCAGCAAAGTGGATTCAATGTGGTACCATCCTTCGACAAACTGGATTTCATGATTATAGAAATGTTCGGCTTTGATATCCATGGAAACCTCATAGATATATCCCAGTAAGAACGGAAAATCCGTACACCAGGCATACCAGTCGTCAGAACCGGTCGTATCATCTTCAAACTGCTGAATTTTGACACATTTCGTGCCATTGACGCCTTCACCATCAACATAGGCATAATTGGTACTGTCTTCAGCATCATTGGCATAGCCAATCAGGCCAAGGGCGGTGTACCAGCCTTTAGGGGCAAAATCATTGTCCAGGGCTGCTTCTTCAAAATTTCCATTGACAATGTCTTCGATGGGTTCTTTGGTTTGCTCGATCGTTATATCATCGATCCAGACTTTTCCGGAACCTTTCATTCCAAATCCAATGTAAAAGCTGGCATCCATCCAGTTGAAAATATATTCTTTCTTTTCCCAACCGTCACTGAGCCCTGTCCATTCATCCTGTTCATATCCGTCATACAGTGAGAACCCCCACCAGGCATTACCTTCGGTGATTTCATATTTTGTCCAGAAAGTCACTTTGTATTCGGCACCTAATTCCATATTTTCAGGAATGATATCCATTTCCATACCGCCATGGAACCAGATTTCTTCAAAATTATTGGCCATAAACAATGACCGTGTACCTTCATGGGCGTCGTCACTTACAACTGACATATTGTTGTAAATGGTTGCGCTGCCATCAGGATGGTCAGCTCTGAAAATTGTATCACCTTCAGAAGTGATAAAAGTATCCGGAGCCATATCGCTCCAAAGTGCATTTCCAATCCAATTAAAATCTTCGCCTTCAACGGGAATTGTGTTTACGTCCGTTGAATCAGTTTCAAAACCATATTGAAAAGGTACATCGCCAACATCTTTGACATCGGCGAAGGAAACCGTAAAGCATACTACCAGTACCAATAATAGGCTTGCAATTCGTAACAAATTTTTCATCGTTTTTTCCTCCTTAAAGTTGTTTAACACACATTTTTTTTATTCGAAAACATAGCACATTCAATTTTCTGAGATCATCCCAGCGAGCCATTGGACTAGATTTATCCATTGACCCAGTCAAAGCATTCGGAAAATTCAAAGTCCGAATCCCAATGAGAACTTGTGGATACTTCCAATAATCCCAAAAGGCGTAAAGGAATAACCGAAGCGCATTTGCTTGCCCATCATGGTATTGCTGAGTCCCATACCAAAAGTCGCCCCCTGTTCTCCGGACGAAAATTTATACCCGCATCTCAGGTCGATGAGACTATTGTAACTGTATTCCACACCGATCTGGGCTTTTTCCTGTTCATCCACACACTTGTTCCAGTTAATGGCCAGCGCCAGCCGGTCATTTTCCGTGAAAAGGCCGTAAACAGGACGGGTCGCACCAATTGTATAATTCAAGGGCAAGCCATAACCTTCTTTGGCATAAGTTACCTGGGGGCCAAAGTTTCTGATTGTTACCGCGATAATCGTACCTTCTAAAATTCCGGGCAAAGCGGAATTGTATTGCAACCCAATATCTCCGGACCATGAAAGTTCACTGTACATATCGCTGACCATATGCAGGTTCAGCAATCGTGCAGTGAAGCCCACTTTGAACTTGTCCGTATAATTTCTCGCATAGGTCAATCCATAAGCATATTTACCGACGGAAAAATATTCACCGGTCCCTTCAGGCTGCAAAGGAGTCCGGACTTTCATCTCATCCGTGGTCAAGGCCAGCAGAGAAATTGCAATTGCGTGGTGTCCCAATTTCTTGGCAAAACTGAAATAGGATAGTCCCACTCCGGCCGGCATACTGGTATGACCAAATTCCATATCTGCCGAATTGATATTCATTAAACCGGCAGGATTTGAAAAGACGGCAGCGGCATTATCAGCCAGACCGATAATTGCAGAACCCATGGCTTCCCCACGAGGCGTTGGCATCATTTTTAAAAAGGCTTCCGTCGTATTTCCGGGTTTATCATAGGTTTGTGCCTGTAGTACCCCAGGCAACATTGCAATAAGTGCAACCATTAATAAACCGACAACACTAAAATTACGTCTCATTTTTTCCATTATTCTCTCACTTAACAATTACAAATTTTCCAACTTGCTTAAAATTTTGATCACTGCCTTTCCCCTGCACAACAAAATAATAGATCCCGCTACCCACAGTATGGTTGTTTTTGTTCAGCAGGTTCCAACTGGCGATATTATGCCCTTTTTCGTCACGATCATGGTTGAGTTCATTCACCAGGATTCCATTAATGGTAAAAATCTGAATATCACATTTTGCCGGCAGGTTCATGAAAGCAATTCGTCTGTCAATCTCATACCAGTCATCTCTCAAATCCTGGGTTGGATATTCCCAGGCCGGACTGTGTGAATAATCCATGTCCGCCCGGTAAGGATTCGGTACTACATAAACCTCGTCATTGCCGGAATCTTCAGGACTCGGCCCTGGGACAGTGCTCTTCACCAAAAAGGATTTCGGTGATTCGAGTGGGCCGATTCCTGAAGAATCATCACGAAGATCTATAGAGGTCACTGTGTACCAATATCTGATACCGTTCTTCAGTCCGGTATCGGTATAGTCAAATTCAAGTCCGGTATCATAGCCGCTGCCATTAATACTGTCAAATTGGGCAATCAATGTCCAGGGGCCATATTCGCTCTCTTCACTGCGATAGACTTTAAATCCATCGAAATCTCGGGTGATACCGTCAATACGGGAATTATCCACCGTTTCCACAGGATCATAGCCTTCGTAATCCTCTTTCCAGCGCCAATCGATTTTGATACCGTGGGATACCGGCCCCAGTTCAAATTTTGGCGGATTGGGCGCTTTAGGCACCTGGAAATCAGCACTGTAAAGGGAACGGGCGGCCTTGATATTTTCACGGAGATCAATAATACCATTACCACCGGCAATGGCACAGGTAATACGAATCGTATCACCGGGGGCCAGGGTAGCATAAGGCCCTTTGGCGATCAGTCCGCGCATACTTCCCGTAATCTGGTCACTGTAAGTACGGTCAATTTCATTCTTTGACATTTCTGTATAAAATTCGCTGTTAATATGAGGATCTTTGGGGCCTCCCTCCCAGCTCCAAAATCTTGTATTCAAACCCTCAATTGTCACACTGCCGCCGGGAAGTGCAATGCCCAGGACTTCAAAGCCGACCAGTTCATTATTGGGAAAGTCATCACTGCCTGTGCCGGGATGATCACCCTGGACCATGAATTTTCCATCTTCATCCCAATAGGAAATATCGTCACCCAGTGTAATACCTTTTGAAAAATCACCACTGTGGGGATCAGAATAAATGCCCAGATAAAGTTGTTCCCAATCAAATTCATTTTCATTGATAATAAAATAATCGATAAAAATAATATCATTGTACCATTCATTGTCCCAGGCAAAAGAGCGCTGAATTACATGGGCATCCATCGGTTCGTGCAGTTTAAAAATTTCCGGTGCTTCCGGTGTGGAAAAGGTCACGACATTGTCATAAAACTGACAGATCAGGTCCTCCTGGGAAATGGGAAAGTAGTTATCTGAAAGAGTACCATCTTCATTGAAAAAATCCACCACAGCATTGGGATTGATATCCGGGTTCTGCTTTTCAAAAATGCTGGTACTGTACATGATATGTTTCGGGTTATATTGGGGTGCAAATTCAAAATAATCTCCGCCCGGAGTTTTGGTGTCATTATAGGCGCCGGAAACACTACACAGAGTGTCACCGTTAACAATGGCGCCAATCCAAATGCCATGATAAGCCAGGAAGGTATTATTACTGGACTTTGGAAAAATCAGAGCATGCGACATACCGCTCTGGCCAAAATAGGCTGCAGCACTGTTTCCGACATTTCCCACGGCCAATTTTACATTATTGATCTCGTGATAGCGAAAATCGACGTTTGCCGGCGGATAAACTTCCTGGCCGGAAAGGAGGATTATGAATGAAAGAATGGTTAAGGTTGTTCTGATAAATTTCATATTATTGGCTATTTTACGATTACACATTTTCCGACCTGTTTAAAATTTTTATCGGCTTTCAGGCCTTCGACAACAAAGTAATAAATGCCGCTTCCGACAGCATGATTGTTTGTATTCAGCAGGTTCCAGCTGGCGATATTGTGCCCTTTTTCATCACGATGATGTTCGAACTTATTGACCAGAATTCCATTAATGGTAAAAATCTGAACACGACAGTCAGCCGGCAGGTTCATAAAAGCAATTCTTCGGTCGATTTCATACCAGTCATCACGGAGCTCCTGGGTGGGATATTCCCAGGCCGGACTGGCTGAATAATCAACGTCGGCACGATAAGGATTAGGCACCACAAAGACTTCATTATCACCGGATTCTTCCGGTTTTGGTCCGGGCATGGTGTTTTTTACCATAAAAGACTTCGGTGATTCCAGGGGCCCGATACCTGATGAATCATCTCGAATATCAATAGCGGTTACAGTATAGTAATACATGAGACCGTTTTTCAATCCGCGGTCGGTGTGTGAAAATTTCAATCCGGTATCATAGCCATAGCCATTGGTGGAATCATACTGAGCGATCAGATTCCACGGACCGTATTTGCCTTTTTCACTTCGATAGACTTTGAAGCCGTCGAAATCATTGATAATGCCATCATTACGGGAGTTATCAACCGATTCCACAGGATTATAACCTTCGTAATAATCTTTCCATGACCAGTCAATTTTTACACCATTGTTAATGGCTTCTACTTCAAATTGGGGCGGATTTGGGGAACGTGGAACTGAGAATCCGGCACTGTAAAGGTTTTGTGCAGCTTTCATATTTTCCCGTAGCTTTTCGATACCCAAACCACCGACCAAAGCCGCTGTAAACCGTAAGGTGTCGCCGGAAGCCAGTTCCGGAATCGGTCCATTGGCATAGAGGCCGCGCATACTTCCGGTATTGTCCGGTCCGTAGGTTCGATCAATTTCATTTTTTGATATCTGAAAGTAATAATCTTCGTTGAAATGCGGATCATTGGGGCCATCGACCCAACTCCAAAAACGAGTATTCAGTCCTTCGATAGGATTCGGAACACCGGGTTTGGAGACACCCAGGATTTTCCAGCCTGTTAATGCGCCACCGGGCAGGTCATCACCACCCGTGCCAACATGATCACCCTGGACCAGCAGGCGTCCCAATTCATCCCAGTAACTGATATCATCGGAGATTGTGACCCCTTTGCTGAAGTCACCACAATGGGGGTCCGCATAGACACCAAAATGGACATCTTTCCAGGCCGAGTCATGCTCATTGATCACAAAGTAATCCATAAAAATAATATTGGAATACCATTCATTGTCCCAGGCAAAAGAACGCTGAATGACATGGGCATTCATCGGTGTGTGTAATTTCATTGTTTCCGGTGCTTCCGGAAGGTTCTTCAATACTTTGTTGTCATAATACTGGCAAATCAGGTCATCATGGGAAATTGGGTAATACTCTTCCGAAAGTGTGCCGTCATTATTGAAGAAAGAAGTTACCAGGTTGGGATCAATATCCGGGTCTTGTTTTTCAAACATGCTCATTCGGTAAACAACATCACTGGCCCGAAAATCAGGATAAAATTCATGAATACTGCCACCGGGACTTCCCTGGGCATCGTAAGCCGCAGAAATACTGGCCAGTGTATCACCGCCCACTACAGCTGCCAGCCAGAAACCGCTCCAGGCCAGAAAGGTGTTGTTACTGGATTTCGGGTAAATGAGGGTGTAGGGAATACCGCCCACACCGACATAGCCGGCATCATTACTTCCAATATTGCCAACGGCAAACTTAATATTATTGATATCATGGTATTGAAAATCACAATTTGGCGGCGGGAAAACTCTCTGCCCCGACAACTGTACAGATAACAAAAAACTCAGCAGGATAACCATTTTTTTCATCGATTTTCAGCCTTAATTAAAGTTAATTTTGATACCCAGGCGGACTAATCTGGCCCAACTATAAGTATCAATTCCACGATAATAGAGCAGATCAGGGTACATGAGATACTGGTCACTGGTTCCGGATAAATCACCATAATCCAATACTTTTCCAGTGCGATAATTATATCCTGAACCCAAATTGAGATTTCTGATGTTGAGCAGGTTCTTGGCTTCCACAAAAAATCTGAAACGAAATTTTCCCATTCTGAAGCCTTTTTGCAGGTCCGCATCAAGCGTGTAAATCCGGGGGCCCGTTTCGGTGTTGGTTTCAATGTAAATTTGGTTTGGAATGACAGGAGTATAGGGATATCCGGAATAATAGGAGCCCAGCATATTCAGGGAGAAATCTTTCAGATAAGCCCCAAAAAGATTCAAGGGTTTTGTTTCAGGCACATGAAATGAAAAGGTAAAGTTGGCGACATGATTGATATCATATCCAACTCTTTGCGCACGCACGGGTGGCGGTACGGTTTCACCTCTCTGATAGGCATCCAGTGCACTGAGGTCAAAGCCACGGGCCAGAGAAAAAGTATAATTTGCTGTCAGAGCAAAATAATTTGAGTATTCTTTTCGAAACTCGGTTTCAAAGCCACGGCTGGATCCAAACCCCGTATTCTGATAAACCACGTTTATCGGTTCAGTCTCTGTCTGGCGCAGTCCGATTCCACCGGCATAATCTTTTCCAAAGATTTTAACACGCATCACATAATCTTTGATGAATTCTGTTTCCACTCCCACTTCGTAACTGATGGATTTTCTCGGATCAAGGTCCGGATTTCCAATGGCACCATTCAGAAAAGGATCCAAATACATCTCCTGGAAACTGGGTTGCTGGGCAAAATACCCGTAATTAAAAAATACCTTGGTGTTGAGGTTAGCCGGAATCGACAATCCGAAGCGAGGTGAATAAGCAACTTTTACACGATCAAACGCTTTGATGTCCGTGCCGGCAGCACGATTAAATGCTGCAATATACTCATCAGAATTGATGGTTTCGCCATGAATATAATAGTCAGCCCGCATACCCAGCAGCAGGTACATGCCGGCATAATCAATTCTGTCCTGAAAATACCAGCTGCCACGCTGGGGTGAATCATTGAAATACCAGCGCGTGCTGCCATATCTGGGAAAATCACCGGGAAGCGAATCGCGGTCTGGATAGTAATTGTTATAGCCGGATATGCTCAGGTAGTTAATATTTTTATGCTGAAAATTGGCACCAAATTCAAACTTATGGATCTTTGCGATATGCTTTACAAACTGAAAATCAAAGTCCCACACATCACTTCTTGAAGTGTTATATCCCTTGGTAACGCCATAATCCATGAAGTGATCTTTATCCTCGTCCAGATCTTCTTCCGGCCCGATATAAGCCGGGTTCGTAAAGGACCAGAGGATATCCTCGTCACTGATTCCAAGAGAATCATAATAATGGATCAAGCCGGGAATTGTCCCCCATTTTGACCAAAGCTTATTTTCATCAAATCCCATTAATTTGAGATTATACCCCCACATATCCTGGGGATTTTTTAGTCCCATCAGTCCGCCGTAGCTGTCAACCCCCTGTTGTGATATGGTCAACCTGTAATAAGTGTTTTCCTGAAGGGAATGATTGAAAATCATTGTATATTGACTGACCCTGCTGGTCCCGATGCCGACTCTGTCCGGAAGATCTTTCCAGGAGTAATTGTAGCCTTTGTCAAAGCTGTTTTGATATCGATATTTGAGATTCAGTCTGATTTTTTTAGTAGGCTTGTAGTCGATAGCGGCCGAACCTTTGTAATTGGTGTGTTGATTATTTGGAATGGAAAAGAGCCCAAAATCTGTCTCGCCGTAATCACCTCCCATATGATGGTACCCGTCTTTCAGATCCGTGGACAGCGTTGTCGAAAAACTTCCGTCACCGGGCAGGAAATTCAAAGGCCCATTAATACCGAGATAAGTATAGGTGTATCCTTCATTTTTACCACTTGAAAATTGGTCGGTTTTGGTATGAAAATCCACATCGATATATTCTTTACCGGATTTGGTGATAATATTGATAATAGCACTCTGAGCATTACCATAACGGGCATCAAAACCACCTTTGATGATTTCCACTTCCTTAATCTGGTTAATGTCAATATCCACAGCATTGACTCCGGTGATGGGATCATTGACCGGAACACCGTCTACAAGATAAAGCACTTCGTCGCTACGGCCACCTCGAACATGGATTGCGTCATCCACTTTGACGACACCGGCCTGCATGGCAAAAAGGTCTGTGGCTGAAGTCATAACAGGCATCCGTTCAATTTCTTCAGAACTGATCATCTGGGAACTGTTGGCGGTTTTGACATCCACAGCCGGCCGGTCCGCAGTCACAATGACTTCCTGGCCACTGATGGCCTCCACTTCCATTTTAGCGTCGATTTTGGTCATACGGTTACTGGAAACCTTGACTTCCCGTACAGTATATTTACTATAGCTGATAAATGTCACTGTCATGGTGTAAGTTCCACTGGGTACCTGGGTAATGAGATACATACCGTTTATATCAGAGGCAGACCCGAAGAATTCACTTTTATTATCATTGTTGACAATGACAACATTGGCCCCCATAAGCGGTTCACCCGTCCTGGCATCGGTTATCATTCCCTTGACGATTCCATCGGCAAAGCAAAGTTTGGTAATGATTAATATTGCAATGATTGTAATTTTCTTGATCATAATAAAATCCATATTTAGAAGGGTTTATCTTCTTCAAAATAGTCGATTGCTTTACGCAGAATAGCCTGGCCACCTTCTACTGTAAAAGGATAGAGCGGGAACCCGCAGAATAGAATTCTGTAGGTATCATTATAATATCCGGATCCAACTGTACGTCCATTCCAATTCAGGGTCGTACTGTCAGTCGTGGCAAATTTGAAAACAGGTTCGGCAAAGTTGCCAAGGCCATTGATATAGGTGACGTCCGCAACACCTCCGATTGCCGCACTGATTTTTGAAATATCCACAGCGACAGAGTCAGAATCAAAAGTCACAGCCAGCATTTTATTGGGGACATCATCATAGTGGCTATTGATATGCAGGATTTCCTTTGCGAAATCACCGAAATATCGAAGTTCATCAACCACTTCGGGCCGTTCCAGATTGTCCAGAATTTCCCTGGAAGTGATCATGAGATTACCACCGGTTTCGACATACTGCCAAAGGACCGGGATGAATTCATTTAAATGTGAGGCCCGTGTATGTTCACAATGATAAAGCACATTTTTATATTTGGCAATCTCTTTTACAGGAACAACACCCTGGGCCGTATAATCCCACATTCCATAGCTGTTCGGAACCACACCGTCAAACACTTCAGTAAAAAACCCATCCTGTTTTGTATCAGAGACACCGAATCTGTCGTCATAAGTATCATCAATGACCAGCCATTCCAGATCATCATGATCGGGCACATAAAAATAAACTTCAATCGATGCCGGAGTGTCATCGTCTTTATAAGCCGTGTTTCTTGCTTTGACATAAATTGTATGGGGCCCTTCGAGTTCACCTTCAATCAAAGTCGGGTCAATAAAAAAAGCAGAATCTGCCACCGGACCCAGCCATTGACCATCATCTACTTTGTAGAGATAATCCATGATTTCAGGCGGATTGGTGTAGAGGTTTGGATTGGGCTGGGAATCTGAAACCACCACTTTGATTCCCTGGTAAATATAGTCTGTAAAATCATTAACCAGCAATGTATCCCCCCAGGCCGGAAATTCAATACCCGTTTCCGGCGGAACACTCTGGCGGGTGTAGATAACCAAACTATCGCCAACAGGATCAATGTTCCCTTCTTTATCTTCCGCATAAATATGAATCCTTTGCCGATTCACAGTTTCCCTGGAAGGAAATACAATCAGTTCACGTTCATTTTCGGTATAAACCATTTCCTGTTCAAAAACTTCTTTGGAATCCATGTACAGGGTTGCTATTTGATAATGGTATCCCTTGATAATACTGTTATCGGAAATACCGTTCCAACCGATATATTGCACAGATTCATATAACTGGTCGGGAGGTTCAGCAGCATTCGGACTGGGTATATTTAATACTTTCGTCTCCGGCGGGGCAATTGCATATTTCTTGCCGCTCATTTCAGGTTTTAACAATTCAGAACAACTGTAAACCATTATAAAAATAACAAACAATAGTAGTAATTTTTTATAACTCTTCATCTCTATTCCTGTTCAATTTGTAAATTGCCAATAGCTGTACTGTCATCACCCACCGTGCTGAAATAAAATTTATCACCCAGACGTCTGATTCCTTCATTGACATAATAGGTCAGATAAATATCGGTAATCTGGTTTTCGGCAATCGGAAATTCAGTCTCAATGCTCACCATGGTTTTGGCACCTTGGCCCTGATAGGTCAACGGGTATTTTTGGCCTCCGATTACAAAAGCAGTATCCAGTGGTGACATCTGAAATTGCAGTTTGGTGTACTCATAAGGTGGCACTGAACCGTGGGCGATTTTCACATATTCCTGTTTATTGTCCAGCAGATTGAAAATAACCGCCTTTGTTCTGTCCTGACGAAACTGGTCCGGTTCCTGATAAAAGTCCGTATAATTGGTATCATTGTAGAGGCGAAAATTGGTACAGATGACCTTCAGACTGTCATTTTCCTGAACGATGTTTTCAAAAGCGGTGCCTTCGCCCAGGTCATAGTTAAACCAAATTCTGATTTCACCGGGTTTTGTTATTTCTTCCACTGTTGGGAATTCACAATCGGCCATCATCAGCCAACCCAAAATTGAAATTCCCAAAATTAGATATTTAGTTTTCATTCCCGTATCCACTATTTTATTTTAATTATTTTTATATTAACATCTTCTTTGATCACATCGTAAGTGCCGGCCTCAAGGTTCCCGTTTTCAATCCCATAATCATGGCGTTCCAGAACGGCAATTTTATCATGACCAACCCTGGTTATACCTGCCACCGGTTTATCAAAATCACCGGAAATATCAATAATATCACGTTTTACAGCGAAGGACAATCCGGCTGAATCCAGTTCCTGGTAGGTCAATGTCTCCAGAGATTTTCCGAAAATACCTTCGGCCGTAGGCGTTGTCCAGATGGAATCCGGCAAAATGACTTTTACCAGAAGATTGCGGACATTCCCACCCGATTTTC
Source organism: Fidelibacterota bacterium (assembly GCA_016934035.1). GTDB lineage: Bacteria > Fidelibacterota > UBA2242 > UBA2242 > JAFGTP01 > JAFGTP01. Next base: position 29,453 of record JAFGTP010000004.1, read on the forward strand.
CATATTCATTGATAAAACAAGTGGTATCATCAATCATCACCAGTCCGCTGATACTGATTTCCTCTTCAGCAATACCATCATAATCGGCCGGCTCAACTTCATATAGTGCGCTCTTCTCCCAGCGCATTATATCCGTAGAATTAGGTTCCAGCCGCACAAAACGGCGTCGGTTTTTCATTAACTCCAGGGTATCGATGACATGAATATTGCCCACACTGTCAGTAGCTGTCGGATAATTCAACAGTTCCTTTTCAATGATTGCAACCAGCCGCCCCTGGCTGTCCATATCCAGGCCGGAAAATCCACCGTCACCTTCGCGCTTCATATAATATTTCCGTAAACCTTTGTAAGGGTCAAGACGCTGAACAATATTGGCAAAACCCCTTTGTTCGCCAAGTTCACCCCAGCGACCAGTCAATTGATAAAAGGAAGGTCCGTATTTGTCAGCAATCCAGAAAAAATTCCCATCGGCAGAATAGACAATACCGCCGGGATTGATTCCCCAATACTGCAGTTCAAGGGAGGAATTGACAATTTCAAATTCATTGGTTGTTGAAGGCAGGCCTGTCACCTTTTCCCCCCGCAATGTCAGAATCGGATTGCGCTCAACCACTTCAATCTTGTTTTTGTCATTCAATTTTATAAAAACAATTTCCGGAGTAAAATCCGGTGCCAGAAAATTGATTTTTTCCAGAATGCCGCTGACGCTGTTGAGGACTGGTCCTCTATTGGTTACAAGGACATACTCTCTTCCTCCCATGTAAAAAATAGATGAAAAACCGCCTAATTTGAAATCAGACCCTTCCTGAAGCCCGGGCAGGTCACTCCACGACAATGTATAAGTCCCTTCAAAATCGGGTGTAGATATCAATGGATTACTACTTTCACACTGCATTAGCAGCAAGATTGAAAAGGAAATCAACAGGATGATCAATAACAGTTTTTTATTTTGGTTCATATTCCTCCCAAACTGGTGTGCTCTTAATCTTTTCTATATTAAAACAATATTTTTTTATCATCAACTATTTTTTAATTTTTTTTATAAATTAAACAAGAATTTATCAATATTTTAATTAATTGTCTTTAAAAACAAACTTAATCTCCTCTAAAAACAGACCCACTCTTCAGGTATTATCTTCTTGAAAATACTCTGAGTTCTTTGAGGAAAAATCATTTTTTCAAGGAAAATTTGGCTAAATTTTCTATAAAAATATCTAATTTTTAAAAATTTTTAAATATTACATCAACACTTGACTGCCACCTAAAAAGGAAGATAGCGCCGATAAAAAAACCGGGGGCTAAATTTCCCAGGGGTATTTTATCGTCAATTTTGCATTATTTTTACAGGCTGACTCAGCGGCATAAATTCCCGGCAGCGTCATTTCCAGGGCCTCTTTAATTCCCACAGGAGACGGCCCTCCAATATAGATTGCATGGAAAAAGCTTTTTAATAGTTCGAAATTGGCACCACCATGATTTCCGATATCCAGGCGGCCCTGATTCTCAGGCATGGCCTCTCCCACTTCGAGATCCAAAAACTGTTTTTCAGCAGAATTATCAGTTGAATACCAATAGGTTTTGCCACTATTTTCGCCACTGTAATCCATGGTTCTTTCAAAATAACCTTTTGTACCAAACACACGGAAGCGATGTCCATGCACCGGGCAATGATTAATAAAAGAGACCAGCAGTTTCATCACCACACCCGAGGACGTTCGAAAAATTGCTGTCATGGCATCATGATGAACAGGGTCATTGTAGACATGGCTACCGGTATCAAAACCTACAACCTCCCTGAAGGGCTCTTTCAAAATTTTCATCACCGGCCCCAGGGAATGGGTACAATATCGAATACTTTCATAGCCTTCACGCCAGGGCGTTTCCCCAAAGAGTTCAGTCAAATCATGAATGTATTCCGATTCGATACAATAGGGTTTTCCCAATTTTCCCCGTTTGTACAATTCCTCCAGTTTTTGAACATATCCAAAAAAATTGGTGGTACTTTGCAGCATAAAAATACGCTTTGTTTTACCGGCTGCCTGCCAAAGTCTTTGGGCTTCCTGAATATCATTAACGGCCGGAACATCACACAATACATGGATCCCTTTTTCAATTGCCCGGATGCTGAATTCCCCATGCATTGGAGCCGGCGTCTCTACCAGCAGGGCCTCCATTTCCGAAACCCTTAACATTGCCTCAAAATCAGAATACAGGATTGCAGAGGGAACTAAATTTCCGGCTTCCTTCAAAGCCTTTTGCCTGTTATCACAGATTGCAACTATTTCCTCGGAGGGAAAATGGCAATTGATTAATTTTGCCATTTTGATCCCTCTGATTCCAAATCCTATTATTCCAATTTTCATAAACTTATAATCTTAGATTAACTGGTCAAATCTCATCACCGGCAACTGGCGTTCTTTTTTCCACATACCCCGGGTAAAATCAGGAAAGGCCATCGGTTTGCCTTTTCTCGCAATGGACTTTTCACTCAGATCCGTTACGGCACTCATCATGGCAGCATCATAGACATCCATGTCGGGTTCAACTCCCAGCCGCAAGGCCCGGACCAGGCGAAAATCTTCCAGATAATCCATGCCGCCATGTCCGGCAGCACCTTCCATTTCTGTACGCATTTTGACCCAAAGCGGATGTTCATATGATTCCATCCAGGAATCAATCTCTTCCCATCCATGATGGGGGCTACGGCCTTCAATGTGGATCAGGGGTTTGGGATATTTTCGAATCACACCGTTGGTTCCCTGTACATAAATATCGCGGCTGTAGGGTCTGGGAAGGTTTGTGTCATGGGTCAGCACCACTGTTTCACCCCGAAAGGTTTTTAACATCGATACAACTACATCTCCCAACTTAAACTGTTCTTTGGCTTCCGGACTGTCTTTTCCGAAAAATTTCACAGCCCATTCATGCAGACCTCTGGATTTAGTGCTCATTGATTCCAGGTATTCAAAATAATTTCCGCGATTGATTTCCAGGCATTGGGCCACCGGTCCAAGTCCATGGGTCGGATAAATGTCACCATTTCTCGTGACTGAATATTTACGACGCCACAATCCTTCGCCCTCATTGGAAAACTTAATTTCCCGCAAATCGTGCAAATAACCGCAGCGGGCATGGACCAGTTCACCGAATACCCCCTGGAAAACCATGTTCAATATCATCATTTCAACTTTATCATAATTGCAGTTTTCCATCATGATACAGTGCTTGCGGGTCTTTTCCGAAGTATCCACCAATTGCCAACTTTCTTCTATGGTCCGTGCGGCAGGAACTTCAACAGCAGCGTGTTTTCCAGCCTCCATGGCATCAACACACATGGGCACATGCCATTCCCATGGAGTGGCGATATATACCAGGTCCAGGTCGTCCCGCTGGCATAGGCGTTTATAATCAGTTTCACTACGACTGTAACCTTCAGGCACCATCATGCCTTTGTCCTTATGCCATTGCTGAATACGCTCTACTTTTTCCGGTACGATATCACAGACAGCAACAATTTTTGCACCCGGAATATTCATCAGGTTTTCGACATGGGCACTACCCATTCCGCCAACGCCGATAAAGCCAATACGGACTTCTTCCAGGGGCCGCATCGGATAGGCCGGGGGCACAGCACCGCGCAATCCCAACTGGCTGCAACTGGACAACATTGAGGTTCCCAGGACCAACCCACCTCCGGCCGCCAGTCCTGTTTTTAAAAAATTTCTTCGATCAATTTTCTGACTCATAGGTCCTCCCAATATTTTTTCGATTTTAAAGTCGGTTGTTCAAAGCATTATAACTGGCGTCTTTTTCCAGATAAAAGGCGGCCGGACCGGTACGGCAGATAAAAAAACCGGCCTCCTTTGCGACTTCCGGAAATTCCTTTTGATAGGCTGACTTCCAGATTTGTATAAATTTTTCTGGTTCTTCGTTTTTTATCAGCGCCCAGACACTTCCGCCAAATCCGGCTCCAAAGGCTGAAGCTGCCACAGCCCCGGATTTCCGGGCTGAATCACACAAGAATGTAGTTTCCGGCACCTGGTTTTTCAGCAATTTCTCAGCAACTTTCTGAGAGAGATCAACATCCTCTCCAAAGGCCCTGTAATCATTTTTCATTAATGCCTGTACGGCTTTGGGTATGATCTTGCAATTCTCACTGATAAAATGATCGAGTCTGTCCACCAGGTCTTCTTTGGAAAAAAGTTCGCTTTGTGTTTCCAGTATCAGTTTTTTGAGTATTCTTTTTGCATCGGGTGTACTTTCCAAGATATCCTGCAAACTTTGCTCTTCACTGCCGGTTTTTTCCTGCCATAACCGCCGGATCTCTCTGACAAGCAGCGAAACCCGATTGTACTTGTCCATGGCATTGCCGGTCTTTTTGGCTTTTACACCAGAGGCTGCCACAATAAAAATATAATCATCAGAAATGTTTATATTCTGATGAAACTCTATGGGACAATAGGAAAATTCACTGACCATACCCGCATGACAATTTAAAATGGCAGTATGGTCCTCACTGCCGCCGAATGTACCGACCCCTTTTTCTCCTTTTAATTCACGAAAACTCAACCCGTTTTCAATTGTGGCGGCATATTCCGCAAGATCGTTCAAATTTCGAATGTTTGAGGAAAATCTTTCATTTTTATGAAGATGGCTGATTTTTGATAGAGCCATAAAAACGGCGATAATCAATGCACTGGAACTGCTCATTCCTGCGGCTATAGGCAAATCACTGCTAAAAACGATCCTGCATCCCTGAATTTCCCCGGGAAAATTCATCATCAATCTTCTGACCACAGTAATGGGATAATTGCTCCAATGTCCCGGTTCCGGATCCGGTACAGAAGCCAGATTAATGACCACTTCTTTATCAGTGGATAAGCCCTGTATTTGAATTTCTTTTTCTTTATTGGGAATAGCCACCAGACAGATACCACGATCAGCAGCCATGACCAGGCTTTTTCCGCCGGCATAATCCGTATGCTTGCCCAAAACCTCCAGTCTTCCCGGAACAAAAAGCGATATCGCTTCTTGCTTTGTATCGGTCCCCTGGTCTGTCAGCAGGTCTACAATTCGTTTAAACAAATTAATTTTCGTGGCAATTGAATTTGCGTTCATTCCATTATTTTTCAGTTGTTTTTCAATCTCTATTCCTGCCGCAATTTCCAATATTTTCATTTTTCCTTTCCCTGCATAATCAATTTATAGGCCTTATATCAATTAAATCATTTTCAATCAAGAAAATTTAAAAATATTTTATATTAAAACTAGTTAATTTTTAAAATTTTTTATAAAATACTCTGTTTTCTTAAAAACCAGTGATTGACAATAAAAATTTCCAGTATTTAACTAAGAATTTTCAAGACAACTAAACCATAATAAAACAGTAGATTACATCAATGAAAAAACAATAAAGCACCCATTTCCCTGTTGAACATGATTTTTTTAAAAATATTTTTAAAATATCTTTTACATAAAAATGACATTAAATTTTTGGTTAGACTTTATATTAATTTTAACTTTCCCATTCATTACGGGAAAAATTTGAAAAGAGGAATCACATGAAAATATTAATAACTGGCGGAGCAGGATATATCGGCAGTCATACTGCTGTCGAAATTCTTGAGGCCGGGCATGACATCATCATCGTTGATAACTTATCAAACAGCAGCCGGGAATCAGTCCGTCGAATCAGTGAAATTACCGGTAAAAAAATCATTTTTTTTGAAATAGATCTTCGCAACCGGGAAGCCCTGGAAGAGGTCTTTGAGGCCCATGACATTGATGCCGTTATCCATTTTGCAGCCTTAAAGGCTGTGGGCGAATCCGTTGAAAAACCCTTGCTGTATTACCACAATAATATTACCGGTTCCCTTATGCTCTGCGAAGTGATGAAAAAATTTCATGTAAAAAATATTGTATTCAGCTCATCCGCAACCGTCTATGGAGATCCTGCCAGTGTACCCATTGGCGAAGATTTCCCGGTAGCCACCACTAATCCCTACGGTACCACTAAACTGGTGATGGAAACCATACTCCGTGACCTTTATATATCGGATAATTCCTGGAATGTCGTCATTTTACGGTATTTTAATCCCATTGGCGCTCATGAGTCCGGAAGAATCGGCGAGGACCCAAACGGCATTCCCAATAATCTCATGCCCTACATATCCCAGGTTGCAGTCGGAAAACTCAAAGAACTCTCAGTTTTTGGTAATGACTATCCTACGGTTGATGGCACCGGAGTTCGAGACTATGTTCATGTCGTTGATCTGGCTAAAGGCCACCTGGCTGCCCTGAAAAAACTGTTCGAAAAACCCGGGGAAGTTACTTATAATCTGGGAACAGGCCACGGCATTTCGGTGCTTCAGATGATCACAGCCTTTGAAAAAGTATCAGAAAAAAAAATCCCCTACAAAATAGTCAATCGCCGCCCCGGGGACATTGCAGCATGCTGGGCAAACCCAGACAAAGCAGAAAAAGAACTGGGCTGGAAAGCCGGGAAGTCACTGGAGGATATGTGCCGGGATACCTGGAACTGGCAATCCCATAATCCGGAAGGATATCAAGGAAAAGAGAATGAGAAGGGTTAAGTGAGGTTGAGGATGAGGTAGAAATTAAGGTTTAAGTGGAGTGAGACCCAAGGCTGATTAACAAAGCATAACGATTTAAAAAATCCGGTAAGCCCTCAGTATAAATTTTTACAAAAATCTAATAAAAAAAAAGGTAAACTATGTTTGGCAAAGACCCCCTGAGATATGATAAAAAAGAAGAGATTTTAAATTCCTTGACCCATGGCATCGGTGCCGGACTAGCTATTGCTGCTCTCGTGATATTAGTGGTATTTTCAGCACCGCAAGGGGATATTTGGCGGATAGTCAGTTTTGCGATTTTCGGCAGCACCATGATAACCCTATATCTGTCCTCCACCTTTTATCATGCATTTATAAAACCCAAAGTGAAGACTGTTTTCAAATTTTTTGACCATGCTTCCATATATCTTTTGATAGCCGGAACTTATACTCCTTTTCTTTTGGTAAACATGCGCGGCCCCTGGGGCTGGAGCCTTTTTGGAGTAATCTGGGGACTTGCCTTTTCAGGCATCATTTTCAAAGCTTTCTTTATTCATCGATTCAACAAAGCAGCGACAGTGATCTACATTTTAATGGGATGGATGATTGTCATTGCCATGCGTAAAATGTTTCAGGCCATAGAATTAGGTGGGATTATCTGGCTGGTGGCCGGCGGCCTCTCCTATACCGTTGGAACAATATTCTATCTTAAAAAGAATATTCGATTTTTTCATACAATCTGGCATTTATTTGTACTGGGAGGCAGCATTTGCCACTTTTTTGCCATTTTGCTCTATGTTTTACCAGAATAAAAAAAATTTATACATACTGGCCGGCACACCAGCCGGAAGACCAGGCCCATTGCAGATTATAACCGCCCAACCAGCCAGCTACATCTAATATTTCACCAATAAAGTAGAGCCCCGGAACTTTTTGAGATTCAAAATTCCTGGAGGAAATCTCACGGGTATCAACTCCGCCCAACATGACTTCGGCCTTTTCCAGGGAGGCTTTTTTTTTCGGCTGTATTTCAAAATTGTGAAAAAGGGAGTGGATTCCAGCAATTTCCTTTTGATTAAATTGATGGACAGGTTTATCAAACAATTGTCCATCAATAAGGATTTTTAACAATCTCTCCGGAAGATATGCCTTCAGGAAATTTTTCAAATTTTGTTGTGTGGACCCATCTGTTAACAGCTGGCTGATATTTTGTCCGGGGAGAAAATCAATGAATATTTTACCTTTTGTTCTCCAGTAATTGGAAATTTGCAGAATTGCCGGCCCGCTCAGTCCATGATGGGTAAAGAGCAACTCATCCTGAAAAGCATGTTTTTCAAAGGTAATTCCGGCTGTAATGGAAATCCCGGATAACCCTGAAAATTTCTGCTGGTCCTTTTGGGTCCATATCAGAGGCACAAGACCAGCTTGCGGTGGCAGGACTTTCAAACCGAATTGGCCGGCAATTTGAAGACCGAAATCCGTCGCACCGGCTGATTTCCAGGTAATACCCCCCGTAGCTATGACCAGAGATTCCGAAGTATAAATATTATCATCCACTGAAAGAATATACTTTTCCTCTTTTTTTAAATTTTGAATCGACGCTGAAAGATAGACTCTGCCCCTGGCTTTTTCCAATTTTTTGAGGAGCATATTCAAAAGGTCTTTGGCACTTTGCCAGCAAAACAATTGTCCAAAGTTTCTCTCTTCATAAGGAATTCCGTGCTGATTGACCATTTCCAGGATATTCCATTGCGAAAAGCGTGAAAGGGCTGACTTTACAAAATGTGGATTGGCAGAAATATAATGCTCAGCACCCAGATTATAATTGGTAAAATTACATCTGCCTCCTCCTGAAATCAGAATTTTACGCCCCGGTTTTTCTCCGTGATCCAGGACTAATACACGTCGCCCTCTTTGCCCGGCTGAAATTCCGCACATCAAGCCCGATGCACCTGCTCCAATTATTATTACATCAAAATTTTTTATTCTGTTGTTCATAGATTGATTTTCATTGCTATTTTGGTTTAATTATAGAAACAATCTAATTAAATAATCATCGAGGAACTATGAAAGCAAAAAGAAAAAAAACCTTTGTTCTGGACACCAACGTGATCCTTCATGACAGCTCCTGCATTTATCAGTTCAATGAACATGATATCATCATTCCCATCGGTGTTCTGGAGGAATTGGACAAATTTAAGTCTGGTAACGAAACGATTAATTTTCATGCCCGTGAATTTGTACGAACACTGGATTCTATCTTTGACAACAAAATATTCAAAACCGGAATTCAAATTCGGGAAGGTCTCGGAAAAATAACCATAAAACTGGAGCGAGAATTTCACCCGGATATCAAACAAAATTTTGCCGAATCAAAAGTTGACCATCATATTTTGAACACAGCCTATTGCATGGCCCAGGAAAACCCAAAGGGAGAACTGGTTCTCATTACCAAAGATGTCAACCTGCGTATGAAGGCCAAAGCGCTGGGATTGAAAGCGGAGGATTATACCTCAGACCATGTGACCGATATTTCAGAATTGTACAAAGGTCATCGAGTGGTTGAAGATATCAATACAGAACTAATTGACCAAATGTATAGTCCACCATATTATTTCGAAAAAAGCCGTCTGGAGATTGAACATAAAATACTTCCCAATGAAGCATTGATTATGAAAAACCAGCGCAAATCCGCATTGGCTATTTATGATGCGGAAATGATGCGCATCAATCATGTTGAAAAATTGATGGCCTATGGAATTACACCTCGCAATGCAGAACAGACCTTTGCCCTAAATATCCTACTCAACTCCAATATCAAACTGATCACTCTCACCGGCAAGGCCGGCACAGGAAAAACCCTGCTGGCTCTGGCGGCCGCTATTGAATGCCGCCGCAACTTCCGCCAGATTTTCATGGCCCGCCCCATTGTTCCGCTGAGCAATAAGGACATCGGATATTTGCCCGGCGATGTGGATTCCAAACTGACACCCTACATGCAGCCACTCTTCGACAATCTGGGAGTTATTAAAAACCAATTCCCGGAAAACGACAAGCGGGCCAACCTGATTGACGAACTTTTGGAAAAAGAAAAACTGAAAATCTCACCTCTCTCTTATATTCGCGGACGCAGCCTGGTCAAGATTTTTTTCATCGTCGATGAAGCCCAGAACCTGACACCCCTGGAAATCAAAACCATCATTACCCGAGCCGGTGAAAATACAAAATTGGTTTTTACCGGTGATATTTTTCAGATCGATCATCCTTACCTGGATACTCATTCCAACGGGCTGGTATACCTGATCGACAAAATGAAAGGCCAGAAACTCTATGCTCACATCAACCTGGAAAAAGGGGAAAGATCAGAGCTGGCAGAACTGGCGAGTGATTTATTGTAAAATTATCCTGATTCGAAATCATTGAGGCACAAAGATTTTAATCAGGTCTTTTTGTGCCTTTGTGCCTTTGTGCCTGCGGTAAAAATAAAGGAACTTAAATGCCAAAACTAATCAAAACACCAACCCGAATATTGACGCCTGACGGGGATAATAAAATCATTAAAGAATTCATCGGAAAGGTTAACACAAAATCCTCAAATATCAGCATCGCCAGAATGAATGCTGTTGCGGGCTGGTCCGAGCCCGGTCAAAGGCCTGAATTTGATGAATATACCATCATCCTTTCCGGCACTGTGAACGTAGAAACCGAGAAGGGAGATTTTGATGCCATAGCCGGACAGGTCGTCATTGCCGAAAAAGGTCAATGGGTCCGGTATTCCACACCTTATGATGGTGGTGCTGAATATATTTCGGTTTGTGTACCGGCCTTTTCACCGGATAGTGTACATAGAGATTAAGCCTGGTATCCGACATTTTATACCGATGAGAATATTCCATTATCAAAAACTCTGCAATAATCATAAAACACCCCGCACCTGAACCTTCAAATGCGGGGTGGATTCATTCATTTCTTTCATTCAGTCTTAGTCCTGGTACTCGCTCCAGCTACGAATATGGAGTTGTTTGTGACTGCCCCGTCCCAGGGCTTCAATGAAGCGCAATGCAATTTGTTTATTGCTGATGAGCATGACATTATAATCCACGGCAGCCCGGCGGATCAGATAGCCATTTGTCAATTCTTCCTGACGATAATTTTTCGGAATATTGATGACCAGGTCAATCTTTCCCTTTTTGATATAATCGATGACGTTGGGTTGTTTTTCATCCAGGGGCCAATGCAAGGTATCAACAGAAATTTCATTATTCTGCAGAAATCGCGCAGTTCCTGATGTCGCAAATAGTTTGACGCCCATTTTCACCAGAATTTTCGCAGCTTCCAACATGTCAGCCTTGGATTCAATAGGACCGGTGGACAGCAACACATTTTTAATATTAAAATTATACCCCACTGAAACCAGGGATTTGAGAAAGGCTTCATCAAAGGTGTCACCCAGACAGCCCACTTCCCCGGTGGACGCCATTTCCACTCCGAGAGTCGGATCAGCACCGATTAACCGGTTGAAGGAAAATTGCGGTGCTTTTACGCCAACATAATTCAATTCGAAAAAGGATTTTTCAAAAGGCTGGACCGGCACCCGCATGATTGCTTTGGCCGCCATATCAATAAAATTTTGCTTCATGACTTTGGAAACAAAAGGGAAACTTCGGGAAGCGCGCAAATTGCATTCAATGACCTTCACTTCATTATTTTTTGCCAGGAATTGAATATTGAAGGGCCCAGTGATATTCAAAGCCAGAGCGATCTTTTTAGCAATCTGGCGAATTCTCCGAATGGTTTCCAGATAGGTTCTCTGAGGAGGCAACACCAGGGTCGCGTCACCGGAGTGCACGCCGGCATTTTCCACATGCTCTGAAATCGCATAGGCCACAATGGCGCCGTTTTGGGCCACTCCATCGTATTCAATTTCTTTGGCATTTTCCAGAAATTTGCTGATGACAGTTGGATGGTCCGGGGAGATATCAGCTGCCTTTTTGAGAAAATTTTCCAGTTCTTCATCATTGGAAGCCACAGCCATGGCTGCACCTGATAAGACATAAGAGGGACGAATCAGAACCGGATATTTGTGCTTTTTGGCAAAAACACGGGCTTCTTCAATGGATGACATTTCCGCCCAAATGGGCTGATCAATACCCAGGGAATCCAAAAGGTCGGAAAATTTCTGACGATTTTCAGCCCTGTCAATGCTTTCCGGTGCAGTTCCCAGCACCCGAAGGCCGATTTTATGAAGTTTCAGGGCCAGGTTATTGGGTATTTGTCCGCCGACCGAAACAACCACGCCAATAGGATTGAACTCCCGATAGATTTCCACCACATTTTCAAAATTGATATCATCAAAAAAAAGATAATCAAATTCATCGTAATCGGTACTGACCGTTTCCGGGTTGTAATTCAGCATGATGGTTTTATAACCTAGTTTGCGAAGGGTTTTGCCCACATTGACACCACACCAGTCAAATTCCACCGAACTTCCGATTCGATAAGCGCCGGAACCGAGGATCAGGACCGTGTTGTTGGGAATGTTGTCCACATCATGCTTCGTTGAATTGTAGGTCAGGTAGAGATAGTTGGTTTTCGCCGGAAATTCCGCAGCCAGTGTATCAATCTGGCGTACAAATGGCGTAATGCAATAGTCCCGCCGGAATTTAATAACATCATAGGTTTTCAGGCCCATGATACGCCCGATCTGCTTATCGGAAAATCCATATTTTTTAGCTTTTAAAATCAAATCAGGTGTCATGACAGCCGTTGATAATTCTTTTTCAATTTTGACGACATTTTCAATTTTATTAAGGAACCAACGGTTAATGCGGGTCAGTTGGTGGATTTTTTCCACGTCATAGCCTGCTTTCATGGCTTCGGAAATGGCAAACACACGTTCTTCAGTGGGCTCTCTCAATTCCTGTTCCAGATCATCAAATTTTATTCCGTCGTTGCAGACCAGGCCATTGGCGCCGATTTCCAGCATGCGAAGCCCTTTTTGCAAAGCTTCTTCAAAATTTCTTCCAATAGCCATGATTTCACCAACAGACTTCATTCCCGTTCCGATTTTGCGGGAAACCTTGCTGAATTTCTTCATATCCCAGCGTGGTATTTTCACAACGCAGTAATCCAAAGCCGGTTCAAAAAAGGCCGATGTATCACGGGTTACACTGTTGGGTAATTCATACAATCCATAACCCAGGGACAATTTTGCGGCGATAAAAGCAATGGGATAGCCGGTGGCCTTGGATGCCAGGGCTGAACTTCGCGAAAGGCGGGCATTGACTTCAATGACGCGATATTCCATAGAATGCGGGTCATAGGCATATTGAATGTTGCATTCTCCCACAATCCCAAGGTGGCGAATGGTTTTGATCGCTACTTCCCGTAGCAGGTGATAATCTTTATTGGAAAGGGTCTGGCTGGGTGCCACAACAATGGATTCGCCGGTATGAATTCCCATGGGATCAAAATTTTCCATATTACAGATGGTGATACAATTGCCGTATTGGTCGCACATGACTTCGTATTCAACTTCCTTCCAGCCTTTAAGGGATTCTTCTACCAGGATTTGGGGTGCGTGTTTGAAAGCTTTGTCCGCCATTTCACGTACTTCTTCGATGGTTTTGCAAACGCCGGAACCCAATCCGCCAAGTGCATAGGCCACACGAATCATTACGGGACAGCCAAATTCCTCAGCAATAGCTACAGCATCCTCGGTATTGGTGGCGATTTTTGATTTTGCCGTGGAAACATCAATTTCATTCAATTTTTTAATAAACAAATCCCTGTCTTCAGTATCCGTAATAACTGAAACCTGGGTGCCAAGAACGGCAACATTGTATTTTTTTAGGACGCCGAGACGATCCAATTCGACACCGGTATTCAAGGCGGTCTGACCACCAAAACCCAGCAAAATGGCATCGGGTCTGGTCTTTTCTATTACTTTCTCGACAAATTCGGCATTAACCGGCAGAAAGTAGACTTCATCGGCCAGTTCATCCGAGGTTTGTATGGTCGCGATATTGGGATTCACCAGAAGGGTATAAAGGCCTTCTTCTTTGAGCGCTTTGATGGCCTGGGAACCGGAATAGTCAAATTCTCCAGCTTCACCGATTTTCAGGGCCGCGCTTCCAAGGATCAGTACTTTTTTTATAGAACTTTTCATTTGCATCTCATTATTTTGAAATTAAATCAATAAACCGGTCAAAGATAAAGAGTGTATCCACCGGACCCGGTTCTGCTTCCGGATGGAATTGCACACTTTTGAACAATCCGGAATCGTGGATCAGACCTTCACTGGTGTTGTCATTCAGGTTCCTAAACCAAGGTTTCCAGCCCTCAGGCAGATTGGTATCATCTACGGCATAACCATGGTTCTGGGATGTGATGTAACAATGTTGGGTGAGCAGGTCCATCACCGGCTGGTTTTGGCTTCGGTGGCCATATTTCAGTTTATAGGTCTTCGCACCGGCAGCCAGCGCCATGATCTGATGTCCCAGACAAATTCCCATGGTGGGTATTTTCTCCTCCATGGCCCAACGCACCGATTCAATGGTAGCTTTGGCCTGCTCCGGATCACCGGGACCATTGGAGATGAACAATGCATCAAATTCCAACTGCTTCAAATCGGCATTCCAGGGAAGGCGAAGCACTCTGAAACCGCGATCTGTAAAATTTCGAATAATGGAAAATTTACAGCCGCAGTCCAGCAAGGCAATGGTTTTATTGCCTTCGCCATGGATTTCATATTCATTGATGCTGACGGTTTCTACCAGGTTCACTTTGTTGGGATCATACAATTCCACGGCTTCATCATTGACGATGATTTTGCCGAGCATGGTCCCCTTTTCCCGCAAAACTTGTGTCAGGGCCCGTGTATCGATACCGGAAATGGCGGGTACTTTCTCTCTCTTTAGCCATTCCGAAAGGCTCTGCACAGATTTCCAATGACTGTAGTTCTCGGAAATTTCAGCGACTACCAGTCCCCGAATATGGATGCGGTCGGATTCAAAATCTTCATTCAAGGTTCTCTCTTTTTCAAACTCCGGCACGCCATAATTCCCGATCAATGGATAAGTCAATGTCAAAATCTCTCCCTTATAAGATGGATCTGTAAGGCTTTCAGGATAACCGGTCATACCGGTATTGAAGACGATTTCCCCGGAAACGGATTGTTCATATCCGAAGGAAAAACCGCTGAAAACCATTCCATTCTCAAGATGTAGTTCTGCTTTTTGTGTTTTCATGTTCTCCACATTTTAATGTTATTTCGACTATTCGCGTAATTTAATAGCTAATTAAAAAATTTGGGACTTTTTTATTTACCTTGATAATGAAAGTTTTACATAAAAAAAGCCTTCCGGTTGGTTTATCACCGAAAGGCTTAAAATGAATTTGTATCGGTTTGAATCTATTCGAGACTTTTAATTTCGGAAGCTCCGCTTGTGCTGATATTTTTCAAACGCGGATTTCCATAATATTTCACTTCAGATGCGCCGCTGCAATCCACATTCAATTCCTCCTGAACATTGACTACCACTTCGCTGGCGCCACTTAATTCAATATTGGCAGATGCTACTTTGAAATCACCAAAATTCATTTCACTGGCACCACTGCCGTCAATGGTCAATTTTTTACCGGAACCAATCAATTCTATTTCGCTGGCCCCGGATACATCCAGATAAAGGTCGCCAACATTGATAAATCCTTCCAGTTCTGTGGCCCCGGATACATCTATTCGAAAATCTTCATCAGTTTTAAAACCACTGATCTTGATTTCACTGGCACCACTGGCGTCAATTGATGCGAGAAAAGGCATTGTAATATGGACTTTGTAATCGACCCTGGAGTAGGAAACGTGATCCTGTAGTCCTAAATAGAGTTTGTCACCCCGTTTTTCTATTTCCACATAGTCTTTCAGATTATCATCAATGCTCACGACAATTTCATATTCATTGCCATATTCAATCACCGCATCAATGGCATTGGAAAAATCCAGTTCTGAAAAATCAGAAAAATTTTCATTGAAAGTCACACTTCTGCCGGAGCCCCTGACTCGTTCGCTGTAAAGACAGCTGGATAACAGCATGGTAACTAAAAACACCGAAATCATTATTTTTTTTCTCATCATTAACACTCCTTCGCACTATTTTTTTATAAACTCAGATTAGAATAAAAAAAGATAAAATAGTTGTCATTGTTTTTATTTAATTTTTACAATGACCGGATAGTGATCAGATATGTAGACCCCCTCTTTTTCTTTTTTATATATTTCGTAATTTTCTATTTTGAGTCCCGCTGAAACAAAGACATAATCAATAACAGGTTTAGGGTCTACCTTACCCCAACCATTAAAGGTGTGATCATATTCGCTGAAGGTGTGAACCGATGATGCATCATAGAGTTTCATTTCAGAATGGCTGATGATTGTTTGATAGGCGTCGGAATCCATGGTCAGGTTGAAATCTCCCGTCAGAATTATTCTTTCTTTGTCTGCAATTTTCGCGATTTCCGTTAAAACCATATCCGCCGATTTTTGACGGGCCTCATCACTGACATGACTAAAGTGAGTGTTAAAAAAATAGAGCACTTCACCGGATTTTTTATCTTTCAGTTTTACCCAGCTGCAAACACGGTTGCAGACAGTATTCCAGCAGAGGTTTCCCGGTTTTTCCGGGGTCTCCGAAAGCCAGAAAGTGTTTTTATCCAGTAATTCAAACCTCTCTTTACGAAAAATGATCGGACAAAACTCACCGGCTTCCTGGCCGTCATCCCGGCCAATTCCATAAACCTGATATTCCGAAAGAGGTTTGGCAAGATCATCCAACTGATGTTTGAGTACCTCCTGTAAACCGGCAATATCAATACTTTTTTCACCAAAGACCCGGGCTGCCATTTCTTTGCGATTGTCCCAGATATTGACACCGTCATCAGGATTGGCATAACGGATATTGAAAGTCATGACGTTTAAAATATCTGATCTGTCACAGGCCAGTAACAGAAAAACAACCATTGATGCTAGTAAAAACAATTTTTTCATGATCGTATCCTTTTGAAGTAGTTTTCAAAATTTAGTAAAATATTTAAAAAAATAAACCTCCAAAATTTTGGAAACTTCGGAGGTTTATTTCATCGTCTTTATATCTCGGGTTTTTGGAAGTTAAAAATCCAGCACCACCCCGATTGTGGGCAAAACCGTTCCGGAAGAATTTTCAATTCTTTTTAATCGATATCGTTGCTCGGCGAAGGGTGCTTCCGGATTTTCAATTATTTTGTTACCGTTAGCATCAGCGTCTACAAGGATGATATCCGGCTGTTTGGCCTGATAATTCAATATATTCTGAATATCCAGATAGAGCAAAAGAGCAATATTTCGGAAATTATACTGTTTGTCGACTCTCAGATCCAGTTGCACAAAGGGGTCCAGCCTCTCAGCATTGTAACGGCTAAAATCCCAAAAAGCCCTGTTTTGTGTATTCCAGGCAGCCACCAGGGATGACTTGTTCAGATCATAGGGTGTATAAGGCAAGCCACCCAGCACACGCAATTTTCCACCCGCCTGCCAGCCGCGATTGAATCCTTTGGTCACAGTACCTGTGAAGATATGGCGGGAATCCCAACTGCTGGGAATCAGGTCGCCGGAATAGTCCGCAAATTCACTGCGTACAAAGGTGTAGGCGAAAATAGTATTTAGCCGATTTAGAAAAACCAAACGTCCGGAAATTTCAAATCCATAGGCACGTCCTTTACTGGTTGACGTCACTTCTTCATCGCCAATGACCCCGAAGTCACTGCCTTTATTGGCAATGGAAACAGAATCCAGAACGGAGAACGGGTATTGGGAATATTCTTTATAGAACCCTTCTACGGCAATACGGGAATCCACATAGGGCAAATATTCAAAACCGGCGATAATATGGTTAACACCAATATATTTCAAATCATTTTCCTTATTGACCAACTGACCGGAATTATCCCGAAAGCCCAATGTAGTGTAGGCCGGCAACTGATAGTATCTGCCCATATTAAAATTAAGGTTCCATTTTCTGGCCAAAACATAGGAGGCAGAAAACCTGGGCGAAATCTGATCGATTGGATTGGACATGGAGTCTGAGTAATTATTCAGGTCTGTCCGCATTCCCAATGACAGGCTCAGGCGCTGATTAAAAAAGGGTTTGCTCACCTGGGCAAAAGCTGCGTATTTGAAAAAATCCAGGTCTGACTGATAGACTTTATCTACCACCTGGTCATTGACAAAGATTTGACGGTAAGTGTCATTATTATACTTCACATACTGAAGGCCCAGTCCCATGGAAATTTTATAATCACGGACCCTGACCGTATTTTCAAAACGGAATTTATTTTCAATCTCCTGGGATTTATAATCCTGTATTTTTGGCAGTTCATCATCATTATCCAGATATTTAAACTCTTCATTGTTTAACATATTTCTGGAAAAAATATAATTTTGAAAACTTTTACCACGGAAATGGGTGTAATTGGCGCCAATCATATAATTCCACTGATCGGATTCCGGCAGATACGAAAGAATGTACTCCTGGTCTTCGGTCGGATCATCAATGTCAAGGTTCAGCCGGTTGTAATCCAGGGCACCCAGGGACACAATGGTTAATTTGTTTTTGGGGTCAAACTGGGTTTCGGTTTTAAATTGATAATCATTAAATGTCGGTAAAAAGGGAAGTCCCAACGCACCAAACAAAAATTGAAGATAACTTCTGCGGACCGATGCCAGATAAGTGGTTTTTTCACCAAGAGGGCCATCCATTGTGAGGGCCAGTTCCGATGCGCCAATAACAGCCCGTCCGTTCATTTTTTCCTTGTTTCCTGATTTTTGTTTAAAATCAAACACACCGCTCAGTGCATCACCGCGATTGGCCGGAAAAGCACCGGAATAATAATCCACTGACTGAATGAAATCCGGATTGATTATGCCGACAGGGCCACCGGAAGCTCCCTGGGTTGCAAAATGGTTCAGGTTAGGAATTTCAATGCCGTCAAGGTAAAAAACACTTTCACTGGGTCCACCGCCTCGGACAATGACATCATTGCGAAAGGAAACCGTACTACCGACACCTGGAAATGACTGGATAACTTTGGAAATATCCCGATTGGCCCCTGGATTTTTTTCAATGTCTGATACCTGGATTTGCTGCACAGACAGGGGACTTTCTTCAATCTTTTCAAAAGTGGAAGCCTGGACTGTGACTGTCCCCAGCTCAATGTTCTTTTGTTTCAATTCAATCGTCACAAAGGCATTTTTTGTATCATTAATCTGGACTTCGTCGGAATATCCGATATCATAACCGATAAAGGAAGCCATCAATCGATAAAATCCGGGTTCCAGTCCCGTTATCAGAAAATTTCCATTCAAATCCGTTGCTGCCCCGATTTCAGTATTCAATACTATAACATTCACAAAAGACAAGGGAGCACCGGAATCAGCATCCACTACCCGGCCATTGATCTGGCTGGCATAAGTATTGACAACCAAAAGAAATAAAATCAATAATTTATTTTTCATAATTTCACCTATTTAACAATCACTTTAATCTTATCAAAAATTTTTAACGCCGTCGTGATCGTACTGATATCAGTATAGAGCAGCCCGTCATCACCGGAATAATGGCTATGCCCGATTGGGTTAAGGTAATATTCACTTAGTTTTGAATTGGGGTCCATAGTCACAGCATAAACCAGGGCTGGTTGGCAGGAACTTTTGTAGTCAATATCATCGGGAAATTTGTTATTATGCCAGTAATCATTCCAATCCCAGGTCTGGTTGACTTCCATCAGGATTCTGAACTTCTGCCCCGTTTCCATACCGGATTTGGTGTGGAGATAAAAGTCAGATTTCGGTGTGGCAGATGTAATCGCATCAGGTATGGCATCAATATCATTAGGAATAGCCGGTAAATAATCATCGCTTCTTTTGTGAAACCAGTAAGGCAGTGATGCTGTCCGAACAGCTTTGCCCGGTTTATCTTTCCATTTTCCCGGTTCCAGTTCACCATGTCCCCAAATACCGCTGGATACTGATTTTGTGACATAGAGAGTATGCTGGAAATTGCCCTCCAAATCTTCCACCCAGATTACAAAGGTCGGATGATTGTGAGATTCACCGGCTGTGAATTGAAATATCAGATCATTGCCTGTCTCACTGGCACCAGCTTTAATTTTCTCAATTTCTTCAACTTTTTGTTTTTTTAAATTTTGAGAGCATCCAATCAGAACCATGCTCAAAAATATACCAATTAAAATTTTATGCATTATCTTCATTTTTATCCTCCAAAATGTGCATTTGGTTTGATGTAACTATCACTATTAGGTTACAATTTTTTCTAAATTATTAAAAATTATTTTTTACTAGTTTTTGATAGCCTGGGTCAAAAGAAATAACTTACCGGAGACCTTTTAAATTTCCACTTACAGGTTGAATTATTGAATATATTTCTGCATATCCCAATAAAATTTTAAAACAGCACTTGGCCCAAGACTCCTGTCTGAAAGGCAAACGACAATCAGGAAAATATTTTTGGAATTGCACATCTTTGGGAAATTTTCTCTGAATCATAAAAAAAAAGACGACCTTCCGGCCGTCTTTAATTTAATCCAAATACCGGTTATGTTATTTTATCGCCAGAGAAATTCACCTTTTTCCACAGACCAGTCATTGCCAAAAAAGCCAGTGGCTTCAATACCAGAATTTTCCATCTCAAATCGAGTTTCATTGAACAACACAAAATCCGGAGAATTGGTAAAAGGATACATAAAATCACGCAATTGGGTAAGTTTCATCCCTTTTTTTCCGGTACCGCCCACAACAGCCACGAGGTTATTTTCACTGTCTGGTTTCGGATACACAAAAAAACAGGCCAGACTTTCAGATTGGATTTCTTTATCCCCCACTTTGACAGAACCATTTTTCAATTGAACGGGAGAATGGGCCAATAATTTTTCCCAGGCTGAATTGGTGGATGCATTGCCAAATAAAATAATACTTCTGTCACGATATTTTTCTGCAACATATTCTGTGTCCGGCACGATATCCATGGCGCCGTTGCCCTGCATCCAGAAAGTTTCGGCGTCAAAGCGTGCCTTATTATAATTCAACTGATCTTCCGTATCATCTCCCAGGGTACCATATACAAAAACAAATCTGTGATTATAAGCATCTTTTAGGGTACCATAACGATGCGGCCCTTTTAGTTCACAGTCAGGTTTCGCGACCTGTGCCCATTTACCATCATCTCTGGCAAACCAAACCTGCTTCTCTGCCGGATATGCAACTTTGGAAAAAATCTGTCCATCGATTTCAAAAGCCACAGAATCCTGGGACAAATGTCCTAATTTGAAAGACAACCGCGCCACATTCTCAGTCATACCCTGGAAACTGCGTGAGCCGGGGTTCCAACGAAATTTGGCTTTACTCAATTCCAGTTGCTTATCCTGGGCTTCAATTCCCAACCATTTGTTCCAGGCGGAAACGGCCGGGTTTGCAGTGGTAAACTGGATATCTCTGACAACTTCATCAGCCGGGATGATACATTTTGAAAAATAATCAAACAATTCGGGCCAGTCTACACAGTCCGTTCCGGGTTCGTCAGAATGGTCCCACCAGTGACCGGCACCGGGTTCTTCATGGTATTTGTAATTAATCCCATGGGCTTTTAATGTATCGATCATCTGATGTGCCTGGTCAGCTTTGACCACATCATCATCAGCACCATGGATGATGTAAATTCCTTTATCAGCAATATTGTCAACAAGACCGTAAGTGTCTGTCGGCCTGGAAGAACGCCGCATCATTTTCCACAATTCATCTGTATGGCTCTGCATTCTGTGACTGACGTAGGTCCAGTAACTGATCCATCCGGCGCTAGGCCCGATCGTAGCCCATTTATCCGGATAGGTAACTCCCAGATACCAGGTTCCGTGCCCGCCCATGGAGTGGCCGGTGAGATAAATTTTTTCATCATCAATTTTGTAATTTTTTTTCGCTTCTGCCAGGACTTCAATAGCATCAATTCTTCCCCAGTCCTCCCAATCATATCCGTATGGACGACGGTTGGTGGGAGAGACAATATAGGCCCAATCCTTACCGGCATAGCTGCCAGCCTGATTAATGGCTTCAACCGAAGCTCCATGAACAGAGAGAACCAGGGCTTTTTCTTTGCCATCATCTTTTTGGGCCGGATTGACTGCATAATATTGCAAACTGCCATCAATCTGACTAAAAAAAGTCCGTTTATGGGTCTCTTTAGGATTTTTGACATTGAATTTGACTTCTGCCTGATCCAGTAAAATATCACCTGATGTTAATGTTAACTGTACTGTCAAATCTCCTTTAACCATTAGAGCCGGTCCTTCAATTTTAAAAGGAACTTTTCGGGCAGTCATCGGTGGAATGGCCGGTATCATGACAATGGTTGGCTTCAGTTTTTCATGGCAGGATTCTATTTTTAAACCAGATAAGGGTTCACCGGTACCATTCATGACGAGGACTGCACCGTAATGGCTCACTGGTTCTTCGATGAGAATGTCGGGCAGAGTTGGGTCGTTCACATTAAATTTTGCAATCTCATTCATGGGATGAAATTTCACTTTTAACCGGCCCCGATTGACATTGAAAAACAAATGGTTAGTGCCTTTTTTCAATATCACCGGTAATTTACCGTAATTATATTGAGGGGCCCAGGGTTCCTGGGTATCAGTATTCTGATAGGGATTTCCTATTCTCGGCTCACCATTGACATAAGTCATGCGATTACCCATGGTTTCCAATAAGACCACCTGTTCCGATGGAGAATTAACTGAAAAATAGACATAGGTCCCACGCAGGTTCCGGCCACTAAACCATCCGGTAGAATCAGGTTCAATTGCCTTCCAGACAGCACCAATGGTATCGGATATTTTCCAAAATTCCTCTGCGACAGGTTCACGCCATGCACCGCTGACCATCATTTTTTCAATCAGGTCGATTCGGTTCCATCGGTTTTTGTATTCCAGCACCAGCATTGTATTTATTTGCGGTTCACTGAAAGAAGGCGGATTATTCACAAAGGTGTCAGGTCTCTCATCAACAACAGCCTGATGCACACAACTTGTCGACATAAATAAGGCACAAAGACCTATGAATATTAATGTTTTTTTCATATTATCACTCCAATCATTTGTTGATATACGACAGGGAATATAAGTGGTTTGGTGACACAATTTCAAGTAAGTTTTTTTTAGCAATTAACTATTTAGATTAAAAAACCTCTACTGAAACATCGATGAATTATATGACGACGACAAAAAATCTGGATTTTATTATTTTTTTTGAGAATTGCCAACATACAACCCTCATTAAAAGGAAAAACCATTGATGAAATATTTAATCCTTATTCTCACGTGTTTGCTTTTGGTTGCTTGTTCCGGCAGGCAGGAGGCAACCCTCTACCCACCAACTTTAACTATCAACGGGTCCAACAATCATGAATTTGCCAGGGCCTATCGCATCGCAATCGGAGACTTAACGACAAATATTCAAAAGTACCAGGCCGGATTGCTGAACCAGCCAAAACCCTGCATCCTGGCAGGATTGGTTTACGATACACCTTGGACACGCGATGCCTCCATCAACACCTGGAACGCAGCCGGACTCCTGTTTCCATCAGCAGCCAAACATACACTGCTGGCCCAGGTCACAACCGATGAATCCGGACAAAACATTATTGACGGCCAGTACTGGGACAAAATTGTTTGGGGAATCGGCGCATGGAATTATTACCTTTACAACCATGACAGACCCTTCCTGAAATTCTCCCACAACGTCATCAAAAATACCCTTGAAATACTGGAAACCACAGAATTAGACAAAACCCTTCAGCTCTTTCGCGGGCCCGCAGTATATGGCGATGGTGTGGCAGCCTATCCCTTATATTACACTTCTGCGGCTGATCCTGAAAAGGAGGCCTCCTACTCCGCTATCCTGGATTGGATAGATAACAATCCCGATAAACTGGCAATAATAGGAAAAGGCCTGCCTATGATGACCTTGTCCACCAATTGCGTTTATGCTGAAGTCTATAAAATTATGCATGAAATTGAAGAAGTTCTGAGCCTTTCCAAACAAACGGATTGGTTACAAAAGTCCAATAGCCTGCAACAATCCATCAAAAAAAATTTTTGGAATGAAGAGAGAAAATCTTTCAATTATTTGATTGACCCTCAAGGCCATTGTGATTACCAGGAAGGAATGGGATTGGCCTATGCAATTCTTTTTGATATTGCTGATTCAGATCAGAAATCCAAAATCTTTCAGAATATTCATCTGGAACCAGCCGGAATTCCATGTGTCTATCCCTCATTCCCCCGATATAAAAAAACGAAAGATGCCTACGGACGTCACAGTGGAACCGTCTGGCCTCATATTCAGGGATTTTGGGCCGATGCCTGCATAAAAAATGACAATATCGATGGCTTTTTGCATGAATTTCGAAACCTGGCCAAACATGCGGTACGGGACAACCAGTTTGTGGAAATTTATCATCCTGTAACCGGTTTGCCATACGGCGGTCTTCAAGAGCCCTGGTTGGACCAAGAAACAATATGGTTTTGTGCAGAAAGACAAACTTGGAGTGCAACGGCTTATCTGCGCATGATTTTACTCAATATCATTGGCATGGAATTTAAAGTTGATGGCATCGAATTCCATCCCTTTTTACCTGAGGAATTCAGCAGGCTGGAATTTGGCGATTTGCATTATGGCGACCAGGTCATTAATATTCAAATTTCCGGCAAAGGTAACCATCTTGAATCCTTTCAAGTCAATGGTATGGAACAGAAGAATTTCCTTCCCTATTCGAAAAGAGGTCAGAACATGATAGAAATGATAGTGAGTGAAAAATATGAATAATAATTATCATGAAAGGAAAATTTTCAGGGAAATCCATGAACCGGGTGCCAATTTTTCTAACCGGGAATTCGAACAATGTAAATTTGAAAACTGTGATCTTTCAGATGTGAATTTTTCCCATAGCAAATTAACAGATTGTACTTTTGTAAATTGCAATCTATCTATGATAAAGTTGCAGAATGCAGCGTTAAAAACCGTGGATTTCAAGCAATGCAAACTATCCGGAGTGGATTTCAGTGAGTGTCATGATTTCATATTCGAAGTAGGCTTCAGTAACACGATTTTAGACTTTTCCACTTTCACAAAATTGGATATGAAATACACAAAATTTCGTGATTGCCATATTCATGACGCCAATTTTACACGATGCAATCTGGAGTCAGCCATATTTAAAAATTGCGATCTAAAAGGGGCAACTTTTGAGCATACCAATTTGGTGAAATGTCATCTGTCAACTTCTTATAATTTTATGATCAATCCCAATAATAATAATGTGTGGAAAGCCGTATTCTCGATATCAGGATTGCCGGGATTATTGTTGCAGTATGGAATTATTGTGGAATAAAATTTATAGTTTGGCATTAAGTCTTTCAATTTTCTTTTTTAAATAAAAATTGATTTCAGAGTGTTTTTTTGTGTTTGGCTTTACTATTTTTCCAATAATTTTATACCCGCCATAATGCAATATTTCTTTTAGAGCCCGAATAGCGCCTCTGCTTTCAGCCAAAATAAAATTGAAAGGCCAGGGTGTTGTACAGGCGGTAACAATTATGGCTTTTTTCCCTTTTTGCCTTGGAATAGGGAAGCCATTTTTATTTTCCCCCATCAATATGAAAACATTTCGGTCCAAAAGGACTTTAAGTGGCCCCGACATATTTCCCCAATAAGTTGGTGTTCCGATAATCAATACATCTGCTTGCCTGATTTTTTCGCCAATAACATGAGCATCATCCTCTGGCAGAACACAATGACCGGATTGTCGACAGGCCATACAACCGCGACAAAATTGCATATTTAAATCACATACTCTAATCACTTCAATTTCATAGTTATCATTAACCAACGAAATTAATGTCTCTAAAAGTCTGCTGATAGTACCAGATTTTCGGGGACTACCATTTAATACGATTAATTTTTTCATAAATATTCTTTAAAAATTGATACAATAGCCAACACTCAAATTGATTGGCGAAAGAACTAATTTTTCAATGCTGATAGCAGTAAAGTATTGATTATGATAACTTTCTATATAATATTTCTTACCTGATTGGTATCCAATCTCAATAAATAATTGGTGCTCGTTGGTAATATTATAATTGAAACCAAAATCAGAACCCCAAAATATCAAATTTTGATGATATTGAGCATTATTGGCAATATAAATTCCAGAATGAATTTGGCTATAGAATCCAAAATTTTTTCTATTCCTTAACTGCATTTTTGCACTTGCATTGATAAAAATATCATTAAAGCCGGTATCAATATCCTGATTGCTCACACCAATTTTAATTTTCGGTTTGATGGGAAAATTAAAGTTATTGTATTGATATCCAACAGCGAATTTGTTAGGAGATAATTCTACTGAAAGTTGGTTTTGAGCCATACAATCTAAAAATGGCACAAGACATAAAATTAAAAAGTAAATATAGCGCATAATTACTCCACAACTTCAACTTTGATAGATTCTATGATCTCTTTTGCTGAGGTTAATTTTTCAAAGTCATTATACAGGTCACCGGTACTGCCATCGGCACTACTTCGTCCTATTAATTCTAATTGATAAACTGAATTTTGGTAATCAATTGTATCTGAATAAACTATTGCAGGTTGTCCACTTCCTCCTTTACCTCCAGAATAATTTGCATTCCCTTTTTTTGCCTTTTCAGGAAAATAGTCATTCCAATCCGTTGAATGGTTGAATTCTGCTTTTATAACAACTGGTTCATCAACCTTTTCAAAATCCAATTGAATTGTTTTGTTGGTTTTGGGAGTCGCACCAGTAATACAGTCGGTAAAAGGATTTTCTTTTGTCGGTAAATATAGACCATCAGTGTATTTTACACCTCGCTGAAAGCACCAGTGAGGTAAAGCTTCTTGACGACGATTATCGCCGTTTGCTAACCATGATTCATTTGCAATTTTGGAGGTTACATAAATTGTTGAAAGATAGTTACCTAAAGTGTCCTCAAGCCAAATTGCAAATTGGGGTGGATTTTCCTTTTTAATGCCAAAAAGTATTGGAAATTCATGTAACCAATGCGCACCCGTTTTTATTTCTATTTTTAAATTATTATTGGTATAAGATAAACTCGGATTACTACAAGCACCAATACCAATAAAAGATAATAAGAAACATAAAATTTTAATATGCATAATTTTTCTCCTTAATTTTTAAAAATTACCTCTGCTATTGTTTTTATTAATAAATGAATAGTGTCTTCAAGTCGTTGCCAACCGGACTCATGGTTATATTTTAATCCGGCAAATTGGTCAACATGCCGAGATCTTAACACTTGATAAATTATTCCACCGATGAGAATGTTATTTAAAGATGGAATATCAATATTAGTATTTTTAATGGCACAATTCAGTTTTTCAAACAACTCTGTACTCAGTTGTTCTCTTATTTCAGCAATTTTTATAGTAATACTATTTTTTTCCAGTAATTCCCAAAGGAGTATTTCCTGATATTTTTTATTGGCACGTAAATCTCGAAGTTCTTTAATGTAAAAATCGGTAGTCGATTTTATAAAAGATTCTTTGCCGACTATATCTACCGCTTTGAATTCTTCAATCAGGCGTTTAACCAAATCCTCTTGCATAACATATTCATTCAGCAAGTTATCCAATCCACCGAAATATCGATAAATTAATACTTTATCAACGCCTGCTTTTTTAGCAATTGCATTAATTCCAATTTTATCAAATCCATCTTTTTCAATGATTTTTCCAACAGCATTGATAATTTTTTGTTTTGTTTCTTCTTTATCTCTCATTTGTATCCTTTCTATCTCTCTGTCACTAAGTAGTGACAATTTATGTCACCAATTAGTGATATGCAAGTAGAAAATTTTTTTATGAAAAGAATGAAAATAAAAAAGCCTTCCCATATTTGGAAGGCTTTGAATAGGATATCAATATTTAGTTTACACTAATTCTTTTACTTTATTCGCAATGTTCTCAGCGGTAAATCCAAATTTCTTGAACAATTCCCCTGCCGGACCACTTTCACCATAACAATCGATCGTAATGTTTTCTCCTATACCTGTGTATTTGTGCCAACCGAAGGAAGAAGCTGCTTCTACAGCGATTCGCTTGGTGATATTGGATGGAAGGACGCTTTCTTTGTATTCACGATCCTGACTGTCATATAATTCCTGACATGGCATACTAACCACACGCACGTGAAGACCATCAGCTTCCAATTTTTCCGCAGCGGCCATAGAAATGCTCACCTCACTACCCGTGGCAATGATGATTGCATCGATTTTATCACCGGTAACATCTTTGATCACATAGCCGCCTTTGATGGCCAGTTTTTCAGAAGCAAACTTTTCTCGATCCAGAGTTGGCAAGTTTTGACGAGTCAACACAAAGGCTGATGGTTGTTCTTTCTGTAACATTGCCCAGCGCCATAATTCCTGTAATTCATTGGCATCGCAGGGACGGATAACATTTAATCCCGGAATACTGCGCAATGCCGCCAGGTGTTCGACTGGCTGGTGAGTCGGACCATCTTCACCCACGCCAATGCTGTCATGGGTAAAAATATATTTCACAGGCAATTTCATCATGGCAGCCATTCGAATTGCCGGTTTCATATAGTCAGAAAAAACAAAGAAGGTGGCACAGAAGGTTTGTAATTTGGACAATGCGATACCATTGGTAATGGCCCCCATGGCATGTTCGCGCACACCATAGTGCAGATTTCTGCCAGAGAAATTTTCAGCAGTAATTGAATCAAATTTCTCCAGTCTGGATTTATTGGATGGGGCCAGATCGGCGGAACCACCAATCATCCAGGGAATATTAATGGCGATGCGGTTGAGCACTTTTCCACCGGAAGCACGGGTTGCCAGGCCTTTTTCATCCGCAGCAAAGGCTTCCAGATCTTTGTCCCATTCGCTGGGTAATTGTCCGTTTTGGATCATCAGCAATTCTTTGGCCTCATCAGGATAAGTGGCGGCATATCGGTCAAAGAGCTTATTCCAATCCATTTCCTGCTGGACACCACGCTCTTCCATTTCAGCACGAAAATCTTTCATTTCATCGGGTACAAAAAAATGGGTCTCCGGATCAAGTCCGTAATATTTTTTGGTTTTTTTGATTTCTTCAATACCAAGTGGTGCTCCATGGGCTTCTTCTTTATCCTGAAGATTTGGGCTGCCGTAACCAATATTGGTATCAACAATCAGCAAAACAGGTCCATCGCTGTCGCCTATTGCCAGATCAAAGCCGGCTTGTAATGCATCTAGATTATTGACATCAGTCACATGGTATGTTTTCCAGCCATAGGCTTTAAATCTTTGAGCCACGTTCTCTGTAAAAGCCAGATTGGTTTCGCCTTCAATAGTAATTTTATTATGATCATAAATCCAAACCAGATTATTGAGTTTCAGGTGTCCGGCCAGAGATGCGGCTTCGGAAGAGATCCCTTCCATCATGCAGCCGTCACCCATAATGACAAAGGTTTTGTAATCAATCAGTTTGATATCATCTTTATTGTATTTTTTAGCCAGCCATTTTTCCGCAATGGCAAAACCCACAGAAGTCGCTGCTCCCTGTCCCAGCGGACCTGTTGTCATTTCAACACCGGGAACTGCGCGAAATTCCGGATGTCCCGGACATCTGCTGCCGATCTGACGAAAATTCTTTAAATCTTCCAGAGTCATATCAAAGCCGAAAGTGTAAAGCAAACTGTATATCAGCATCGAAGCATGACCGTTGGAGAGTACAAAGCGATCCCGGTTCAACCACTGTGGATTGTTGGGATTGAACTTCATATTATTTTTCCACAATGTGTAAGCAACCGGCGCCAATCCCATGGGAGCTCCCGGATGCCCTGAGTTTGCTTTTTGGACACCATCCATGGCCAAAGCGCGAATCGTATTGATAAAAAGTCTGTCCTTTTTCATATCATTTCCTTATTATTTTTTTCGTGAACCTGTATATAATTCTATGAAAATATTCATTTTCAGGCGTCAGTAGCGATGATGGAAAGCCTGGATTATTGGGCGTGTCCGGGAAAAATTGGGGTTCCAGGCACAAACCACCAAATTGCGAATAAATCACACCACTTCTGCAGATCAAATTATCAATGAATTTTCCGGAATAAAACTGAATACCGGGTTTTGAAGTAATGACGTCCATTTCAATACCAGTATCAGGCGCAAAAACCCGTGCTGCCAATGACATTTCATCATCTTTATTGAGTACGAAATTGTGATCAATACCACCAATTTCAGCATTACGCTCTTTGATTTTAGTTAATAGACGAAAATCCATTGCACTGTTTTCCACCGAAGCAATTTCTCCTGTCGGAAGGGCACCACCAGTGACCGGAGTAAAATAATCAGCATTCAGCATAATCTGGTGATTTTCAATCGTCGGCTCATCCGATAAATTAAAATAAGAGTGATGGGTCAGGTTGACATGAGTGGAAATATCGGTCGTGGCTGTATAATCGATTTGAAGTTCGTTATTATTAGTCAATGTATATGTGACATAAACATCCAGATTGCCCGGAAACCCTTGTTCACCATCAGGACTAACCCGAAACATTATAACACTGATGCTATCCTCATTTTCATCCACCTGGGCGCCCCAGACCTCCTTGTCAAAACCTACGATTCCACCGTGAAGTGTCGTTGTGGATTCATTTTTTGATAATTCATAAAGTTGACCATCAATGGTAAATTTTCCGCCGGCAATACGGTTGGCATATCGACCAGCAGTTACACCGGCATAAATTGGATTATTTTCCCATTCTGACAGCGTATCAAATCCAAGAGTAAGATCTTTTCCGTCGAACCTAAGTGAAGTAACTGTCGCGCCATAAGTCATAACTTCGGCTGTCATCCCATGATCATTTTCCAGAATATATTTGTAGATGGTAGTCCCGTTCGCTAATTGGCCAAAATTGATCTTTGTGTATTTCATTTACTCTCCTGAATTTTAAAAACAACCCGTAAGATAAACATTTATGAAGAAAAATTAGAATAAAAAAATTAACCACGGAATACCTGGAAAACACAAAATTAATATTTGCATTTTTTTCTGCAGGTTCCGTGGTTCAAGTTTAAAAAATTATTTTAAGTATTTGTTAATCAGGCTTTCATAGAGTTCCTGTTTACCGCTGATCTGTTTGGGTTCACCCACTTCAGCAGCGATTTTTGCCAGGTCTTCAAGTCCTAATTCGCCCTTAATCCATTTTGCGCCATTACCCGAATTATAAGAAGCATATCTGTCAGATCTCATTTGGGTGTAAGCGGATTTTGAGATGATGTTGTCCGCAATCAGCAAGGCTCTGGCCATGGTGTCCATGGAAGAGACATGGGCGATGAAAATATCTTCCAGATCAGTAGAACTGCGACGGGTTTTCGCATCGAAATTCATACCACCGGTTTTAAATCCACCATTTTCCAGCATGATCAGCATCAATTCAGTTGCGTCATAAAGATTGTGCAGAAATTCATCGGTATCCCAACCATTGTGCGGGTCACCCTGGTTAATATCCAATGAACCAAACATACCATTGTCATAGGCAACCTGCGCTTCGTGAGCAAAAGTATGGCGGGCCAGAGTTGCATGATTGTTTTCAATGTTCATTTTGAAATCATTTTGTAAACCATATTTATTGAGGAATCCAATTACTGTGGCAGTGTCGAAATCATATTGATGTTTGGTAGGTTCCATGGGTTTTGGCTCAATCAGAAAAGTCCCTTTAAAACCTTGGGCTCTGGCATAATCACGGGCTTTGGCCAGGAACATACCCAAATTATCCAATTCTCTTTTCATGTTGGTGTTTAGCAATGAAAAATAGCCTTCGCGTCCACCCCAGAATACATAATTTTCACCACCAAGTTTGATAGTGGCATCAAGGGCTGCTTTTACCTGAGCGCCGGCATGAGCGAGCACATCAAAATTAGGATTGGTGGCAGCGCCATTCATATACCGTGGGTTTGAGAAGACATTGGCAGTACCCCAAAGTAGTTTTACACCGGTCATCTCCTGACGTTCCCTGGCTAAATCTGTGATTTCAATCAGGTTCCTTTCAGATTCAGCAACATTGCTTCCTTCCGGCGCCATATCTCTGTCATGAAAACAGTAATAAGGCGTACCCATTTTTGTAAAAAATTCAAAAGCTGCATCCAGTTTTTCTTTGGCAGCGTCCATTGGATCGGCAGCGCCATTCCATGGAAAAATCTGAGTTCCCGGACCAAATGGATCTTCGCCCGTTCCACAGAAGGTATGCCAGTAGGCTATCGCAAAACGAAAGTGGTCTTTCATGGTTTTGCCGGCGACAACTTTGTTTTCATCATAATATTTAAAGGCCAGAGGATTGTCTGAATCCGGGCCTTCAAACTGTATTTTGTTAATTCCTTTGAAATATTCTTTTTGACCAATAAATACATCTTTTGCCATCATGTTTCTCCTTTTTATAATCCGAGGTTTGCAATGTTAAATATCTGAAATATTACTAATATAAAACATTTAGTGTAAAAAGTACACTAATTAATTTAAATTTTTATTTGGAAAATGTTGGTTTATCTATATCACGAAATATGCGAAATAAGCGAAAATGCAAAGCCATCCAATGATTGCACCACCGAAAGTCAATCCTAATTTGAGGGCAAACAATGAAGCAGACATGATCTGTCCTGTTGCCCGTCGATTGAATTTCCATTCGCCATAATCCGCGAAGTCGGTATACATCGCCCATTGCAATACTGCCACCGGGCCAAAGATAAAATTGATTATCACCTGGAAAAGCAAAATCAGAAGCACATTCTGTTGTCGTAAAAATAGGAAAAATGCTTTGAACAAAGCACTTTTGAACAAAAATCCCGCATAGACAGTTTTTTTACTTAAATATTTTGAGTAAATCGATGCCAGCATCGCACCGGAGATAGTTGCTATAGAACCGATTGCCATGAATATTGTGACGAATTTTGAGAATTTCCAATTGTTCATTGCCTCCACCCAGAGATTTTACCAAATCTATAGGACTTATTTGTACAATTAATCCACCAATAAAAGCAGCCACAAAACGATATGTGGATAATTGTGTCTGCTCCAGAGAATTGGGAGTCATGACACCCATGAGTGTTGAATAAGGGACATTAATTTTATATTCCAAAAATGAAAACTGTGAAAGTGATTATTCCTGAGCTGTGATATATTTTGCCCCACAGCGGTAACAAATTGGTAGCAAATTTTTTCGGCGGTATTCACGAAATTTATGGGCTTTTTCACTATTCCAGATAATAGCGATATTTTCAATTTTAACATTTCCGAAAGAATAATCCGGAAAATCAACGCAAAAATTGGCATTACCATCAGGTTGAATATCAATGAGGTTCTCGACATTATTGCACTCAACCGGGCCAACTTGTGTATCAGCATCGGCAAACCATTTTTTATAATCTTTTGGTGAAAAATCCATATATGGAAAGTTGACAATATCGTTGAGATTTTTTTGGAATTGGCTTAATTGTTCCTGAAATAAGTCCCACACCACTCCGGATTTCTCATGGTGAAAGCCAATCCATGAATAAGCATTAGTGTCAAATTTTTCCTTCATCAATTTTTCATAAGCTTCGCCAACAGATTTTGGAAAATAATAGTAGGGCACAATATTGATACTTTTGACTCCTAGTTCTCGTGCGATATTCGGCATTTTACTCAGAAATTTGTAATTGAACTGACTGATGGTAAAGCACATGCTCGGTTTGTCTGTGCCGGGATAACTTTTAAATTTTTCGACACCTTTTTTTATTTGTGCATAAGTACCGGAAATTCCACGAACATCGTCGTGAATATTTTCAGGACCATCGATAGAAATGGTGATGGCAAGATTTTTTATTTTAGATAATTCTTCAGCATATTTTTCCAGTAAAGTTCCATTTGTATCTATGAAACTGGTAATGTTTTTTGATTCGATATATTTAAGCAAATCCAAAATATAATCCAGAAGAAAAACTTCACCACCTCTCAATAATACCCAATCAATGCTATTTTCCGCTATCTCATCAATTACTTTTTTCCAATCATCCAATTGCATGATTTGTTGGATTGCTTGTTTGGTTTTCATATAACCTGTATCGCTCCATTGACCACACATTTTGCAGCGTAAATTGCATTTGTTTGTCAGTGTCAGTGATATTTTTTGTGGAAATGAATTCATTGAAATTCCCCTCAAAAATGATATTTATGTTACAAGTCCTGGCCTAAACTAAATCCATTAATGGTAGGTTTTCAAATTCTACAAATCAAAAATAAATCCCAACTCTTTGAATTTGTTATAGGCTTCCTGATCGAATTTGTAGAGGTACGCCGAACGACCCACATTTGAATTTTCCTTCTCCTCCAGTTTTTCCAGCAGGTCCATTTTCTGAATTTTTTTACGGAAATTACGCTTATCAATTTTTTTACCCAGAATTTCTTCATAGAGGATCTGTAACTGAGGAAGCGTGAATTTTTCCGGTAAAAGTTCAAAACCAATGGGCTTGGTACGAACCCGGGCCCGAAGCTTTTTCAGCGCCTGGCTGACAATCTGATTATGGTCAAAGGGCAATTCCTGGATTTCATGCATTTTAACCCATTGAACATCTTTGGTATCGATACCGGGATGGAGGTCATAATTTTCCGGAGCAATCAAAGCAAAATACCCGACCGTAAATACTCTCCTTTCAGGATAACGATGCAAACCACCAAAAGCCGCTATCTGCTCCATAAAAATATTTTTAACGCCGGTGGTTTCATAAAGAATTCGACGAGCACCGGCATCCAGCTCTTCCTCTTTCAAAATAAATCCGCCAGGCAGAGCCCATTCACCGGTAAAGGGGTCAATTCCACGCTTGATCAAAAGAATTTCCAGTTCATAATTTTCAAAACCGAAAATCACACAGTCGATTGAGATATTATTAATAATTTTTGTTAAATCATGCGACATAGCCAGTCCTTAAAAAATTGGCATAACTTAATATTTTATTTTGAAAATTCAAACATTAGTGTAAATTTTACACTAATAATAAGATAAGAGGTAGCGATGTATAGTATCGGTTATGATATCGGCAGTTCTTCCATTAAAGGCTCGCTGATCAACCTGTTAAATGGAGAAATCCTGAAATCAGCCCAGTATCCGGAGCAGGAAATGGTGATAGAATCACCCCAAATCGGATGGGCAGAGCAGCATCCCGAAGTTTGGTGGGAGGCCGTAAAAATTGTAACAGCCAAGATTTTGGATGGTTTTAATGATGATAAAAAATTCATAAAATTTATTGGTATTTCCTATCAGATGCATGGCCTAGTGACAATCGATAAAAATGGTCAGGTCATTCGCCCGGCCATTATTTGGTGCGATAGTCGCGCCGTGGAATCAGGCGAGCAACTCGAAAAAGCGCTAGGTACCGAATTTTGCCTGGAAAATTATCTCAATGCACCGGGAAATTTCACCTTGGCCAAATTGAAATGGGTAAAGGACAACGAACCTGAAAATTATGCAAAAATCTATAAAATCATGTTACCGGGTGATTACATTGCCATGAAATTGACTGGTGAAATCGTCACAACAGCATCAGGGCTTTCCGAAGGAATTTTTTGGAATTTTAAAACAGGTCAAGTGGCCGAGGAACTGATGGAAAAAGCCGGCATCAGTAAAGATTTTGTTCCAACAATTGTCGATACATTTTCCGATCAGGGAACTGTGCTGAAAGAATTCACTGATGAATTCGGTTTGGCTACTCATGTGAAAGTAGCTTATCGTGCCGGTGACCAGCCGAATAACGCTTTTTCACTCAATGTACTGAAACCCGGTGAAGTAGCCACAACTGCCGGCACCTCCGGTGTGGTTTATGGGGTTTCCGACCGTGTGACCTATGATCCGAAATCCAGAGTAAACACGTTTGCTCATGTCAACCATCATACGGACGATCCGCATTTGGGAATTTTGCTCTGTGTAAACGGTTGTGGTATTTCCAACAGTTGGATAAAAAAAATTATTGGCTGGCACAGTTACGATGAAATGAATAGCCTGGCAGCAAAAATTGCCATCGGTTCCGACAATATTCAAATTTTACCCTTTGGCAATGGCGCTGAGAGGATGTTTGAGAATCGAAATATCGGCGCTCACATTCTTGGGCTGAATTTTAACCGCCATCATGAAGCGCATCTCTTTCGCGCAACCCATGAAGCAGTCGCTTTCTCTTTATCCTACGGAATGGAAATTATGCAAACAATGGGCGTTGATCTGCAGATCATGCGAGCCGGTTCCGCCAATATGTTCCTAAGTCCGATATTTCGTCAGACTTTATCCAATGTAAACAGTTCTGTGATTGAACTGTACAATACTGATGGTTCTGTGGGTGCTGCCCGCGGCGCAGCGCTGGGTGGTGGTTATTACGCAACTGCCGATGAAGCCTTTGCTAACCTGAAAGTAGTCGACAGAATAGAGCCCGATGCCAACAAAGGAAAGGAATATTTCGATGCCTACCAAACCTGGAAAACCAAACTCGGGGAAAACCTATAAAAACATTAGGTTATAATGCTAGTGATGCTGAATTTGTCAACTTAGTCCCAGGGATTGGCTGGTCAGGTCGACCGGCGGCAAAATTGCGAAGAAGTGGTTGAACAGCTGCGATTTTTTTATTTTATATTTAAAGTGTTCTTCTTCAATTTCCACTAATCCGAAAATGTGTAAAAAACGCTTGAAAGTACGGAAATAGTAACTGTTCTTGTTCCAATAATCAGCATATTCTTCTTTGCTGTATTTTAAATTTGGAAAGGCATTGTAATACTTGTCAGCATAAAATTCATTTTCCTTCATCGTTTCTCCGTACTTGGCCAGCAAAATAATGGAATATCCAAAGCCAAATCGTCCAATCATTTCATTATCAAAGGAATCAAAATATCCCCAGTTATAATTATTACAGAAAGTGATAAAAATTTCATGCAACATCTTATTTTTATCTTTTAGAGCATTTTTACCCTTTTGGGTGAGGCTTAATCTATTATGCCGCTTTTTGGTGTATTTCAATAATTCCAGCAGAATATGGGTCAGCCTGATCGTGAAGGAATCATCTTCAGAAATTCTTTTCAAAGGACTGTGTTCAATCAATTCTTCTTTATAAAAACCTCTGAAATAGAGGTCTTGTATCAGATTTCTGGGAAAATTGCCTTTGGCTGTGAGACGTATGGTCTGGTCCTCATCCAATCTCTTCATGACAAACAGAATCATATTCAAAATTGGAACTTTGGCAAGCCAGTCATCGGACAAATTTTTTAAAATAATCGGCCATTGATGTGAAAATTCCTTTGAAACAATGAGTTCCATCTCATCATAATTGTAGCCGTCAAAGCCGGAAAAATCCAGTAGTTCCTCATTAATTTCAAGATCCGATTTTTCATAATATTTTTTTGTGATAACCGCAAGAAAACTGTTTTTTTCTGTCAGATTGAAATAGCCCGGGTCATAATCATCGGTAAAAGAACCAACAAATCGTCCGTCGAATTTTGTTTTCGGGTAATTGCTGAGATAATCATTAAAAGCGGTAATACCGCCACAATCCTCAGGCGGGCTGTTGTATTTTCCATCAATGCAAACCGGATAGGCCTGGTTGGCTTTTCTGGGAAGAATTTTTTCCAGCCTGATGGAAATTTCCCAGACATCTTCTTCATCATAGACATAGGTGATTTCATCATTTTGCTTGTGAAACACTTCCTGAAGTGTCAAGTCACTGGACAGTACATAATCCTCATAATCCGGCAGGTTGTCATCTAAAATTTTAAGGCCACCATCTGTGAATTCATAATAGTATTCACCGGTCCAGTTCATCAATCCCTGAATAATCAGGTGGAAAATATAAAAATCATAACCTTTATCAATTAAAATTGTCCTGTAAATCTCAGGATTTGTATATTTTAATGTAATTTTTAACTGAAAAATAGAACTCAAATTCACTCCTTTCATGTAATCCAATATTTTATTGAAATATACAAAATCATAAAATATTTTTTTTATTGAAAAATTCTGCCTGACACAATAAAAAAGGCGGCCAATTCATACTGCCGCCTTTTAGTCTTCAAACTAAATATAATAAGGAAGAGAAGATTTTTATTCCCGTGCCCGTCGCTCAATCAGGTCTTTTTCTATCCGATCCATTATTTCATGATTCAAGGGGTAGAAAATCATAAATCCCATACCAATCAAACCAGCAACAGCCGGATAAACACTCATTACCATACGAATTCCCAGTAAACCCTGGGCAGTTTGCTCAGCATTGGGTATATATCCATGAGCAGCCAATATCCAGGCCAGGCAGGAAACTCCCAGGGCAATACCCAGTTTCAAAGCAAAAAGTGAAGCAGACATCACCAGTCCGGTTGCCCGACGATTCTTTTTCCATTCCGAATAATCTGCGGTGTCGGTGTAAATCGCCCATTGAGTCACTGAAACCGGGCCCACAGCAAAAGAGGTCACAAACTGTAAAGTGAACAACATTACCAGGTTTTCAGGTTTAAGAAAAATGACTAACCCGGTGGATATTGCAGCCAATCCAAGAAAAAACCGATATACGGCAGCTTTACCTAATTTTTTACTCATATAAGGCGTGAGTAGCACGGCGATAATGGTCATCACCGTCCCGGACATCATAAAGGTGGAGGTGATTCCTTTATAGGAGAATATGAACTCTTTACCCAGGAATGAAAAATTTTGGTTTTTGACATAATATTCAATATAATATTGTGGTGCAAGTCCACGAATAACCACTTTGCTGGCCTCACCGGAACTTTCCAGCGTAGAAACACCGGGAAGGCGACTCAGGGCTGCGGCAGCATTGAAATCAGGCAATTCCTGAATGCGGGCCTCAGAAACAATACTGCTAATTTTATCTGATGCCAACTGTTGATTGATCGCCTGGATTTGGCCCAACCCCTGGGCTGTCACAACAACTTCCTGTCCTTTTATGGCCAGAGTTTTCAAACCTATTTCCTGAAAAATGACTTTATTATTTTCTGGAACATTGATTACAACTTCCATGGTTTCATAACCAATATAAGAGACGACAATCGTTTGTGTTCCGGAAGGTGCATTGGGTATTGAAAACTCACCATCCTGGTCAGCCGGCGAACCAATACTCGTTCCTTTGATGACGATATTGGCGTAAGACAAAACATCTTTTGATTTTTCGTCAAAGATACGGCCCCGAATAATTCCGGACGCAAGCAATGCCTGGCTAAAGAGACACGACAGCATTAATAAGGTTAGAGACACCAATTTTAAATTTTTCAAATTGTTTTGACGTTGATTCATAATTCTACCCTTTTATCCCAATCCTTTTTACAAACTTGCACCTGCGAGGTCAAATTTTTGTTTATAGAAAAAATTTTAACCATGCGCTTATTGATAAAGTTTAAACCCAAAAGACAAAACACAGTGGAGCAAGGATTACCATTTACCGATACAAACTTTAGTTGATTATGTTGAAAAGTCATGATTTCTTACCTCACAATGTGTATTTGTTCAATTTTAATTGAATCGTTTTAACAAGTCAAGAATTAATTCAATTTTTTTGTTCAAATTTGATTTGACCAATCGAAAATTATAAAGTAAACCATTAATAAATAATATATTAAATCAATGATTCAAAACTCCTGCAGTAAGGTAATTCATAGAAAAATACAGCCTCATATTTTTTGAATGTTTAAATTCAATTTCATTTAAAAAAAATTTATAAAATATTAATATTGCCCTTTGAAATGAAAAGAGGATGGCTTTAACCATCCTCCCGGGATATGATAATTTCAGAAAATTTTAGTTCAGTTCTCTTGAGGATTGGCGAATAACAAGTTCAGTTTGTAAAATGATTCGTTCTACATCCTGTAATTTATTGGATTCAATATTTTTGATCAAAATTTCAGCTGCTTTTCGCCCGATTTCATGTTGCGGTGCTTTGATCGTGGTGAGTGGAATCGGAAAATATTTCGCATAAAAGATATCATCATTACCGATGATGGATATCTGCTCCGGAATTTTTATTTTCAGTTGGTTCAGCGATGTCATTACGGCAAGGGCCTGTTGATCGTTAAAACAGACGATTGCAGTCGGATATTCACTTTCTTGGAGTTTTTCAAAATAGGCCTTTGATTTTTTCAGACATTCGTCATAATGGGAGCCAATGGAAACGATCATATCCGGATGAAAAGCCAGCGTGCTTTCACTAAAGGCATGTCTGAAACCGTCAATTCGTTCCTGGGTATGAGAGGATCGTTCAGGCCCTGAAAAATGGATTATCTTTTTATGGCCACTGTCAATGAGGTATTTGACCGCCTGTTTGATTGCATCCAGGTTGTCCACTGCGACCATATTGGCCTGTATTCCCTTGACATCTTCAAGCAAAACAAAAGGGTAATTCAGCATTTTCAGTTTAAATAGATGTTCAATCTCCGAAGTTCCTTCCAGTACAGGCGCAATAATAACGCCTTTGATATCTTTTGTGGTGAACAGATGGGTGATTTTTTTCTCAAATTCATTGCTGTCCTGAGAGCTCGTTACCAAAACCGTGTAGCCTTTACTGTTGGCATATTCCTTGACCCCCGATGCGATACCAGTATAAAAGGGATATTCAATATCCTTCACGATAATTCCAATGCTTTTATCGTATTGTCCGGCTTTCAGATTTCTCGCCATACCCTTTGGCCGAAAATGCAAATCTCTCATAATATCCAGTATATGGTCTCTGGTAGTGGCCTTCACTGTATTCTTACCGTTAATGACTGCGGAAACGGTGCCTTTGGAAACTCCGGCTTTTTTGGCGACATCTTCAATCGTAATTTTTTTCATCCAGTACCCTGTTTTTAATTTTTTATAAAAATATTAAATCGGTTCAAAAAATTATAGCATTTTTTTTATTTTTTTATTTTCTTAATATTTTCAGAAGGAGAATACACCAATCATAATCGGCCTTCAATCAAACAAAATTAATTTTATTTTTAATCAGAAACAAATAAAAATTCCTTTTTCACTTTTTGCTGTTTCATTACTGCGGATAAAAAACAAATTTTTGATATTTGAATTTTTGAATCGGTTCAATTAAATTCATTCAAAATTACTAAATCAAAAAATAATTATCAAAATCAACAATTTCAAAAAAATTCTGATAGGATAAAAAAATGAAAACAAAAAAAACGCCTCTCTATCACCTTAAAAATCAAACCCTATCACTGCTCATTTTGCTGATGGGGCTGCCTTGCCAAAACATATTTGGGGCATC
The DNA here is from genome assembly GCA_016934035.1 of Fidelibacterota bacterium. Lineage (GTDB taxonomy): Bacteria > Fidelibacterota > UBA2242 > UBA2242 > JAFGTP01 > JAFGTP01. The sequence continues at coordinate 70,441 of JAFGTP010000004.1, forward strand.
GCCACTGTTTTTAAAAAATTATATTTCCGACAAAAAAACTGAGAACTCTTTTACTCTTGCCAAAAAAAATTCTATTCCCCCTGTTTATGCCTCTTCAAAAGAGCATTCCGGCGTCATGAGGGTCATCGGGCATTTTCGCGATGATGTCCAAAGGGTTACTGGAAAAATCCCGGACCTTGTATTAGATGGAAATCCCGAGGGCAACATCGTCCTGATCGGGACCCTCGGCAAAAACCACCTGATTGATGATCTGATATCCCAGGGTAAAATAAATTCAGACCTTTTGAAAGGCAAGCGCGAAACCTTTCTCATCCAGGTCGTCTCAAACCCTTTCCCGAATATCAACCAGGTATTGGTCATTGCTGGAAGTGACAAACGGGGGACCATTTACGGTATTTTTGACCTATCTGAAAAAATCGGCGTCTCGCCCTGGTATTTCTGGTCTGATGTGCCGGTCCAAACCAAATCCGAAATCTACATACAGCCTGGTACCTACACCCTGGGTGAACCGAAAGTACGGTATCGGGGAATTTTTCTCAATGACGAAATGCCGGCGCTGGGGGGGTGGGCTGATGAGTTTTTCGGCGGCTTTACTGCCGGCTTCTACCAACATGTATTTGAACTGGTTATGCGACTCAAAGGTAATTTTCTCTGGCCGGCAATGTGGGGCCGCGCTTTTTACGATGATGATCCCAAAAACGCAGAACTGGCTGATGAGTACGGCATTGTCATCAGCACTTCCCATCATGAACCCATGATGCGTGCCCATGATGAATGGCGCCGCTATGGCACCGGTCCCTGGAATTATGAAAAAAATGCTTCGGAATTGCGCCGGTTTTGGCGAAATGGAATTGAACGCATGGGCGACCATGAAAGTGTTGTAACCCTGGCAATGCGTGGCGACGGAGACGAGCCCATGAGTGAAGAGGCCAATGTGGCCCTATTGCAAACCATCGTCAAAGACCAGCGCGAAATTCTGGTTGAAGTCACCGGTCAACAAATCACTGATATTCCCCAGGTTTGGGCCCTTTATAAAGAAGTTCAGGATTATTACGACCGGGGAATGCGGGTCCCGGATGATGTGACCCTTTTGCTCTGTGATGACAACTGGGGCAATATTCGCAAATTTCCACAGCGCCGGGAAGAACCACGGGCCGGTGGATACGGGATTTATTACCATGTAGATTATGTCGGTGGCCCACGTAATTACAAATGGCTGAACACCAGCCAGGTTTCCAGAATATGGGAGCAAATGCACCTGGCCTGGGCATACGGCGCTAACCAAATCTGGGTACTTAACGTCGGAGACCTGAAACCCATGGAATTGCCCATCAGTTTTTTCCTGGATTATGCCTGGGACCCTTCAGCTCTCAATGCCGATCAATTGCCCAAATATACGGAATCCTGGGCCTGCCGGCAGTTCGGCCCCAAACACGCCACGGAAATCGCTCATATCCTGACCCAATACACGACCTACAATTCCCGTCGCAAACCGGAAATGCTGGAACCGAAAACCTATTCGTTAACTCACTATCGCGAAGCCGAACAGATAGTTGAGAATTACAATCAATTATTGGAAAGTGCAAAAAAAATAAACCATGATATTCCTGGCCATCAGAAAGACGCCTTTTACCAGTTGGTACTCCATCCGGTAGCGGCCTGCGCCAATTTGAATGAACTAACCGTCACTGTTGCAAAAAATCATCTCTATGCCGAACAAAAACGTGCTGCTGCCAATGATATGGCCGACCGGGCTATTAAGTTATTTGTTCAGGATTCACTGATAAGCTGGTATTATAACAATGAACTGGCTGGAGGTAAATGGCACCACATGATGGACCAGACCCATATCGGCTATACTTACTGGCAGCAGCCAGAAAAAAACGTCATGCCGGAAATAAAACGGATTCAAGTACCCCGTCAGGCCAATATGGGTGTGGCCGTGGAAGGTTCAGGGGAACACTGGCCCAAAGCCAGGAGCCAGGCCCGTCTACCAGAATTTGATGTTTTCCACAAACAGATTTATTATATCGAAATTTTTAACCAGGGAAGCAGCCCCTTTCAATACAAAGCCCGGGCTTCTGAAAAATGGTTAAAAATTGACAATCCAAAAGGCACAGTCAACAAACAAAAAAGAATCTTTGCGGAGGTGATCTGGAAGGATATTCCCCCAGGAGACCAGGAAGCCTTCATCACCCTGGCTGGCACAGGCCGAATAGTAAAAATATTATGCAAAATCAGCAATCCAAAAATCGAAAATGAAAATATTTGGAACTGCCATATCGAAGCCAACAACTATATTGCCATGGAAGCAAAGCAGTATCACAAAAAAGTTGAAACCGATGAAGTCAAATGGCAGGAGATTCCGGACCTCGGCAAAACAAAGTCCGCCATGCACATCCTGCCGGTCACAACCGACCCACTGGAACCGGAATCGAATCATTCTCCCAACCTTCAGTACGCTCTTTACCTGAAAAGCACCGGTAAAGTTAAAATTACGGCTTACTTGTCACCCACCTTAAACTTCCACAACAGCCAGGGTCTCCGCTACGGTATTTCCCTGGATAACGAAAAACCGCAAATTCTAAATATGCACGCTGACCGGGATTTCCGGGACTGGGAAATATCTGTCGGTAATAATATTACCCTTTGTACTTCTGAACATGAAATCAGGAATCCCGGATTTCACACACTGAAATTCTGGGCCCTGGATCCTGGTGTGGTTTTACAAAAAATTGTTGTGGAAACCGGAAAAATCGGCCCCAGCTATCTGGGCCCGCAACCTCTGGTCAACCGGAAATAAACAATGATTAATCAGCTGTATACATGGAAAAATTTTGGCCCGTTCATGTTCTTTTTAATTATGACACTGGGCAACTGCACCAGACCAGAGGCGGAAGTATGGATAGAACGGGAATTTACCAATCCGATATTCGCCGGCTACTATCCGGACCCCAGTCTTTGCCAGGCCGGTGATGATTATTATCTGGTTCATTCTACCTTCTGCCATTTTCCCGGTATTCCGGTTTTTCACAGCAAAGACCTGATCGACTGGGAATTAATTGGCCACGTTCTGAACAGGCCGGACCAATATAACACCACAGGACTGGAAATCTCACGGGGCATATTTGCTCCTGCAATCAGCTATCACAATGGAACTTTTTACATAGTCAATACTCTGGTGGATTGTGGCGGTAATTTTATAACCACTGCCCAAGACCCTGCAGGTCCCTGGTCTGATCCGGTCTTATTGCCGGAAATCAACGGAATAGACCCATCCCTCTTTTTCGATGACAACGATAGTGCTTACATTGTTTACAACAGCGATGCGCCGGACAACAGGCCCTTGTATTCGGGACATCGAACAATCCGTCTTTCAAAATTTAACATCAAAAATCTGAAGGTCACCAGCAAAAATAAAATTCTCGTCAACGGCGGCGTCGATATTTCCCAAAAACCGGTCTGGATCGAAGGCCCTCATATTCTAAAAAAAGACTCCTGGTATTATCTCGTCGCAGCCGAAGGCGGCACCGGAGAAAATCATTCTCAGGTAGTTTTTCGCAGCAAAAAGGTAGACGGCCCATTCATTCCCTGGACTGAAAATCCGATTTTAACCCAGCGCCATCTGGACCCACACCGAAAAAATCCGATCACCTCAACCGGACATGCCGACCTCTTTACAGCACCCGATGGCAGTTGGTGGGCAGTCTTTCTGGGATGCCGTCCCTATGAGGATAATCATTACAATACCGGCCGGGAAACCTTTATGGCACCGGTCCACTGGAATACAGACGGTTGGCCCGTCATCAATCCTGGCTACGATGAAATCCAAAATACCTATACCATCAAGACAAAACCGCAGGGCAAATTACCCAAATACCGATACAGTGGTAATTTCACAGACATTGATGATTTCGACGAACCTGAAATGAACCCCAATTGGATTCAATTACGCACACCGTCAGGAAAATGGCACCTGCTGGACGACGGTAAGCTGATTATTAACCTACGCCCCGAAACTGCCGGTGAACTAAAAAACCCTTCATTCATCGCCCACCGCCAGCAACACATCAACAGCACAATCATCACAGCCATGAATTTTTCACCCAAAAATGAAAATGAAAAAGCAGGCTTACTGGTTTTTCAAAACGCCCGTCATCATTATTTTCTCTGCAAAGCCCAAAATAAAGGATTTGATGAAGTACACCTGTATCAATCTTCAGCGGAAAGGAAGGGGCTTGTGCTACTGGCTTCGGTCAGATTAATGGAAAAGAATAAAGGTATCATCCTGAAAGTATCGAGTAGTAAAGAGGGATATGGTTTCTATTACGGCAATGACAAAAACCATCTCAATGTTTTAGCAGAAAAAGTAGACGGTAAATTTCTCAGCACTAAAGTTGCTGGCGGTTTTGTGGGAGTCGTCAGCGGCATGTACGCCACTTCAACAGGTTTGGCCAGCAGCAATTCTGCAGCCTTTGACTGGTTCGAATACATGGGCCAGGATGATTTTTAATTCCCGCATTCACAGATGAATTCATAGGTAAGAAAGGATAAGAAATGACTGATCAACAATGGGAAACACTGAAAAAAATTATTGAGGGTGAAAAACCGGACACACTACCTGTCGGTTTTATTATCGATTGCCCCTGGCTACCAAACTGGGCTGGAATGAATATTTTGGATTATTTTTCCAATGACGAATTGTGGCTCAATGCCAACCTGAAAGCCCTCAGGGATTTTCCCGAGGTGATTTTTTTGCCGGGATTTTGGTCTGAATTTGGAATGTGTACAGAACCATCTGCCTGGGGTGCAAAATGCACCTTTCCCTCCAATGAATTTCCCCATGCTCATAAAATCCTCAACAGTATTGAAGACATCAAAAATCTGAAAGTGCCAAAAGTCACCACCGATGGATTGTTGCCCTTTGTGCTCAACCGGCTGAAATTGGCCCAGCCCAAAATCGAAGCTTCCGGTCATAAAATCCGCTTTGCAGTGGCCCGCGGCCCGTTGAATATTGCCAGTTTTTTAATGGGCACAACGGAAATGATGATGGCCCTGATGATGAACCCCGATGAAGTCGAAGAACTGGTCCTGAAAATCACACAATTTCTAAAGGACTGGCTCACACTACAGATGGAAACCTTTCCCACTATTGACGGAATATTCCTCCTTGATGATATTATCGGCTTTGTAGGAGAACCGGAATTTTTAAGGTTCGGTTTTCCTTATTTCAAACAACTTTTTGATCTGGGTGTTTCAGTTAAATTTTTACACAACGATTCCAAATGTGAAGTATCCGCACCTCATCTCGCTAATATGGGCGTCAATCTTTTCAATATGGGGTTCGACGTCCACTTCAATGATTTGAAAAAGTTGACTGAAAACAAAGTAACTCTGTTCGGAAACATTCCGCCCAGAGATGTGCTGGCAAGCGGTAATACCGAAGATGTTGAAAAAGTAACACGCAAAATGCTGGATTCTCTGGAAGATTTTTCCAGAATTGTCCTCTCCTGTGGCGGAGGTATGCCTCCGGGAGTGAAAAATGAAAATATTCAGGTCTTTATCGACACCGTCAAAAATTATAAAATTTAAAAAATTCCTCCTTTTGTTCTGTAGCACAGCAAAAAAAGCAGTCTTTAGACTGCTTTTTTATTTCCTTTGACCTTAAAAACCATTGAAACAATGAATGCATTCACCTATCTTAAACAATATTTAATGAGGAAAACATGCTAAAAAACATACTTTCTGCGCTGATCATTACCGGGCTTGCTTTCGCCCAGACAAATTTTGAAAAACGGGCTGATGAACTGGTCAGTCAAATGACCCTGGAGGAAAAAATCGGAGAGATGGTTCATCAGGCTCACGGAATTCCAAGACTGGGAATTGATCCCTACAACTGGTGGAACGAATGCCTGCACGGTGTTGCCAGAAACGGCATCGCAACCGTTTTTCCGCAGGCCATTGGCATTGCTGCCACTTGGAACCCAAACCTGGTTTTGGAAATGGCAGATATAATTTCTACCGAAGGCCGGGCCAAACACCATGAAGCTTTGCGAACCACAGGCAATATTCAGTACTCGGGCCTGACCTTCTGGTCTCCCAATATCAACATCTTCCGGGACCCACGCTGGGGACGGGGTCAAGAAACCTACGGTGAAGACCCCTATCTTACTGCTCAAATCGGGACTGCTTTTGTAAAAGGAATTCAGGGAGAAAACCCACTGTATTACAAAGCCATAGCCACAGCAAAACACTTTGCCGTCCATAGCGGGCCGGAACCCGAGCGCCATCACTTTGACGCTAAAGTCTCCTCAAAAGACCTTTTTGATACTTATCTGCCTGCTTTTGAAGCCCTGGTCCTAGAGGCGCGCGTTTATTCCGTCATGGGAGCCTACAACCGGCTGAACGGTGAAGCCTGTTGCGCCAGCAAGTACCTGCTTGAGGATATTCTTCGCAAAAAATGGGGGTTCAAAGGATATGTGGTTTCCGATTGTGGTGCCATCTGGGATATCTGGAGATTTCACAAAATAGTACCCACATCCGAGGAAGCTGCCGCAATGTCGGTAAAAAGCGGTTGCGATCTGAATTGTGGTGGTGAGTATCATCATTTGATGAATGCCGTTAAAATCGATCTGGTCTCTGAAAAAGTAATCGACAAGACAGTCAGACGGCTCATGCTGGCAAGATTAAAACTCGGAATGTTCGATAATTCCGCTTCTGTCCCTTATACTCAAATACCCTATGCAATAAATGACTGTGCGGAACACAACACAGCTGCCCTGAAAGTGGCCCGGGAAAGTATAGTGCTGTTAAAAAATGACGGAATTCTGCCATTAAATCCGCACCAAATAAAACAAATCGCAGTGGTCGGCCCCTACATCAATGATATTGAAATGCAGTATGGAAATTACAACGGCACGGCTTCAAACCCGGTCAGTTATCTGGAAGGGCTAAAAAAATATGAAAATGAAAATCTGAAAATTGTTTCGGCTATCGGTGTCACAGAGCCGGAAGGTCTGCCTCAATATGAACCATTGACCACTGAAAATTTATTTTATGAAAAAAATGAAAAGGCCAGGGGGCTGAAAGCAGAATATTTCAATAGGCCTGATCTCTCAGGAAAACCTTATGCTGACCAAATAGAAACAGATTTTTCCCCTTATTATGATGTCAACGCACCCCTGGAAGGGATGGCGAAGGATTTCTTTTCAGTCCGATGGACCGGCTATATCAAAGTCACTGAAACCGGCACCTATGAAATCGGTATCGAAACCGATGACAAAGGCAGACTGGAAATCAACGGCAACCCTATTGCTGACAACTGGCAGGATTTTAAAATCAACACCTTCATATCATCGAAAATCCATCTGGAAGCCGACCGATATTATGCTTTCAAAATGGAATTTGGGGAAGAAGAGGGTTATGCCGGACTGCGGCTGAAATGGCGCCGTTTAAAAAACCAGGATCCCAGGGAATCAGAGCGTAATTTAACAGCAGCCCTGAATCTGGCCGAAAAATCCGATGTCATTGTCGCCTGCTGCGGGATTTCACCACGTCTGGAAGGTGAAGAGATACGCGGCCTGAATATTGAGGGTTTTAACGGAGGTGACAGAACACATTTAAAACTTCCGGAAAACCAGCGGAATTTTCTAAAAAAACTTCATGCCCTTGGCAAACCGGTCGTATTGGTACTTTCCGGAGGATGCGCCCTGGCAGTAAACTGGTCCAATGAAAACCTCAATGCGATCCTTCATGCCTGGTATCCCGGACAGCGGGGAGGCGACGCTCTGGCTGACGTCATCTTTGGACAATATAATCCGGCCGGTCGTCTGCCGGTGACTTTTTATAAATCCGTTACAGATTTACCACCTTTTGAGGACTATGCCATGAAAAACCGCACATATCGCTATTTTGATGGTGATGTACTCTATCCTTTCGGGCATGGATTGAGCTATACGACCTTTGACTATGAAAACCTGGGACTTTCCACGGAAAACCTTTCTGCCGGTGAAGAATTTGAAATAACCTTCAACCTGAAAAACAGCGGATTTGTGGATGGCGATGAAGTTGTTCAGGTCTATGTCACAAAAGATCAGTCTGAATTGTGGCGGGAAAATCTGCGTCTTGTCGGTTTTTGCAGAACCCATCTCAAAAAAGGTGAAAATAAAACTCTGTCTCTTTGTATCCATACAAAAAATTTTCGTACTTTCGATGAGTCCCTTGACGATTATACTGTGGAAAAAGGACTCTACCGGATTTTGGTAGGACAATCCTCGAAGGAAATCAGGCTGAGCACTGAGATTCATGTCCGGTAAAAAAAAACCTTCGCTTTTTAGCGAAGGTTTTTTCTATACATAAATTGGATATTTATTAATATTCTTCCAGGTTGCGTTTCAGTTCCATGGCCTGTTGCATTATTGAGGATTCAGGATCGGCATTTTCCCATAATTTCAGAAAATGGTCCATATAATGTTGGGCTTTGTTGATTTCATCCTTTTCATAATAAAACCGGCTGATATTGATTAACGAAACAGGATTATTGGGATTTTTTTTCAGGATATTTTGCAATCCTTCGATGGCTTCATCTATTTTTCCATCCAGACCTAAAGATATGTAATATTTATTCTGAATTTTTGCCGGATAAATATCACCGGTGATACCGGCAGCAGTCTTGAATTTATCAGCAGCAACAGCGTAATGCTCTTGCGCAATAGCCAGTTCCCCTTCCAGAATGGACACTAATTTCACATAATTTTTATCCTTGTACTGAATTTTTGAGCAGAAATCATCGATTTCCTTTTCAGCAGCAGTATAGTTTTTTTGTTTGATTTTCAGAAGGATTTTCAGAAAATTGGATTCAACCCGGGGAATGATGTCCTTGATTTTGTCATATTCGATTTCCAGGTTTTCCAGATCGTTGAAGTCAAAATATAAATAAAACAGAAAATTATTGATTTGATGGATACCGGGCACATGGTCTGAATAGGTTCTGGCAATTTCAGCATGTTGTACCGCCTTTTGAAACTGACCGAGTTCTTTATAGGCATCTGCAATCTTTAAATAAATAACAGCCGCTAAAAATTTGTTTTGTTCAAACTGATGATGCCGGGTATCAATGAGTTCACCTAAAAATTTCAGGGTTTCGTGATATTTTCCGGTAATCATATAAAATTCAGCCATGCTATCATAAGGATTGAGAATATTGGGGGCAACGGCCACATATTTTTCAAAATATTTCTGGGCATCGCGATAATAGCCCTGCAGGGCATAGGAATATCCGATCATGTTGTAGGCCATGGCATAATCGGAAAATTTTTCAATAATCTGAAAGTAGATTTCACGACATTTTTCATAATCCGCTGTCTGAAAGGCTTTTTGAGCGATCCGGGCCTGGACATCCAGCCGGTCAGGAAATTCAGCGATCAGGGAATCTTCGATTCTCGCAGCCTGTTCTACATTGCCCATGAATCTTGTGTAGGAATTTTCAATGATCAATTTTTCAAAACGGGAAGCCTTTTTTGACAGGTTGTAAGCTTTTAAAAGATAGATTTTCGCACTGTCTTTTTCATCATTATTGTAAAACACATCAGCCATGTAAAGGGGAACGATGGCAAAACTTGTATCAGCCCTGTAGGCTTTTTTATAAAGTTCCTGAGCTTTGCCTGCATTAAAACTCAATTGCGCTTCTCTCCCTTTCAGAAAATAATCCCGCGCAGTTTCAGATTTTGTCGTCCATTCGGATTTTTTACTGCATGCAGAGACCAGTAAAAACAAGATAAGCCCATAATATATAAGATTTTTTCCCATATTTTATTATATATCAAAACCACCAGAAAAACAACTAATATTTTATTTTAATTATGGACTGATTTGTTTATATTTTCCGACCTTTTAATATCAAAAAAATGGAATTTTCATGAATCCTATTAAACAAGTAGTTATGCTCCATTATGCTGTTCCTCCTGTCGTTGGCGGTGTCGAATTTATGATTGAGCCTTTATGTTCCTTATTTACAAAAAACGGCTGGCATGTCTCTCTCATTGCCGGTAAAGGCAACATCAGCCGTCCTAATATCCAAACGACCCTTTTGCCTGAACTGAACCCGGAACACCCGGTGATTCAGCGATTACAGGAAAATCTGAAAACCGGTTCGTTTCCCGAAAATTATGAAACGGAAGTCCTAAATTTTGAAAAAAAACTAATGACCCATATCGGTAACATTAAAAACATTATCATCCATAATATGATGACCATGCCTTTTAATTTCACTGCGACTCATGCGCTCTACAATTACATTAAAAAAAACCCCCATAAAAATTTCTTTGTCTGGGTCCACGATTTGGCCTATCTCATGGATGACCATCGCAAATATCTTTTCGACCAAATACCTTGGACAATTCTGAAAACAGCCCAGAAAAATGTCAATTACATCACCATATCCAGGTTTCGGAAAAAACAAGCTCTTGAATTGATGGGTTTACCATCCAACAAAATCCAGATCATTCCCAACGGTATCGACATTTTTGATTTTTTACAGATCCATGAGCCGACAAAATTATTTTTAAAAAAGACCGGACTGAAAATATTGTCCCGTTTGCTTCTGGTCCCGGCCCGAATTTTACCCAGAAAAAACCTTTTGAGAAACCTCACCATTTTAGCCGAGTTGCTCGGATACAGCCCCGGCATTACCATGATTATTACCGGGTTTTCAAACCTTGGTGATACACTGTCTCAAGAATATTTTAGTCAACTGAAGGAGCAGGCCAGAAAACTCAATCTAAAAAGTGAAAATCTCATTTTTCTGGAGGATTTCAGGCAGGAATTGAACCTGAACGAAAAGGACAACCGTGAAATTGTCCAGGACCTGTACCGTCTTTGTAAAGCTGTGATGTTATTGAGCAATGATGAAGGCTTTGGTATTCCGCTTCTGGAAGCAGGTATTACACATAAACCTCTGATTTTATCTGATTTACCGGTATTTCACGAAGTCGCCGGCCATGAGGCAATTTTCATATCCGAAGTCGAGCCTGCCGACGAAGCAGCAAAAACAATTTACCAACATTTATTCAAAGGCTCGGAAACACAATCCCTAATGTTTGAAAAAGTAATCCAGCACTATTCCTGGGATGTTATCTGGGAAAATTACCTGTCCGCTCTTTTTGTCTAATCAACTGACCGGCTGAAGGACCGGCAGTTCAATGATGAATTCGGTCCCCTCATTTTTCTCACTCTTCAGCGTGATTTCACCATGATGCTGCATCACAATGTGCTTAACAATCGACAACCCTAGTCCGGTCCCCCCCATCTTGCGGGAACGAGACTTGTCAACCACATAAAATCGTTCAAAAACACGATGCAGGTGCTTTTCAGGAATTCCTATGCCGGTATCTTTGATACTTATTTGAATTTTATCCTTCATTTTTTCTGTACTCACTGAGATTCCACCCAAATCGGTATATTTGGCTGAATTATCGATCAGGTTGATCAACAACTGTTCCAGTTTGAACCGGTCACCGTCAATTTCCAAAGCGTCCGGGTCCAGACTTTTCTCAAAATAGAGGTTTTTCTCCCTGATTTTCAATTCTACAACTTTCTGAACATCATTGATGAGGTTTTCAAGGTTGACCTTTTCGATATCCAGTTTGGACTTTCTGGATTCCAGCGATGACAAAGCCAGAAGATCTTTGACAATATTGATCAATCGGTCGGTGTGTTTTTCCAGAATTTCAAAATAATGTTTTTTTGTCTCATCGGTCTCTTCTTCCTGGAGAGTTTCCACGAACCCTTTGATAGCCGTCAGAGGCGTCCTTAATTCATGGCTTACATTGGAGACAAAATCCTTTTTAATCTGTTCCAACTGCTTCATTTCGGTGATATTTTTAAGGCTGAAGATGATATCACCTCTGGACTCAATCTGTGACAATGAAAAAATGAAATCCATATCACGCCAGTGAATGGTTTCCATGGATACATTTTCATTCTTTTTAACTTTATCTATCAGAATGCCAAAAAATTTATCATGAAATATTTCGCTATAATGCTTACCCACCATCTCCTGCCCGGCAATGCGAGCCATTTCCGGATTGGCCAGGATAATATTTCCCCCTTTGTCCAATACTACGATGCCCTCTTTTATGGATTCCAGCAGACAATTCAAGGTTTCCTTTTCATCCTTAACTTTTCCGAAGAGTTCCTGTATTCGGGATGTCATTTCATTAAATGTATCGGCCAGAGTTTTGAAATCGCCCTGGTTGATGATCTCCACTTTGGTGGCAAAATCACCTTTGGATACACTCAGTGCCGCATTTTTTAGATGAGAAACCGGATTGGATATGGAACGACTGATGACGATGGCCACTACTAAGGATATGAAAAAAACCAAATAAGAAGCTTTGATGAGCTTGTTCCGCAAATCATTGATATAGATATTGATATTTTTTAAAAACATCGACGAGCGAATCACACCAATTACTTCACTTTCTCTGACAAGGGCCTGTGCGACGTACAACATTTCTTTTTTCAGGGTATTGCTATAACGCACCGAACTTCCAATTTCCTGATGCATAATGGCATAATCAATCTCAAACCGATGTCGATGGTTTTCCATTGTTTTGGGATTGTGTTCCGAATCCGCGCGGACAATCCCCAGAGTATCAATGAGGGTGATACGAACGCCGAGTTTCTTTCCGGCTTCCTTGATAAAACTATCAATTGAATCGCTGTCAAAATATTCAATTGCTTTTTCTTCCAGGGCCAGGTTTATTTTTTCCAATTCCCCTTTTATTATATCATTATAGTTATTTTTCATCACTCGAAAACTGGTATACAGCGTCAGCACGAGCAGTAAAAAAATAATGAAAATAAAACCTGAAAAAATATTAATAAAAAAGTTAGATACCCTGGCCATAAAACCCCACCTAAAAATTATAAGTCATTGTCATTCTTGAAACGATGTCTGCACCTTTGATACCGGCATTATCAAACAAATAATCGTTGTAAAGAAGGTTCGGCATAATTGAAATATTCTTCCTCAGCTTGTATTCAATTCCTGCAATCAACACATTTTGCCTGTAATCCTGCTCCTCCGAAACGATGTAGTAAGAGTATGTGAAAGCCAGTGTCAATTTCTGGCTGACACACCAAGCTGCCGGCATGGAAAGCAGTTGAATGTCTCCTTTTTCTGCAGATTTCATCAATTTGTTTTTCTGGTAAGTATATTGAATGCCCCATCGCAGATAATCATTCTTATATCCAGTGAATACCTGGGCGGTAAATTCATCATACTTACCATTTTGGGATAAACGATAGTCTGTATAAACTTCATAAATCAGGTGTTCGGCCTGTTGGCTGAGACTGAGACTGTGCAATTTATCTATTCTTCCGGTCTGTTCCGAAGCGTTGGACTCACCGTTGCCCGTAAAAAAATGATAATTGATATTTTTCAAAACTTTACCTTTCAGTGAAATTCCAAAATCCCGGGAACTTCGAATTTCAAAATAATCTGAAGCTGTTTTTTCCATCTTTCTGTATCCCCAAAAATCCTCAATTACGGCAAAGGCCGGACTGCCGGAGATTCCAAAAGCAACAAAATGCTGGTCATGGTATTGCCATTTTAAATAGGCATCCTTAACCTCTGGTGTGATTTTAGAATAGGAAAAATCATTGTTGTTCATTTCAAATCTCAGTTTGAATGAAAAATCCTCTTCTATTTTCTGATCAAAAGACAAATAGATCCTGCGAAACTGGTAACCGCTTCGGTCATCCGTATAAACCTGCCTCATAATTTTTGGCTTATAGTTAGCATGAACTTTGACCTCAGCAGCATGGATATTATAAAAATCAGAGATTACAAAACCAGAAATATTCAACTCTCCGGGCTCCCCGGCTTCAAGAATCAAACTAAACACTAAAAGAAACAAAATTTTAAACAATCGATAAAAAATTCTTCGCATTGACCAACCCCTCAATTTCGCTATAATGTACAAAACTGTGGCAATAATAAGAATTGAGAGTTAGAATCAAATTAAAGAATTGTTAAGATTTAATAAATTTTATTCCAAAATGAATTTATACCCGACCCCAACCACAGTCTTCAAATAATCACTGTGATTTCCTAATTTTTTTCGTATCCGTCCGATATGCACATCAATAGTCCGGTCCACAACATAGGTATCATCCTGCCAGATTCGGCTCAATAAAAACTCACGGGGAAATACTTTGTTGGGATGAGAGCAGAGAAAAGCGAGTATTTCGAACTCCTTTCGGGGAAAGAAAACATTCATTCCATCAATTTTGACTGTATAATCCGTTTTATTGATTTCAATATTGTATACATTAATTTTATCTTTTTCATAAGATGGTTCATCAGTTCGGCGAAAAATGGTTTTAATACGGGACATCAGGCTTTTCATGCTAAAGGGTTTTTTCACATAATCATCAGCACCCAGTTCCAGACCCAGCACTTCATCAAATTCTGAATCCTTAGCAGTAAGAAAAATTATCGGTACATTATTGTTGTTTTTTCGAAGGTCTTTGCAAACATCGTAACCATCTTTTTCCGGCATCATTACATCGAGTAGTATCATGTCGATATCTTTATTGGCGACGATTTTTAATGCTTCCACTCCATTTTCTGCTTCAAATACATTATAGTTGTTTTTAATGAGGTTGAGACTGATTAATTTTCGAATGTCTTCTTCGTCATCGACCACCAAAATATTTTTTGACATTTTTTGTCCTTTCGTTTCATTGCATTTTCATTTTATTCATAATAAGTTAATTATCATTAATTTGTTTTAAGTTAAGCCGCTGTAAATTTTTCGTTAATTGATAAAAACAGGTGAAATATGAAACCAAGAATCGTCGTAAGCAAATGTCTGGGGTTTGACCAATGTCGGTATAATGGCCAAACCATTCCGGACAAATTTATCGAAAAGTTAACTGAATTTGCAGAAATCATTACCGTTTGCCCGGAAGTGGAAATCGGACTGGGAATCCCCCGTCATCCCGTGCGACTTGGAAAAAAAGGAGAGAAAACCTATCTCATTCAGCCGGCCACGGACCTGGATGTCACACACAAAATGGAAACCTTTACCTCAACTTTTCTCTCTTCCCTGGAAGATATTGATGGCTTCATTATGAAAAACAGGTCCCCTTCCTGCGGCATCAATGATGTAAAAATCTATCATTCCTTAAATAAACTATCAGCATCCACCAGAGGGACCGGCATTTTTGGTGGTAGTATCCAAGATTTTTTTCCCTTTGCGGCCATGGAAGATGAAGGTCGTCTCAAAAACCTGTCAATCAGGGAATATTTTCTGACAAGACTATATGTTAACCTTCGGTTTCGGTCCGTCAAAAAATCCGGCAATATGAAGTCCTTGGTAAAATTTCAAACGGAACACAAATATCTTTTTATGGCCCATAACCAGGAAGCCTATCGGACCGGCGGACAAATCGTGGCCAATCATGAAAAAGATACCTTTGAAAAGGTCATTAAAAAATATGAAGAAAATATGTCCAGAATTATGAAAAAACCGGCTAAAATTCAGGCCACGATCAATGCGATCCATCATATTTTCGGCGGATTTTCCAAAAACCTATCCAAAGATGAAAAAGTATTTTTTCTGAATACCGTTGAAGAATATCGTGATGAAAGAATTACGCTGACTACCATCATCCACCTGCTGAAATCCTATGCCGTTCGGTTTGAATCGCAATTTGTAAAAGACCAGATATTTTTAAATCCTTTTCCTGCTGATTTAGTGAGTTCAGCCAATTCCGGGAAAAAGTCTATGTAATGGAAGTCTATTAAGCAACAAAATAATTTTAACACAAAAATTCTTGTAGTATTGTAATTAATAGATACAATTATTTTCCGACAGAATTTCTTAATTTTTCAAGATCAGCCTAAACGCAAAGATTTTGCAGAGTCCAGCCTATTCAGGCCTTTAATCAAAAAACTCCTCTTCAATAATTCTTTTTTTCGTCTGTTACTGGATGGTTAAAAATAAAAAATGTGAAATGTCATAATGCCACAACTAGTTCAATAAAAATATTGTATAATTTGTTTTAAAAAATACAAGTAACGTATATTATTTAACATAAATTGGATTTAGAAAAATTACTCACCTATTTATGGCTACCAAATTTGGGTTATTTTTTATCATATTTATCCTAGGAAACATCTTATAGATGATAATTTCCATTGACACTTTTCCAAGTCCTAGGCAATAATAGGAATTATCATCTACAGTTGGATACGGTAAAATTGACCCAAAAGACTTATATCCAATTTACGTCATTTACTATTTTTGTCAACAATTTGAAACCATTCCGGTACTGGTCGCCGACTCCATTTGGCAAAACGTATTTTATCATAAAGGTAAAAATTCCGGTAACCTTGTACAGGATCACCTGCCACCTGGTATTCTTTCGGCATGGCCTGGGGAAATTCGGTCAACCCTTTATCCGGAATCGGGGGTTCCGACAATGAGCGAATAATTTCTGCAGATTTATGATCTTCCCTTTTCCCGTAACGATATTTATATTCATCATTCAGGGCCAGACCAAGATCGCGCAGCCATTTCCAATTGCTCAAAGATTCTCCGGCCCATAATGTACAGGGATGCTTTTTATGGGTTGATTTGTAGGGAGCCTGAAGACCGTTTTCATTCAGAACGGTACACAACATCTGGGCATATTCCAATATCATTTTAATAACATGCTGGTCCGCATGATAGGTTGCACATTTCTGAATATCCTTATCTAATAAAAAAATGTTCATGTTATAATGATGCTTCGATTATCCTGAAAGTTACAATCATTAAACCTAAAAATATTTTTATAATAAAAAAAAGAGGCACGAACCGGGTAATTCATGCCTCTTGGGGTGGGTTGGACAAACTGTCACTTACTTAAGAAGGGTGACGGGTTTGGTTATTATTTTATTTGAAGTTTGTAATCTGACAAAATAAATACCGGAAGAAAGAGCAGAGGCATCAAAAGTAACGGTATGGTATCCGGCTTTCATATTCTGATTGGTCAGTGTGCTCACTTCTCTACCGGTCAGGTCAAAAACTGAAAGTTTGACATTCTGGGCAGTCGGAATGGAGAATTTAACCTGAGCTGTTGGGTTGAAAGGGTTCGGATATGAAGATAATTCATAAGTAGTCGCAACCTGAATACCTTCTGTTTCATTATCAATAGCAACATCATGACCCAGTCTTCCCTGTTTTTCCAGAATTGACCAGCCTGCCAGCCATTGTTCATCACCGAAAGCGCCGATAAAGTCAACCTGTTCAAAAAAACCATCGTTTTCCAGTGTAACCGCACTTCCATACATCGGGCTATCATAAGCAGGACGGAGATCAATTAAGCCAGTTGCTTCACGTCCTTCCAGTACCCTAAACATTGGATCGGCATTAACCAGTGTATAGGCACCGGTATTATCAGCATGCAACTGACCGCCGATGCAACCAAAAACGATACTGTTTTCGGATACTGTCAAAGAGTCGCCGATCAGGGCCTGAGTGGCTGCATCAGAAACTCTGATACCCACACCATTGCCGTGACTAACGACCATATTTCTGAAGTCACCGCCTGTTCCTTCTCTCCAG
>JAFGTP010000030.1 GCA_016934035.1 Fidelibacterota bacterium
AAGATGACCATCATTTCAGATTTGAACCTAAATAGAAAGTGGTTTTTATGTCAATGCTGATTAATTTTATTTTTTCAGGAAGCCCTAATTAAAGATGGATATTTATCATTCACTGGAGAAGTATATTTGTCAAGTAATGATAAAACATTTAATATTAAACTTCAAAAAGGATATGAAGTTTCTAATACTATTAAAAATGATACAACTTGGATTGAAGAAAAATCTCCATATATTATAACGGAGCCTATAAGCATATATAGAGGGACCACATTGACAATTGAACCTGGTGTAATTGTAAAATTCCATGATAATACTTCAATTGAAGCAACTTCTGATGTTGAAACTGATAGTCCGGCAAAATTGATAATCAAAGGTACTTCTTTTAGCCCTGTTAAATTCACAAGTATGTCTCAAACTCCAAAATTAGATTCTTGGGAGGGTATTAAAATAGATAAAAATGATGAAATTGAAAATTTTATCATTGAGTATGCGAAAAATGGAATTGAAACAATAATGGAAAATTATAAGTATTATAAAGTAAATACATATAAAAATATTGTTGTAAGGTATTGTGAAACTGGGTTAAAAGGACTTATAAAAATTGAAAACGGGATTATTGAAAACTGTACAATCGGTTCTTATCCAAATTATTCATCTACAGGATATTCTTCGATTGAATATGAATATACGAATGTTTTATTTCAAAATAATGATTACGGTATATATAGTTGTAAAAGCGGGTATCAAACTCAAAAAATTATAATTCATGATTGTAGTTTTGAAAATATTTCAGAATATGGAATATACTCTGAATCATTTATTTTAGAACATAATATTTATAATTCTTCATTTAAAAAAAATAACATTGGAGCATATTTACGTAATAAGATCACTTTGATGTACAATTGTAATTTTATTGATAATAGAGGATTAGCTTTTGATAGATACTCTACTCATTATAGAGCGACAGGATTTAATAATCTTTTTAAACTATACATTTCCAACAATAATGGCATATACGGAATTGATGAGACTACTGATTCAAGCAGTGGACAATATAAATCAAATGATGGTATAACAGTTTTAAGTTCTCCTAATTATAACTGTGGTGCAAGTTGGAATGGATTAAATTACTAGTGAATACTGTAATAAAATTGAATGCTGGTTATTATTCCTTCAAGTGGAATGCTTTACAATATCCATCAGGTGTGTATTTCTATAAGATTGTTACTGATGGTTTTGTGGAAGTGAAGAAGATGATGTTGCTGAAGTGAGCGAAAGACAATTTTTCCTCATTCCCAAAGTCCCTTTGGGAATGACTATAGGTTACCAAACAGGAGTTTGTTAACCGGTTAAAATGGATTTAAAAGCCGTTAAAGTACAGATGCCAAAAAAAAGATATCAGGAATTTGAATCAGACATTAAACCGGAATTCCATGATATCGCCATCCTGAACAACATATTCTCTTCCTTCAAGACGCAATACGCCCAGGTCTTTGCAGGCCTTGAGGCTCTTGTGCTTCATAAATTCATCAAATGTAACCACCGTGGCCCGAATAAAGCCTCGTTCAATATCACTATGGATCTCTCCGCCGGCTTCCGGCGCTTTGGCCCCCTGCTTTACTGTCCAGGAACGGCATTCGTCCTCACCCACAGTCAAAAAGGATATCAATCCCAGCAATTCGTAGGATTTTCGAATCACATTATTGAGGGCCGGCTCTTTGATGCCCATTTCTTCCATAAACATTTCCTGCTCTTCATCTTCCAGTTCGGAGATTTCTTTTTCAATTTCGGCACAGAGAGCCGTCAGGGCTGTTTTTTCAGTAAGAAGGGCCTCATGTTGTTTGATTATTTCCTCAGTTTTGGATATATCCTCTTCGGCGATATTGATTACATATACGATGGGTTTCAGGCTCAGAAACTGGAACCCGCGAATTAACTTTTCTTCTTCAGGATTCAGTTCCAGCAGACGCAGGGGCTGATCATTTTCCAAATGTTCTCTGCATTTGAGAAGGATTTCCAATTCCTTTTTTTCTTCCGGTTTATTCATTTTTTGGACAGATTTTTCCAGTTTTTCAATACGGGTTTCGAGAATGGCAAGATCGGACAGCAAAAATTCAGAATTGACAAATTCAATATCTTTTTCCGGATTGATTTCACCAAATGGGTGAGGATACATTTCATTTTCAAAATGACGGACCATTAGCAGCATGGCGTCAACAGTTTTTAAGTTTCCGATAAACTGGGCCGGGAGGCTACCGCTGGCTGCTTCTTCTGCTTCCAGACCGGGAACCTTGATGTATTCGATGGTGGTTTCAGTTTTTTTCCTGGGCTGAAAAATCTCAGCCAAAGCGTCAAGTCGGGAGTCCGGCACTCGGACAATTCCCTTTTCCGTTTTATTTTTTGAGGCAAAATCCTCTGTTTTATGGTGAGTCAGGGTTGAAAAAATTGTACTTTTTCCTGAGTAGGGAAGCCCTACAATTCCTATTTGCATAATGTCTCCATTTTGTTTGTTTTCAGTGGCAAATTTAATAGTAAAGGCACTGATTAACAATTTATAATTGCGATAGTATATCAATGAAGATTTTTTTATATTTGATTATTACGTGAGGTAAGCAAAAATTTTATTAAAGGTGTAATATGTTAAAATTGGGAAAAACAATCGCGATGATCCTTTGTTTTGGCCTGGCCTTATCAGCTCATGACTATTATCAAAATGAAGTAAACTATAAAATTAATGTCACACTTGATGATTCCCGCCATCTGCTGGAGGGCACGGAAAAAATAATCTATTATAATCATTTTCCACAGCCCCTGGAAAAAATTTGCCTCCTGCTTTATCCCAACGCTTATAAAAACGAACAGACCCATTTTGCACGACAACAGAAAAAGTACGGCAAAACTGAATTTTTAAATTCAAAGGAACATCAACGCGGGTATATTGCCATTGACAGCATCTCAGTCGCTGGAAAGCAGGCCAACCTGTTACTTCCGGCGGATTCTATTACCATCGGATATATTGATCTGGAATTTCCCTTGCGCACAGGTGACAGTATTGAAATTTTTCTGGACTGGACTGTGAAAATTCCGGAATCCTTTTCCAGAATGTGTCATAGCGGGCAGAAGTACTACATCACCCAATGGTTTCCTAAAATTCCCGTTTATGATGAAAGGGGCTGGCATCCCTATCCTTATCTGACTGTTGGAGAATTTTTCTATGAATTTGGTGACTATGAAGTGAGCATCACTTTGCCGGAAAATTACGTTGTTGCCGCCACCGGGACACTGGTCTCACCCCGACAGGAAATGTTTTTCCTGGACAGCCTGAAAAATGTTGGCACTGCAGTCATGGATATGAATGAAAAGGAGTTTCGCACCTGGCACAGCAGCCACAAAAATCCCCCCAGCCGGGAAAAATTGAAGAAGTTGACTTATAAAGCAGAAAATGTCGTGGATTTTGCCTGGACCGCAAGCAAGGAACATCTGGTGCAAAGGTCCAATTTTGCCTATGAAAATTCAACGGATTCCATCGCTGTCTGGAATTTCTTTTTGCCGGAAAACCGTGAGTCCTGGAAGTATGCTCTTGAAGCCTCAAAAAAAACACTGGTCAGTTATGGAAATCTTTGCGGCCCCTACCCTTTTCCACAGGTGACATCGGTTGATGGCGATCTCACCGCCGGCGGAGGCATGGAATACCCAATGCTGACCATTATCAATGCCTCCAAAAACCAGATGGCCATGTGGCAGGTGATCGGCCATGAAATCGGTCACAACTGGTTCTACGGCATTCTCGGCTTTGATGAACGAATGCAACCCTGGATGGATGAAGGTCTCAACACCTATGGTGAAATGCGATTTCTGGAAGAGCAATTGCCCGACTCACTGGCTTTGCTGGGTCAATATCCCCGATTGAAAAACCATCTGGACAACCTCAATACACAGAACCTCTACCTGCTGGCTTTGATGAACAGTTACCACATGAATTTGATCGAAAGAGGTGACCAGGACTCCTGGATATATGAAAAAGAGAGTCATTATTTTATATCAGTTTATCAGCGCCCTTCCATGGGGTTGCGACTGATGGAAGCTTCAGTGGGAAGCGAAAACTTCACCCAAGCAATGAACCAATTTTATGAAGAATGGAAATTCAAACACCCAAAACCGATTGATATGCAGCATAGTTTTGAAAAAATACTGCAAAAAGACCTGGATTGGTTTTTTGTGGATTATATACAAACCAGCAACATTCCTGATTATCAGTTAAAGAGATTTGAAGTCCGGTCAGACCAAGACCAATATGTATCCAAAGTGATTCTAGAAAACAAAGGTAAATCCTTTCAACCCTACAATATAACCTTATTCAAAGATAAAAATAAACTGGCAAAACAATGGTATTTTGGGGACCAGACAGAATTAGAAATCCCAACAGAAGCAAAACCGGACCAAGCTGTGATCAACGCCGATTTGATGACCATTGAAAGTGACTACATGAACAATCGGTCCGCATTACTGCCACCGATAGATGCCAATTTCATCCTTGACCTTCCTACTCCAAATCAATTTCTGCTCAATTATGTTCCCTATCTGAATTATAATTATAATGAAGGATTAAAAATCGGTGGCGGATTCTACCATCTCTCCCCCATTTTGACCCAAAACATGATTCTGACCTATGGAAATTATGCCACCAAAACCGATAAACTCAACTGGGCCTTACGCTATCAGACTTTCGATTTCGGAAAAAGGACCAGAAGCAGCATTTCAACTCATTTTTCCGTTGATGAAATTGTAAACAAAGCCAAAGTAAAACTATCAGCAAACTATCTGAATGAAATATCCATGAAATCCAGTTTGGCTGTTTCGTGCAATTTTATAAATCTCCATAACAGCGGGATTTTGGATAAAGCCCTTTGGAAGTCGGGAAAATATGCCCTTTCAGAAGTCCACAATGATTTTTCCCTCATTTTCGGAAATTCAAAATTAAAAAATAACATTTCCCTGTCAGCCATCATGAAAGATGCCTGTTTTTCCTCATCACCCCGTTACATGATATCAACATCCCTTGAAATAGACCAAAAAGTCAAAAAGTACAAACTAAAAAACAGAATGTACCTGGGAACACTGATCGGTCGTAACGGAGATTTTGCCTCACAATTTGACTTCTACCCCAACGGTGGCATTGACCCGGGCTTTGACCAGTTTTATGTTTACGACCGCTCCGGCCGAACCGCACTGGATCCCGGCAATAACTTTTTGATTTCTGAAGGCGCCAATCTCAAAGGCTACCAGCAGAAGCCGGCCGGAAAAAAATGGTCACTGGGATATAACGCTGAAATTTGTCGTGGTCTCCTTTTTTTGTTTTTCGATGCAGGAAATGTTTTTAACAAAAAAGAAAATTTCAGCCTGGTCTGGGACGCCGGGGCAGGACTTGATTTTAAACTGATACAATTTTATTTTCCGGTTTATGTCAGTGAACCTTATGACGGTTTTGATCCTGTCAGCAATTGGAAAGCACTTAAAAAGCGTTGGGTCGTCACACTAACCCTACCAACAATTTCACTGTTCAATTAGGGAACCTTGAATCACTGCATCCGTATATGAACGTTGAAAATTAATAGCAGAGGGGATTTTGCGTAAAAAATACTATCCGTCAGAATTGCTCTTACAACTATATAACCTTTTCCTGATGATTTTTATTATGGTTTTTCATCATAAAATTGAAAATGCTGCCCTTTACCTGGTAATCCACGTGATATCTGCAATCATCCTTCATTCCGTGAACTATACCAAGCAACATTTTGAGAATCTTTATCTGAACTTTTTTCTGATCCTGACCCCTGTTTTGTTATTTTCCTTTTACCATTTTGAATCCGGTATGATCAATCTGGTTGTTTTTCCGAATTTTTTTGACTCGCTGATTCAAAAATGGGATTTATTCTTTTTTGGAAAGCATTATCATGAAATATGGGCAAAAAGGATTAATTCTAATTTTGTCGCTCAAATGATACACTTTTGCTATGCTTCATATTATGTAATGCTGGTTATCCCTGCTTTTCTACTGACCCTGAAAGAGCGTAAAAAATCGACGCACTGGCAAAATTTTATTCTGACCCGACAGCTGGTCTTTTCCATTACTTTCACCATGCTGGTATGTTATCTGATTTTTATTCTATTGCCTGTAAAGGGCCCGACAGACTATCATAAAGTCCTGTTTCCAGAACCGACCGGCATAGTAAAAATCATGGATTTTCTTTATGCAAAGGGGGACAGCGACGGCGGTGCATTTCCCAGCTCCCATGTTGCGGTTTCCTTTGTCATACTCATTTCTGTTTTTCAGCATTTGAAAAAAATCCGCTGGCCATTGCTCGTTTTTTTCATATTTTTAATAATCGGCACCGTTTATTGCAGTTACCATTATCTGATAGATCTTTTTGCAGGTTTGCTGACAGGGCTATTTCTTTTCATTACTGGTAAAAAATTATTTTTTTTCCTTGAAGGGTCTTTTGAAAAAACATCTTCGTGACCGGGAATTTTTTCCAATCCCTTCCAATTTTGTTATTTATATCATAAGATTTTAATGTGTTATCAGATATATTTCATTCATAACCATAAGGAGTAAAAAAAATGAAAAAATTAATTATTCTGTTTATTGCTCTGTTTCTGATCAGTTGTTCATCAACCGGATACAAGCCGGTAAAACGCAACAGTGACATTACTGCCAAAGTGGATCGAAAGGCCAAAACCACCGTTTATCACCATAAAAAACTGAATGATTCACCGTTACAATTCCGCATTATCAAGGGCAACGAAAAGCACCTGGTGATGGATATCGTTTATCTCGCCAATGGCTGGTTGTTTTTCGATACGGTATTGATTGTTGGAAACGGTGAAAAAATTGCCCTTTCCGAAATTTCCGAGGATGACAAACAAACCGAAGTCCACAATCAGGTCATTTCAGAAATCTATTCAACAGAATGTGGTGACATTGAGCAAATAGAAAATCTGGTATCAGGCGATGACTTGCGAATTAAAATCAAAGGCAAGGAAGACAAAATGTTTAATATTCCGCCACAACAAAGAAAAGCCATGCTTGAAATGGTCACTTTTTATAAAACCATTAAGTAATAATTCACGATTTGTAATCCGGTGAACCCGGCGCCCTGGTTCGCTCCAATTGCACAAAGTCGGTTGACAAAAAATAATCAGGCGCACAACAAAAATTCACCTGTTTGGGTACAATTTTCCGATTGAATTTTAGTACTGCCATATCAATAAAAATATTTGCGACGACAACCCCTTTTTTTATATTTTTTGGCCGCTCCTTATGAAAGTCCAAAAAATGATTTTTTAAATCACATTTAAAACAACAGTTTATTTAAAATCCACCGGGTATATTAATTGCTGATGAATCCAATTGCTCGACAAAATGAATATAATTTTCAGGAGGATTTTATGCAGGATGTGTATACTTTTAACGACCAGAAAGATTTCTTTGAGCTTCGGCCTGCCGCCAAACAGCTGGCCAGGGACATCGGGTTTGATATACACGGCTCCCTGAATATTTCTTCCACTGTTGACAATCTGGTCCAGATGGTGTCAGCTATCGGGAAAAATTTAGATATATCCATGAAAACAGTAAAAAACGGAAAAACCGATGGCTTTGAATTTTCAATCAAAGCCTTGACAGATACAAAAATGAGCAACAGCTTTTCTATAAACGGTCATCTCAGTAGTGGCTTTATTACAATTACAAGACAAATGGATAATGTTTGTATTTCATCTTGCGAAGGTGAACTGCAACTGGTGATCAGGAAGTGGATTCCTGACGCCTGATTACTATAAAATGAAAACAAGATGAACGAGTTTCATCTTGTTTTTTCATTTTATAATAGTTTGATTATGATTTAATAACCCACAGTTTAACAGAAGTGGTGATTTCAGAGTGTAATCTGACAGGAATATCATAGATGCCAAGGGCCTTAATTGGTTCTTCTAGTTGAATCTGGCGTTTATCAATGTCATAACCTTTTTCCTGTAGTTGTTCAGAAATCATCTGGGTTGTTACAGAACCAAAAATTTTGTCATCTTCGCCAACCTTGACAGCCACAGTCAGTGACAAGGATTTCAGTTTTTCAGCAAGTTCCTGAGAACTTTTTAGAGCTCTGGCCAATTTATTTTTTTTCTGTTTTGCAATTTCTTCAAATTTTTTCAGGTTTTCTTTGGTAGCATTCAATGCAATACCACTGGGAATCAGGTAGTTTCTGGCGAAACCGGTTTTAACCTCCACCTGTGTTCCCGCTTCACCCAAATTTTCATGGTCTTTTAATAAAATTATACGCACAATGGACCTCCATTCTCTATCTTATAATTCTTTCAAATTATTGGAATATGGTAAAAGGGCAATATTTCTTGCTCTTTTGATTGCTGTTGTTAAAAATCTCTGATGTTTTGTACATGTTCCGGTAATTCTTCGAGGAATGATTTTACCCTGTTCGGTTATAAACCTGCGTAACATTTTATAGTTTTTGTAATCAATCTTGAGTTCAGGTGCTTCACAAAACTTACAGATTTTTTTACGTCTCATCATTGCCATATTAACACCTTTCTGTTATTGGTTATCAATAATATCGTTTGATGGATCATCCAGGACCGTTGCTTTGGTGAGGTCTGGTTTTTCATCAAGTTTCACTGTTAGATTTGCCAGAACATCTTCCTGAATATTCATCCAGTCTTCGAATTTTCTGACGGCAGCACTTTGTTCTGATTCAAAAATCAGCAATACGTAGGAACCGTATTTTTGATGTTTGATCTGGTAGGCGAGTCTTTTTTTGCCAAGTTCTTCAACTTTCAGAAGATTGGCGCCAGCATCACTCATTTCACTTTTGATTTTTCCCATCAAAGTTTCAAGAGCAGGACCCTCGAGATGAGGGTTGATGATGAATAAGTTTTCGTAGTATCTCAATGTTATACTCCTTATTTTATTTACATTTTCTATTGTCAAATCAAGGGTGCAATGACAAGCGACACGATCGACATCAGCTTGATCAGAATGTTCAAGGCTGGTCCGGCTGTATCCTTGAAGGGATCACCGACAGTGTCACCGGTTACTGCTGCTTTGTGAGGATCATCCCCTTTTCCGCCAAAATTCCCGGCTTCAATGAATTTTTTCGCATTGTCCCAGGCACCACCGGAATTGGCCATAAAGATCGCCAGTGATACTCCTGATACAGTTACACCAGCCAACAACCCTCCAAGCATTTCTTTATCTAAATATCCGAAAACCACCGGCAGGACAATCGCCAGGATTCCCGGAAATATCATTTTTTTAATTGCTGCTTTAGTTGAAATATCAACACATTTAGAATATTCGGCTTCAACAGTGCCTTCCATCAGGCCTTTGATCTCACGGAATTGGCGCCGTACTTCTTTGATCATTTCTGCAGCGGCATCACCCACTGCACTCATTAGTAAACTGCTAAAAAAATAGGGTAACATACCACCGATCAATAACCCGGCTATTACCAGGGGATCAGCAACATCAATCGTCTCAATTTTCGCTGTTTCCTTGAATGCATTGAATAGCGCCAGAGCTGTCAAGGCTGCGGAACCAATGGCAAAACCTTTGCCGATGGCTGCAGTTGTATTGCCCACAGAATCCAATTTATCCGTCCGCTTTCTGACTTCCCGTTTCAGCATTGCCATTTCAGCAATACCCCCGGCATTGTCAGCTACAGGGCCATAGGCGTCCACAGCCAATTGTATACCGGTTGTACTAAGCATCCCCAGAGCAGCCAGGGCGATACCATAAAGTCCTGAAAGATAATAGGAAACCAAAATGGCTACCACAATGATAACCACGGGCCAAAGGGTTGAAAGCATGCCAAGACTCAACCCGGCAATAATGTTGGTTGCATGTCCGGTTTGGCTTTGTCTGGCAATGCCCTGGGCCGGTTTTTTTGTATCGGCAGTGTAATATTCCGTAATCAGTCCAACACCAACACCAGCCAGCAATCCAAAGACAATGGTCAGAAAGATATTTAATTCGCTAACTGTATGACCCGCAATTTCCACAGGACCGCCCAGAATCATTTTAGCCAATGGGTAGGATGCAACAATCAGGAGTCCGTCAGCTGTGAAGGTGCCTTTGTTGAGCGCTTTCTGCGGATCACCATCCTCATTGATACGCACCATAAAAGTTCCTAGGAGAGAGCAGAAAATGCCAATGGAAGCGATTGCCAAAGGCAGAGCTACCAGTTTGATATCATAGACAGCACCTAATACCATTGCACTGATAATGGCGCCAACATAGCTTTCAAACAGATCCGCACCCATACCAGCGACGTCACCAACATTGTCACCGACATTGTCGGCAATGGTAGCCGGATTTCTCGGATCGTCTTCAGGAATACCGGCTTCCACCTTTCCCACCAGATCGGCACCCACATCAGCGGCTTTGGTATAAATACCACCACCCATTCTTGCAAACAGGGCGACAGAACTGGCTCCCAGGCTGAACCCGCTGAGAATTGGCAATACAAAGTCTTTAATGTTGTCAACTTCAAAACCCAGAATTATTCCAAAAATCAGGAACAAAAGGCTCAATCCCATGAGACCCAGACCAACAACACTAAGCCCCATAACAGAACCACTTGAAAAAGCGACACCCAAAGATTTTGCCAAACTTGTCCGGGCAGCTTCAGCCGTACGAACATTTGCATTGGTGGCACTGGACATACCGATATAACCAGCCAATCCGCTGCTGACAGCACCAACCAAAAAGGCTACTGCAACAAATCTCACCGAACCCTGATTCAGGACCAGCAGAACCAGACTGACGACCAAAACAAATATCGCAAGAATACGATATTCCCGGTTTAAAAACGCCTGAGCACCTGTTCGAATGTAACCTGCAATTTTTTGCATTTCATCACTCCCGGCACTCAAACGGTTAATCCTGCTGTTCCGGTAAAAGGCAAAAACCAGCGCAATCAAGCCGCTGAGAATGCTAATATAAATCCAAATTGTCAGCCTCATACTATAATTCCTCCCCTAATTGTAGTTGAGCTACTGCATTGCCATTATATTTCTGCATCATTGATTTTAAATCCAAAAAGGCAAAATCCTCCTGAACACAAAGGGCTTGTACCAGGACTTCTTCAACAATTTGTCTCTCTCTTTTGGTGAATTTTTCCAGCACAAACACTTCTGAAGGTTTACCTTTGGGCTGATCGCCGATGCCCAATTTTAAACGATTGAATTCCCTGGTTGACAATTTCTCAATGATGGATTCTATTCCGCGATGACCTCCGGAAGACCCTTTATCTCTTAACCTCATTTTTCCCAACTCAAGGTCAAGATCATCAAAAATTACCAGCAGGGAACTAATGTCCAGTCCGTTATGATCCAGGGCCTGACGAAGGGCCACCCCTGAATTATTCATGTAGTTTAGCGGCTTGACAAGAACAACTTCTGTCCTGTCTCCCGCCTTACTGCTGATTTTACCGGTACCGAACAAATAAGAACCTTTTCTTTTATCAATGCCTATATTATGAACTTCAGCAAATTTATCCACAGCCATGTACCCGAAATTATGACGGGTTTCCTCGTACTTGTTTCCGGGATTGCCCAAGCCTGCGATAATGATCTTTTCTTTCATTTGCTGAATTTTCAATAGCTTATGTTTTACTCAGCTGCTTCTTCCTCGCCATCACCTTCTACTTTTGTGCTGGCGCCTTTGGGAGCAATGACTGATACAATGGATTTTTCCGGATTATCCAAAATTTCCACCTTATCGATTTTCAGATCTTTGACAGCCAAAGATTCACCCATTCCCAGATTTGCAACATCCACTACAATGCTCTCCGGAATATCCTTTAAGGAACATTTGACATCCAAATGCCACACTACCTGATTCAATAAACCGCCCTGTTCTCTGACTCCTTTGGCCTGGCCTTGAGTTTCAACTTTTATACTGACTTCGACCGGTTCATTTTCGCTAACGCCCTGAAAATCCACATGAATCGGTTCATCAGTTACAGGATGCCACTGAATCTTCTTAATCACGCTCTGAAGTTTCTTTTTGCCCATATCCAATTGAAAAATATGGGTGTTTTTTCTGATAGCAGTCAATAATTCCGCTTTTTCAACTGTCAAAGCAATGGGTTCTTCCTTGTGAAAATAATATACACCCGGAATGAGGTCTGCTTTTCTCAACTGATTGGTGTGACTCTTTTTTAAGTTTTCACGTTTTTCAGTTTTTAATTTGTAAATTTCCATAAAATTCTCCTTTTATTCTATAATCTATATATCAAACAGTTTACTGAGTGATTCTTCATTATGGATTCGGTTGATAGCCTGGGCCAATAACGGCGCAGCTGAAATGATTTCCATTTTATCAATTCTCTTCTCTTCCGGTACGCGAACAGAATTGGTTACAATAATTTTATCGATTGGCGCATTTTGAAACCGTTCGATGCAGGGACCGGAAAAGAGACCATGAGTGGCCACCACTGTAATGGTTTCACAACCTTTCGATTTTATTAATTCTGCTGTCTGAACGACTGTCCCGCCAGTATCAATCATGTCATCTATGATCAGAGCGTTTTTCACATTTTCATTGCCAATCACATTCATAACTTCTGCCAGATTGGGGGCCGGACGGCGTTTGTCAATAATGGTCAGCGGCAGTTCCAGTAATTTGGCATAGGACCTGGCAAACTTGATTCCGCCAATATCCGGTACGACTATTCCATATTCCCGGCCTTCCACCAATTCCTTTAACCGGTCGATAAAAATAGGCTTGGCATATAAATGATCAAAAGGAATATTGACAAAACCCTGAATCTGTGTCGAATGCAGATCCATACAGACGATTCTGTCAGCACCGGCTGTCACAATGGTATCCATGAAGAGCCTTGAAGACAAAGGAACTCTGGGCTGGTCTTTACGGTCCTGACGGGCATATCCGTAATAGGGTATCACAGCGGTAATCCTTTTGGCTGATGCTCTCTTGGCAGCATCAATCATCATTAAAAGCTCCAGTAAATTGTCTGCCGGCGGGTTGGTTGGCTGGACTAAAAAAACATCAGCTCCCCTGATATTTTCTTCGTATTTCATCCAAATTTCACCATCACTGAAATTTTTAATGGTAATTCCAGCGTGACGATAGCCTAAAATTTCATTAATTTCCGTTCCCAGTTCGGGATTGGAACGACCGGAAAAAACTCTGACTTTTGTATACATAGTCCACTTTTTTTTGTTTGGGGTTAAAGAATGGTAGTAATTGCACGGGGACTAGGATTCGAACCTAGATAGACGGCACCAAAAACCGTAGTCCTGCCATTGGACGATCCCCGTATTTTTCATTACCTTGCAGGAAGGGAGATATGAGTAGGAATATTCTCAAAAGAACCCATTGCATTCATGGCTTTTTCTTTTTCTTCGAAGATTCCAACCATAGTCGAACCGCTTCCCGACAAACCGGAGTAAACAGCACCTTCTTGCAAAAGTTTTGTTTTTATTTTTCCGATTTCTGGATATGATTGAAACACCACACTCTCAAAACAATTTTCAAACAACTGCCAATTAATAACATCGTTATTAAAAAGACTGGCAAATTTATATCTATTTTTCTTGTTAGTCAAGGAAAAATTTTTATAAGCCCAGGCCGTAGATATATGAATAGCAGGCATTACCAGCAACACCACATAATGAGACGGAAAATCCAGCAGCGTTAATTGTTCACCCAAACCATCGCCGCCCTGGGTGCCTCCACGAATAAAAAAGGGTACATCACACCCCAATTCCAGAGCCAACTTTTCAAGACGATCTTCATTGAACCCAACCGCCCATTTTTCATTGAGAAATTTCAGGACAGCCGCGGCATTGGAACTGCCACCCCCCAGTCCGGCGCCGGCAGGTATCCTTTTTACCAGATGGATTTCATACTCATTGTCTTTTTTACGAAAGGGCCGAATCTTTTCATAAGCAGCCACACAGAGATTGGTGCTGTCAACCGGCAAATCTTTTTTATTTGAAGAAAAATGAAAAGTCTTTGATTCAGAAAACAGGATGTCATCATGAAAATCAATTTCCTGAAACAAGGTACTGATGACATGATATCCATTATCAAGCCGTTCAGTAATTCGCAGAGCCAGATTGATTTTTGCGTTGGATTTAATTGTTACCGGCGAAGTCATGGAGCACTTTTTCAATTCTTTTCAGACATGCCTGTTGACCCAGTATCTCAGCAATGATGTTAATTTCAGCCCCATGGATCTGCCCGGCCACACCAATTCGAACGGCCGTCCATAGTTCTTTGCCTTTAATGCCGGTTATTTTCTGGACTTCCTGGATTTTTTCAACAAAAATTTTTTGGTCAAAATCAGCTTCTTTGACAAGCAAATCCCGAAGAACCTTTAAAACAGTCAACACATTGACGTCAATCGCCCGAACAGTATCATTATCCATGGGTGGAAATTCATGAGTAAAAATCGCCACCTTTTCAGGAATTTCATCCAGCCTTGAGATCCTTTGCTGGTACAGTGAAAACATTTTCATCCGATCTGTTTCAGACCAAGGTGTCTCTTTGGGAAAATATTCTATCGCCAGGGCGTAAAATTCTTCCGGTGAAAGGGCCCGAATATATTGGCCATTCATCCAATCTAACTTTTTTGTATCAAAAATTGACCCGGATTTACTCACTTTTTTCAGTGAAAACTTCTTCATCAACTGGTCCATGGAGAAGATTTCTTCGTTTGTGCCAGGGTTCCACCCCAAAAGGGCCAGAAAATTGACCAGAGCTTCTTTCAGATATCCTTTGGATCGATAATCTTCCACGGAAACATCACCCTGTCGCTTGGACAATTTACTCTTATCACTGTTTAACAGGAGCGAGAGGTGTGCAAATTTGGGTGCTTTCCAGGCAAAACTTTCATAAAGAAGTAAATGTTTTGGTGTACTCATCAACCATTCTTCCCCCCGAATGACATGACTGATTTGCATATAGTGGTCATCAATTACATTAGCCAGATGATAGGTAGGAAAACCGTCGGATTTCAACAGCACCTGGTCGTCAACTTCCGAAAAGGGAAAGACCACTTCTCCCCGAACAATATCATAGAGTTTTATTTCCCCATTTTCAGGAATTTTTTGACGAATGACGAAAGCTTCACCGGCATCCATTTTATCCTTGATTTCCTGATCCGACAGATAACGGCAATGCCTGTCATAACCTGAATTTGGATTTTGTTCTTTTACTTTCGCCAGACGTTCCGGGGTACAAAAACACCGGTAAGCATCGCCTTTTTCCAGCAATTTCGTGACATGTTGCCGATAAAGTTCTGTTCTTTCTGATTGAATATAGGGCCCAAAAGCGCCTCCAAATCCCGGTCCTTCATCAATTTCCAGTCCTGCCCAGCGCAGACTTTCTATCAGGTTTTCCACTGCCTTATCGACTTTCCTGTTCTGGTCCGTGTCCTCTATGCGTAATATAAATTTTCCATTATTCTGCCTGGCATATAAATAGTTATACAAAGCAGTTCTTAAACCGCCCACATGCAAATATCCTGTCGGGCTTGGGGCAAATCTTGTCCTGATTTCGTTCAACTTCAACTCCTTTAAATATTTCTACGAAAAATCAACAGTCTGGCGACAAATTCTGTCTCTTACCGAAGCACCTTTGCTTCTTCGCAGCAACAAATTATTCTTTTAAAACCGTGATCACAACAAAAGCCTGAATACCCAGACCTCTGCCAAAGTCAGTCAGAGCTTCACCGGTTGTGGCTGTGATTCCGATGCTTTCACAATCAATTTTCAATAATTCTGCTATAGAACTTTTCATATCAATAAGGCGAGGAGAAATCTGCGGTCTTTTACATTCAATAGAAATGGAAACATTTGATATCTGATAATCCTTCAGGTATTTCATTGACTCTTTCACGTACTCCTGACTATCGGTAATCCCTGACCGGCACATATCATCGCTGATTTTACCCAGAATATTGGTCCCGGTCACTCCGGAAATGGCATTGCAGAGAGCATGCAGAACCACATCCGCATCGGAATTTCCTTCCAGTGCCGGTACATTATCAAATACAATTCCTCCGATAATACATTTTTTATCGGATATTCTCGTTTCAAACCTGTGGCTATCCTGCCCGATTCCCGTTTTAACAATCATACTGGTCCATTATTGCTTTGGCTATCATCAAATCATCCCTGACCGTTATTTTAATATTTGTCTTTTGACCTTTAAAAACCACCACATCCCTGAAAATGGGTTTAACAAGTGATGATTCATCGGTATAGACCATCGATTCGAGATGGGCTGTTTTAAAGGAATACTCCAGAACTTTTTTAGGAAATATTTGTGGTGTCTGCAATTGCCACACTTCCCCACGATCTATATATTCCTTGATTTCCAGGTTCTGTACCCGTGTCAGCGTATCCACCGCCGGCAGACCCACAATCACGCCATCATGATGGGCACATTTATCAATGGCCGATTCTATGATGTCTACAGAAATCAAAGGCCTGACTCCGTCATGAGTCAGGACATATTCTGAGTCACTGCTGGTGGCTTTCAATCCATTTTCAACGGATTCCTGACGGGTTTTTCCACCGGCTACGACAATAATTGGTTTCCCGGCATTATCCGGAAGCGATTCTTTGAGATATTGCGAACCCAGATAATCTGGAGCAACCACAACAATGATTTCACAGACCTGTCGGGCTTTTAAAAATTTTCTGATGGTATGATATAAAACAGTCTGATTCCCCAAAGTTAAAAATTGCTTTGGAATATCAGACTGCATTCTGCTGCCTCTGCCGGCAGCAACGATAATCGCGGTAGTCTTCATTTATTTGATTAGCATTGCATCGCCATAACTGAAAAAGCGATATTGATTGTCCACAGCTTCCTTATAGGCTCTTTTTATTAACTCCGGATCAGCAAAAGCAGACACCAGCATTAACAGGGTTGATTGGGGCTGATGAAAATTAGTGATCATGACATCCACCATTTTAAATTCATAGGGTGGAAAAATAAATTTGTCCGTCCAGCCTTTTCTGGGTGTGATTTGAAAACCCGAAACTGACACTGTTTCCAGTGTTCTGACAACAGAAGTTCCCACTGCGATGACCCTTTTTCCCCGTCTTTTTGTATCATTGATTTTGATGGCAACTTCAGGGCTTACTTCGTAATATTCGGAGTGCATTCTGTGTCTGGAAAGGTCCTCAACAGTTACCGGGCTAAAGGTACCCAGACTGATATGCAGAACAATGCTGGCAATCTGGATGCCTTTCTCTTTCAGTTTCTCAAGAATATCTTTTGAAAAATGCATGCCGGCTGTTGGCGCTGCCACAGCCCCGCGACGTTCAGCAAAGATAGTCTGATATTTTTCTTTGTCTTCTTCGGTGGGTTCACGATTAATGTAAGGTGGAAGCGGCGTGACCCCCATTTCATCAATGGCTTGATATATTTGTTCCTTCGTGGCATCTTTAAACCGAACGACACGCCCACCGGATACGGTATTATCAATGACATCACATTGCAGGTCATCGGTGATATTTAATTTATTTCCTATTCGGACTTTTCTGGCGGGTTTTACCATGACCTCCCAGAGGTTTTCCGATAATTCGCGTAGCAAAAAAAGTTCAACTTTTGCATCGGTCCTGTCCTTGACAGCCTGTAATCGCGCCGGGTAAACCATGGTGCTGTTGACCACCAGCAGATCCCCTTTTCGAAAATAATCCAGAATATCGGAAAAATTTTTGTGGTCAATTGTATGTTCCGCACGGTCCAAAACCATCAGCCTTGAGCCCCCCCGTTCTTTCACAGGATATTGTGCGATCAATTCTTCCGGTAATTCATAATCAAAATCAGAAAGTCTCATTTTTGCTTTCTCCTAAAATTAAAACAAATCAGTTTGTTTATTATTGTTTGATATTTTTCTTTTTAAATACTGATAGGCTTTCAGTGTCGCCTTTCTGCCCCGGGCTGTTCTCTGAAGGAAGCCTTTTTGGATCAGATAGGGTTCATAAACATCCTCTAGGGTATCAGCATCTTCACTGAGAGCAACAGCCAGAGAATTAAGACCCACGGGACCTCCTTCAAATTTATCTACAATTGCTTTCAATATTTCGCGATCCATATTGTCCAGTCCCTGGTCATCTATATCCAGTAACTTCAGGGATGCGTCGGCAGTTTCTCGATCCACCACACCATTGCCCTTAACCTGTGCATAATCACGGGTCCTTCGCAATATACGATTAGCGATTCGCGGTGTTCCGCGGGAACGCTTAGCAATTTCATTGGCGCCGCTGGGCGTCAGCTCAATATTGAGGATATCAGCCGTACGCATTAAAATGGTATAGAGTTCATCCTCCTGGTAATAATCCATACGCAGGATAACACCAAACCGGTCCCTCATGGGTGAGGTTAATCTTCCCAACCGAGTGGTTGCACCGAGTAAGGTAAATTTATCGATATTCAGCTGTACACTGCGGGCACTGGGGCCTTTGTCGATTACAATATCAATGGTAAAATCTTCCATGGCGGAATAGAGGTATTCTTCAACCACATTATTGAGTCTGTGAATTTCGTCTATAAAAAACACATCTTTATAGTTTAGGTTGGTAAGCATACCGGCCAGATCGCCGGCTTTTTCGATAACTGGCCCCGAGGTGGTTTTAACATTAACCCCCAATTCATGAGCGACAATGTAGGCCAGAGTCGTCTTACCCAGTCCAGGTGGGCCAAATAGCAAAACATGGTCGAGATGTTCGTCACGCTCCCTGGCTGCTTTGATGTAGATTTCAAGATTTTTGACCACATTTTTCTGACCGATAAATTCAGCCAGACTTCGGGGCCTGATGCTTTTTTCTACCTCAAGTTCTTCGGGTAATCTATTTTTTTCTGTGATATCTGATCGCAATTTATTGTCTTAATGTTAAATTGTTTCAGTTAAGGTTTTCCAAGTTTGAGAATATAAACAAATCTATTGGTTTTTCAAAAAGTGTTTATTTTTTTTCAATGATTTGATCACGTTCTTTTCCAACCGATACACGACTGGCTTTTACGCCAACCAATCGCTCAATTGTTTCCACATAATTTTTTGTGTTTGCGGGCAAATCCTCCCATTTGCGAATATCACTGATATCGGTTTTCCATCCCGGAAGGGTGATATATTCAGGCTTTAATCCTTCGAGATTATCTTCAGGGAAATTTCCATTGGCGTAATCCGTGCAGATTTTGATTTCGTCAAAGTCATCTAAAACATCCAGTTTTGTCAAAATAATGGATGTAAACCCATTGATCTGGTTTGTGTATTTTGCCAGCACGGCATCAAACCAACCGCATCGTCTTTTCCGTTTGGTTGTGGCACCGATTTCACCGCCAATCTGTTGTAATTTTTCGCCGATTTCATT
Organism: Fidelibacterota bacterium; assembly: GCA_016934035.1. Classification (GTDB taxonomy): domain Bacteria; phylum Fidelibacterota; class UBA2242; order UBA2242; family JAFGTP01; genus JAFGTP01. The sequence goes on from JAFGTP010000030.1 coordinate 19,429, forward strand.
CAGTTGCTCGGTGGGAAAAGGGCCGGCACCGACACGTGTCTGGTAAGCTTTGAAGACCCCGATAATCTCGTCAATTTTAGTAGGACCAATACCCAGACCAGTAGAAATATTGCCGGAAGTGGTATTGGAACTGGTGACAAAAGGATAGGTTCCGTAATCGATGTCCAACAGGCTGCCCTGGGCCCCTTCGACTAGAATATTGCTGCCTTTCGCAACCATTTCATTCATCAAGGTTATGGTATCGGCAGCATACTGATATATTAATGCGGCTGCTTGATAAAATTTATCACATTCTTCTTTTAACAAAGGAAGGACATCACTATTGATCAGGTTTTGATTCACTGCCCTGTTGATTTTTTCTTCCAGATTTGCTTTGACAGCCGCAAGGTTCTTCAGGTCTTTGACCAGTAGCCCGTTTCTGGAAACTTTATCGGCATAACAGGGTCCAATGCCTTTTTTCGTTGTTCCGATTGCCCGGGTACCCAGAGAGGATTCCAGACTGCAGTCAAGTTCCTTGTGAAGCGGTGTTACGACATTGGCCAGATAGGAGATATATATTCTGTTTTTTACAAAGCAGCCTTTTGCTTCCACCATTTCAATCTCTTCAACCAAAAGAACCGGATCAATGACCATGCCGTTGCCAAGGACACATTTGACATTCGGTCTCATTACGCCACTGGGCAATTGGTGCAAAATGGTTTCTTCATTTTTTATGAGTATGGTATGTCCGGCATTGGCACCGCCTTGAAAGCGAGCCACACAGTGTACATTTTCAGAGAGCATATCGACAATTTTTCCCTTGCCTTCATCTCCCCATTGTGCGCCTAATATCGATACAACTGACATCTATATCATCCTTTTATAAATATAAAATGCCCCCAATGTTGGGAGCATTTTGTATTATTATTTGAGTAAATATAAAAGAAAATTTCATTTCTTGTTCTGAATTCTTTTTTCCCATTCAACGACTATTGGACCGGCAATAAAAATTGAAGAATAAGTACCCACAATCACACCAATGATCATCGTGAAAGCAAAAATCTGAATTTCTCCGGTTGAAAAAGCCAACACAACTACAACAATAAAAGTTGTCAGTGACGTAATAATGGTACGGCTAATAGTCTGATTGATACTGTTGTTGACGAGAGTAGTAACATCCAGGCGTTTATTTTTTTTGCGATTTTCACGAACACGGTCAAAAAGAACAATCGTGTCGTTTAGAGAATAGCCCACAATGGTCAGGAAGGCCGCAATTGTGGAAACAGAGATTTCAAACTGTAAAAAGGAAAATATTCCCAGTGTAAACAATACGTCATGAATAAGCGCAACCACTGCACCCATGGCAAATCGGAATTCAAATCTGAAGGTAATGTATACACCAATCCAAAAAATTGCCCAAAGAATGGCTTTGACCGCAGACTTTCTCAGCTCCGCTCCGATTTGAGGTCCAACCTTTTCCACTTTGAGAATTTCATAGGGATTGTTTCTTTGTTTCAGAGTTGATTCCACCTGTTCCTGAACATTGATATCTCCACCATGTTCTGCTACCCGAATCAGAAATTCATTTTCACCGCCCAATTGTTGAATCACACTCTTATCGAGGTTGACTTTAGCCAGGTCGGACCTTAAATCCGAAGAGGTGACCGGGTTTTCAAATTTCAACTGAATCAAGGTACCGCCGCTAAAATCAATACCAAAATTCAACCCTCGAATAGCAAAAACAGAAATCATTCCTGCTAAAATAATAATGGCAGAGGTAATGACCGCTGTTTTGGAATATTTTATAAAATCTATATGTGTATCTTTTAAGATGCGCATCTTCTTATCCTTTTATTATATACTTAATTTTTCCAATACTTTTTTATCTGTTCTGTAGTTGTATACCGTATGTGTAAAATATACAGCGGTAAAGAAACTGGCTACAACACCCCAGAACAATGTCACAGCAAAACCTTTGACCGGTCCTGTTCCGAACTGCATTAAAATCAAGGCCGTCAGAATAGTGGTCAGGTTTGCATCAAGAATTGCCAGGAAAGCACTGCTGTATCCACTCTCAATCGATGATTTTACAGTCTTGCCCTTATCCAACTCTTCTCTGATACGCTCAAAAATCAACACATTGTTGTCGACCGCAATACCAATTGTCAAAATCAATCCGGCAATACCCGGCAAGGTTAGCGTGGCTTTCAGATAAGCCAGGACCGCCATTACCAGAACCAGGTTGAGGAAAAGCGCTATATCAGCAATCAGACCTGAGCCCTTGTAATAGAGAGCCATGAACGCAATAACAACAATAAAACCGATAATGGCCAGTTTGGTACCCAATTCCACCGAATCTCTTCCCAGTGACGGACCTACTGTTCTTTCTTCCATTACCTGAATCGGTGCAGGCAAAGCACCAGCCCGTAATACAATAGCGATATCCTTTGCTTCCGTCAGATCGGAGAACCCTTCAATCACACTCTCACCGTTTGGAATCTTTGAGTTGATAGTCGGGGCCATGTAAACTTTATTATCTAATACAATGGCCAGTCTTTTCTTGATATTGGCGCCGGTCAGTCTTGAAAATTTTCTGGCACCTTCATTATTTAAGGTAAAATTGATAATTGGCTGTCCGGAGTTTTGCCCCTGTCCGATGGTGGCACTGGCCTTGACAATGTATTTGCCCTGAAGACCTGCTTCTTTTTCCAAATGATAGAGGTAGTAAAAATTCCTTGTACCACCATCTTCCAGTTTCATCGGAACCGGTTTTGCACCCCATATGATCTGGGAATTAAAAGGGAGTAATTTTACGACATTGGAATCAGCCAGGATCTTTTTGACTGCATATACATTTTCTTCAGGAACAGCGACCATTTCACCAATATTCCGCAACAAGGAAGAAAAAGGTTTGTCTTCATAAAGTGTTTCATCGACCAGCAGGTCACTCTTTTCACTGGTATCTGCCGTTTCTTCATTGGAACCCAAAATTTCATCCACCGAAACGGATTTGTTTTTGGCTTCTTCAACGGCTACGGTGGTGTCCTGAAGTTCTTCGGCGGCTACAGAATCGCTGACAGCTGTAATATCTACCTTACCGGTTTTCAGATATTCATCGACAGCATCCCGAAAGGTCTGGGCGACTCTGGCATCTTTTAAAAGAATCAGTTCCAGCAATGCAGTCTGCTGAATGAGTTTTTTGGCTCTTTCAGGGTCCTGAACACCAGCCAGCTGGACGATAATTCTGTATTTTCCTGATTTTTGAATATTAGGCTCTGAAACACCATACTGGTCAACACGGTTTCGAATTACCGCAATGGCCCGGTTGGTGGCATCTTTTGATTCTTCATCTAGCCTTTTCAGGATTTCATCGTTTTTAATGCCAAATTCACTATAATGTCTCACCAAATTTATTTTTGCTTCTTCAATACGCCTAGTAAAGATATCCAGAAATTCCAATTCGGAATTCTTCGCTTCTTCGGCAGACGCATTAATAACATCTGAGAATTCAGGGGTCACATTGGTCGCCATGGATTCAAACAACTTTGGCACATCCACTTCCATCACCACATGAATACCTCCCTGCAGGTCCAGTCCCAGATGCAGGATTCTTTCTTTAATTTTGTCCATTTCACCGCTTTCACGCAGTGATTCTTTTTTTTCTTCTGAGAAAAAATAATACCTTGCACTCCAGGAGAGTGAATAAGCAGCCAGGATTAAAACAACCGCAATAATCACAAATCGAATACTTGTCTTTCTAAACATTAAAAATCACCTCAATAAAGTATAAGAGTTAATACACTAAAAAGCCGTAGAATTTAATCGTCAACATACAACAAAGTCAACGAAAACATTTTAAATCTTTATGCTTGACGGAATTACGCATAAACATTAATCATTAATCTTTACAAATGCCCTGGCCACCTCCCGATTATCCCGTTCAATTACAACCGGATAAATCTTTCCTTCCCCGTTGACACTATAACTTTTCCAATCAAAATTTTGCGTATCGACAATATGGCCACGGTCTTCTCCAGGATTTGAACCATGATCGGGGGGCACAAATCCTTTGATATTGACTTTGTAGTATTCAGAATGCCCATTCCGGGTCAGAATATCGAATATTTCCAATTTATCACCCCGGTTGACTTGAAGAGAATCATTAGCCAGAACCACTTTACGTTTGCCATTGACTTCAAAGAGAAAGGCAAAAAGGTCCTCCAACGGCTCCCGAACGACAACCTCAATCTTGCCGATAACATCACTGTCTTTTCTGATTAAAACTTTATCATTTTTTCGTAAAATAATGGATTTATTGATGTCGTGGTTAGTGCCCCAGCTGACGACATCACAACTCAGGCCACGTTCAACATTGGCAATGATCTCAAGTATTTGAAAAGGCTCATTTTTTTCAATATACAACGTATCATTATTTCCCAATATCTGCCTCTTGCCATTAATTTCAACCATAAGATATCTCAAAGAGGGCAGTTTGGTCATAATAGACGGGTGTTCCGGTACAACACCAAAATAATCCATAAATTCATTAATCGCATAGTTATGGTAAAGTATTTTTTCTTCGATTGTTTCCAGGTTTTTGGAACTTTCAATGCCGAAAGCATAGATACCAAACTCAGTGAGGGCATAATAAGAAGCTGATGTTCTCATCTCCTCATATTCGGTACCCTGCTCAAAGGTTTTTGTATTCATGAAATGAAGTTTATGGTATTCATTTTTGATTTTTGTATTGATTTTTTCCAGTACTTTCCTAGCCACCATCTCCAGATACAGCGTGTCCTTGCCATTAAAATATTTCGAGGCATCGGCAATAATTGATTGCCCGAAACGGTTTGGGTTGCGGCCGGGACCAATATAGGTATCACTGTAAAACCCCCAACCATCATGGAGATTTAAAAAGACATCGGAAAGCTCCATGTACTTTTTAATAATCTCAACAATCTGACCTTCAACATCGGTTGATTCTTTAGTTTTAAATTTTCGGTTGAGATCGCCATCAATACCCCGGTTATTTTTTATAATAGAATGAAAATTGGCGCGCGGAATGATAATGAGGTTACCCTGTTCCAGCACAATATTGGGATAAAGGTCTGCTGATAAAAATCCACCAGGCTCATCCCCTTGAATTCCCCCTAAAATAAAAATCGTTTTCCCGTCATTACGCCCATAAAGGTGATAAACATTCAATTCATTTTGGGTATCTTTGAAATATACTTTGTGGACTGTGGATGGCCTCTTGATTTCTTCTGCGTGGGTTACAGAAAAAACCAAAACCAGGTAAATTAAAAATCGTTTCATCATTTTGATCGCCTCCAAACTTCATTGAGAATTTTAAATTCACCGTTTTCCTGTTTTTCAACGATCATGGTTTTAACACCTACATCCTTGTAATTGTCCGCCTCATAGACCTGCCGGAAGTTTACAACCCAATGATCCACCTGCGAACTGTGACTGGATATATTTGATATTTCCAAGTTGACTTTTCGAACCTTTGAAAATTTTTGTGCCTTATCACTTTTAAACCAACTTATATCCTTGTCCTCTATTGAAAATTTATCACTATAAAAAGACATGTAACTTTCGATATCGAGGGCTTCCCAGGCAGCCTGCCATTTCTTTAAAAAAGCGACGATTTCCTCATCAGCACTCACCCTGATGCCAATTCTGGTAAATTCTTCCCTGAGGATTTTAAAAGTGTCTCCACTTCGCAGAATTACCAATTCTTTTTCGCCATAACTGGTAAAATTTGGGGAAACATAGGTTTGTATGAAACTGGCGAGAATTTCCCGTTTCGATATCAGAAAACGCAAACTGTCAATTTCAATCTTTTTCCAGCTATAGAGTTTTTCCAGGCTTCTCTTTCTTTCCCTGAAAGTTTGAAAGGAGTTGCCGCTTTCTGTAAAATCTTCAGAATAGCAATTAAAATAAGGTTCAAGGTTACCCTCGTTCCAGTTTTTTTTCCAGTTCTGGAAAAATGAATATAAATTCTGTCGGACATTTTCCCACCCGGGATTGTTACAATCCATGCTGTCAAGGATAATAATTCGGGTATCATTGAGGTCAATATAAGTAGCCAGGTCCAGAATATGGCCGTTTTCCAGGGAAATACACCCTTCAGTCTGAAAATCCCTGATGGTTTCATTTCTTCCGTGTATCCATATGTTGGACCCGTTCTTTTTTTCCAGTTTATCAACAATATTCGGATAATCCAGTACAAAAGCCAGGGGACCATATTTTTCCGGTAGGCCATCTCCATTGAGTTTGCGAACGACCCGGTAAATACCTTCCGGAGTTTTTAAATCGCCTTCCTTTTCCTTATTACCCGGCACCCGGCCGGTGGTCACGCGGAAAGAATCTGCAACCACTGTTGTTTCTGAATCATTAGCAGCAACAACCCATAATTTTTGTTTGCTTTTATCAACCAACAAAAATTTGTCTACACAGCCTGAGACATTATAAAAATAATTTTCAAAAGTACCAGCAGAGAGCAAATAGAGTGGGACCAGGATAGTCATGACTGATTTTTTCAATTATTCCTCGTTCTTTTTACTGGCCTGAAAAATATATAAAAACCGAAAAAGATAAAAGTAAAATCAATCCATTGGTTATAAAAAAATTTTAGAAAATGGTTCAAAATTTGCAAAAATATTTCTAAAAAATGATTAGACAGGAGGATATACATGTTTTTATCGATTTTTATTTTTATACTAGGAGTCATCGTTGGGTTTAGTTTTCTGGCAATAATAGCGAGTTCCAAGCAGGCGGATTTATGGGAAGCAATAAAACTCGCAGCCTATAAAGATGATTCTTCTTTATGCAAACAGCTTATAAGAAACGGTCACGAATAAAGAAAATTTTTCCCCTTGATTCAAATCCGACAGTAATATAACAAGTGAATTAAAAAATTATTCACTTGTTTTTTTTTGTTTTCAGGTCTAGTTTATTGAACTAAATTTAATAATGGTAATATTGAATTTCATATGAGAATCTTTAAATACGCAGTTTTCATTTTTATAACAACATTAATAATTTTTCATCATAATTTATCAGCTGAACCGATCAACCATGCCATAATTAATATGATCAATCTTGCGGACAATCATGTGCAGATCAACATCAGAATTGATTCTTTGGATGTCATAACAAAAACAAGGGGAGAAGCAGAATATTCACAAATATTGTTTTCCAACCTCACCCAACTATCAATTCCCGGCGAACCCAATCTGCCTGAATATGCCACCCGGTTTAATGTCACGGCAAACAACCTTTCAGCCAGTTACCGGATTATCGACGAAGAAGTCATTCAACTGGATCACCCTGTGGAAATCTTTTATGATTATGCAAAAGGTGCGGACTTTAAGACCACCCAAAGTAATCAGCAGTTCAGCATCTACCCTCAAAATTTGATGTCCTACCGTTTCGACGGATTTTTTCGCAATATTCCGGTTTCCTCTCTTCATTTTTATCCGGTTCAGATCCTATCCCAAAATACCCTGCGGCTGATCAAAAATGTCAGCATAGATATCCATTTTTCACAGAATGACCTGGTTTTTAATCAAAACTCTAAAGCTTCCAGCCATCTATTCGCTACCGGCAAAGTCGGCCAAACGCCGAAACCCCTGAAAAAACAAAGTTCAGAGAACCCGCTAACCGGAAAACCCTTTATCAGACTGGAGGTTTCCGAAGATGGAATCTATCGTGTTGACTATCAAACACTAAAAGACATGAAAATCAGTATTGATGAAATCAATCCCCAGACCTTCGCCATGTATAATCAGGGAAAGCAGGTGCCCATATGGATATATGGCGAGAAAGACCAGGTTTTTCACAACCAGGACTTTATTGAATTTCTCGGAAAAAGAAACCCCAATTCCACCGGTAACACCTCGGCTTTCGATCCCTTCACCGATATCAATGTCTACCAGCTTTACTGGAATATCACCAACGGATTGCGGTTTAGCGAAGAAGCGGCCGCCCCGACCTATCAAGGTCAGGATCTGATTCGGCCAGTAGAATACGATTATCTTTTTCACTTTGAAGAAAATGAAAAATTTCAACGCCTTGGCTATGTTCATACAGACATACTCAGCACCGATAATGACCAGTACTTTTTCTACCGACAAATTTTAAGCGGCACTTCCCAGGACTTTGAATTTTTCCTGCCCAGCCCCAATCGAAATACAACCAAAAACATCGCTGTCAAGGCCAAACTTCAGAGCCTGGCCCAGGATATCTATTCGACCGCCCGAATCATGGTCAACGGCCAGAATATCGGTCACAACACCTGGTATTGGAACCAGCAGGGATACGTAGAACAAAACCCCGAATTTTATATACCAAACAATTTTTTGAAAGAAGGCATTAACACCTTAACCATTAATCATGAATATAATACCAACGACCAGACCTCCAGCATTGTCCTGGATTGGCTGGAAATCCAGTATTATCGTAGTTTTATCGCCGATGAAGATTTTATTGAATTCAATAAACCCAATGACCAGATCAATGGCATATATCAGTTTGATGTTGAAAATTTTTCCGATATCGATATATCCGTCTATAAAAACAACCAGACAAAGATTACTGCTTTTCAGAAATCCTTCAGCGAAGAGAGCCAGACCTTTACCATTCGCATGCAGGATGAAATCAATGGCCCCACCGCTTATATCGCCGCATCAGGCAGCAGACTGGCCCTTCCTGACACCTGCTTTCTCGACACCTTACATAATATTACCGATATCGATGGCTGCGACCATCTCTTTATTGTCTACGATGATTTTTATGAAACCATGCAGGAAATGGTAGATTTTTATCAAATCCGGGGCATAAAAGCCCATCGGGTCAAAATCAGTGATATTTACAACCAATACAACTTCGGAATCAAAACTCCCTATGCCATCAGAGCCTTTCTCGCAGACGCTTTCAAAAGCTGGGAAAATTTTCCGAAATGGGCCCTGCTTGTCGGCGATGCCAACCTGGATAACCGGAAACTGGACCTGTTGCCCACAGTCATGTACCAAACTTACAAATGGGGAGGCTCGGCCTCAGATTACTGGTACTCCCTGCTCGATGAAGATGATATTCTACCTGATATTGAATTGGGACGCTGGGCCGCCGGCTCAGTCCCGGAACTGGAAACCTTGATTCAAAAACGAATTCAATACAGCGAACAACAAACCGCCGGCCCCTGGCGCAATACATACCTGTTCATTGCCGGGAAAGAAGATGATTTCAAAATTCAGACAGATTTTTTGACTGAATACAGAATAAATCCGCCGGCCTCTATCAGCCGCATCCTCATCAACCCTTCCAATGTCAACTCCAGGTTTTACGGTGGTACGGACACCCTCATTGCCCGTTTCAACCGTGGCCTTCGTGTCGTCAATTTCATGGGTCATGGCGGCGGCGCAGTCTGGGCAGACCGTTCACTATTCCGTCTGGAAGATTTATATAAACTGAAAAACGGCAACGTGCTGCCCTTCATTTCGAGTCTGACCTGCTTTACGGCTGACTTTGCCGCCAGTCAGAGTTTGGGCGAAGCGATTACGGAACGGTTTAACAGCGGTGCCATCGGCCTTTTCGGATCATCAGGTGTCGGCTGGTTGATCAACGATTTTTTACTGGGCAATGAATTTTTCAAATTCACACAAAAACCAGACATTAATATGGGCGATATAATCAATTCTGCAAAAATTAATTATGTGACCAATTCCAATCAGTTCAATTATCTGAAAGCCTCTATGGTTTATCAATATAATCTCCTGGGTGACCCGGCTATTGTACTGGCACAAACCAATGAATTCAAAGACTATCTGAACCTCGATAGAACCCAAATCCAGCCCAATGAATCAGTCACCCTTAGCGGCCAGCTGCCCTTCAGCGACGGCAAACTGGAAATTGAGGTCTACGACAATCGAAAATATCCACTGACTCAAGTGATTCCTTATTTTTTTTCCGACAATAATTTTTCCCAGTCCCTTTTTCTTCCCGATTCACTGGTAAACAACGGACATTTCAGTATTCATGGAACAAACACCGATGAAACACAGGATTTTGCCTGTGCCTTGTATTTTTCCAGCCTTAAAAACGCCTATAAAAATCTCGTCCTTGATCCGGAAATACCGGATTATGGCGATGAAATAAATATCTCAATGGATTTAATTGATCAGGCTGATTCCGTTTTTTGGGAAATTGATACCCTCTATGTTTCCACTTATCTCGATCCTTACGGTATTGAAAAAATCAGTGCCTGGGTCCATACCGAAAGGGACTCGGTGCCCTATACCTATATCGACCCAATCACCAATACAGAGATTGATACCTTTCGCTATGAATACGTGACTCGTACCGATACAGACCTCGTGCGAATCCCATGCAATGAATCATCCGAACGACACTATCAAAGTTCCCGGTCTTTTATCGCTATCAACCCTTATAAGTACTATGCCCACAGAATCGTCTGGTACGAAGCCGGCGAGCGCTTTGAGGGAGTCACAATGAAAATTGAATTCAATGAAATATATGATCTAGAAATACTTTCACTGAAGCAGGGCGGTCTTGATTTTCCTGCCCTTGAAATGGAAGTTGCCTTACATGGTGAGGATTCCGTTGAAACCCAAATCAGCGTCTATAAAGGCAGTAATTATTTGCTGCTGGATTCGAATATTATATACACCACAGTCAAAACGCTGGCTCCCAATTCAAAAGAAACCCTTTTATTACCTGTAATTTCTGGCCTGGACACCGCTGTAGGCCGAATTTACATCACTGGAAAAATCAAAGAAAAGGTAACCTGGAACAACTACAAAAATTATAATTTTATTGTCAACCGTTTTCTTGTCAGCCCGCAGTACGGCACCACCTTAACAGAAACCCGGAACGACACCATCTGGATCAACAATCGGTTTTTTATCAATATACAGCCTAATAGCACCAATGAACCCTTTGTATTGACCATAAATTCAGAAATCCTGAGCAAATTATCACAACCGGACTTTATATTGAATTATCCCACCGATACGGAACAAATAAAACATGCCCTGACCTTTTCCAGAGCAAAAACCTTATATAAAACCGGAAAATTCGGTTTCGTTCCCCAAAAAATCAGGGAAAATACTCAGGTGATTGAATTTGATCCTCTACTAAACCTTTGGAAAACATTGCCCTCACTGGTTCAGGAAAATATTGTCACCGGTTCTTTCATTGGCCCGGGACAATTCACAACGGCGCAAGTCAAAGACACCCAGATACCTGGTATTGAAGTCAACTTCGACGGAAAAAGAATTGATGAGCAGAGTTACGTGGATTCCTATCCCACCATCTCTTTTATTTTTAATGATGATAACGGCATCAATCTATCCGAGGAAGGTCTGAAAATATGGATTGATGATGACCCCATCGCCTTTTCCGATCTGATTCGGCAGGACACAATTACCAATTTTACCACCGTCACCTGCTCCTATCGCTCGACCCTGGAATCCGGCCGACATGACATTCGAATCAGCATTGAGGACGCCGCCCATAATGTCAATGAGCAGGAATTCGATTTTAATATTTTCAAAAATCTCAATATTCTCGATTATGGAAATTATCCGAACCCCTTTAAAACAAGGACCTGGTTTGTTTTTGAAACCACAAAGAACGTTGAAGAATTTAAAATTCTGATTTATTCTTCTTCAGGCAGAAAAATACGGACCATTGACGACACCAATATTTATGAAGACAAATCCCTCATTGAATCGGGCTATCATGAAGTCAGTTGGGACGGCAAAGATGACCATGGAGAGGATATCGCCAATGGCGTTTATTATTACCGCATGGTCGCTAAAACCAACAATAAAACCGTCACTACCAAAGGAATTATAGCGAAAGTAAAATGAAATATACGAAACTCACATTGCTGTTGGCCTTGTTGTTGTCCGCTGTTTACGGCAGCTATTACAGTGGTGAATATCTAGAAATGGGAGTCAGCGCGCGAAACCTGGCCATGGGGACCAGCTGCAGCGCCCTGGATAAAACCAACACCGCTTTTTTCGCCAATCCCGCAGGTCTGGCCTATGTGAAAAACAAATCCCTCAATCTGATGTACATGGACCAATTCGGATTGGCCAGTTACAATTATCTGGGTACCTCTTTACCGGTTTCCAACCAGTCATCCATTGCCTTTAATTGGGTCCGTTATACAGTGACCAATATTCCCCGTCGCCCGGATTTATTTCTCGAAGGAAACTACACGCTGGAACAAAGAAAACACGAAGTTTTGACCCAAAAAGGGACCGGATACGGCTATTTTTCCAATTATGACGATGCTCTGTTTATCAGTTTTGCCAAGATGAATTATTATGATCTCTTCCTGGACTGGATGTTTAAAAACCTGCGGATTCAGATTCCCCTTGGAGCCAATGTCAAAATTCTGTCTAAAAATCTGGCCGGACAAAAGGGTTATGGAATCGGCGCTGACATCGGGGGAAGAATCAGGTTTACCTTTGGGGAGATTACCAGCAACAATCTAGGAGACCTTTCTTTTGGCCTTACTTTACAGGACTTTACCAATACTTTCGTTTACTGGGAGACCAAACATACGGATTTGATTCAGCCCAACATTAAAACTTCAGTAGCCTTTGAACAACCCTTCAAATTTTTAAATTCCATGCTGGCTTTTACTTACGAACAAAACACCCGGTTTGATAAAAACCCGCGCTATGGTATTGAATATAATCTGGCAAAATTATTAGCTTTTCGGGCAGGATATAATTTTAACGGTATCAATTATGGCTGTGGATTATATCTGAAAATTTTTAAAGTCCACACCAATGTTAACTATGCTTTTTTAAACCATGTTCTCGGCAATAGTCATAGAATAGGATTGGCCTTATGGTTTTAAAAACACACTATATCATCCTTGTAATAATCGCAATATTGGCCCTTAACCGTTGCGATTGGTTTGAAATCGAAGCCGGCAAACCGGATACTCCCCAGTGGGTAACCAAATCCCAACCGGAAGATTCGATTGAAACCGGTATCGATGCCGAGCCGCTGGAACACCGCATTTTCATGGAATGGCATCCGGTCCACAATGCCGATCTGGAAGGATATAAAATTTTTCGGGCCGAAATCAAAGATATTCTCGATCCTGACGAAAAGGAAGTTTACAGTTTGCTGACAAAAATAAACATCTATCATAATCCAGAATACGATTCCCTCTATTATGATGAAGATGTCACTCTTCACCATCTTTATCGCTATTTTATTAGGTCCTACGACTACGATGGAAATATGAGTGAACCCTCTGATACTATTGAATATATTCTCATCAACAAAGCAGACCTGCTTTACCCGGTAGAAGGTAAAGTAGTCTCAACCACGCCGGAATTTCGCTGGAGAAATACCTCTATCACTAACGAAATCGTCATACGGCTGGAAAAATATCCGGTCAACAACGTTGTCTGGATTACCCGGTTCAACAATCCGGATTATACGGAGGGGGTGGCCGAAAAAAAATATAACTTTGACGGTTCTGCCCAGGTTGAGGAACTGACACCGGGCCAAAAATACCGCTGGCGGGTAGATTGTATCTCTTCCACCAATATTGACGCCACAGACCTTGAAGGCTCGGAATCGGTCTGGCAATATTTCACTGTCAGCCAGCAATAAATTTCAAATTATCAATCCCCTTATTTGAAATTTCAGTCTGTATTTCATAGCTTTATTTTGTCTTCCTAACCCATTAAAAAAGGAGGTTCATATGTTACCCTTAAAAAAAATATTGTGCCCTGTTGACTTTAGCGAACATTCATTAAAAGCGCTGGACAATGCCGTGGAACTGGCCGGAAAATTTAACGCAGAATTGCACCTGATCAATGTCATTGCACCCTTCCCAATATTACCGGCTTCTCCTCATCCCATCGGTTTTGATATCCAGGTTTATGAAGATGAATTAAGTGAAAACTCGCTTGAATCTTTAGAAAAACTAGTAGCAGAAAAAATTCCGGACTCCATAAAAACCACAACAAAAATATTAAAAGGCGACGCTTCCACCCAGATTATCAATTATGCCCATGAAAACAAGATTGACCTGATCACTCTATCCACTCACGGGACCGGTGCGTTGAAACACTTTCTCTTTGGGTCTGTGGCAGAAAAAGTCCTGCGCCATTCCAACTGCCCGGTACTGACAATTCGCGGCTATTAAGTCCGGGACCTGAAACCATTACCCAGCACCTCATGAATATTTGAGATGATGACAAAAGCTTTCGGGTCTATATCTTTGACCAGTTCTCTGAGTTTGGAAACTTCCCGTCTTGTCACAACCGCAAACAGAACTTTGCGGTCCTGTCCGGTATAGATTCCTTTTCCATGCAACAGCGTGCCGCCCCGGTCCATTTTTTTATTGATCACATCAATCATTTCTTCATATTTATCGCTGATAATATAAAAGGCCCTGGCATAATCAAAGCCATCCAGCATGATATCAATCACTCTGGTACTAAAAAACAAACCGATAAATCCATAAAGGGCCAGGTTGATATTGCGAAAAGCAGCTCCGGAAATGGAAATAATAAAAAAATCAATGATCATGATGCCGGTTCCCACAGACATATTGGAATACTTATTAATGACCTGCCCGACGATATCACTGCCTCCGGTAGTTCCTTTGTTTCTGAAAACAATTCCCAGCCCCATGCCAATAACCACTCCGCCAAAAATTGCGGCCAGCAAGGGATCATCGGTAGCCGGTTTCAGTTTCAGGTATTTATCCATGAAATCCGTTGCCAGGGAAACAATGGTAAAAGAATAAAAAGTCCGAGGCCCAAACTTTGGCCCCAGCAATTTCAATCCAATTAAAAACAATGGTATATTCAATACCAGCATGGTAATACCCATGGGAATATTAAAAATATTATAAATGATGACTGCCAGACCACTGACACCACCGGGAGCTATTTTTGCCGGTCCCAAAAACAGCACCAGACTACTGGACATGATCACAGATCCAATGGTAATCAACACATATTCCAGTAAAATTTCACGCCAGTCATGTTTTCTTGTCATATTTTCTCCAGTTTATTTTTTATAAATTCCATCAAATTTACAAAATAAACTTAATACTATAAACATCCATGACGGCAAAACTCCTTTTAACTTCAATTTTCTGTTGACCACAAATCCCAAACCCTTAAAATCACAAATTATTCTGGTTAAAACCTTGTTTTAGCGAAATAAAAATCCAATATTTCACTGAGGGCCTGGTAATCGACTGGTTGATAAATTTTTCAGGAAGACTGTCATGAAAAAACTATCTGTTTTTTTAATTCTATATAGCTGGCTTTTTAGCCAGGACCTTTTGCCTTTAATCTGGAAGGCTGAAAACAAAGACCTGAGTTTTTTACTTTCCTGGGAAAGACAGGGATATTTCTGGCAAACGGAAAGACAGGTCCTTTCCAATGAATTTCTTTTGCCAGACCTAAACCGCGACTATGAACTGATCATCAACCTGCGCTGTACGGTCCATGATATCCGGATTAATGACAATCGTATACTGGCCAACATTATCAATAAATTTAATTGGGACGACCCGGCAGACCTGGCAGCAGAAAGAAGCTTTGTGCTGCCAAAATCAATTCTGAAACAAAAGAATAGCATAAAATTATATCTATCCGATTTTCAATATACCGGCGGAAAAAGTTATAATTACTGCCAGATCAGACCGCGGGGTTCTGAAATAAAATCTTATCTTCACATTCATTTTCCCAATAAAAACCACGTTTTTCTAAATCATGAACAACCCAAATTGACAATAAGATATCATTCTGATGTGGCCGGAAAAATTCAATTGATCATCAACAGTGATTTTCATGAACAGGTGGCTGTCCTGGACACGATAGCCCGGAAAGGCGAATATGAAATCGACTTGGATCTGACCGGCTATCATCTGCAACCCGGAATTTATGAATGTATTTCCTATTTGCACGACAGCGGCCATTACGGTGAGGTCCAATGGTTCACTATTTCTCCTGAAGAAATCCGCTGTACAAACCACAAACCGGATCATTTTGATGAATTTTGGAAATCGGCTTTGGCGGAATTATCCATAACTAAACCCCATTTCAAAATCCATAAAACTGACAGCCTGCAATCGGCCCTCCGCGACGGCTATGTTGTTGAAATGAACTCCCTGGGCAATGTAACTATTCGAGGATACTATTTTGTACCCAAGACACCGGGTCCCCATGCAGTTATTTTACATCTGCCCGGAATGGGCTATGGGTTTCAGCATCATGGTGCATTTCTAGACAATTCTGAGAATGTGGCTGAATTGGCGCTTTGTGTGCGAAACCATGGAATTGCAGACGAAGTCGTGCCTGTCTGGGGCATCCCCGGTCAATGGGGCACAGCCCTTTGCGATCCTGAAAATTACTCATACCGCGGACTGTACATGGATTGTGTAAGGGCCCTGGAATTTTTGGAGAGCCGGCCGGAAATTGATCCTGCACGTATTGGCTGTGACGGAGGCAGCCAGGGCGGTGGCCTGACCCTGATGCTGGCAGGTCTGTGCCCCGACAGAATCAATGCCGCAGCCTATTTCGATCCTTTTCCCTGTGATGTTAAAGACGCTATGAAAATCCGCTCTATCATGGTCCGGGAGATACAAAATTTTATCGATTTTTATTCTGATTG
Organism: Fidelibacterota bacterium; assembly: GCA_016934035.1. Taxonomy (GTDB): domain Bacteria; phylum Fidelibacterota; class UBA2242; order UBA2242; family JAFGTP01; genus JAFGTP01. The sequence goes on from JAFGTP010000030.1 coordinate 36,103, forward strand.
TGACTGGGTAAAAGCACTGGTCACGCTGGATTTGCATGATACCAAACATTTCGCAGAATCCATACAATGCCCGGTGTATTTTTCAGCCGGGCTCTTTGACGATGACTGCCCCCCGCATATCGGCTTCGCAGCCTACAATCTCATTGCTTCCGAAAAAAAATACACCGTAGAACCGCAGGACAGCCACATTGGTGAATCAGGTTATAGCAGGGTCTTTATGAAATTTTTCAAAGAGAAACTGAATTTTTAGGAGAAAATCCATGATTTCACTGGAACAGAGCATCACTCTGGCTATGGATAGAACCGATATCCGCCTTGTTCCCTTTCTGCCTTATATTCTGCAGGACCTTTGGGAAATCGGGTCTTCGCCGAAAACCATCATTGCCGCTATTGAAAAACACACGACCGATTATTCAAACCTTCAATTGCTTGATTTGGGCTGCGGCAAAGGTGCCGTATCCATTCAAACCGCCCAAAAATTAGGGTGCCATTGTCTTGGCATCGATGGACTTCAGGAATTCATTCAAGAGGCCAGAATCAAAGCCGCCGAATGGAAAGTCCAACATCTCTGCCGGTTTGAGCCGGGAGATATTCGACTGGTCATCCATGAACTCAGACAGTTTGACGTGATCCTGCTGGGCTCCATCAGTCCGGTTCTGGGTGGGCCCTTTGACACCATGAATCTTTTAAAAAACCATTTAAACAATAACGGTATCATTATTCTCGATGATGGCTATATTCCCGATCAAAGTGACCTGATTCATCCCCAGGCAGTCAAAAAAAATCGACTGCTGCAAGAACTTCAGCAGGCCGGCATGAAACTGATTGACGAAACCCTCAGCGAAAAGGAAAAAATAGAACAATCAAATGATACTATTTTTCAAAAATTGGTTCGGCGATGTCATGAATTGATGGCAAAATACCCGGACCAGCAGGATTTATTTAAACAATATATCAAAAATCAGGTTCAGGAAAATGAAGTCCTGAAAAATTCCCTGACCGGTTCCACAATGGTCATAAAAAAAATTTAACCTGAGAAATTTATGACGGAATTCATCACACGATTAAAACAATGCCGCCTGCTTCGTCTTTATCAAAAATTCCCTTTAAAACCGGCTGCCAGCGCTTTTTTAATTCAAAAGGATATCGCCCTGTTTGTACCGGAAAATTTTGATAAAAAGTCTCACTTACCCTCTTTTGCGTTGGTAAAAGAACCGGAGTATTTTGATATACTTCCGGAAAACTGGCCGACAAAAGTAAAATTTACCGAATCCAAAAATCGCAGTATTGTTCAGATCAAAACCGGCAAAAAAACTGATCTTTACGGAACCGGTGAGGTTACGGGCCCCTTACACCGAAATGGTACCAGCCGCATTTTTTGGAACACGGATAATTTCACCTATCTGCGAAATGGCGGAAAAAAACTCTATCAATCCCACCCCTGGGTTTTGGGTGTGCGCAAAAACGGCAGCGCTTTTGGCGTGCTGGCTGACTGTACCTGGAAAATGGAGGTGATTTTGGACAGGGCCATTACCTTTGTGTCAAAATCTGCGCCTTTTCGCATCATTATCATCGAAAAGGAAACACCCCAGGAAGTACTCAAAGCCCTGGCAGACCTGACGGGAAAGATGGAATTGCCGCCACTCTGGAGTCTTGGTTTTCAGCAATGCCGCTGGTCCTACTTTCCCGATACAAAAGTAAAAGCCATAGCCAACACCTTCCGCGCAAAAAAAATACCCTGTGATGTCCTCTGGATGGATATCGATTATATGGAAGGCTTTCGGGTCTTCACCTTTTCAAAAAATTACTTTCCTGACCCGGAAAGCCTCAATCACTATCTCCATGAAAAAGGTTTTAAGTCTGTCTGGATGATCGATCCCGGCGTTAAATATGATCCCGGCTATTTTATCTATGATTCCGGTACGGAATGGGATGTCTGGGTCAGAGACAAAGCGGGTGAAAATTATCTGGGACAGGTATGGCCGGGTAACTGCGTCTTTCCTGATTTTACAACCGTCCAGGCTAACCGATGGTGGAAAGACCTCTGCAAAGACTTCATGTCCCAAGGTATTGATGGCGTCTGGAACGATATGAATGAACCTTCGGTTTTTAATGGAAAAGACTGGACCATGCCGGAGGATAATATTCACCGGGGCAGTGATACATTGCCCAAAGACACTCATTTGCGCTATCACAATGTCTATGGAATGATGATGGTCAAAGCCTCCCGTGAAGGTATACTTGAAGCCAACCCGGACAAGCGTCCCTTTGTCCTTTCTCGGGCAAATTTTCTGGGCGGACAGCGCTATGCCGCCACCTGGACCGGAGACAATGCATCCCGATGGAAACACCTCAAAATGTCCATTCCCATGAGCCTAAACCTTTCGCTTTCCGGACAACCCTTCAACGGACCGGATATCGGTGGCTTTGCTTTCAATGCCAGTGCTGACCTCTTTGGCCATTGGATTGCCACTGGCGCTTTTTATCCTTTCTCTCGGGCCCATTCCATGACCCGCACTAAAGATCATGAACCCTGGTCCTTCGGCGATGAAATAGAAAAGGCGGTACAGACAGCCCTGGAACGCCGATATCGGCTGCTGCCTTATCTTTATACACTTTTTCATACAGCATCAATCAGCGGGCAGCCGATCCTGCAGCCGGTATTTTTCGCTGATATTCAGGATAAAAAACTGCGCCGGGAACAGGAGGCTTTTTTATTGGGCCCGGACCTGCTGGTCGTTCCCAGGTGGGCGAATAATCCTTCACTTCCCCGGGGAAAGTGGCACACAATTTCACTGCTGGAAGAAGGTCGTGAAAAGGACCGCTTCCAGCCGGAACTAAAAATCCGCCCTGGTGCCATTGTCCCCGCTTCCAGGGTAATTCAAACCACTGCAGATTATTCCCTGCAGGAATTGGAACTGCTGGTTTCGCTGGATGAGTCCGGGAGCGCCCGGGGAAACCTCTACCACGATGCCGGCGATGGTTTTGATTATCTGAAAAACCAATATGCTCAGGTCTTTTTTTCAGCGGAAAAATCCAAGGGAGAAGTCCTGATCAGAATTATAAAAACCGAGGGGAGTTTCCCGTTGAAACCCAAGAAAATTACCATTTCCCTATACACCGATACCGGAATACTGAAAGGGGAAAGTTCTGAATCCAAAACAATAAGGATCCTAATAAAATGATCATCAAAGTGAGTGACACAATTCAGTTAAAATCTTTGGAAACACAACACGTTCCATCCCTGTTTTACATCATTGACACACAGCGGGAATATCTGGGAAGATGGTTGCCTTTTGTTCATTTCACCCATAAAATTGAGCATACCGAACTGTTTGTCAAATCTGTCGTCTATGCACCGGAAAGTCGTTTTGAGCACATCTTTACTATCTTTTATCAAGATGAGATTGTCGGATTGATTGGTTTTAAAGACAGCGATAGAGCCAATCAGAAAACCGAACTGGGGTACTGGCTTTCTGAAAAATTTCAAAAAAAAGGCATTGTGACCCAATCAGTCCGGGCCCTTTGCAGCTTTGCTTTTGAAGAGTTGAAAATAAATCGTCTTCAAATCAAAGTGGCTAACGGAAATATTCCCAGCAAAAAAATTCCCCGACGATTGAATTTTCACTTTGAAGGAATTGAAAGAGAAGGAGAGAAGCAATACGACGGCAGCTTTGCGGACCTGGAAATCTACAGTCTGTTAAAAATTGAATTTCTTAAACAAAAGGATTAATTATGGAACATCAAAACTGGCATTGCCCCAAATGCGGCAACACCGAATTTGAAACCGACCAGTTTGCAGCCACAGGTGGAGGGTTTTCAAAAATATTCGATGTGCAGAACAAAAAGTTTACAACCGTAACCTGTACACGCTGCAAATATACGGAACTTTACAAAACAGAAACCAGTAGGCTGGGTAATATCTTCGACTTTCTGACCAATTGATCAGAGCAATTGGTCCCGGTCTGATTTTTTCAAACTTTTTACAATCAACCGGTAAGAATCTTCGATCAGATCATCTATTAGCTCCACGGGCAAGGTGCCGTCAAGGATGATGGTATTCCAGTGTTTTTTATTCATGTAGTAGCCGGGAATGATTGCAGTATATAAAGAACGCAGGGCTTCGGCATCATTGGGATCACATTTTAGATTGATGCGCAGAGGGTCCTCGTCCATGGCCACCAGCGCAAACATTTTATTGATTACCCGAAAACACGCTGTCACATCGTCAAAGGGAAAATCCAGGGTTGCTTTTTTGTATTTCAAAAGTTTGGTTTTCAATTCTTCATAGCCTATTGGACCAGCCATTCCTTTGCTTCCTCCATTTTTCGAAAAATTTTCAATTTTAACCCGCGATTGATTACAACATCCTCAAAAAACAGTGTGTCTTCCAATTTGTTTTCATTGGGAACCAGGGCTATTTTTGCAAAACTGGGCGCCTGGACTGCGATGAATTCCCCCAATTCGTAAAGGTCCACCGTGCCGAGTTTGTAGATCAGTTGCCTTTCATCAATGAGTGCCTTGGTCAATCCGGTTTTTACACCGGCTTTAATCAGATCAGCTGCATATTGTTTTACATCACTGAGGCTTCCATCAAACCCCAAGGTTGTTACAAAAAAAATTTCATCCTCAATTTTTGTTGTAAACTGTATTGCCATTTTATTCCTCCATGAATAAATATTTATAAAATTCTTCCCGGCAATTCCCCTGTATGTTCACCTTTGCTGATAACCACTTTTCCGTTTATCAGAACATATTCAATGCCGCTGGCATATTGATGCGGATCAGTAAAGGTTGCCCGGTCAATTACTGTTTCCGGATTAAAGACTGTGATATCTGCATAATAATCCTGTCTAATCTCACCCCGCCGGTCAAAGTGCAGTTTGCGGGCCGACAGGGAGGTCATTTTCTGAATCGCAGTCTGCCAGTCAAAAAGCTTTTCTTCACGACAATATTTGCCAAGGACACGGGCAAAAGTCCCGTAATAGCGGGGATGGGGGTTTCCCTGATGTAATTTTCCATAAGGCGCAGTGGCGTTGCCATCGGAACCAATGACGCAAAGCGGATCTGCCAGCACTTTTTTCAGGTTATTTTCATCCATCGCAAAGCCAATAGCACCGACATTATTGCGCTCTTCTATTAGCAGATCAAAAACAAACTGCGTGGGTGTTTTTCCGGTTTTTTCAGCGGCTTCATGGATGGTTTTTCCCTGCCATTTTTTATTATGCTCCAGGTTGCAGGAGCTGATCATGACATGGTCCCAGCCACCAATCAGGGTAGCCCGGGTATTCATGTATTCGGCAATCTGGGGAGCGGTTTTCCGGTCCTTCATACGGGCCAGAATTTCATCAGTTTCACCCTGTCTGGACCAGAGAGGCAGAAAAGAATCCAGTCCGGTGCCCCAGGCATTGTATGGATAACGGTCTATTTGGACGTCAATACCCTCGTCTTTGGCTTCATGGACTATTTTTAGCATATTGTCCACCTTATGCCAGTTAGGGCGATTGCAGGCTTTGAAATGTGAAATTTGCAGTGAGACGCCGGACCTTCGGGCGATGTCCACCGCTTCCAGCATGGCTTCTTCCACCCTGGCATCTTCACTCCTGACGTGTGTGGAATAAACGCCTCCCCTTTCTTTCACGACCCGGCACAGTTCCACCAGTTCTTCCGTGTCGGCATAGCTTCCGGGAGCATATTCCAGGCCTGTTGACAGACCCAGCGATCCCTTTTCCAGGGATGAAGCCAGCACCGCTTTCATTTTTTCCAATTCTTCCGTCGTGGGTTTCCGGTCATTTCTGCCCATGACAAAGGCACGCAAATCGCCATGCCCCGTGAAGCTTGCATAATTGATCCCCAGCGGGTTTTTTCGCAATTCATCAAAAAATCCCTGAATATCGTGCCATTTAACATCTATACCATATTTTTCTTTGTTGATCCGGGCCAGTTCTGTGGCATCCGCCTCGGTCAGGGGAAAAGGGGAGTAGCCGCAATTTCCGGAAACTTCAGTGGTGACACCCTGCCTGACTTTGCTTTCACCACGGGAATTGACCAGCAATTCCATATCCGTATGAGTATGAATATCAATGAATCCCGGCGAAACATAGAGGCCTTTGGCATAAATGATCTGAGTGGCTTTGGCGCCGGTAAGGTCTTCAATAGCGATGATTTTGTCACCTAACAATCCGACATCCGTCATGATACCGGGATTTCCCAGCCCGTCAAAGACCGTTCCGCCTTTGATGATCAGGTCAAATTTGGGCTGCCGGCTACAACCGACGCAAATCCCGACGCCGGCCAGGGTTCCGGCCTTGATAAATGTTCTTCGCGAAATAGGCTCCATATTGCTTCCTTCCGATTTAGTTGAAAAAACTTATTGTAAAATTATAGTAATGGCAAGGTACAAGTTATGTATTCAATAAATTTTGTAAATATTCAAAAAAGAGACCGGCGTGATAGCCGTCAGCTAGTCCGTGATGCGCATGAATCGACACAGGGACCCGGTGCTGTTTATTGTGCCGGTATCTTTGGCCAAAACTGATCTTGGGAATGGAATCTGAAATGCGATAGTTCCTCGGATGTGAAATGGCTGTGAACCGCACCCAGGGAAGAGCTGAAAAGTGGATGGTATCCGGGCGTTCTGAGTTTTCCGTGACCCGCAATCCGCAGGAATTCCGGACCGCCTCAATTTCCTTCTCCGCCACCAGTCTGAATTCTTCATAGTCCGCAGAAAACTCAATGAAGGTAAAGGCGAAACTATGGTCCTGCCGGGCCACCGTGGCACTGACATGAATGGTATCAAAACAGACTACGTTATCACCCTGAATGCGGCATTTGAATGCCTCGATTTGATTAATGCTTTCGGCGGTCTTGTGTAAATATTTCAAAAAAAAGGATAAGCCTTCCTTTTTGCACGTTTCATAGAGTCGGGTGCAATCCAAATCAGCAACCAAACCGAAAAAAGGTTCGTCAAAATTTTTATAGAATTCAAAATGTTCTCTGCGAACCCAGTTTTGCATATCAATCTTCTGCATTGAGCACCAGATTTAGGGTTTCAGTGATGTTTTTGACAACAGGAAAACTGACCAGGTCCGTCGTATTGACCTGTTCATGGGCCCAGGTTGTATGAAAGGGAACGTGAATAGCATGGCCTCCCAACTCCAAAACCGGTAAAACGTCGGATTTGACAGAATTGCCGATCATGAGGAATTGTGTCGGCTCAATATCCAGGTGATTGAGCAGTTTCTGATAATTTTCAGCCTTCTTCTCGCTCATGATTTCAATGTGGTGAAAATATTTTTCAATACCAGATTTCTCCAGTTTGCGTTCCTGGTCCAGCAAATCACCCTTGGTGGCCACGATCAGTTCAAAACCCTTTTCATGCAGGGTTTTCAGGACTTCCTCAACACCCGCCAGCAATTCCACCGGTTTTTGAATCATTTCCTTGGCAATGCTCAAAATTTTTTGCAGTTTGTCGGCGGATATCAGTCCCCGGGATATCTTAAAAGCTGTTTCCAGCAGTGAAAGAGTAAAGGCTTTGATGCCGTATCCGTAACAATTCAGATTGCTAATTTCAGTTTCAAACAAGGCCCGGGATGCTTCCTCACGGTTGGCAAATTCACTGACCAGGTGGCAGAATTTTTCTTCAGCTTCCAGATAATAGGATTCATTGATCCAGAGCGTATCATCGGCGTCAAACCCGATTACCCGCAGGTTTTTTTTAGACTTCAAACAAACTCCTGTATGATCAAAAATTTAGGACATCAAACTCTTTTTACAAAATTTATTATCAAATCCGGCCAAAGCGCCATAAAAAAACCCTGCCGCAGTATTTCGTCGGCAGGGTTCTGTTTTATTCTTTAAGGAAATTGTCCAATCAGTCTTTATCGGGGGCAATCACCTGGCCCGGTGCCTCGAAGGAATAGGGATTTTCCAGTTCCCGGACTTCACCGCTTCTGGTCTGGTAAGAGAGTTTTTCGGCCCTTAACTTTTCATAGATTTCGTCACCGGTTACCAAATCCTTCATGAAATAGACCTGAAGCACTGGTTTGTCGGTATAGCGGGTCCGCAGCCGAACAATATTATCATTAAAGGAAAGATGGCTGGCAAGATAGGGGAATCGGGCCCGGAGCAGAGAATTGTCAGCATTGGGCATAGATATCTCATAAATAGCCAGAGCAATAACCTCTTTCTCATCATATTTATTAAATTTTTGGTCAAAGCTAATAAAATAATCGTCAAGAAATTGACGATAGGTGATGGTATTCAGAGTTTTTCCTTCGGAAGCGCACTCAAAATCCACCTTGACTTTTTCTTCTTGATCACCTGACTTTTGAATATAAAATTTTTGTTCGATGATATCGCAGATTTGAGACGGAGTCAGGGCCCCTTCCTTATAGGCGATGGTAATATTGACCGGTTCACCAAAACTGGTGGCCATTCCGCAAATTGCATCATTTCCCTGCAGCAGGTAGACCAGATCACGATTGTCATAGGTATCAAATATTCCATCTACCGGAACTTCAAAGAGAGTTACCTTCTCTGGCATCTTGTCTACACCAAAATCCCGAATGCGGTATCTGGAGGGTGTAAACATGGCCTCACGGATACCTTTTTCATTTAGTTTGTCTCCGTCATAATAGATTCTGACTTTGTGCTGGTCTGCCCAGGTGTCCAAGCCGTGAATGCCCTTGGTGTGTCGCAATTTTGTGGCCAGAGATTTGGAACTGCCAAAGCATTTTACCGAGTTCAATCCTTCCATTTCAAAGGTTTTAATGTTGGCAACCTGCTCAAAGCCGTCCCACCTTTCGGCCAATGTCTTGAGGGTAAATTGTTGACTGATATAAAAGCCTAAAGCGATCAGCACGACAATGGCGACCGCAGGAAGCCAGTTTAATTTTTGTCCTGCCAGTGAAATGGCATTGTCCGTCTTGCAAGAGGTGACACAGTCCATACAGAGGTTGCAATCCGGATGGGTCACTTTTTCATATTCCGAGACCTTGATGCCCTGAGGGCAGGCCCGGTCACAGAGTTTACAGGAAATGCAGGTACTCTTATCCACCTGAATTTTAAAGGGCGAAACCGTAAAAAACCGGAAGCGGAAAATCTCAATGGCAGCACCAATAATACAAACCAGCAGAACCAGCCAGAGCACATTGATATTGACACCAATCACCCGCAATAATACAAACAGTAAAATAACCGGCACCACAATGACGGCATTTTGAAAGATATTGCTCAGGGCGCCCAACGGGCAGACATATTTACACCAGAAAAATCGGATGAACACCGAGAGAAACACAACCGTCATAATGGTCAGAATGCCCGCCCACAAAACAACATCACTGTCAAACCCGCTGACCGTGGCGTAATAGGGGTCAAATTTTTTGCACCAAAGTTCACTGGTGGTGATGGTAAAATAGGAAGCGAAAAACAGCAGAACATATTTACCCATGCGTAACACACGGTCCCAAAGACCTTCCAGAACCAGGGATTTTCCGATTCGGGAATAGAGTTTGTTCAGCCATTCGATGACAGTGCCGACTGGGCAGAGGTAGCCGCAAAAAAGTTTGCTGAAAAGAACCACTCCAAGGAGCAGTACGATTCCCATGGAAACCTGTTGCATACTCATGGTGCAGGACATGGATCCCATCCAGAGTTTGGACCCCAGGGACATAATTCCGCCGAAAGGACAATATTTTTCCAGCTCTGTACCGCGCTTGCCCATCAGCAACAGAACAAGGATCAGGCCGATAATCGCCAATTGAAAGACTAATTTTGTTTTGTTTTGAAACAGTTTTTTCATGAATAATCTCCCTTGATATTTATGGTGTAACAGGATCGTTGGATCCCTCTTTTAATCTTTTTATTGTTTTGACCGATTCCTCCCGTAATTCGGCTGAAAGGTCCTTCTGGGTGATTAGCTGTCCGCAGGTTTCCAAAATATATTCGCGCTCTTTGGAAAAGGTAAACCACCCCAGAGCTTCAACCCCGACAATACGAGTGTCCGGATCTGTTTTTTTATCGAGGACAAAATTGCATACCTCCGCGACAGCCTGATGAAAGGAATAATTACGTAAGGTCCGCAGGTTACCCTTTCGCGCTTTATCGGTGGTGTCTGCCTGAAGGAGGTGAATAATTTCATCCAGCCATTCCTTGTCCCGCTTCAATCCACTGACAATTCTTTCTTCAAGAATTTCCGGTTCGGCAATCTTCGGCATTTGTGAACATTCTTTTTGGACTACAGAGATGGCCCGGACCGGATGGATCAGACCCAGTGACTCATCGGCCTGTCGCGCAACCCTTTCGGAATGATCATACATCATCATTTTAGTTAACACCGGCAGGTAATCTTCGCGCCCGATTTTTCCCATCCAGATTGCGGTTATGCGGCGAATCATTTCTGACGGATCGCTTGCGCATTGCAGTAATATATCCTCAAAGGCTTTGGACCGTGTAAAAGAGAGACATTTCACAGCCTGCAGCCGAACAATATAAGAACTATCGCCGTTATAAAGGTTGATCAATTCATCGATGAATTTTTCCGGTTGGCATTCATAGAGTTTCCTGACTGCTAACCCTCTCAATACCGGGTCTTCACTTTTTAATTGCTTTAGCCAGAATTTTTCATTTTTATTCAACCGTAAGTTTTTGATCAGGTCTGACGGAACTTCAGAAAAATGAAAGGTCGGATCACCGATGATATGGGATTCCAGAAAAGTCCTGGTTTGGTGCCAGTGACCGACGCGAAAGCCTTTGTTCAGCAATCCCAGAAACTCATCGGCCCAGATGTCCTGCTTGACGTTGACGGAGTTGGCAACAGCGGCAATCGTATTCCCGCCGTTAAAAAGATAGGCCCCGGAAATATAATCTGTCTTGAAAAACTGGCCATTGAAGCACTGGTCAAACATCACAAACTTCGGCTGAATGTTTATATCTTTCAGGTCGCTGGTGTAGATATCAAGGCCGGCGCTCAGCAGTGAATCGGCCAGGAGCATGGAATCAGCCAGTGCATTATCCATCCATTCTATCGGCACGCCATAATTATTTACATAATACTCCTTCAACGGCACCAGGTCTTTTTTTCTTCGGGCTGCTCCCTGAATTTTGCTCCTTAAAAAGAGTTTGGCCGATTCAATATATCCGTCCATATTTTGGGGCAGGGGATAACCATTGAGATATTGGGTATCATAGGCTCCGTGCGCATGAAAGAGCGCCATATCCAATGCCGGATTCTGGATTTCTGTCAAGAGAATTTTTTTCATGTGATTAGAAGATGCGTGATTGAAATTTTTGATTTCATGCCCGGACTTATATAGTTGTGGAAACTGCTCCCGCAGGGAAAGCAAATCCCACTCCCAGGAAGCCAGAGATTCGGAATGGTAACCATGGCCCGCAAAAGTCAGCATATTTTTGATTTCGTGAATTTCCTGTTTTTGACGTGCAATCCTTTCCAGGTATTCTCTGAGCAAAGTATATTTTTCTTCGGTATCGACCGGTGGTTTGATTCGGCCACTGTAGATTTCCTTATCAATCTTCTGGGGGCCTTCAGATGTCAGGGAGAAATAATAAAGAAGCGGATTGAGTGTATCCTGTTTAAGAAATTTAAAAGTCAGATCAAAATCTTCATAAAACCGGTCTGAAGCCACCGATGACCGTTGAAAATCCTTAAATCTCTCGGAATCCATTTTAAAAGCAGAGCAGAGATGCTGGGCATCCCGAATCATGGGTATCGGGACATCACCGACCAGAGCAATTCCCTCAAAGGCTTTTTCTGCCTGATATAATTTCATGACCTCAGCTTTGATGGCGTTGGGCTGCTCATCCTTTTCAATCATCAGGTAGCAGGCCAGCCCGTCTTTTTCAATCGCTGCTCGATAAGCGTCCACGGCTATTTTCGCTTTTCCATAGCTTTCCCGATCAATGACAATTGCGAAACTTCGATCCTGATGTCGGGACGGTTCCTCTAAAGTAAATTCTGCATACAGATAAGATGTTAGCAGCGCTGCGGTTAAAATAAATATTCTTTTCATTCTGTTCCTTTTTTATATAAAATTCCTGACACATTCAGGAAAAGTTATTTTCTGATTTCCAATTTCAATCCGGCTGACAACTCCCGGGCATCCTTAAAATATCCATTATCCGCTTGATCGCTAAACTGGTAGCGAATATCAACCAGGATATATCTGTTATTTTTGAACCGATAGCTGACAGCATACTTCAGCCAATAGGTCAAACGGTCAGTGCCATAAAAAATTTCTTCTTCAGCTGTAACCTGGTTGTAATACCAGCCCGTATTGTAGGCAAAGATTTTTTTATCACCAATCTTTGTCATTGAATAGCCGGGTTCCAATGATTGATTGAGTTTAGAAAAACCGGTATATTCAATTTCCAGTGAACCGCCCCAGGTACCGGAAGGAAAATAATCCAATATTCCGTTGAATTTATCTTCCCGCTTTAAAAATTGGGACGACCCAAACAATTTGGGGACCATGGCCAGGTGAGGGTTCAGAGGCAGGAGCAACTCCAGCTCACCGCCCAACTTTTCACTTTTGTACTCAAAAACTTCAATTTTCAGATCCGGATGATCAGCCGTGTAAAAGCGTCTGACACCCAGGGCCCGAAAGGCCAATTCGCTCTTTCCGGCCAGAGAAAAAGTTGCCTCAGCAAAGAAGGCCAGTTTCCGGGTTTCCATCCGCCCCTGATCTATGGGATAAGCGCCGCCGTCAACCGCTTCAATACGGCCCATCTCAAATTCCCCCCACAGTTTAGTTTCTTTGGCCCAAAGCCCTGATATTTTACTATCCAGTTGCAGATTATGGCCTACAAAAGTTTGCTTGCGTTCCTCCGATGTTTCACCACGGAAAATGATGGGATTGTCAAGACCACGAACCTTAAAAAATATCGGTGTTTTATCCTGGTCCAACGAATATTTGCTGGTGGCTGCCAGTTCCTCCAGATCAAAATAAGTATAATTCAGGCCGGTCTGGACAAAACCGCCGAACCTGTATCCAGTACCCAGTGAAAGGGCCAAATCCCGGTGCTTGATTATAGGTTTTGGGAAAACCTCTTTCATTTCCTCATCAACATTATAAAATAACTGACTGCCGAGAAACAATTTATTTTCCAGCAGGCTGTGGGAATAGCCCAGTTGCCAGTGAATGCCATTGAGTTCCAGGTCACCGGTGGAACTGTCTGCCAGCAGAAAAGGGAACCCAATATAGGGATTGCGATGGTGCACCCAGAGTTTATTGCCCAGTTTTTGCCGGTGGTAAGCCACATATCCTGAGAAAACCCCCTTTTTGAATAATTGCTTTTCACCCTCTGCGATGGTATTGATATTGAATAGATTATCCGGCTCAAAAACCTGTCCGAAATCTCCCTTTTGATTTTCCAATTCAATCCCGAGGCGTTGAAAATCCCCAAGGAAATCACATATCCTCCAGGCCGGATTGGATTCATAAGCCGTCGAAATACCAATGTAATCGGCCACCTGCCCGTAAGCCGCGGAAAGAAGCAGCATCCAAATAAAAATCCTTTTCATTCGCCTGCCTCCTTGTCCTTCAAATATCCCGGTGTTGGACTTTCCAAAATTTCAAAATCAATGGAACTGTTATTATTATCCATCAGGACCCAGCGTCCCTTTTCAACCCGTTCGATACGTCGCTGGACAGATTGACCGCTGTACATATCAAACCCTCCGGTCAGTCCGGCGTCAAGAGAGGGATCCAATCGTTTGTATTCCATTTCCGATAAATTGTCCCGGTACTCCACTGCATCAAAAACGGCTTCTTTGGGTAACAGGAGTCTTTCAAAATCATCGTAACCCCAGGCATAGGGGTCCTTGACTTTCATAATCACCAGAGCATTATTCATCACTGAATACAGAAAATCATTGCCATATTTATGATGGATTTGAATCATATTGGTCGCATCATAATTAACATCCCCTTTATTGGGGACAAAATATTCAAAATCGCATCCGCTGAGGTCCAGACTGCTGTGATTGTATTCCTGGTGGTTGACCGCATCCTGGGCAATCAATTTGAACTCACCCGGAGCAATAGGATAGTCGCACCCGGTCCCGGGAAACATGTAAGCATGAACCGCATGAATAAATTCTTCTTCAGCAAATCCGTATTCCAAATCTGCGATCAGCAGACTGTCAAGATAGATAGTATCCTCAGAGTTGTTATACAGCTCGGTAAACTGATCATGATAATAATAAGGGATCGGGTCCGCCGGTGAGCCATTATAATAAATTTCACTGAAAACAAGTTTTCCCAGAGAAACCGGACTCAGGTAAATTTCAATGGAATCTTCTTTTGAAATATTGACACTCTGGATTTGGCCGTTGAGGACGCGTTCAATATTTTGTCCGGTGACAGAAAAAATTTCTTCCTTCGAATATCTTCTGGTAACGGAAAAATTGTAAATATCGGGCAGGATATCCTCCAGTATAGCTTTACCATTTTCATCAGATCGTTGCTCGACAAAATTCTGGTAGGACAGTGAAGAAGCAAAAACCTGGGCATCTTTGACGACAACATTACCAGTCAGAGATTCTGTCAGACCCGAAGTGTCTTTGACCGTAAGATAATAATCCAGTCGCATAGATTTGGGCGGCGCGACATTTTCCGTGCAGGAGGAAAACAAACCCAAGGCAGCAATTATTCCTGCCATTTCAAAAATCCTGAGGCATAAATTTTTGATAACATTCAATTTTTTTTTGCCCATGAAATGGATGCTGAACATCCAATTTTTTATCTTTACAAAGGCCTTAAATTTTTTATTAAAACAGGTCATTAATCACCCCGCTGAATTCTATCCCAAAAAAGAGTTCGGGATTAAGCCTGGTATAGGATTTGGTCCCTTCAGACACCCGTTGTCTTCTGTATAAAGGCCGGCTGTCAAAAAAGTTATTCACGAAAAAGGAAACCTCGGAACCTTTGGTAATGGACTTGCTGACCCGCAGATTGAACAGCCAGATTTGGGTTTGGTTTTCTTCAATTCCCCAATAGTCCGGATAATTCCGTTTATAGGTAGAAGGAAGTGTTCCTGTTCTCTCGAACTCAGAAAAGAGAACCTTTTCGCCCTGATCGGTAAAATAACCGACTGCCAAAGAATCCTGATATCCAAGATTGCGGTCTTTATCAAAAACCACCTGTTGGGATTCCAGGGTCACCCAGGCGCCCAGTTTTTTTATCTGAAATTCCATTCGGTAATTAATCAGCAGGTTTTCGGTTTCAATATTCACCGGGTTCCAAAATGGAAGCACCTCCTTGCCGCTGGAATTGTCCACCAGATAGGTCGAGGCATAGTCAAAGGCCTTGCTCTCTGAACGGGTTTTGTTATAAGCAGCTTCAAGGCGAAATTTAACACTCATTGGTGTCAGTGGCGCTGTCTGCAATGAAAATTCAATGCCCCCGGATTTTGTTTCATGGGAATTTTCATAGATACTGTAAAGCGTCGAGACCGAATCATTGATCGCCATTCCGTTCATATTCGGGTTTCCGGGGGTCCAGTTCGGATAATCATATTTGTATAAAAAAATTGGTTTGACCAGTGAGCTGGAAAATCCCTTTTCTGAATGATTTTGATAACCGGTGGCAGAAAACCCCAGTTTGCCAATTTTCTGATGAAAACTAATTTCCTTTTTGGTCTGCCGGGAGCCTTCCAGATTCGGGTTTTCTCTACTGAAAATATGGGTGGACACCACAGCCAGGCGGGTAGAATCCACCTGTGTGTAGCGATTGATGTCAGCCACATCATAGTAGAGAGAGTTCGGATAAAGCATACTCAGGGGCGGTGCTTTGGATGTACTGCCATAGCCGATACGCAGCTGGGAATTGTCTGAGACATAGATCAGCATGTTGAGACGAGGATTGATAAACATGCCGTGATCATCGGAAAAAGGACCAGATTCTTTTCCATAGGATTCAATTCGTAAACCGATGCTCAATTGGAATTTTTTCAGCCATTCACCCTTAATTTTATCTTCCAGGTAAAAGCTGGAAATCAGCAAGGCCGGAATATCGTCATAACTCCTGGGACGATCACGAAAAGCCGAGGTAATGGACGGCGGCGTCATAGGATCAAATATACGGCCTTTGCCACGGTTGGATTCATGTCTGAAAGTCAATCCGCCGGTGATATTGTTTTGCAGACCGCCCACTAAAAAAGAATTGATATATTCCAGATTAATATATTGGTTCAGGGCCCGGCCTTTCACCCACAATTCCGAGGTATCGGTTTTGAAAAAATACCCCTCCTGGACACCTTCGGTCATTCGGTCTGTAAGATAGGTATTATCACCGGTCAGCAATTGTTTATTATAAGAATTCTGACGGTTATAATTGATAGAATAGACCACTTCCAGTTTTTGTTTCGGTGACAACAGCCAGGTGCCATCATGGGTATATCTTAAAATGTAATCCCGGTTGTATCTTTCAGACAGTGTCAAATCTCCTTTGCGAAGCCCCTGTTCATCAAACGTCCGGGTGTAATAAAACTTGTTTTTTACTGTATATAGATTTTTGAACAGGGAAAGGGTATGGGACAATTGTCCGGCAATTCTGGAATAATCATAATCGTCTACGCGAATATCCCGAATACTGTTGGCATAATTGAAATTGTAATTGAAAAACTGTTCAAAAAGTTTAACCCCCCCATTCAGATTGGCTTCCTGGTTACGAAGATTGTATTTGTATTTCAGCCGCTGGTCAAGACTGGTGGATTTTGTTTCGACTTTGATAATGCCTGAGGTCAGGTCGCCATATTTTGCTGACGGGATTCCGCGTATAATTTCCAGTTTTTCAATATTGTCAGCCGGAATCTGTCTCAGATCGATACCCTCATTGGTAGTGGTTCGGTCAATTGTCCCAGTGTTAACTTTGGTATCAATCTGCATGTTGGCATTATTGGATATGGGAATATTGTCCAGAATGATCTGGGTACCCATGGAGGCATTATCATCGGCAACCGAGCCGGTGGAGGATTGGCGCAAACTCACCTGTTTTTTATCCTGCAGCCCTGGATTTTCAAAGCGCTGTCCCGGCACCAGCTTCATCACATCACTGAGGCTGGTCGCCTGAATATGTTCGATTTCACCGGCTGTGACTGTGGTTTTGGTTTCCGCCTCATTGGTGAGAAGTTTATTATCTGCATAAACCCGAATACCGCCAATCTCGAAATATTTGATTTGTAACTGGTAATTTTGGATTACATTTTCCCCGAACCGGAAGTTTATTTTTTCTTCAATCTGTTCAAAGCCGATATGGGTTATCAGCAGCGTAAACTGACCTTCAGGGGCTTCGATGATAAAATTTCCCCCTTCATCGGTAGCAGCACCGATCATGCTTTCTTTCAGCATGACATTGACACCGATCAACGGCTCGCCATCAAGGTCCGTAATACGGCCTGAAAACTTTACTGCTGCGAAAAGATTTCCCGCAATTACACCAAAAATCAGGAGTAATTTTATGATTTTATGCAATTTAAATTTTTCCATTTGGCTTCCAAAAATTTTGAGAGTTTTAACGATTTGTATTCAAGACAAGAATAAGAAAGAGAGGATCCTCTCTATTCGCCCTGACCTGGCAAGATTCCTGGTTTTCAAATTACAAATCTCAAGAATTTTGGTAAAAGGTTTAAAAAATATCGCAATAACAAAATAATACCGGGCTGCCAGATCAGGCAACCCGGTATTTCATACACTATTTCAACAGGGTCATTTTTTTCATCGAGACAAAATTATCTGCCTGGATTTTATAAATATATACACCACTGGACAGGTGTGATGCATCAATATTAACCGTGTAATATCCGGCCGGCATAACTTCGTTTTTAATCTTGGCGACTCTTTGTCCCTGGAGGTTGTAAATATCCAGGATTACGGTCGCATCTTTGGGCAGGTCGAAAGA
The DNA here is from genome assembly GCA_016934035.1 of Fidelibacterota bacterium. Taxonomy (GTDB): domain Bacteria; phylum Fidelibacterota; class UBA2242; order UBA2242; family JAFGTP01; genus JAFGTP01. The sequence goes on from JAFGTP010000030.1 coordinate 54,021, forward strand.
GATGCTGGTTGTCGGGTTAAAGGGGTTCGGATAATTTTGATGTAAAGCAAATTCAGTCGGAAGTTTTTCTTCATCATCAAGGGCATTGGGGGTTGTGACATCATTATAAAAATGGGTCACGGTGCTGTTTGTATCGGGAACAACATAAACGCGATTAGGACCGCCGTTAGGAAATTCCGAAGTATCCCAATTGCTGTTGATTCTGAATTTGTATTCTAATGTCTGGCCGGCTGTCAAACCAGTGACTGTAGTTGTATAAATCTGATCGTTATCTTCATCAGTCAAAATGGACGCAGTGCCACCCCAGCCATTGAAGTTTCCAGCCAGATCCAGGTTGTCAACCCCGGCAGTGAAATGACCGTTGGCAATTTGTACAGACATATTGCAATTAAAAGTTACACTGACCGGGACCATCGGGCTTTCGACGGTAAAATTGTCAAATAAAATACTGGATGAACCGGTATTGTATTTGTAAATACCGGGGTATCCGGCTTCCAGGAAAGGAGATTCGTCCACATAGGGGCAACCGGGCATTTCGACGCCATCAATGAATACCCAAAACTGGTTATCCACAACGGTGACTTTGAAATTATGCCATCCGGTTTCCAATCCGGCGTAATCTGTTCCAGCATTCCAGGCGGCGCTGATATGCCAGTTGGTGCCGTCAAATCCCTGGAGTTTGATCTGTCCGTTATCTGCAGACGATGAATTTCGATAAACTACCCGGTAATAGGCCAGATCATTGTTGGCCATTTTGATACCCAATCCGGAATAAAGCGGCGCATTGGCGTCTGCCGGTCCGATAATATGGATATCAGCGGATACTGTATAATTTTCCATAACAGCATCTTTGACATGAAGCAGTCCTGTGTATCCGGCATCGGTATAAACACCGACATGACTTCCCCAGGCACTGGCGCTGGAATCCGCTATTTCCAAAGAACCATCTCCACCAGAAGTGTTGATGCTCCATTCCAGATCATAGTCTCCGCCATCAAAGGTTTCTGTCATCGGCAATGCAGGAGTCAGGCTGACAAAATTTTCCGTCACTGTGCCTCTGAAACTATACCCGTCATTATATTGGTCACACAGAGCGATCATTCGAATCCAACCCGCAGGTGCTGCAGTCCATTCGTCAAGGTCACTATCTTTGTCGATATAGATATAGCTGGTATTGGTACCATCTGTAACGTCAACAGAACCATTGCTTCCGGCAGCGGGCCATTGTGTCAGGTCCAACTGGACAGGTTCAACTTCCACCAGCATGGCTTCATAAGCTTCTCCCAACTGAGTGATTTTTATCGGAGTGGGTTCTACAACATTGCCGGTGCTCAACACAACCACATCAGCAGCATCATCGATGACGACTTCAGAAATACCGGCGTATTCGGCAATTTTACCAATTACCTGAACTTCATCGCCAATATTGACTTCAATAGCTGCACTGCCATATAGAACGATACCAGCGGTTTCATCCTGCATGTAGTACTGACATTTGGAACCAAAGTTCGGGCTCGTAATGATACCCTTGACTTTAACTTCCATATCGAGATAGTCCAGAACTCCGTTGGTATCAGCATCGACTTTGGCTGCAGCAATGGTCATCAGTTCCGGTTCATTGACCAGATTGAGGCTGATGATCGCGCCTCCCTGACCAACGGCCCAGACTTTTGTGTTTGCCAGCTTGATTTTCTGCAAAATTCCGGTTGTCGGGCTGGTTTCTGCAATCCAGGTAATACCGGCATCTTCTGATCTATAGATTTTTCCGTTTTCACCGACTACATAAACCAGATTATCACTGACAAATTCAACATCATAAAGATCGTCGCCATCGGGCTCTGTGAAAATTTCTTCGATAGCTGCCAGGTCACTGACTGTGGCCCTGTAAATTTTTCCGGCTGAAGCAGGAATGATGACCACACCATTGCGGACTTTTACCGCCCGCATTGCATTGTTACCGACATCAATGATCAGCGAATCTTTGATCACAGCACCGGAGGCATCAAAAACGCCATAGGTGACTTTACCACTGGATTGAGAAGTAATGACGGTATTTTCATCCAATGCGCAAATGTCATAAACAGTTCCACTGTTAAGTTTGGTATCGCTCCAGGTGACACCGCCATCGCTGGTTTTCATGACGTAGCCAGATGAACCACCAACAAAAGCAACATTTTGGTTGTAGACATGCATTGCATTGATATGTTTATTGGTATTCAAATACATGGGGTTTTCAACCAGTGTATAACTGGTGCCGCCATCAGTGGTTTTCAATAATAATCCTGATCCACCGCCAATCAAGCCATTGGTTGGGCTCATAAATTCACATTCATAGAGATTTTCATTGCTGTGGCTGGCATAATTATTCGGAAAATCAAAGTTTTTACCACCATCTTTGCTGACAGTGATTTCACCACCACCCCAACCGGTAATCACCAGGGTATTATCATTGGGTATACCAATTCCCCAAAAGCTCACCGCCGGCCATTCGGAAATATTACTCCAGGTTTGCCCGCCGTCTGTCGTGGTTTTCCACATACCATTGGCCTGGCACACAAAACCCGTGTCGGCATCAGTGAATTCTACAATACTGTAGGTCTGACCGGAACCGGTCCAGAGGGTGTCAAAAGTCGCACCGCCATCCTGAGTTCTTACCAGAAAATCTCCGGCCAGGAAAAAGGTGTTTGCATCCACGACTTCAACAATGTAGTTTCTGTCATAGCCATAAGAAAGACCGCCAACCCGGGTATAGTTTACACCGCCGTCTGTGGATATCAGGGTCACATAATGATAGCCGGTGATAATAAAGGTCTGATCTCCGACAGCAGCAATATCATACATACGGGATGATGATGTTCCCGGAGGGAAATAGGCAGCGAGCCCGACATAGGTCCAGGTGGCGCCCCCATCGTGGGTGTACCATGATGGCCCGCCATTGCCATCGGCCAAAACAACACCCGTACTGGCATTGGTAAAGGCAATTCCACCATCCAGATCTTCACCGCCGAAGGTAGAATCAGATTTCACGAATGTTGTGCCGCCATCAGTGGTTTTCAGCAGGCATCCGTCGTTTCCACAGAGGTAAACCACATCGGCTGTTACGGCGTCCAAAGCTTTCAGATCATCGGTATAGGCCGTGTCGGATACCATGGTCCAGTTGATACCACCATCGGTGGTCTTATAGATTTCACCTTTGGCCGCACAGGCATAACCCACATTGGCATCCACAAAATCAACAGCCACCCAGTCTTCACTGCCGGCCACTGCTTCCCTGGTGACTGACCAGGTATTTCCACCATCTGTGGTTTTCATGACGAGTCCCTCGTCATTGACCAGCCAGCCGCTGGCATCCAGAAAGGTCCCACCATTGGGCCCCAAACCCGGATCCAGAAGCATTTCTGCTTCCATGACAACTTCCCAACTCTGGGCAAACATCATGGCAGACAAACCCAGTGAAAGGATTACAAGTAATAATTTTTTCATCAGCTTTCCTCCTTAAAGAAATTAACTTTTACTTATCTATTTCTCTTATCTCTATCGTTGAAAAGTAATATTTATGCCAAACACTTCATTTTGTTTGTCAGAATTATTGGGTTTCAGCAGGCTGTAATTTAGATCAATATCCAGTTTTACATAAACAAATTGTCGGCTCACTCCAAATTTCCCGCCCATTATTGCAAACCGGTCAGTATCAGGCCAGTGAAAGTCGGGCTCTGAAATTCCATAATGTCCCCGAACTGAAAAAACAGTAATCGGGTTAAGGGCGAACAATCCACCCAGTGTCAAAAGGCTGGAATTCATTGTATTGGAGAATTTATAGTTTGCAGCATATTCATCATAGGAGCGGTTTTCAGAAACAAACTCAAAACCACCCATCGCTGTTATCTTTTCAGTCATCTGTAGATTTAAAATACCGCCAAGCCGGATTTCTTTAACTTCATTTTCAAGCGCCAGGACTTCGTAAGTTTTGGGTTTTGCCCAATCCCACCGACTTAGATGAATAAAATAGAAATGTCCTTCAATTTTATCACTCTTGTAAAACAGATTTGCAAAATATTGACTGGCTTGTCTCTGCCAATAGCCCCTGGCTTTGGTATTGGAGGGTGAGCCAACCTCTATGTCGTTTTTGTGTTCACCGAAATTGCCACTCAGCCTTATTCCAAAATTCGTACCCAGCAATTGTTTCTGTTCGATTTGTATACCCAGATCATAGCCTTCACGGTCATCATTTTTCCGGTTTGTTGAACGTGGTACCTCCGGCATATAGAGGTGATAACCCATCCAGGTTTTAACGACAGCATCAAGATAATATTTAACCGCCTCATATTTTGCCTGGCGGTTAAAATACCGTGCTGACAGGCCTATAATTGTATTTTTGTCATCAGAAAAATAACCAAGACCCAGACTGGCATCCATATCCCGCATGATGGTTTCACATTCGGTATAAATATCTTTGAGTCCTCGTTCCACGCCGTAATTTATTTCAAGTCCCCAAAGCAGATTTTCATTGATATTCCGGTTGTAGAGTATGAACAATCTCGGCCCCTGATAAGTGATGTCACCATTGGTCGTATCAGTGAAACCAAAATAATGATCGTAATAATTTTTTTCCAATGACCGTTCGACATTGATCAGGTAAGAATGTTGGTATCGTACGCCGGTAGCCAGCAGGGATTTCGTGCCCAGTTGGCGGACCCAGTTGAGGTTCAATTCCAAATTTTCAGTCCGCTCACTATCGTAGTAACGGTGATAGGAATTGATATTTTTCCCCCCGGAAAATTGGTAAAGGTCAATATTTTTTTGATATGCGGATTTCATCAGTGCCGGATTGCCGGAAAAATCAAAAAGGTTGTAGCCGACATCATATTTTTGATATTTTTCAGAAAAGAAATCGATTTCCTGAAAGAGCCTGGTTTCGTATCCAAAGGCAAAATTAAATATCAATGACAGAAAAATGATGGTTCGCTGTTTCATGGTATTCTTTCTTTTCCTATTCATGTTGATACCCGATTGTCGGTTCCGGTATGATCACAAAATCAATGGAAGAGTTATTGGTGTCAAAGCCGGCAGCGATCCTTTCCAGGGATGTTCCGCTGTATTTACTTTGACCAATACCACCAATACCACGGTCCAGGGCGTCTTCAATCTCTTTCACATGCTCCGGTGTGGCCGACCATTCCACACAGTCAATGACGGATTCAATATCTATTCCATCGGTATAATCCACATCACTGCCGTCAGCAATCAAAACACAGTCACCCGTCAAGCCCACCAAAAAATCAAGCCGAAAACCAACTTCCAGATTTTCCAGGTTGGGCACATCGGGATTATCCGGATCATTGAGCATGGCACTGTTTTTAAACTCAAAATCAGCCTGGCTCAGATCAATACTGGCGCTTCCGCTGAAAATTTCGTCTTTATGGTTAAAGGCATCTGATGCAAGGACCTTAAATTCCCCCGGATAAATGGGATAATCCTGGGTCCCGCCGAGAGGTTCTCCGGGGAATTGAAAAATATAGGTCACATTGGCCAGAAAAGCACCCATTCGGCAAAAAATCATACCATCCAGATATAGCGTATCCTGAGATGAATTATATAATTCAAAATACTGGTCATAGAAATAGAAAAAGTTATTGGGAGGCCCGGCTGAATAAATTTCATTGATTTTGATTCCAGGGGCAGTTCCTGATGCGATGGTAAAAACGGTATCTGTAAAAGTCCTGCCTTCAACCGGCTCCACACTGGAACTTCCGGTTACCATAATGGTGTCCCAAGCTTCAGGATTCAGGAAAGAGGGCACAATTACTTCTGTGTTGATATTGGTCTCATAGATGGCATAGGGAATTTTTTCAAATACAACCTGCCCGTTTTCATCGGTTGTGTCAACCAGCATCGGCAGATTATATTCTGAAGTCATCAGGAAGACGGGAACACCGGCAATCAGGTCATTTTCGTATTTAACATATAATTCCAGCGTCAATTCGCCATCATGAATGGATGGCGCGTCTTTGTAACAATCCATTAAGAAGAAGGCAACGAGTCCGATCATAAAAATATTTTTTACCATTGTGTACTGACCTCCAGCCCATAATAAATCTCAGGATTTTGCTCCCTGTTGATCGTCGTGAAAGGATTGATCCAGAGTGCTCTGTCATCAAACAGATTATTGATATAGAGCGAGCATTCCGTTTTTCTGGATAATGATTTGGTAATGCGCAAATTAAATAGCCAGCGATTGCCATATTCATACAGCTCTGTATCATACCAGTAAGTTTGCCCCTGGTACCAGGAATATTCAATGCCATTGACTTCATGGATATATTTGACAGAATGGTATTCTGACTTTCTGTTTTCCAGAGCGACCTGCTGTACATCAAGGGTGATCCAAGCCCCCAGCCTTTGATTGACATAATTAACCTGGTAGTCCAGAATCACTTTTTCATGCCATGATGTCATGGGTTTAAACCAACTGGTTTCACCGGCAGACAAATCCGGAGAACTATCATAGGCCTGGCCGCTTCTTCCGGATTCGGTGTAGCGATAGGTGATATTCATTTTAAACTGCAGATTGTAAAATCTTTTCGTCCGGGTTGTAAATTCAATTCCATAAGAATCTTTCCAACCCAAATTTTCATAAATACCATAGCTGGCGGCAGTGACAGTATCAGGGTTGACCGTGTATCCGACGGGATAGGACTGGGTTATCGGAGAATCATCAGTGCTTGAATAGTATCCGGTCAGAGAAAAACCAAGGGCTTTGACAGGCTGCCAGTCCACAGAAGCTTCATATTTGGATGTGGTATAGGCCTTCAGGTCCGGGTTTTTTTGTTCTACCATTTCCTCCACATAAACCGTATCAGCATTTAAATAAGTAAAGTAAGCGGGTTCCCGGTACAAAAACCCCAATGAAACAGCCATAACACTTCGACCGGCTCCAATTCTGAACCGCAAATTGTCAGAAATGAAATACTGTAAATTAAACCGGGGATCCAGAAACTCTCCGTTTCGGGCGTCGATCAAACCTTTTGAGAAATCAAACCCTTCCGGATTAAAAGCTGTATAGCGACAACCCAGCATGAGATTATATTTTTTGGCCAGAAAACGGCCTTTCATATTATCTTCCGCAAACAGGGAGTATTGCTGCGTCGCTCCATACTGATCATAGGAATAGGAGCGACGTTCAGAAAAAAATCCATAATAATTCCAATAATCATCCAGCACAAAACCGTCACCGATATTGGACTCATAACTGCCGTTGAAGCCGGCAATGAACTCATGGGATTGATTTTTGAAATTAAATTCTTTTGAATATTTCAAATTACTCTTGAAATCCACCTGATAGCCCAAGGTTTTTTTACTGCCCACATATCCCGGCAGTGTGGTGTCAGACAGTGAAACGCCATTGTATTTTACCACAGTGTCCGCAGGCACATAGACCTGGTCCGCCACCCACTTTTCATTAAAATCTTTCTGTCGGTCCAGATTTAAAGCAATCAGACCACCCAGATTTCCCTGGTTGGGACCATTATAATCAAAAGAAAATGAGCCCGATGCCTTGTAGCCTTCGTTATAATCCTTCATCTGATAGACGCCGATGGGTTCGTCACTATCCAGTGTTTTGGTATAGGTGAAGGCCGTGATGGTATTTAGTTTTTCATTGAAAAGGGGCTGGTTATAGGAAATTTTACCATAAAGTCGTGTGTATTCATCTCCATTGACCCGCAAGTCCCGCTCACTGTATCCATAATTGAAATGATAATCAAAATAACTTTTTGAAAACTTATGACCGCCACTGTAACTGGCTGTCTTTGTATCAGGGTTTAATTTTCCTTTTAATTTGTTCGCCAGATAACCGGATTTGGTTTTGACTTTGATCAATCCATTACTGAAATTGCCATATTCCGCCGATGGAATCCCGCTGATTACTTCCACTGATTCAATATTATCAGCCGGTATGGTCCGAAGATCGATACCATTCCTGCCATCGCCGCCTAATTGGCCGGCTGTTGACATTTCATTACCGTCCACTATGATCGTGGTGCCATAGGTTTCCAGCAATCCGGCAGTCCCTTCCAGGGAAACAGACCGGATTCCGACCCGGCTGGCAGAGGACAGGCCGGGGTTTTTCGTCTTTTCAATACCGGGAATGAGATTGAGTACGTCTCCCAGACTGGTGGCCTGCATATGCTCAATTTCACCGGAATTGACCTTACGTGTGGTCACCGGTTCTTCCGGAATCAATTCTTCTCCATGGGATTTGACCTCGATACTGCCGATCATAAAACAGTATTCGGAATCGTCCCGTCCCCTGTGGCGACCTTTTCCCGGACCTCTTCCACGACGCTCATGTTCCTGTAGTAAATCAATGTTGCATTCATAATTCTGGACAGCATCAATTCTGAAATCGAACAATACGTTTTTGTAATAGCCTGGTTTTGAGGCTTCCACCTGATAGGTCCCCGGTTTGACATCAGCAATAAAATAGCGGCCATTTTCGTCTGTTGTGACTGTTGCCACGACACTATTGTCCCGCAAATCCACCAGTTTTACAATCGCTTTGTCAAGCGGTGTTTTTTCCAGGCAGTTTTTAATTTCACCGGAAATATCAGAGGCATAAATCAAAACAGGAAAAATCATCAAAGCTAACAAATTTTTCATATCACTACCACTTCACACTAAAATTTCAATTCATAATAAAAAGTAATTTATGATTATCCCTCACAAAACAAAAGCAATTCATCAGTAAAAAACCAAACAAACCCGATCTGGCCTGCTAATATTTTTAAAAACCCTCAAAAAAATCTTCCGGAATATTACCGGATACAGACATGATATAATTTTCAGTATCCAGATATTTATTTGCAACTCTTTTTACATCTTCGAGGGTCACCGCCTGGTATCTTGCTGCTGACTGGTCAAAAAAATCAAGGGGTTGATCATTTCTGACCATTTCGTAGACCAGGCCGCCAATATCGTCGGATGTACGAACATTTAAAGCCAACAGGGAAATCTTGCGAAATTTAGCTTTGTCCAACTCTTCCCGGGTGATTCCATTTTTCTGGACCCCTTGAATTTGTTCCAGCATACCAGTAACCATTTCTTTGACATTTTCCGCATCAGTATTGGTGCGAATATTCCAGTAGCCCCCTTTTGAACGGACCCACAGATTGCTTTGTATGCCATAACAGAGACCGCGATTGTCCCGCAACTCCACACCCATTCTTGAGGTGAGTGTTGACCCGCACAAAATATATTCCAGTATTTCCAGAGCGGGAATATCAGGATTATCGATTTTGATGCCCCCAGCCACCGGATTGAAGGCCATATCTACCCGGCATTGTTTTCCTTCCGGAATCGGGACCACATGAATTTTTCGTCCAGCAATCGGTTTTACGGTGTTAAAACCCAGATTTTTATCACCAGATTCTTTTTTCCAGCTGCCAAAATTAAGGTTTAGTTTGTTTTCTATCCATTCCCGGTCAAAATCCCCCACAACCACAATTTCCATATTTTGCGGGGTATAGTATTTGGCATGAAAATCAAGCATATCCTGCCGGTTCATAGACCGATAGGTTTCCGGTTCACCAGCGTGGGGCAGAGCATACTGGTGTCCTTCAAAAACACCGGTAAACATTTTGTAAAAAGCTTCCATCTCTTTTTTCCGGCTGTATTCTTCTGCGGCATTGATAAGCCGTGGCCGGATTTTTTCGATTTCCGACTCCGGAAAACCAGGCTTTGCCAGAATTTCAAACAAAGACTGCATCATGGCATCGGCATCCTTCTTGAGTGAATAACCGATAAAGGTAATGCCATGCCAGCTCTGGCTGACCTGAGATGAATAAGGAACATAGGAGCGCTCTTCCAGCAATTCCTCATAGGTTTTTGTCGCCGTACCTCTGGACAGCATGCTGCTGACGAAATTACTGAAACCTGGCTTTTCAGTGTCTTCCTGAATTCGTCCGGTATTGATTGATCCCATGACATATACAGTTGGGAAATCATGATTTTCAATAAAATAAACTGGGGTGCCATTTTTCAGTTTCATTTCTTTTACCAGGGGGGCAATGGGCTCAGGAACACTGACCTCTTCCGGATTCACAGCGTAGAGTTCTTCTACAGGAATAGTTTTTCCAAAGAGCTTTAAAATTTTTGAAAACAACCTCTTTTTTTGAGGGTCTGCAAAATCAGGTTCCGACACATCCTCTGCATTGGTTATTGAGTCTGGCGCAGCAGTCGCCATCTGCGAGGTCTGTTTTAAATTTGTGTCCGGATAGGAATAACATACAAAAAGGTTCTTTTCAACCATGTACTTTTGCATCACATCCATAATGTCCTGTTTGGAAACCTCCTGGATTTTCCGGGGCCACTCATTGATAAATTCCCAGCCGAAGTAATTTTCATAGGTCCCGATTTTTTCACCGACTTTGCTGATGTACTGGTCTCCGGTGATCTCATTGAAATTGATGCTGTTCTTTATTTTTTGCAGATCATAGTCTTCAACCGGATGGTATTTCAAGGAATCAATTTCTTCCCAAATGATTTTTTCCACAACTTTCAAGTCGGCTTTCGGTGTGAGGCTGGCTACCATTGAAAAGGTGCGGGGATCTTTGCTGAACCCATAGCCGCCACCGGTTGATTTGCACAGTCGCTCTTTTTCAACCAATCGTTTATTCAATCGGGAAGTGGCAGACCTTCCGGCCAGAATTCGTGAGGCGACATAGAGGGCCGGTGCGTCGTCATGAGACCGCGTGGGAACATTAAACTGCATGTTGACAGATTCCGACATAATTTCGGAATGCCGGAATTCCAGGACCTTTTTTCCAAAGGATTCCACCCTTAGGAAATCAATTTTTTCCAGCTTTGGCCCCTGTGGAATTTTCCCGAAGTAAGATTTGACTTTTTTCATTATTTCCGGTGTATCAAAATCACCACAAAGGACCAGTGTCGCGTTATTGGGGGTATAGTATTTTTTATAATAGCTATAGGCCTGGTCCCGTGTAATACGGTCGATATCATGCATCCACCCGATCACCGGGTTTCCATAGGGATGGCTTTTAAAAATCACCGTATTCATTTCTTCCCGCATTTGACCCTGGGCTGAATTTTCGGTGCGCATTTTCCGTTCTTCTTTGATGACTTTGATTTCCGATTCATATTCCTGAGGGTCAAACAGGCATTTGTGCATTCGTTCTGACTCAATATCAAAAGCAAGGTCTATTTTGTTTTTGGGCATGAATTCGTAATAAACCGTGACATCACTGGACGTAAAGGCATTAAAAATACCACCGTTGGCCGATATGAGTTTAGATATTTTGCCTTTATTAAACCGCTCCGTTCCCTTGAACATCATATGTTCTACAATATGGGATATACCGGTCTGACCATAGTTTTCATATTTGGCCCCGACATTGTAAGTGAGGTGAGAATAGATCATCGGTGCGGTGTGCATCTCATAAGCGATGACGTGCAATCCGTTGTCAAGGGTTTCCTCGTAAATTTTTTCAGTATTGAGTGCCAGCAACCCATTAAATAACAGAGCAAAGACCAGCAGCGTTTTAATTTTCAGTTTCATAATAGAACAGGCTCCTAAAGATTAAACAGACCGTCACAAAATTAGGCAACCCTAATTTAATTAGAATCAACTAACTCGTCAATCATATTTCATTTTTTTCAACATTACATTTCGTCATTGGGTTTTTGGTCAAATTAAATGCCATTATTTTTATTCTCGGAATCAGGGGAAAATTATTATCTGTTTTCGACAATTATGTCGATATTTCGACAAAACCGTTGCTCATATTTCAATGATTTCCAGGTTGTTTCTTCGAATTCACCTTTGGCACATTCCTTGACTCAGAGGTTCACTGTTTTCGTATCTATTCTAAACTTTTAAACAGAAAAGAGCTTATGAAAAATTATATCATTGAATGTAAAAACCTGACCCACAAATATGGCGATTATCTCGTCTATAATGACCTGAATTTCAAGGTGGAAAAAGGGAAGATTTTCGGGTTACTGGGAAAAAATGGAATGGGTAAAACCACAACCATTAATATTATGATGGGATTTTTACGACCAACTTCTGGGAGCATAAAAATTTTCGGAGAAGATTCTCATCGGATTTCACCCCAGACCCGGGCCCGGATCGGTCTTCTTCATGAAGGGCATGTCACTTATGAATTTTTTAATGTCGAACAAGTAGAACGGTTCTATTCCCGTTTCTACCCAAAATGGAAACGAGAATATTACTATGACCTGATGGACAAAATGGGTATGAATTATGACCATAAAATTTCCAAAATGTCCTGTGGCCAACGTTCACAGGTTGTTTTGGGATTGATTCTGGCCCAGGTTCCTGACCTCATGATTCTCGACGATTATTCTATGGGACTGGATGCCGGATACCGCCGCCTATTCATCGACTATTTAAAAAATTATGTAGAAAAAATGGAAACCACGGTATTGATCACTTCCCATATCATTCAGGACCTGGAAAAATTGATCGATGATACGATTATTATTGGCAGAAATAAAGTCCTGCTGCAAATGAACTTTCAGGAATTCCTCCAGAAATTCCATCAATACGATTTTGACTTTCAGGGAAAACTGGACCTGACACTGGATGATACCGTTTCCAATCTTGAATCCATCAATAATCATTACTCACTCTTTTCTTTCAAAGGAAAAGATGAGGTTCTGCAATACCTGAATTCGAAAAACCTTCAGGTGGAAGGCTTTAAAGAAATTAACATGAGCCTTGAAGATGCTTTTATTGGCCTCACCGGAAAGTATTGAGGAGGAAAATATGTACCGTTCACTATTTCAAAAAGAATGGATCAAACTGCGCTGGGCTTTTCTGGCATTTTTGGTCATTGGATATGCAGCCTTATTTTCCATCGCATCGGATTTGCATTACGGAATAAAAATGCATGGCGCTGTAAAATACTGGAGTAATGTCATAACCTACCATAGCAATTATTTCAGCCTTCTGAAATCCCTTCCTGTGCTGGGAGGCATTGCTATCGCATTGCTGCAATTTGTCCCCGAGAGTATCAATCGCCGCTACCGGCTCTTTTTCCACCTGCCCATCAATGAACAGAAAATTCTGCTTTTTATGCTTTGGGTTGGCACCGGAATCACTTTGGTAATTGACGGTTTGATTCTTATCGGTCTTTACGCTATTGCCACCCTGTTTTTCCCGGCAGAAATCGTCACCATTTCACTGTTGACAACCCTACCCTGGTTTCTGGCCGGCATTATCACTTATCTTGGCGTTTCGACACTGGCCATTGAACCCAGCTGGGTCCAAAAAATTGCCATTGGCGTTACAACCTACTTTACCTTTGATTTATTGTTGTCAGAGCGGAATTTCGCCCAGTACAATGATGTTTTGGTTTATTATCTTCTGATCACCCTGATTTTGGGAATAATTATCCTCTATCCGGGCCACAGATTAAGAAAGGGTTCCAAATGATTTTTAATAAATTGGCAAGATACGGGTTAATCCTTCTGATTATTATTATCAGCGCAGTGGAATTGCCCTTTTTCTATCACAAAATTGTCCACAAACCGGCGATTGGACCACGGTTTTATTTTAGCCCTATCACCAAAAATTTTATGATTATGAAACATGATAAAGGCGGAATGGGTTTTTATGATGACCATTGGAAGAGCCTGACCAGAAGAGAATTTGAAAAATATCTACCCTTCCAGTTTTACCGGGACCTGAGTAAATGGGGAGAATTGCCCGACAGCATCGACGGATTTGCCATTGACGCTTCGGTCATCCACCACAACAGTGATTATTATCGTATCATGGGAAAAGACTTTGATTTTCCCACCATCGATTTATATCCGCTTTTTGAAAGCCAGTCAGATTTTGCCCAGCTTCAGTTTCCCGGCGAATTCTTTCGCATTAAAGATAAAATTGATTTCATTACAGCCTCCTCCAATGAAATCAATCAGGAGATGTCAGAAAAATTCAATGCCGCCCTGATTGAGGCCGGTTTTACCTTTCCGGCCAAATTAATCGCCGGCCTGCCAACTACCAAAAAACCCTTTGATGAAGGATATTTTATCCTGGACAGCCAAAATGATGTCTTTCATATGAAAAAGGTCAAGGGCGAGCCTTCCATCGTAAAAACCAATATTCCCCGGGACCTGAACATTGTAAAAATCGTCATACAGGAATCGGTACAACAGAAAATCTATGGGTTCATTATCACCGCTAATCACGACTTGTTCATGATCAGTTACGACCACTACAGACTTCTGCCTGTAAAATTGGAAGACTACAATGCACAGAAAATGGACCTGTCCATTGCCGTTGACCCCTTTTATGTGAACTTTTCTTATGATGACAACACCCGTTTTTTCAGCACGATTTGCGACAGTAATTATATAAAAATTAATCAGACCTCCATGTCCCTGCAGCCACTGGAAGAAAAATTATCAGAAAAAGTCAAATATGCCCTTTTTCCTTTTTCAATCGCAACCTACAACAGTTTTTCAAGCATGAAAAAATTTGACCTTAAGTTTCACTCTTCACTGAGCATTATTGGAATAATCCTGTCATTGATTATCGGTTTCATGGTAAAAATCAAAAGAAGGGAAGACCTGAAATCCAACTGGTTTGATTTTGTGATCATCAGTTTCACCGGGATCTATGGACTGCTGGGAATTATTCTGATTAAAACCGATCTTTGGAAATAAAAATCCGTACCATAAAATCACTCAAGGCTTCTTCGGAAGCCTTTTTATTTTTTAAACATGAAGATTGGTTTATCTCGATGCTTTTATTTATATTTTTCCATGCAAAAAACCTGGATAAAAAAAATGCAAACGATCAAAATCAGCAAATCCATGCTTGCCATTGTATTCATTATCATTGCACTGATTATGGCAATGTCTCTCTATTCATCATACATTGCACAAAAAAATGCAGTTCTTGAACTACTGGTACACTCCTCGATCCAATTGTCCAAGACCATTGAAAAAGCGGCTAAAAACACACTTCTGAGTACAAACTTGTACTCCCGTAAGATATTGAAAAAGCTCTATTCTGATTTGAACTTCATTCATCTTCTCGATGAAACAGGTCAAATAAACAGCGACACGTTAAACGATCTGTTAAAAAAATTGCATTTAAACAGCATATTCATTATCGGGCCGGATAAAAGGATTGAATTGTCCACCATGGATGACAAGCCACCCCTTTTTCCACTCCAGGATTTATCGGACCTAACAGAAAAAAAAACCGCTAAATTTGATTTTGGCATCCTTTTCAACCATAACAATCAAACAAAGGAAAGAGCTGTCGGCATAGCACGAGAGAGAGGGGGAGCCATAATCATAACCGAAAAAGCTCAACATCTTCTCTCTGTTCAGAACATACTGAATGTTAATGAACTTCTGTCTCAAATAGCAACGGATTCTACAATCAAATACATTGCATTTCAAGACACCGGTTCAAATATAATCTATACAACCACTCAGGATTCCCTTTCCAGTATTCCGGAAGACAAGATGCTGGCAGAAGTGATCAATAACAATACCTTTGCCTGGCGAATTGCCCAATATCAGGACCAATTTATCATTGAAACAATCAACCACACCTTTTCCCTGCCGAGGTTTAAGGGAATTATTCGCATCGGTTTAGACTATTCACCCATCCAAAAAATTCAATCCGATGCCCTGAAACAAGCCTCTGTCCGCCTGGTCCTTCTGGCCCTTTTGGGCTTTATTATGATTGCCTATTCTATTACCATTCAAAACAATCAACTTCTGGAAATCGAATCCCGTCGTGTCACCCGGGAAATAACACAGCTCCAACAGCACCTGACCCAAAAAGAAAAACTCAGCGCACTGGGAGAACTGGCGGCCGGCGTTGCTCACAAAATTCGCAATCCTCTCAATGCCATTTCCATGACCATCCAGCGGCTTTCTTCCGAATTTGAAGTCAAAAAAGACAAGGAAGAATTTTTTAAACTCAATACCATAGTCAAAAAAGAAATCCGGCAAATTTCTGAGATCATCAACCAGTTTCTGCAATTTTCCCGTCCGGAACCCATTTGCAAAGTACCGTGTTCCATCAATGAAATCATCGGCTCTGTTCTGGACCTTTATGCCATTAAAACATCCGGAAATAACATCCGCACGACCTTTCAGTCCAACGAAGAGGTCATGGTTAATATTGACGATGACAAGATTAAACAGTCCCTCATCAACCTCATTGAAAACGCGATAGATGCCATTGGAAAAGACGGTGAAATTATCCTGAAACTCCAAACAACCCAGGAAAAAATAATCCTGACTGTCACAGACACAGGCATGGGCATATCCAAGGAAAACCTGGGAAAAATCTACAACCTCTATTTTACAACCAAACCCAACGGAACCGGAATCGGTCTGGCCCAGGTATATCGCGTCATTGCAGAACATAATGGTGAAATCACCGTTGACAGTCAGCCCGGAGAAGGGACTTGCTTTACCATCACTCTGCCCCGAAAGGAGATGAAGGGATGAACCTCCTCTCTGTATTGTTAATCGATGACAATGAATCCCAACTGGAGGTTCTGGCCGGTTTTATTCAAAAATTAGGCTTTCGGGTTGCCACTGCAAATTCAGGTGAATCGGGAACCTGTTATTTGCAAAATAATTACATTGATCTGGTCATTACCGATTTTAAAATGCCAGGAATAAATGGCATTCAGGTGCTGGAGCAGGTCAAAGCCATCAATCCGGATATTGAAGTCATGCTGATTACAGCCTTTGGAACTATTGAAGACTCAGTGGAAGCCATGAAAAAAGGGGCCTGGGACTATCTCTCCAAACCTATCGATCTTGAAGAACTCAAAATCAAACTTCACAAACTGGCTAACTATAAAAATCTTCAAAAAGAAAATGCAATCCTTCAGGCCCGCATTGATAATAAATTTCCTACCACCAAAATGGTATATAAAAGCCGGGCTATGGATGAAGTCATGAATCTTGTGGCACGGGTTTGCGACAGCAATGTATCAGTTTTAATCACCGGTGAAAGCGGGACGGGAAAAGAGATGATTGCCCGGGCCATCCACCATTCCAGCCTGCGGGCCAACCATCCCTTTATTCCGGTCAATTGCGCCGCCATTCCCGAAAGTCTTTTTGAATCGGAGTTCTTTGGGCATGAAAAAGGTGCTTTTACCGGTTCCATCAAAAGAAGACTCGGCCATTTTGAAGTGAGTGACAAGGGCACGCTTTTTCTGGATGAAGTTGCTGATATTCCGCTAAATTTTCAGGTCAAACTCCTGAGAGCAATCCAGGAAAAAGAATTCCAGAGACTGGGCTCCTCCCAATTTATTCAGATCGATACACGAATCATTTCTGCGACAAACCAGAATATCGAAAAGTTGGTCAAACAGGGGCGGTTTCGCTCAGATTTATTTTTCAGGTTAAATGTTATTCCTGTAGTAATTCCTCCCCTTCGCGACCGTAAAGAGGACATTCATCTGCTGGCTGAATATTTCATAGAAAAATATCGTAAAATCAATAACCGCTCCATAGAATCCATTTCAAAAGAAGCCCTGGATAAGCTGACCAAATATCACTTTCCGGGAAATGTCAGAGAATTGGAAAACCTGATTGAACGGGCCGTCATATTATCCCGAAATACACACATTCAAAAAGAAGATATTGCCATCAGCGACAGCGACCTTCCTGTTTTTTCAACATCAACCCGCCTGGAAGAACGGGTGGAGGAATTGGAAAAGCAACTGATCCAGAAAACACTGAAAAAAACCGGTGGTAACAAAACTGCCGCTGCAAAAATACTCGGTATCTCCGAAAGAGTAATACGGTATAAAATAAAAAAGTATAATATCTGATAAAATCCGCCAAACACCCTCAATACCAGCTCTTTGGAATTTTTTTCCCAATCCTTTTCCCTTGTTTCACATTTTTTCCTGTTTAATCAATTACTTTTTTATATAATTTTTAAACTCTGACACCATCCCCAAAAATCCTCTCGTCGAATTGGCCTCAAAAATTTCCTTAATGGCATCGCTTTTGACATCTCCCACTCAGCTAATTGGAAAAGGTAATTTTGATAAAAATCATCAAGGAGCAAAAATGAAGTTAATCTATAAACTCAATGCTGTGACGCTCTTGTCCACCATTGTTGTTATCTTCCTGCTTTTTTTTAGTATTATGACCAGCCAAAAAAACAACCGGGTTCTCTCAAGCATTGAAAAAGGTTATTTCCCCTCATTGCTGATCAATAAAGACCTGGAGGGCCAGCTATTATCTCTGAAACGAAATTTTCTGGATGCCGGCATGGCCGGTGATCAGGACAAACTCAATGAGACCGAATCCATATTTGAAAATATTAATGCCAACCTGGAAAAATTTAAATCCTACGATGTAGCAGTCGATACCAGCCTGAAAAGCCTGAAAGAGAATTTTGAAAAATATTATACCACTTCCAAATCCGTGGTCTCGGATATGATAACCGGCAACATGGGGGAAGATTTCGGACAAAAAACCACTGACATGAATTTTTACTACGAAAAACTGGAAAAAAGTATTTCTCAATCAGACGAGTATTTCAATAAAATGATCGAATCCTCATTTCAAAAGTCCAGTGCTCTTATTCGGGTCATTATTCGATTTCTGTTTATTTTGGCCTTTGCTTCCCTTTCTGCATTTTTGGCCGGATTGTTTTTTTCTAAAAAAGTAATCGATGTGATCATTGGTATTGTAGACCGGCTTCAGGATATAGCCCAGGGAGAAGGTGATTTGACCAAAACGATTGTCGTCCATACCCGGGATGAAATCGGTGAACTGGCGAAATGGTTTAATTCTTTTGTTGATAAAATAAAAAATGTTGTTAAATCCATTGCTGAGGAAGCCGGCACACTGATCATGTCTACATCAGAAATGGAAAGTATCAGCAATTCAATCAACAAAAACGCCCAGGAAATGAGCACTAAAGCAGCCCATACAGCCAGGTCGACTGATGAATTAAAACATAACATGGGCAATGTCTCCACTTCCGTCGAAGAATCCAACGCCAACATCAATACCGTAGCTTCTTCCGCCGAGGAGATGAGCGTCACCATATCAGAAATTTTATCCAACACCGAAAAAGCAAAAACCTCTACGGAAAATGCTCTGTTAAAAGTCAATACCTCCGTTGAAAATGTTAACGAGTTTGGAAAAAAAGCCCAGGAAATCGGAAAAATCATTGACACAATCAATGAAATATCCGATCAAACTAACCTGCTTTCGCTCAATGCCACCATTGAAGCAGCCCGCGCCGGTGACGCCGGAAAAGGCTTCGCTGTTGTCGCCAATGAAATCAAAGAACTGGCCACCCAGTCCAACGATGCAGCCAACAATATTGCGGAAATGATCACCTCAATTCAAAATTCCATCGAAACCACCGTTTTGGACATGCGCTCCATAGACCAGGTCATCAATGAAGTGAACAGTCTGGTCCAGGATATCGCCAAATCCATTGAGAACCAATCCATTGCCACCCGCGAAATAACCGACAATATTTCCCAGGTCTCCACCGTCTTAAACCACATCACTGGTAGCATTCAAAAAGCCTACTCCTTTGTGGATGAAGTGGCCACAGATACCGACGAATCCAAAAAAATCAGTAACCAGGTCAATCACGGCATTAATAATATAGCCAACAGTGCCTTTGAATTAAAAGAGATGGCCAACCGCCTCAATGAGTTGGTCGGAAAATTTACAGTATGAGTACAATTTAAAGAAACAGGAGAATAACGATGAAAAAACTTACACTAGTTTTGACCATGTTGACACTGTCAATCAGTATTTCCTTTGCCCAAGAGGTCCAGATTCACGGGTTTATTTCCCAGGGCGGACTTTACAGTACTGAGTACAGTTATATCGCAGAAAATTCCAAAGATTTCAGCCTTGACCTGCAAGAAATCGGGATCAATTTTCAGACCGATGTTTCTGACAAGCTGCATCTGGGAATCCAATTGCTTTCCAGAGATGTCGGTGTCTATGGTGAAGGACGGGTCACCGTTGACTGGGCCTACGGAGATTACTACATCAGCGATGCTTTGAAACTGGCCTTTGGAAGGGTAAAAAACAGACTGGGATTATATACAACTATTCAGGATTTTGACTTTCTCAGGACCTGGGCTGTTTTGCCCACAGCAATCTATGATCTGGGCCTCAGGACTGTCAACGCTACCCTCGATGGTGTTCAGATTCATGGTAATCTGGACACAAAACTGGCCGGGAACCTGGATTATGCAATTACCTATGGAAAACTAAACCTTGGAAGAACAAGTGATATTGCTGCCTATGCAGGCCAGTTGACAACCTATGCTGTCGAAGCTGCGACAACCAAATACAATCTGGGAGTAAACGCAGTCTATAATACACCCCTTGATGGCTTAAGATTAAATGGCACCTACCTGCGGACCGAACAATTTGCTTTTGATCCCATCCACCAAACACTGGATCTGACACAGGCAGGAATGGGTGTTTTAAACTTTGATTACCATATCGAAACAGATATTGATAATATCTATGCCGGTGCACAATACCTTTTCAACAAACTTGAGATTACAGCTGAATATAACATGGGAACCCGGCATGTCAAAGAATACATTACGGGTTTAAATCAAACAGTTCTGGATATGATCGGTAAAGGAAAACCAGAGTTGAGTGATGAAAAATATTACGGTGGTTATCTGGGTGCCACTTATCGGCTCAATCAAAACATTGGTGTCGGCGGATATTACCAGATATATATGAGAAATGATGATCTTGATGATGAAGACCCCCGGAAAAGCACCAGTGACATAGCCCTTTCCCTGGCCTATAACATTGGTTATAATATGGTCATTAAGTTAGAAGGCCATTTTGTCAATGGACTAGGGCCTCTGAGTGTTTCATTAAATGATGAATTGACCGGCGACCTGAGCGATCTTGAAGAGACCTGGATGTACGGTGTAGCAAAAATTTCTTATAATTTCTAAGCAAAAGGAGATGGACATGAAAACGAAATTATTACCGATTTTATTACTGCTTGTTTTCGCCTCTGCTTTTGCCGGTGAAATCATGGTGGCAAACACAGTGAACCCTGAAATGAGTGCGGCAGATGTTGAAAAGATCTTTCTGGGGAAAACAAAAAAATGGAGCGACGGAACGAATGTTATCATCACCACTTTAAAAGGCGGTGCTGTTCATGAAGCCTTTCTGACAACCTTTGTTAAAAAGCAACCCATGCAATTTGATAATTACTGGAAACAATTGGTATTTACCGGGCAGGGAAAAATGCCAAATTCTTTTGCCACCGAGGAAGAGATGTTGACATTCATATCGGCAAACAAAGGGGCCGTAGGTTATGTATCCGATGCAAGAGCAGGATCATTGCCGGGCAATGTCAAAGCCATTACCATTAAATAACTCATTAAAAGGGCTGTTTCATTGTGAAACGGCCCTTTAGATTCCATTAAAACATTCATTTTTTCAATAAAAATTTTCTTCTTAAAAAATTCCCAAAAAAAATAAAAGCATCCAACAATATTTTCTTCATGATCAATCTTTTAGTTTTGTATTTTCCTGCTGCCGGATTCAAGATTGTTGATAATTCAATTGATTCTCAATGGATTCATTTTTAGGTTTACAGAAAAAACAGCAGGATTATTTTATGAACAATATCGCTATTCAGTATTACAATTCTCCTGTGGGAGAAATGGTCATCGGTTCTTACGATAACCAACTTTGCCTCTGTGACTGGCGCTATCGTAAAATGCGCATCATAATTGATCAGCGGCTGTGCAAAGGACTGAATTCTGAATTTTCAGAACAGCCTACACCGGTAACCATTGAGGCTGTCGGCCAGTTAAAAGAGTACTTTGCCGGACAACGACACTCCTTTGACCTGCCACTGCTTCTGGTGGGGTCTGAATTTCAAAATCAGGTCTGGCGGGAAATAGAAAAAATTAACTATGGTCAAACCGCCACCTATGGGCAACTAGCCCAAAAGATGAAAAAGCCAAAAGCCCTCCGTGCTGTTGCCGGAGCCAGCGGGGCCAATGCTATCTCCATCCTAATACCCTGTCACAGAATAATCGGATCTGATGGAAAACTCGTCGGTTATGCCGGTGGATTAGAGGTTAAACAAAAACTGCTGGATCTGGAGGACCGAAGCCAGTTGGAGTTGTTCTGAAAAATTGATTTTCACCTCAATAAAGTCAATTTCTGTGTAATGGATTTTTCACCGATATTCAGTTGGCAAAAATAAATTCCTGAGGAAACTTTTTGTCCATTATCATCCGTTGCATTCCAAACAATCTTATGATTTCCTGTCGTCATGTATTGCCTGGAAAGTGTTTTAATCAATCTGCCCTGAAGGTCGAAGATTGTCAACTTTATATTGGCTGATTGCTGAAGGAAAATTTGAATATTGGTGGTTGGATTAAAAGGATTTGGATAAGCAGAAAAATGGAAGTCTTCTGCAACCAGTTCATCACTGACAGAAAGTGTTCCAGTACCAAATCGAAAAATATCCTTTTCAGTAAACGGCTTTAATGTCCTGACCTGAAAAATATCTCCCGGCTGAGGCGGCACATCTGAAGGATTGCCAGAAAAAGACAATTCCCAGCAAATCATCCATTCATCGGTCATATCCTTTTCCAGAAAATAGATCACATCATTTCGGGTCAGGTATCCGTCGCCGTCATTATCAATAAAAATAACGTTAGCCCTACGATTTTCAGTGACATTTTCGATGGTAAAGGGCACTGGAACCGGCAATACGCCAAAAGCGCCACATGAAGTATCCGCCACCTGGTCAAAAAATTTAATCCGGTAATCTGCCGGATAAGGATATCCATGAATCACTTCTGTACCCAAAACAAGGGTTGGCAGGTTTACATAATAATTATAGGGTGACGCTCCAATTTCCCAGCCGGTATTTTCCATATCAATTTCTGCAACTGAATAATCATCGATAATGAGTCTGATTCCGTAAAACATTTCTCCTTCAACAGGGTACGGTGGTATGACTTGCTGGTCAATCACGATTTCACCTGATTTTGTTTCTTTCACCGAATAAGTTTTTCCAGGACCTTGCTGAAACAATATTTCATAATTGTGCCCGTATAAATCAGGTTCTATGATCATACTGACATAAATTTTACCATTGCCATGACCCGCCACATGTTCGGCAGAATCCAGGACGCGATACCAGCGCTCATTGAAAAGTGTAAAAATCTTCGATGTATCCGAAACAGTTGTATAACCGTCACTGGCCATTAAAAGCAACCGGCAAAAAGGGCTGTTAGGTTCCACGACCGTGTTCCAGGATAAATGATGAATATCGTTTAAATTGCGGCCCACCGCATTCCAGGAATGGCCTCTGTCAGCTGAGAAAAAGATTGAATACAATAAAGGGTCTCCATCAGCGTCACCACCCAACCATTGAATATCAAAAATGCCGGAAATGGTATCGCTTTCAGTTGGTGCAAAAATTTTAATTTCCGGTGCCGCCGGACCGGCATTATTAATGGTAAATTTGTCAGTTTCAATTTTAGCAAAATGGCCATTAGAGAACACCTGTAACTGAATCTGAAAATTAACGCCATCATTGTACAATTCCGTATTCCAAAGCCAGGATTTTTCTTGGTCAGACAGTTCTGCCAATCGCTGCCAACGCTGGTTGGAAGGGGTTTTATAATTAATTATAGTGACGAAGGAATCGATGGTGTTTGAAAAGTCCCAGACGATGCTATGTGTCCCGGACAATGTATTACCTTCAAAATTTTCTGTAAAATGCAAATCCAGTGTGTTTTTCGCCTGTTGAAATTTTTGAAAATGGCAGGGGAGAGTTTGCTCCATATGAAGATCGGCGAAATGCCAGTTGTGGATTGCATCTTCGGTTAATCGAATATCCCGGAAATAATTTTCAATTCCTTTCTCAGCCAGAAGGTCTACGAAATGCTGGGTTTCAATGCGATTGCTGCCCTCTGGAGAGGCCCCGCTGTGCAGCAGAAATTGAATATGACGTAAGGAATCCAGAAAAGCTTCTGTACCATAATAAACCAGGTTGGACGCATTGTAACTTTTCATGTATTCCACATCTCTGGGAAGGCCAAATATAGGGTCAAACATACCGGTTGACAGCCAGGTGTAATCGTCATTGTCACCCTGATGACGCAGATCATTGAAATCCAGCCACATCAGTGTACCATCATATCCCCCGACAGAAATAAAAACCTCCGGATGACGGGTGATTAAATTCACCGATGTATACCCGCCAAGCGAAAAACCGTCGGTCGCCCGAAATTCCCTCCGATTGACGGTACGAAAATTTTGGTCAATATAATCGATGATATCTTTGACGATATAATCTTCAAACTTTCCAGTGCCGATACCCTCGGCATCATTGGCCAGGGCTACCGCACTAAAATTCACACCCAAACCCGGAATAGCATTGTCTGCCGATGAAACACCCGGCATCACCAATATCATTTCATCAATCAGTCCGGCCTTATAGCATTCGTCGTAAACCGTTTTGATATTGCGGCCATTCCGGCTATTGTCCTCCCAGGAATCGGCCCACTCATTTTCATGGCCTCGAAAAAGATAAACCACCGGATAACGCTGCAGCGTTGAATCATAATCAGCCGGCAGCAAAATGTTAATATTTTTGGAAATTTCCAAAGACTTCGAAAAAAAACTGTGCTCTTCGATTCGGCTTTCAGAAGCCACCAGCACAAAGGGTAAAAATATAAACAAAATTTTTTTCATTTTGTGGTTCCCTGATATCCTATGAGAATAATAGACAGAATAAAAAGGAAAAGCAACGTTAAAATGGACACCTTTGCACAACAAATTTCCGGGCCTTAAATTAAAACCATGATTGAACTTAAAGGAACCTTTGGAAAAGCGCGGATTTTCACGAACCATGCAGAAAAAGAATGCATCCTCCAGGTCAAGGAACTGCTAGAGCAAAACTGGGTAACGGACCTAAAAATCCGCATCATGCCTGATTGCCATGCGGGACTGGGCTGTACTATTGGCACCACTATGACCATCAATGATAAAATCGTCCCAAATCTTGTGGGCGTCGATATCGGGTGCGGCATGACTATGGCAAAATTAGGGAAAATTTCTTTTGCTCCTGAAAAATTGGACCAGTTTATTCGAAAAAACATTCCGGCTGGCTTTGACATACACGACAAACGAACTGAATACCCCACACTCTATGACCTGAATTGTCTGGATTTCATCAACCAGGACCGGGCCCTGAAGAGTATCGGGACACTGGGAAGCGGTAACCATTTCATCGAAGTTAACAAAGACGATGAGGATAATTTTTACCTGGTGATCCACAGCGGAAGCCGCCATCTTGGAAAACAGATTGCAGAATATTACCAGGAACTGGCCTATCAGGTTCTCCTCAAGAACCATCCCGCCAAAACCCGCCTGATCAATGACCTGAAAAAAAAGGGGAAACAGCAAAAAATTCAGCAGCATCTCAAACAGTTACAATTACCCAAAAAAGACCTGGCCTACCTGGAAAAAACCGCTTTCAGCAACTATCTGCATGATATGGCAATCGCCCAGCAATACGCCACATCCAACCGAAAAGCAATGATGCAAAAAATTCTGAATGATTTCCTCGTTGCGCATCCATTAAAAATTACCGAAACCATTCACAATTACATCGACTTGGAAACCAAAATTCTGCGCAAAGGGGCAATTTCCGCCCAATCCGGAGAAGAGGTCCTGATTCCCATGAATATGCGGGACGGTTCACTTATCTGTCTTGGAAAAGGAAATGCCGACTGGAATTTTTCTGCTCCCCACGGCGCCGGACGTACCATGTCCCGGACACAGGCCAAAAAGATTGTAAATTTACAGGAATTTCGGGATGCAATGGTCGGCATTTACACAACATCAGTCTCAAAATCCACACTGGATGAAGCACCTAGGGTATACAAACCCATGGAAGAAATTGTGGAAAATATTCAGGATACCGTGACCATTAAAAAGATTATCAAACCGGTCTATAATTTTAAAGCTTAATTTTTTTCGATTAGGGATTATGTTTCACGATTCTGGTCATCAAACCAGAGGAGTTTGAGGCCCCGGCCATCATATTTTCCATAGGTAAAATGATGTAGCCAGTCACCGCAATTGAGGTATGTTTTGTCCTTCTGATGGTATTCTTCCGGCAAATGATAATGCCCCAAAACCACAAAATCAAATCCGGCCCGGAATTTTTCTTCTGCAAAGTGCTTTAGCATTTCCCGGTTTTTTTGGTCCAAAGCAGGGGTCCGCTTGTCGTATTTGCGGCTCGTGCCGGAAACGAATTTAGCGACACTGAATGCCACTGCCGGCGGAATCAAAGCAAAAAGTTTGATAAAGACTGGGTTTCTAAGGACTTTTTTTAAAAAGAGGTATCCTTTGTCCCCGGGATCAAGCCCGTCACCATGGGCTATGTAAAATTTTTTCCCGTCAATTTCTGTTTCAATAGGCTGGTAATACACCTTGATTCCCAGGTCATTTTTGACAAAACCATAGAGCCAGAAATCATGATTGCCACCGATGTAGCAGACTTCGCAACCGGCTTCCGTCACCTGCCGAAGTTTACATAATATTCTAAAAAAACTTCTGGATATTACAGTCTGGTATTCAAACCAAAAATCAAAAAAATCACCGACAATAAAAAGCGAAGCTTTCTTGGCCATGATTTCATCAAAAAGCCGGCTTATTTTCTCATATTTTTTTTGCTCAGTTTCATTATCCTTCAAATAAAAATGAACATCGGAAATAAAATATATGGGTTGATTCATTAAATTCACTCTCATTATTGATATTGCTGGTGAAATTAATAAAAAATGCTGAATAAAAAAAACACTGCCCGAAATTGAGCAGTGTTTTCAGGATTATATTGTATTATTGGATATTACTTTTCCGGGTGCCGAATCATCATCGTCAAACCGGCGCCCAGGAGGCAAAGCACACCGCACAGGGTAAAGGCCAGATTGAAATTTCCCAAATCGCCCAGCATGCCGCCAAGGACCGGTCCCAGTATTCCGCCGACACCGTAACTCAGATAGATATAGGGGTAATTCAGTCCAATATTGCGATCACCAAAAAGATCGGCTGTAAAAGCAGGAAAGAGAGCAAAATTTCCGCCAAAATTAAACCCGATTATAGCGGCCCCAATATAAAGCGGAACCTGAGATCCGGCCATTTTTGTAAATACTAACATCATGATGCCCTGTGACAGTGCCATAATCAGGACAGAATATTTCCTTCCCAGTTTATCGCTCATGGTTCCCCAGATAACACGACCAATACCATTGGCCAGACTGAAAAAGACAGCCATGGCTGTGCCGGCAATCGCACTGGCTTCTTCAACGGATTTTCCGGCGGTCTGCAAGGCTTCCATGGGATACAATTTCATTAAACCGATAGACATTAAACCAGCCCCGGCTGTGAAAGTAAAAATCAAAAAGACCAGATAAAACGGCATGGTTTTCATCATTTCTTTCGGCTTGAAATTAACCGCTGACTTTTGTTCTTTCGGGCCGGCCGGTTTATACGGCTGATAACCTTCAGGAAACCAGCCCTCAGGCGGATATTTCATAAAGAATGATCCTATAATGGTCAATCCGGCAAAGAGTACTCCATAGATAATAAAAGTTGCTGCCAATCCGTATTTATTCAGAAGATTTCCCCAGGTACCCGCCAGTTTGACCCATCCCATCGCGCCGAAGCCAAAGCCCGCCACCGCCAATCCGGTTATCATTCCTTTTTTATCCGGAAACCATCGCATACCCACTGATATGGGGACGACATAGCCCAGCCCGATACCGGCACCGCCGATGATGCCCACAAAAATCAATTTCAGCCAAAAATGGGTTCCGCCCGCCAGACCCGTCAGTAAATATCCTGCTCCCAGGGTCACGCCTGCCAGAAAGGCCAATTTTTGCGGCCCCCAGCTGGCAAGTTTTTTTCCGGCAAAAACCATAACAATTGCAAAAACCGCCAGACCGGTGGAAAAGACGATCTGAGTCTGCAGATTGCTCCAGCCGGCTTTGACCAATGACGGGGTAAAAACAGACCAGGCATAAATGGCCCCAAGGCAAAGTTGGATTAAAATAGCACCCAAAATCACCCAGTTTCGATTCATAGTTTTCTGTTTGCTGATCATGGCTCTCCTTACTTATTCTGACAAAGTTAATATTTTTGTCTAAAAAAACCACTTTAAAAATCATAAACTTTAAAAATATAATGAATTGAATATAAAAAAATTGTACTTTCGTAAGAATTCATAGAAACTTCTTATCAATTTCCAAAGTATTAAACCGAGAAAACCATGATCCAATCAAAAAGAGATGTAAAAACCATTCTGTCCCGCACAGCCTTCACCATTCCTCCACATTTGATCGGCAAGTCCCTGGCATCACCTCGCAGAAGACTGGCGGCAATCAGCGTCGATCTACTCATTGCAGCACTCATTTCCCAAATTGAAGGATTACCTGTGATAGCATTCCTGGCCATAATTTTTATGCTGCCGCTTTTTTTCAAGGGATTGCGAAAAACCCTAAAAAAGAAAACCCAGATAATTTTTTTTATTCTTGGCCTATCTTTGCTGATCACCGCTGTGGGCTTTAAGCTGGGAAATAGAATTTTCCAGCGCTTTGTGGCGCCCATATCAACCGGAAAATTTGAAAATCCCGAGGATTCTGTTCAAGTAACCGAACTCCTTAAAAATGTTCTTTTGGAGGACTCTACTTTGGCTGAAAAGGAGGAACTATCCCAAGCTCTGGGAGAACTGAAAAAACACTCTGTTGGTTTGAATAAATGGATAAAAATCAATGAAGATTTCCTGATTCATCCCGATTCAATCAATGTCCGGGAAGAACAACTGGTGAAGGATTTTTTCCTGGCCTTTCAAAAAAAGGACTCCATCTCCTTGATTCAATTATGGCCACCTATGGTAGAATTGTTGGCCGGAAACAAGTTGGAACAGTTGTCCAGCCAAATTGATTCACTGGATGATAAAATTGAGGAACTATCCGATGATCTGGATGAAAAAGCCGAGTTGCTCGCGGAGCCGAGTTTTTCCTATATTTTTAAAGCAGTGGCCAATGACATCGGATTTTCTATCGGCTGGGTTGCGGTTTACATGATTTTTTTCTGGTGGTTGTTTGATGGAAGCACCCCTGGCAAGTGGCTTTTTCATATCAAAATCATTCGCATGAACGGCAGTAAATTAAAATTATGGTATTGCTTTGAAAGATTTTCAGGATTCGCTGCTGGCGTCGCCACCGGTTTGCTCGGTTTTCTGCAAATATACTGGGACGACAACCGACAGTGCATTCATGATAAAATCGCCTCAACCGTGGTGATTCGAATCAAACCCGCAAGAAAGAAAAATATCCGCCACAGAGAGCCAGAAAAGCGAATCCAGCCAATCTGAGTATTGAACCTGCTCTATTAATTTTTCCTATCCCTGAAGCCCAGAAAGCAATTGTTTCAACCGAAGGGTTCCATAAGGTGTCAAATCACTCCCCTTGTTTCTGGTTTTTAGCAGCTGGGTTACAGTATCAAAAGTCAATTTTATAGCTCAGCGAAGGAACTATTATCCGGTCTTTATTTTCAGTAATTTTTCCTTTTTGATAGTTAAAATCTTCCTCATATATTGTTTCAACTCCCAGTGCGTTCTTGATCTGCAAAGCCCAGGTACTTGAAAATTTCCTTCTATTTTTCCTATAGGTCAACGAAATATCCAGATAGTTGACAGGTTTTTCTCTTTTACTGAAAGCCCTGCTAGCGTCATAATACAATTCACGGGTTGCTATGGTTTTTTCATGGTCCACTGGAGTGCGATAGCGCCCACCCTGGGCCGTAAATTTTCCATTTATTCCCAACACATTATTTTTGCTATTACCCAGGAAAATTTCTTTGCCAAACAGCAAATTAACCGTATAGCCTGCATTAAACCGGGTATTTCTTTCAACGTCATCACCGCCAACATATTTGGAATCAAATATCGATGCAGTGACCATATAGTAGAAATTATTTTGGAGAAATCTTTCCAAAGTAAAATCAATACCGAAATTCTTTCCGGTGCCGTCATTTTCCAGTTTATCATGAAGTTGCCAATCCTGTTCATAATTAATCAACGAATAGGAGCTGTCAGGAATAACCGGGAAATTGTACAGGTATTGATAATAGGGTTCAATTTTCAGACGTAAATTTGCATTCAACAAACAATCATAACCAAACACAAGATGATGCGCCTTGGCAAACTCAAGGTCTCTATTAATTTTTTCTCCATTCCTTTCAGAAAAATAGATAAATAACGGATTCAATTGACTATGGTTTCCGTAACCAAAACTCAGTGTCTGATTGGAAAAAATTTTCCAGTTAATTCCAACTCTTGGCTCAATGGTGTAGGTTTTATTAAACATGAAATACTGGCTATGAACGCCACCATTGACAATCAGGTTTTGGGTCAAATGATATTTTGATTGAGAAAATACTTCCACCAAATTACTGTTTCCTCTGGATTTTGATACAATTTGCATGGGTGGTGTAAAATCAAAGGAGGAACGGACATCAATGTTATAAAACAAATTGCTCATGCTAATTCCGGTCCTGTTTACATGATTTGAATTAAACTTGTGGTTAACATAGGATTTTACCACATAGGTGCCAGTGAGATTATTCAGATAATCCTGGTCCTGCAAAATCCAATTATCATCATAGCGGTCCATATCAAATTTATTAGAGAGGCCCGTGGCCGCAAGGGAAGTGTTTATATAAGAACTGGCCCCCAGCAGATACTTATGGTTCAAGCCAAAAGCGCCCATTTTAACCTTATAGTTATATTTAACACGGTCCCAGCTGAATTCCCATTTGCTAGAATCTTTTTCCGCCGGTTCAATATTTTTATCAGCAGAACTGATGCTCCAGATAGAAAAAAGGCCGTATTTTCTCGTTGGTATATTGACTTTGAAAGACAAGTCCTGGTACATCGGGATTTGTTCTGTATTCAGGAAGGGTACCAGCAGGGCAAAAGTTGAATAACGATAATTAACTAAATAGGAAGCGCCCTGGTTTCCCACTGGCCCCTCTGTTGCAAAATCAATTCCCAAAATTCCCATTTGAAAGGTATGTTCCCGTTTTTGATCGTTTCCATTTCTCATTTTGATATCAAAGACACCTGAAAGCGCTTCTCCATATTCGGCCGGAAATGCACCGGTGAAAAAATCAGAATCAGACAATAATTGGGCGCTGAGAATTGACATAAACCCACCACCCGCAACATTACCATCAGGAAAGTGGTTTGGATTAGGCACTTTCACCCCTTCCACCTGCCACAGAATTCCCTTAGGTGCATTTCCACGGACAATGATAGCATTGTCCTGAATATTACCGACACTGACACCGGCAAAGGCCGAGGCCAGTCTTGCAGGATCATCAAATCCACCGGCATACCGCCTTGATTCTTCAACAGTAAAGCTTCTGGCGCTGACCGATGACATTGAATTGAGGGTCTGCTCTTTATGAATTTCAGTTTCCACCACAATCTCATTCATCATGATAGGGGATTCTTCCAATTCAATGTTGAGTACCGATTCTTTTGCCGATTGGACCAGGATTTCCCGCATTACAGCATTTTTGTACCCGATATAAGACACCATAATATTATAGCGTCCAACAGGTACATCACTGATTGCAAAATTGCCCTTGTTGTCTGTCATTGCACCCAATGTTGTTTTTTCAATCGTTATATTGGCTCCAGGAAGTGGCATCTGGGACTCCTGGTCCACCACAGTTCCCCGTATTCTTTGTTTCAGCGATTGAGCCTCCATATTCACGATCAGAAAAATCATTAAACAGATCATCACCTGTATTTTCAATTTCATGTTCTACCTCAAATTTTCAGTTATTAATCGTCTGAAAATTAGTAAGGGTTGAAATACATTGACGTGATTTAGAATAAAAATACAATTAATTTTTTCAGGTTCTGATGTAGTATCAGAAGTTGGTTTTAATTGATTTGGTAGGAATTTTTGGGTAGCCGGCAGAGTGAATAGAATATATCCTGTTCTTTGTCATACCAGCGTTTGACGACCTTGCAATTAAAAATTGAGATATCATAAAATTGTGAGGATTGGGAATTGGTTCGATCTGATTTGCTACCACGTGAATCCTGGAGCCAATTTTCGACTTTGATGAAAATATTTTTTCCGACATCAAACCGAGCAAAGGAGTCGGTGTCTTTCCATCCTCTTGCAAAATATACATAATTTGCCGTCGCCCCAAGGCCATAGATATAATTCCCGTTTTCAGGCAGAGTGTCTATCCAGCTGGGTTTTGGGCCCCAGCCCCGAATTTCCGTATTCACTTTGACCGGGTTGGATGAAGCCGGATACTGGACCAGGAAAAAGCATTGTTTTCCCAAAAACACCGAATCGACTATCATGTGGTTTTCCATCATTTCATTAAAAACAGCCTCTTCATAAATCTCTTCAAAATTGGGTTTTCCTAAAACAAAACGGCCGTCTGAAATATTGGAGGTTGAGAATAAAAGATTTAATTGTTTTTGTTTGGCCATGGTGTTGATGGCTCTGTCCACAGCAACCCTTCTGGCCAGATCACGATCAAAAAAATTATCTGTATATCCGACAGCCAAATAGATGCCAGCCGGCGTTTCCGGCGTTTCAATGAACCAGGAGGGTACTTTTCCGAAAAGTATCGTTGACGAGATGATTAATAGTATGATGATTTTTTTCATTTGTTCATTCAAAAAAAAGTCTCGCTCATATGAATACAAGCGAGACTTTTAGGATAGTTATTCCTGCACTTTTTCCAGTTTTTCGATTTCTTTTTCAAGTTCCTGAAAACTCAGGTTTGCTTTTGCTTCGTTATAAAGTGCTTTTTGTTTTCTGGCTGCATTCAATGTTTCCTGAACTAGGCTGTTGAGGTCATATTGAGCGAGTGAATAAGCATGATACAGATTGCCTTCGGGTCTCATATCGCGTTTAACAATTCTGCAACCGCGAAGTACATTGGCGGTTACCTGTTTACTGACAGAAGACGTGAATTCCAAAGCTTCAGCATCATCACCAATTCCACTTTCCTGCATGAAACCTTTGAACATTGAATTGACTTTGACTTCAATGGTACGAGCGATAGCATCACGGGCTCTGGCATCAGCAGCTTCTTTTGCTAAACCCATACTGTGTTTCACTGCATCACCGGCTTCCATAATTGCATCTTCAGCAACTGGTGGATTCAGATACCATTTTGGAATATCATCAATTTTTGCTTTACCGCCGCCACAATTCATCATGAGTAATGAAAGAGCAACTAAAACGATTAATACGACTACTTTTTTCATGGTTTTCTCCTTTCGAAAAATTATTAATCAATGGCTTTGGCCAAGAAGGCTATAAAATCCTTCTTAACGATTTTAATTTTTGCATAGGCATTTGTTTTTGCCTTTTCGGTTGTCTTTTCTGTAGATCTTCCGCTTGCCTGCATCGAGGCAATGGTTGTATTTGAGTTTTTATCAATCAGGTTGATTGTTGCATCAACTTTGACCATGTACATTTTTCCAAAGGGAGATTCAACCTCCTCTTCTTCAGAAACCACATCGGATGCAGTAATCAAAAAATCACCGGTTTTTCCTACTGTGTAACCATTTTCTGAAATCATTGCAGCTATTTTTTTCTCTAAAGCATCACTATTCACATTGACTTGAAAGGTGATTTTATTTCCTTCGACATCATAATGAACCGACACTTGTGGTTGCGGAATTTTTGATTTTACACCGGCAAAGACCCCATTGAATATTACCCGTCCCTCTTTTCCGGTTTCATCAGTAGGAATCGCAGTAATACTGATCCGAATTCTGCCATCGGACCCAGTCTGGAGTTTATCAATTTTTTCATTATTTTCATAACGCACCATGATCGGAAGGTTCTGGACAGGAACAACTTTGTCTGTGGGTGTCTTATAAACCGCTTTAACGATTATCTCCAGAGGCAGTTTGGTGCCGGAAACAGATCGTTGGTTTTCTCCCTGAACAACCGTCAGGGTTGTATTGGTTAGAATTTTCTGAATATTCAGATCAATACGTGTGCTGTCAATGTCATCCAATGCGCTGAATGGCCGCATGGTCAGAGCGGTATACAGGGTTGATTTTTCGACATAATTATCCAGCAAATCATAACAGTCATTATAATTAGAGATCGCATTCAACAGAAACCCTTCTTCCTGCAGTTTTTCACTATCTGAAATTAACCCCTGAATTCTTTCGGAAAGGCCATCAATTTCAGTTTCCAAAGCCGTGAAATATTGCAGTTTGGATAATGCCGCCAATGCATAATATGTCTTTTTATCTTTTTTTAATTCAACAATCTGGACACCAACCAATTCAGCAGAGACCATAGAGGTCAGTTTTTGTTTCATCTGGGAAAGGGATTTTACCTTCCCGTTTTTAATTCTTTCCTGTTCAATATTTTCTAATTCTGATTCTATCTTGACGGATATTTCTTTGATCAGGTTTGCCCTGGCAAGGTCCTCAGCCTGGCCCCGGGTTTCACTGATTCCGATTCCGGAAAAATATTCTTCTTTCGGATAGTCCGGGTGTTCGTTGTTTTTCACCCAATTGGGTACTTTTGCGAAGAGCAGAGAAGTAAAAATCAGGAAAAATATTAAGTATATCTTCAGAAATTTATTCATTTTATTTTCCTATTCGTTTACAACCTGAAGCAATATTAATTTGCGGGTTATCACTTCGCGTTTCAAACTACCTTGTCCTTCATATTTTTTACGCATTGCACGGTAAATATCTGTTGAACCGGGATAATCATCGCCGGCACACCAGATATTGAGATCCAGAGTATAATCCGCAAAAATATTTTCTTTCTTAGATTTTGCAATCTCATCCAGCACATCACTGACGTCAAACAATATATCTTCCGCCTCATCCTGATCAAAATCCGAACTGACCTTCACAATCAATTTGTATTGTATACCGTTGACCATGTCCTTTTCCCAATAGCTCAAAACCCTAAGGATCACTTTATCAATCGCATCTTTCATGGCCTCTTCAATTAAAACGGCATCGGCTGTATTTCTGGACGGAGAGTAACCTGTTTCAGAACCCAGTAAGCGTGCCGTTGTTGTCTCATAAGCCCGGCATCCAACCGCAGCCTTTTTCACAATGGTTGACCCAACCCGTTGTTCAGATACATCAACAGTGTAGGTAATGTACACATCACTCCCCACAGATAATGCGAGCAAATAACTCATATCGTCTTCATGTCCGGATACTGCGAATTGGGCAGAAGTCATTTGCTGTATTGTTTCCTGCATTTCCGGAATGACCACTTCATAACCATCCGCACTGAGGTAGGATTCAATCACTTCCGCGGCTTTTTTAAGGTTTTGGTCGGTTTTCAAAAGGTCCAATTGAGACACATCCTGTTTTTTTTCCGGCAGTACCATGATATTCGGACGACCCATTTTCACGGCAACTTCTTCCATACTTTTGATAATATTTCTGGAAACAAGGTCTTCTGTTAATATTCTTCGGTTTATTTTAAAAGATTTGGTGATTTTCAGTTTTTTTCCCTGGCTGACCCTGTTATCATAATAATCAGCCTGCCATGCAATATACTTTGTGATGTTTTTTGAACCGAAAAAATCCTGCTGATACTGATCAAATAACATTTTACTCTGATCATTGGTTATCAAAGGATCACTGCCACCAAACAGCACAAACCACACAGCAGCCCTGGCTGCATCCAGATTGGCACTTTTGTCCAAAACGCTGGCTTTGGGTTTTTTATTATCATTGTCCACACCAATACCAGAGGCTTTTATCATGACTATTCCCGGTTCTGTTGTTTCAACGAAACTGGCTTCCTTGGATCTTGGATAATAGTCTTTGCTAAAAAGGATGGATACAAACAAAAATATTAATGCTACAGTTTTCAAATTTGTCTTCATTTTTCCCACATTCCTTCTAATGATTCTTGAGTAAATTTATTGCACAGAGTACAGAACTGAAGTGTTTCAGCTCACACCTAGACCATTTAAAACTTCATTTACTAAGGTATTACAATCGTATGTAAAAAATCAATATAAATCATGTTTAATTTTTTCAACCTATCAAAAGATTGTTATTATTTTTCCTTTTTGTTTTGATATGTATCACCTGAGGGATAAATATTTTCAATATCCTTTTATAAAAATTGAATTTAAATGAAAATTTTCTCCAGATAGGCATTTAAAAACTTTCCCTCCGGGTCCCTTTTTTGTCTCAATTCAACAAAATTCTGCCAATTAGGATACAGCCGGTTTAAAACTTTCCGGCCACATTGAAACCTTTTTGCCCAATGCGGACGGCCATCATGCTCCAGGAATAGATTTTCAACCAACTCAAAGGCTTTATAATGATTCGCCTCTTCCGCATTTCGCGTGACACATCCCATGGTAACGATATTTTTACCCAAACCATTGGCCAGCCATCCGGTCTCTGCTTTCATGAACCTTACATCCATCGGAATATGTACAAAAGCATTATTTGTTTTGTTATTCAGTTCTTTTTTCAATTGAAAAAATAAAGTATCAAATCGATCGATATCTACCGTCCATTCTGCCAGTTCCAGCGTGGAGCCTCTTGATTTTGTGACGGTGGCGTCATAAAGCGAACCAAATTTTTGTTGCTCCTTTGAAAAGAAGAGTTTTTTTAAAATTTTATTCGCTGTCACAATTCGCGCCGGTTTTTTGATTGCTTTCTGATATAAAAATTTTGAAACAGCCCGCCTGTAGGAATAATACCAGGGGCCCTTTTTTTCCAATACACGCTCGTTTTCATTGACATAGTTGCCCGTTATTACATATCCGTAACCAGTATGCGGAAGCCAGAGGATTCTGAGAAAATCATTTTCCTGCAACATCCTTTTATAAGCAGCCAGCCATAAATCATCTTTCATAGGGCGCTCAGAGATACTCATTACTTTTCTGGGAATGCACTGAAAGGTAATTTCTGTAATGACCCCCAATAGACCCAGTGAAATTTTGTAGGCACCAAGAGCTGGGTCGCCAGATTGGATGGTGTCAATTTCCCCTGAAGCATTGACCATTTTGAGGGCAACGATATACTCAGATAATGACTGCGCATTTTTACCCGTGCCGTGGGTACCTGTTGCTATCGCCCCGCCAACAGTAATATCATCAATATCAGGTAAAGCCGGAAAAGCCAGTCCGTTCTTTTCCATTTCCTGAAGCAGGGTTTTTAACAGAATTCCGGACTGGACGGTTATTCTGTGGCTCTTATGGTCGATGGACAGAATTTGATTGTATTTTTCCAGAGAAACCAGGGTGCTGGTTCCGGCAGCGATATCTGCAGAAGACTTACCTGTTCCCACCACACGAAGCTTTTGAGCATTTTTTACTATTTTGACGATTTCATTTTCGGTGTCAGGAAAAAAAAGGTTTTCATAAGAATGCCTGATATTGCCATTCCAACTGCTCCAGATATTTTCCATAGAATCTCCAAAAAAAGTTAAAATAAAGTTGCTTAGTTAGGCAAACCTAACTAAATTAGCTAAAACAAAAAATTTAAAAATTTATGTACGAAAATCAACTCACAGAATCCCAGCAGGACTACCTCAAAATCATCAGCAATCTGATCACTTCAAACCATGTGGCGCGTGTCAAAGAAATTGCAGAGCAAAAAGGCGTCAGTATGCCCTCTGTTACCGAATCTATGAAAAAATTAGCAAAAGATAAATGGATTTTCTACAAATCCAGAGGATACATCGAATTGACGCCAAAAGGAAAATTGGCCGCCAGTTATTTTGCAAAAAGAACTGAATTTTTGAGAAATTTTTTGCACGATGTTCTGGGGGCTTCAGATGAAAAAGCCGAAAAAGAGGCTTGCATTTTGGAACACCATCTCAGTGAAAAAAGCATAAAAAATATGGGGCTGCTCTATCAATTTCTAAATCATTGTCCCAAAATGACTCCAAATTTACTGGAGGTTTTCTCCAATTGTATAAACACCAATGACACCCATGATGAATATTTCTGCATGCTGGACAATTACCCCCATTTTGAATTGAACCAAAAACATATTCTGCTTCAAAATTTAAGCGAAAACCAATCAGCCAAAATAATGCTTATAAGTCCGGAAGAAGATATACGCAATTTTTTTCTCAATAATGGCCTTTTGCCTGGTCTTGAAATCATTATGCAGCAAATTCATGAAAATTCCTTTGTGATTCTTTGCCAGGACCAGCAGATAGAGGTCCCCGGCCAATATGGAAACAAAGTAGAGGTAAGCATCATTGAGAAGGAACAAAAACCGTGACAGAGGATCAGAAACATTTACTTTCACAATTAAAACCGGGACAGCACTTTACCGTCCAAAAAGTCAATGCAAAAGGTGAAATTCGCAGGCGACTGGTGGATATCGGATTTCTCAAAGAAGAAAAGGGTGTCGTTATCCGTGAAGCTCTTTTTTGCGATCCTATTGAAGTTGAGATTAAAAACACCAAAGTATCCCTGCGTCGTTCTGAAGCAGAAATGATAAACATAAAGGTTATGGAACAATGATTTTTAACCGGCACCGGCATCATCATCGAGAACACCATGGCCATCATGCTTGCCGAAAAATTAAGATTGCCATTGCCGGAAATCCCAACGCCGGAAAAACGACCATTTTTAATTATCTCACCGGCCAAAACCAAAAAATCGGCAACTATCCCGGCGTAACAGTGGAAAAAAAATCCGGCCACCTGTTTCATGGCCGCCATGAAATTGAACTGGTTGACCTTCCCGGAATTTATAGTCTGAGTGCTTATTCACTGGAAGAAATCGTGTCCCGGGATTTTGTCATAAATGACAAACCCGATGTCATCGTTGATATCCTTGACTCAACCAACCTGGAACGCAACCTCAACTTATTGCTTCAGTTTCAGGAACTTGGAATTCCCGTTGTCGGTGCGCTGAATATGAGTGATGAAGCAGAGGAAAAAGGTATCCAAATCAATGTTGAGCAATTGTCAAAAATTCTGGCCATTCCCCTGGTTAAGACCATTGGTACAAAAGGTATCGGCTTAAAAGACCTCATGCGAATGGCCGTCCGGGTCGCCCATGGCAGCATTAATACCAGTCGCCGGCATATCAACTACGGTGTTGAAATTGAAGACGCCCATCACAAAATAATCCGGCAGCTTAAGACCGATCCTGATTTCTGTCATCAATTTCCCAGTCACTGGATGGCCATTAAACTCCTGGAAAATGATCCGGATGCCCTTCTGAAAGTCAAGCAACATCACCGGCATGGCGAAGCAGTTTTGTTGGAAACCCAAAAAATCATTCAATTCATTGAAAAACATTTCGGTGATCACAGTGACGTTGTCGTCATTGAACAGCGATACGGCTATATTCACGGCGCACTTCAAGAAACGCTTAAACAAAACCAAAACACGACAAATACGACATTAACTGAAAAAATCGACAATATTATGCTCAACAAATATTTGGGAATTCCCATATTTTTACTGATCATGTATTTAATTTACCAGTTTACCTTCACACTGGGTGATCCCCTGGGCCTGGTTATTGAGCAGTTGTTCGCCGGCCTGAAGAGTGTCATACAAAAGACCTTCGCTGCCGGAATTTTTCGAGATTTTCTGACCGATGGAATCATTGACGGTGTCGGAGGCGTGTTGGTATTTCTGCCCCTGGTGGTTTTTCTTTTCATGGGTCTTTCCATTCTGGAAGATACCGGATATATGGCGCGGGCCGCTTTTGTGATGGACAAATTTTTTCACATTTTCGGTTTACACGGTCGCAGTTTTATTCCTTTTATGGTTTCTACCGGATGTGCCGTACCGGGTGTCATGAGCGCGCGGGTGCTGTCCAATCCAAAGGACCGGCTGGTCACCATTCTGGTTTCACCGATTATGATGTGCAGCGCCAAAACACCCGTCATTGCCATTCTTTCGGCTGTATTTTTCCCGAAAAATGCCGGCCTGGTTTTCTGGCTGATCTGGATTTCAGGCTGGATTTTCGCTTTTATTTTTGCCCTAATATTCCGCAAAACTCTCTTTGCCGGTGAGCAAACACCCTTTGTCATGGAATTACCTCCCTACCGAATTCCCACAGTTCGCGGAATATTTCAACACATGACGGAAAAATCCGGTGAATATGTCAAAAAAGCCGGAACCGTAATCCTTGCTGCTTCTGTCATTATTTGGTTTGCCCTGAATTTTCCCAAGCCACCTGAAAATTTTACTTCTAATGCTGAACAGCCCGAGACAGGACTCTCCATCGAGACCCTTCACCCTTCGGCCATTGAACAGAGTTATGGCGGAAAATTTGGCAAATTTTTAGAACCCGCCCTCAGGCCCGCGGGATTTGACTGGAAAATCGGCGTCGCCCTTTTTGCCGCCACAGCCGCCAAAGAGGTATTCATCAGCACCCTGGGAATTCTTTATGGTATTGATGAAGCGCCCGAAACAGACTCAGAAACCGGCCTGCAGGAAAAAATAAAAATGGACCCGGCCTACAATCCATTGATGGCCCTCGGATTAATGTTTTTTATCATGATCTACATTCCCTGCATTGCAACCCTGGCTGTGGTCAAAAAAGAAACAGGCTCCTGGAAATGGCCTGCTTTTCAGGCTTTTTACACACTGGTCGCCGCCTATCTGATCGCTGTGGCTATTTATCAAACCGGAATTTTATTAGGATATGGAGTATAATATGCTGGAACTTTCAATGATTATCGCAATCGTTATCATCGCTGCATTCTATCTGGTCAAAAAGTTACATAACGCTTTTACCAAACCTTATGAAGGATGCAGCAATTGCAGTTGTCATTGCAACGGTACTGATAAATGTGATGTGAAGTAAATTTTTTCACCGCTGATTTCGCAGATTAACACAGAATTCTTCAGGATATATTCCAAGTGATAAACGTTTATTTCCGTATTTTTCGCCACGCCTTATAAAATAAAAATGCCCCTAAAACCTATTGCGGTATTTTCAAAATTTTTGTAATTACTTTAAAAATGTAAATTTGAAAGAGATAACAACTGAAAATATCAATCATTACATTTTACATTTAATTAAGTCCTAAATCATTTCGATCAGTCAGCAAAATCAAAGAATTACTGCTATAAAATTCTATTATGAAAAAGTACTCAATAGGCAAAAACAATTTTACAACTTGCATCGCCCTAAAAAAGAATATAAATTGCCAAAAGTATTAAGCAAAAATGAGGTAAAGAAAATTCTTGATTCATCAAAAAATATAAAGCATAAATCTATATTGATGCTGATATATTCTGCCGGTTTAAGAAGGAGTGAATTACTGAATCTTAGCCTATCTGATATTGATTCTGACAGAAGGGTAATCAATATAAGCGGAGCCAAAGGTAAAAAAGACAGAATTTCTCTGCTTTCTAAAAACATGCTTACTTTATTAAGGGAATATTACAAAGCATTCAGACCGGCTGATTATCTGTTTGAAGGTCGAGACAGCAGTCAATACTTCGCCATCAGCGTCTCGAATATTCTAAAAAAAGTAACAGCAAAAGCCAGAATAAATAAAAAAGTTACGCCTCATATGTTAC
>JAFGTP010000031.1 GCA_016934035.1 Fidelibacterota bacterium
ATTACCTAAATTAAATTTCCAAGTAATCTATTGAATACCAATGTATAATATCAATTTTACCAGCTATTTTTAGCTATTAGCCCAAAAAAGTATATGGTAACCGACAATAATTCTGGAACTGGCTTTATCTATGATGTCGATCATAGAGCAAAAAACATTGAGCAGATAAAATGTCCGGTATTAATCATTCATTCAAAAAACGATGGAAGTGTTCCATTCTCCCATGCGGAATATGCAAATAAAAAAATTAAGCAATCTGAATTGTTTGTAGCTCCAACTGATTCTCATTTCATTTACATAGGACAAGGATCAGAAGAAGTATTAAGAAAAAGATTTGAATTCCTAAAATGAATGGCGCGGTACTGCCGATAACAGCGACTACACGCTCTGTTGCTCGGTTTTCCGAAGCGGAAAACCTGCGGTACTCGGGCTGTGCCACATATTTTCCGCGCATGGGTCGCTAATGCTCCCATTGAAAAATGTGCGAAAAATATGTGGCATAGTCGCAAACGCTGTGCGAAATGCTTTTGAAAAAAAATGCAATCGTAACGTCAGTTCAATGTCAGGTAAGGGCTTATTTATTTCTGGTTATCCAATTTCTATTAGGTAACCTTTTATCAGTTTTATCCTAAGAAATATCCCCCTGGAGACAATTCCGATTGTCACTTTTCCAGTTTCCCGGCGATTATGGGAATTACGCCACCCGTTGGAAGCTGTGAAATTGACCCAAAAGGTTTCGATCGAACTCAAATTAAATATCAAAACGGTTTCTTATTTTTTTAATTGGACACCCGGGTATATTGGACCGCTTTTCGAATGGCTTCCTCCATGCTGATGCATTGGGCGAGGCCTTTACCAGCAATGTCAAAAGCAGTGCCGTGGTCCACTGATGTTCGCAGGAAGGGTAGCCCCAGGGTCAGAGATATCGTCCGGTCAAAATCCAGTGTTTTGGCTGCAATGTGTCCCTGGTCGTGATACAGCGATAAAACGCCATCCCAGTTGTTTTTCATGGCCAGGTGAAAGACCGAATCCGCTCCGATGGGGCCAATTACCTTGTATCCCATGGCTTTGGCGGCTTCAATGGCCGGTATGATTTCATCCTGCTCCTCATGGCCGAAAAGCCCGTTGTCGCTACTGTGAGGATTGAGCCCGGCTACTGCAAAGGTGCCTTTGCCAAGTCCCAGTGATGTCAGCGCTGTGATGCTTCTTTCAATGTAGTCCAGGACTCTGGTTTTGGTCACCAGATCACAACATTGACGCAGGGAAACATGGCGGGATAGAAAAAAAATCCGCAGGTTATGCACTTCAAATACCGTCAGGGGGTCATGGGAGCCGGTCAATTGCCCGAACATTTCCGTATGGCCGATGAAATCCAGTTTCGCGGCTTTGATTGCCTCCTTATGAATAGGGCCGGTAGCCACGGAGTCTAATTTTTTTTCCAGGGCCAGTTCAATAGCGGTTTTGATGTAATGAAAAGCGGCTTTGCCGGCTCTCGCAGATATTTTTCCCTTGATATTCAGGTCAAAATTCTCATTAACAGGGTCGAGAATGTTGATGGTGTCCCATGCAAAATCAGCCTCCTCCACTTTTGAAATTTTATGGAGTTTGATAAGGGGGTTTTGGAGTTCCTGCTGCAGCAGGGTGAAACTTCCAATAACAACAGGATTGCAGATTTTCATCACTTCTTTATTTTGCAATGCTTTCAGTGTGATTTCCGGTCCGATGCCGGCCGGATCACCCATGGTAATGCCGATTACCGGTTTTCTCATCTATTGAACCTCGGTATTTTCAATTTTTGCAACAATTTGTTGACTGAGCAGGTCACCGGCCTTTTGAATGGCTTTGATACTGGCATCCTTGATGGAGTTTCCGGCGCCTTTTTCACTGTGGACCATGCTGGCAATAATTTCATTCTTCTGAACATCATAGACTTTTACCACAGCTTTTGACCATGCGAAGAACATGCCTTCATTGAATTTGTTGGTCCGGTCAATGGTGATATTGCCTAAAATGATAAAATCAACCGCCTGTTCCGGAGCCAGTCTGGCGAAGGTGCCTTCATTACTGAATTCGACATTTTTTCCGTTTATTGAATTCATGAAATTATTATCGATGATCTGGAAATCCGATTCAGAGAGTTGTTGCATCAGAGAATTTTCAAAATAGGAATCGAGGACTTGTTCCTCCAGGATTGACTCGGATATTTTGACGGCGATTTTGTTGTCGGGAATCA
The DNA here is from genome assembly GCA_016934035.1 of Fidelibacterota bacterium. GTDB lineage: Bacteria > Fidelibacterota > UBA2242 > UBA2242 > JAFGTP01 > JAFGTP01. The sequence goes on from JAFGTP010000031.1 coordinate 2,234, forward strand.
GATAAAAAGTCAAACTCAGGGGCTGAATATCAATGGAATCAGGAAAATTGGCGACAACTTCCAGGTTGATCTGCTTTGTCGTCAGTATTTTATTAATATTTAAAAAAACCTGTCCGTTTTTATTGGTTTTACTCAGGGTGGTCAGGTTGAGGCTTTTGTCCGGGTAATTGTATTTCAGGTCGAGGCCCTGGACGGGAATCTTATGATTATTTTTTTGCCAGAAAACATTGATTTCCAAAGTTTCATTCAGGCCGTGGTTGAGTTTCGTCAGGTACTTCAGCCCGGAGGATTCCATACGAAGGTTGTTGCGGATATCATAATTCAGGAAATTGACATCCTGATCCAGGGTTTTCATCAAAGATAATTGCTGGGGGGTAAGGCTGGTGATTTCAAGGACATTTTTATATTCCGTGGGCAATTTCCGCAGTTCATCAATGGCAAAGAGGACCTGACCTTCGAGGGCCTGCTGTTCGATTTCCGTGAGCCGTTGTCTGGCCAGTTTTTCGGTTTCAGCCACCAGTTCCAGCATAAACTGGTCGTGTTTTTCCCTGGAAAAAGGGATGGCAGCATAGGCCTTGTACAGGGTTGTTTTCTTAAAACCGGATTTTTCTTCAATTTCTTCAACATAGATATCCGATGGTTTTACAGCAATGATATTTTTAGCCACAATTTTCACTTTGGAATCAGTAAAACTGGCAGTGCTGGCATTTTCTTCAATGATCTGATCGACAAACTCTGTTTCGATCATGCCGCCTAATGTGGCGATAATCTGTTTTTTTGCATCTTTGATGGCATCGGTTCGCGCATCCTGTTCACTTTTCAATACCTGGGAAACGCCGATGAAGGTCCCTGCCGGGGGCTTACTGATCCAGGATGGGGCTTTCTCTTTTGCCATTAATAATGAATAAAATATGATAACAAAGATTGAAATTGAGCGTTTCATGGTTCCTCCGATAATATTTTATAATCTAAAAAAAATAAATCTGGTTTTAAAATTATATTTTTTTTTACATCAAAAGAGGAAAAATTACCAAAGCCGGATAATAGTTTTAAATTAGCGACAGGTTTTTTATATTTAAATCAATATGATAAATGGAGGTTGTATGAAATTCAGGGTTGTTTTATTCATATTGGCGTTTTCAATGGCCCTTTTTGCCCAGCTGGCAGATGTTGAGGTGACGATTGAGGTGGACAATCTGAAACCTCAGGAAAAGAGTGATCTGGAATTTTTAAACGGTCAGATCAAGGACTATCTGCAGGGCCATGAATATATCGATAATAAATATAATATTGCTCTTCCAGTCAGAATTTCGATCTTTGTTCAAAGCAGTTCCCTTTCGGGTACAGAACGAAGTTTTTCCGGCCAGATGATTGCCGTAACTGAATCCAATGATCTGCAATTATTTGAAAAAAACCTGAAATTCAACTATTCCCAAAGTGAAGCGCTGATCCATTCACCGGATATAAAATCCCTGCCTACTATTTTGGATTTTTATGCCCTGGTGCTGTTGGGTGCAGAAATGGACACTTATGAACCTTTGGGCGGAACCTCCATATTTGAAGAGGCGAGGAGTCTCGGCACCCGGGCCCAAATGTCCAATTATTCCTCCGGCTGGACTGAAAGACTGACTTCCCTTGATGAATTGACTGAACTCAGGTATTTTCGACAATTTAAATATTACTTCTGGACAATCGTAGATCTGGAAGCCTCTGAAAATCTGAAAGAAATACCGGAAAAAATTGACAAGGCGTTGTATTATCTTGAAGAAGAATTGAAAATCAACAATCGAAACCGGTTTATACATCTTTTTCTGGACGCCCACGCCCAGGACCTGGCGGAATTGTTAAGACTCTATGGCAATGAAAAGGATAAAATGAGAATTATTGATCTTGATCCGGATAATCATGAAACTTATGAGAATATTTTTAAAAATTAACTTTCCCTGATAATTTTCGTCATCAGCCCATTCGCAAAATTGCCAATGGGCTTATTTTTAAGGAGGTGTGATAATGATATTGATAACGAGAAAAATATTGCCTGCCGGTCTTGATTTGTTGCGAAGTTTCACTTCCGAACTGGTGATCAATGAAGAAGACCGCAATCTCACACATGAGGAGCTGTTGACAAGGGTCAAAGGAGCATCGGCGATTGTCTGCCTTTTGTCCGATATAATCGATGAAGCTGTTATCGATGCTGCCGGGCCGCAATTAAAAATAATTGCCAATTATGCTGTTGGCTTCAACAATATTGACATTGATTACGCCACCCGGCGTGGCATACGGGTGACCAATACACCTGACGTGCTGACCCATGCAACAGCGGACCTGGCCTGGGCGCTGATTATGGCCGTCAGCAGAAGAATTGTTGAAGCCGATCAATATTGCCGGCAGGGAAAATTTAAAGGCTGGGCACCGGATTTGATGCTGGGCATGGAATTGACGGGAAAGACTATTGGAATTCTGGGGGCCGGACGGATCGGACAAGCTACTGCCCGAAGGGCGAAAGCCTTTGATATGAAAGTCATCTATTCCAGTCGCTATGATAAATTTGCTTTTGAAGTAGAAACCAAAGCCAAACGGGTGGGGCTGGAAGAATTACTGAAGGAATCGGATATCGTCTCTATCCATCTTCCACTGGTCGAGGAAACCTTTCATTTACTGGATACCCATGAGCTCGAACTCATGAAAAGCAGTGCTTTCCTGGTCAATACCGGGCGTGGACCCATTGTCAATGAGCAGGCCCTGGCCGAAGCTTTGAAGAAGGGGACAATCGCCGGTGCAGGACTCGATGTTTATGAGGATGAACCTAAAATTTATTCGGAATTGTACCCGTTGAAAAATGTTGTTTTGCTGCCTCATATCGGTTCGGCCACTACCGAGACCCGAAGTCGCATGTCGGTGATGGTGGCAGAAAATATCATTGCTGCCCTAAAGGGTGAAAAACCCAAAAATCTGGTGAATTGATATTGTGCGCATAAAAAAAATCACGGTTTTTATTCGTTTGAACAATTAAGTGAGGATATCTTTGAAGAAATTTTTGGAAACGCCAATCAACAGTGAAAAAGTATTCAGTGGCAGGTTGCTGCAGGTATTTCTGGATAAAGTGCTTTTGCCAAACGGACGCACCTCGACCCGTGAATATATAAAACATCAGGGAGCCGCGGTTATTATCCCCGTTCATGACGGGGAAATCCTGTTGGTGAAGCAGTACCGTTATCCAATCCGACAGGTGATGCTGGAACTGCCCGCCGGGAAAATTGATCCCGGTGAGGATGCATATACGACCATTCAACGGGAACTAGGCGAAGAAACCGGATATACATCCGAGCATATTGTGGCGCTGCAGCCCATACATCCCTGTGTCGGCTATTCCAATGAGATAATCCACTTATATATTGCCACGGATTTGCAGAAATCAGATCTTTTACCCGATGATGATGAAACCCTGGAAGTCATTTCCCTTCCCTTGAATAAGGCCCTTGAAATGGTCTACTCGGGAGAAATCTCCGATTCCAAAACAATTATCGGACTTTTTTGGGCGGATAAATTGAGAATGGATGATAACCTGCGGAAAAGGTTCGGGATCAGCCTGGGATAATCATTGACAGATTTTTTTTCAGAAACTGCATAAATTGAATTTCAAACCGGATCATTTCATGGTCCTGTTTGCGCAGCCATTCCGATAGCCAGGCAAACCGAATTGCAACAATAAACCCAGGCAACATTTTCCAGGATAAATCGTTGGAAATTAACTCAGATTTTGCGGTGTCCAGAAAGGCCCGAAGGAAATCGCTTCGAAGCGCATTTGGGTTCTCAGAACCGACACATCCGATTATGAGCGCCATGTCGAAGATTTCTGGTTTGAGTCCACAAAATTCCCAGTCGATAACGGCCTTGATTTTATCTGAATTCCAAATCACATTCAGCGGATGCGGATCACCATGACAAAAAGTGACGGGCAATTTTTCATAATTTGAATAGATTGTCTCCTTGACATATTCATAAACCGGTAGGAGTGGCGAGTAAAGGTCATTTCTGTATTTTGAAATATTTGAAAAAAGGTCATCGATAAAACCAGGAAGGAAAAAGGATTTTCCCGAAAAAAGGGATTTTTCTGATGGAACCTTTTGCAAACCCACCAGGAAGGCTGCCAGGGATTTTCCTCTCCATGAATCTTTCCAGTACTGTGCTCTGTCAAGTGAAATTCCGTCACAAAATGGAGAAATCATCCAGTATTTATGATTGTATTTGACCGTAAAGGCATCTTCTGCAGTTTTCAGATATGGAATCACAGGCAGGTGACAGTCTGCCAAATTTTTGAGGATTGCCGCTATTTCAGATTTTCTTTCAATCAATAAACTGTCGATTTGCTCCAGCAGGTATCTTTTGTTCGGTTTTACCTGGATCACAATTCGAAATTCAGACCTTTCCGGACTTCCCTGAATGGAAATATCCGGCAGCACTTTTTCGTATTGCAATTTCCATCGGGCCAGGATTTCCTGAAGATTTTGTTCTGTCAAGAGACTGCCGGGACGGATTGAACCGGCGGGAGTGTTGCCCAGGATGCGATAGACAAAGAGAATTCCACGTTGGCATTGATGGCCGGAAATTGTATAGTCGTCAGGGCTGAAATGGATTTGCACAGGACAATTTTGGTGGCAGAGATTACAGATAATGGTAGTGTTATCCTTCATGATCGACGAAAATCAGTTTTTCAGTATCAAAACCGGCGGCTTTTGCCCTTGCGCGGAATCTCTGCTGATCTTGCTCGCTGACGATGGGCGTCCTGGACAAAAACCACAAATAATTTGGGTTTTTTCCCGACACATAAGCAAATTGATAATTTGTTTTGTCCAGTTCAAAAATAATATAGGAAGCATAAAAGGGCCCGAAAAAGGAGACTTTCAGGTGTCCGGTGTTTTTGTCTCCGGCAAATTTTGCTTTGCCGGTTGCCTGTGACCACTGACCCTTTTGCTGAGAATATCCCCGGTTTACCACTTTTACCTGGCCATTTCCTATCAAAGTATATTCAGCTGTCACCTGGCTCAGGCCGCGTTCAAAAGAGTGATCCAGTCTGGCGATTTCATACCATTTTCCCATATACTTTTCGATGTTGAAACCCTCAATAGGCAGCCTGTTTTGGGGAATATTCATGCAGCCGGTACAAAAAAGGGTCAGGAGTGGGAATATTAATTTTTTCATTGTTTTCCTTTCAGATTTTTAATGGGCAAAAACAGATTGCCGGGTAAATCATTCCAGTCAAACCAGTCCCACTTTTCACATTTATCCGGCTCCAGGTTTTGCAGCTCACCGGATTCATATTCACATTCCATGAAAAGGGTGATATAATGCTTTTGTTCTTTTTTGAAAATATCATTGGTAGCTTTGAAAAATCTGATGTTTTTTATTCGGAGTCCGGTTTCTTCTTTGACTTCACGGAGAGCGCATTCCTGCCAGGATTCACCAAATTCCAGATGTCCGCCGGGAAAACTCCAGGTCCCTTCTCCATGGGCATTGATACGCTTTCCCAAAAGGATTTTTCCTTCTTTGCGAATAATGACCCCAATTCCGACTTTTGGTCTGTTTTTGTTCATTTTATTGTCAATCTTTGCTTTAATTTTTGGGTTTCGGAATTCTGATTTTGGCAACAGTGCTATTTTCTGATGGATTTTTTTTAGAACTGCAGCCTTACAAATTCCTGAGCAGAAGGAATTAATACTCCCCTACTAAAACAAAATATATTGATAAAATAAGATTGTTTTTAGTGGTTTTTTTGAGATCAGCCAGGAATTTTCAATGAGTTATGCTATTCTTTTTTTTCAAAAAGGATTGCTAACTGATCCAGGCCGTGGCTGATTTCTAAAATATTGAATAGAGAACAGGCTGCGATGAGTTGGTTGGAAATATCGATGATTTTCCGTGATTTGGATTGTTGGCCGATGGTTTGAATATTTTTTGAAAAGGCCAGAATATCATCGATGAGCATATTTTCTTTTAATTTTTGGATTTCCTGCAAATAATTTTCTGAATGAAATTGAATCAATTCTGAAGGTCTTTCCTGTTCCGTGTTTTCTTCAGTGCCAGATTTTCTTTCTGTTAGGATTTCATGATAATCCAGGTACTTTTTTAATTCATGGATGATTTCTTCGGTTATAAAAGGTTTTGAAAGAAAACTTTTAAAAATTTCCAGGCTGGCAATATTATGGTCATTTTTCATTGAAGCTGAGAGTGCGATGATGGGGATTTCAGAAAAATGAGGCTGTGAGGTAATAATCTGGGCTGTTTCAATTCCATTCATCTCCGGCATTTTGATGTCCATAATAATCAAAGCGGGGAGGTCCGATTTTAATAGATCAATTGCTTCTTTCCCACTTTTTGCGTAGATGACAGACAAATTATATCGTGTCAGTATTTTTCCCAGAACAATCCGGTTCGACTGTATATCGTCCACAATGAGGACCTTCTGGCCTTTGAAATTTGTTTGTATTTCGGGGAGGTTTTCAGGCTTTTTGTGAATATTTCGGGGCATTGCTTCGACATTCTCAAAAACAATCTTGAATGTGCTGCCGACATTGACTTGACTTTCAAGTTCAATTCGGCCATTCATCAAAGTGACCAGTTTACTGCAAATTGCCAGACCGAGTCCGGTACCTTCGTATTTTCTTGTGCTTTTACCATCCTGCTGGGTAAAACTTTCAAAAATTAATTTATGCTGATCTGACGGAATGCCTATACCTGTATCTTCTACTCTGATGACAAAATCCCGTTGATTTTCATGTCCGTTTTCCACCACCTGCAAGTCTACTTTTATTGTACCTTGTTGTGTGAATTTTAAGGCGTTTCCGATAATATTAATAAGAACCTGTTTAAGACGAATTTCATCCAGGTAAAGGAGGGGAGCAAAGGGGTCGTTGAGTAAAAACTGGTGGGACAGACCTTTTTGTTCGATTTGTTTTTCAAAAATTAATTTAATATCAGACAGGAGCGGACTTATTTCAATAAAATCCCTGGTAATCTTCATTTTACCGGATTCTATTTTTGAAAGGTCCAGAATATTATTGATTAAGGATAATAAAGTATTGCCGGCAGCTTTGATTGATTTTAAAAATTCTGTTCCCTCATCGTCTTTTATATGTTGGGATAATAATTCTGTGAATCCGATAATTGCATTCATGGGCGTCCTGATTTCATGGCTCATATTTGCCAGAAATTCTGATTTTGCACGGTTCGCGGATTCAGCCTGGACTTTTGCATCCATCAATTCTTTTTCTATTCTATTCCTATTATTTATTTCCTCCAGGAGTTTACTATTGTTGAGGGATAGTGCTGTTGTTTTCAGGGATACTTGCTTTTTGACATGAAAATTTTCCAGAAAGAGCAGTCCTGCGACTCCAATTAATCCAAACAGGATCCACAGAATTTGTTTTGGTATTTTACCTTTTGGGTGGTCTACGCCCAATAATTCGTTGACTAATTGAAAATAGAACGAACCGGGATCATTTTTTTCAAGGGCCAGATAAGACTCCAGGATTTTTAATAATTCCTGGTTGTCAAGGGTTTTGAAATGATAACTAATTGGTGCAAAGATAATTGAAGTCGGTCTGATTGTATTTATTTGAGAGAGATTTTTTTTCTCAAGACGGTCGATGATGGCAGCGTCCACCCAACCCTTTGCGAGACCTTTTTGCAGTGTGGCGATATCGCTGAATGTGACAAAATCACCGGAAATTCCGTAGGAATTCAGAATTGCGCCAAGATTATTATCAAAAGGTGAATTTTTTATAACCCCAATAGATTTTTCACCCAGATCAAAAATTGTTTCTATTCTTATGTTCGGATTTGAATAAACCTCAGCCCAGGTAGAAATAATACTCTCATGGGAAATTCGAATATTCGTTATTTTCCTTTCAGTGGAAAGGGGTTCAATTATCAAATCAAATTTCATTGAATCCGTAGTTTCCGGGTTGCGATTATCTTCCAGGGAGAAAAAATTTAAATCCCAGTTTTCCTGCTTTGCAATATTCTTCATTAATTTGATGAAAAAATCATTATAGATCGATTGATTTAAATCTTCATTGTAGATTTTTTCTGTCATTCCGATGTTGAGTTTTTTATTAAAAGCAACTGTCGAAACCGGTAATGTAAAAATGATCAGGTATAGGAGAAATTTGTATTTCATTGGAAACTCATTTTAGTAAATCATAAATTTTTTCGGCTACATTTTCCGGAATGGGGGCAAAGAAAAATTCTTCATTAAATTTTTGGCCTTCTGTCAATATCCATTGAAATAATTGGGTTCCGGCTTGGAATTTTTCGGAATTATTTGATCTTTTAAAAATAATATAACTAAAAGTGCTGATAGGATAGGAAAATTCATTGTCTGAATCGATTAGAAGGATACGTACGTCATCGGGAATATTGGTTTCAGCAGATTTCCGGATTGATTCAACGGTGGGCAATACATAATTGCCGTTTTTATTTTCAATTTTGGCAACGGGCAGGTTGTGCTCTCTCGCGTAAGTGTATGAGATATATCCCAAACTTCCGGGTATTTTGCTAACAAATTTTGCGACATTTTCATTCCCTTCGACACCCAGACCGGTTTCCCATTGAAAGTTTTTTCCATATCCATATTTTCTCTGCCAGTCTTTACTTATTTTGCTCATGAAATGGGTCAACAAAAATGTACTTCCGCTATCATCCGAGCGATGGATGAGTGTAATTTCTTTGTCAGGCAGGATGATATTCGGGTTTTCTGTTTGAATCAGGTAATTGTTCCATTTTTTAATTTTTCCGGTCAGGATCTGGACCAGGGCTTTCTTACTGATGTTTATCGGAGTTTCAACGGGCAGATTGTACGTAAATACAATTGCACCGATACAAGTCGGAATATGAATAATTTCATCTTCAATACTATTTAATTCTTCATCACTGAGGAAAATATCGGTTCCTCCGAAATCAACTCGTTCATTAAGAACATCCTTGATTCCCTGTCCGGAACCCAGGGGTTCATATATGATTTTGATGTCACTTATCCTGGAAAATTCTTCGATCCACTTTTCATACAATGGGTATGGCAAGGTAGCGCCACTTCCCTTAATAATGATGTTTGAAATTGTTGATGGTCTTAACAAAGAAAAAAATAATAAAAGGATGAGACAAATTTTATTCAACATAAATTAACCTTAAAATCATGTGCGAATTATAAAGTATTGATGTAAATAGAATATAAATTGCTAGTTAATAATGGTTTAAAATAATTATTATGGAGTGTCGAATTTTATTAAAAAAAAATAGTTTTTATGGTTTTTTCAAAATTCAGTGTTGTCAAGGTTCAAAGCATCCCGATAATTTTCTAACTCCGGCGGATCTGATTTCAGATTGAATCTTTTAAAAATTGAATCAGCAAACATCCAATCCAAATGATCATTACTTTTGGGTGCAAAACCCATGACTTCCTGCCAGACCAAAGGAGATTCCATGCAAAAGTAGATGAAAGGAGGATTAGAAATGGAGGTTAGTTTATTGTAGATAAATTGATAAATAGGAACACGGACAGGCCTGGCATAGCGCATTTTTCCATCCATCCCTTTAATCATTTCACCATAAGGAATCTGAGTGTCGGGATATCGATCGATGATCTTTTCCTTCATTGATGGCGGAAACCGAAGAGACCCCAAACTGATCCATGGTATTTTATTCGGATCCACTGTTGAATATAGTTGGTCGATAACAGAGCCGTAGATTTCCTGCCAATTTTCATAATTAAGGATTGGATCGAAATGAAATCCTGTCAGAAAACCTTTGTCCTGCGCCTGTTTTGCTTTTTGGAGACGCAAGGTGATCGGGTCAGCCATACTTTCTTCACGATTGACGATTTCCTGAGGATTTATTGACCATGAAAAAACTATATTTCCTTTGTGAGGGATATTTAGCAAATCATCGGTAATAGTCAATTTTGATTTAATCTCAAAGAAGGCGTTGGGAATTTCCGAAAAAAGTTCTATCACCTTGCCGGCAAAAAGTCTTGATCCTTTCAAGGCCAGGGAGTCACCCAGTTCACCAGTACCGATTCTGATAAACCTGTTGGGCTGGGAATTTAATTTTTTTTTGAGCTCATGGATAATATCATCATAATTGGTATAGATAATTGTGGCTGGCTGATTGAGATAAAATTGCAAAATGCAATAGGTGCAGTTGAGGGGACAATTGAGTGTATGGTTGATAACCTGATAACGGCAACAAAGATAGGATTTATTTGTTCCGGGGCATCCTTTGACGATTTCGCCTTTGGATTGTGTCAGCCAGAGAACCTGTTTTGGGTTTTCGAAAAATTCAGGAAGGGTATCATTTTCTAGGTAAATTTTTTCGGCAGTTGGATGGTCTTGAAGGATAAGATTGGTAACCTCGCTACCCGATGAAGATTTAGAAATATATATTTTTTTTATGGTTTTGTTTATATCCATAGATTTAACTATAATTTTTTTAAAATATTTTTAAGGTTGTCGATATTTATTTCTCTGCAAAAATGTTGAAGTTTCAGGATATCATCATTATTGCAAATCGTAAAGGATCCATGGATTTCTTTTTTTTCGAAATTTGTGTCAAAGTGGATCGTCAAATTGTTTGGTATTTGAAGGTTTGCAAAAATTTCCAAAATATCTTTACGATGAGCTGATAAAACAGGGTATCTCAGCTGTACTATTGTCTCCTTAATTTGCATGAGTGGTTGCGGTGAATTACTGTTTATAATTTTATCAATCTGATGTATAATATCACCCTCTTTTTGGAGTTGGATTAATTCTGCGATATTTTCAACAATCTCGAGAAAATTACTCATAGAAGGCTTAAAAGTCTTAATTAATTTTAAAAATATTTTTTGATCATTTTCATTTAAAATAGTAAGATATTCCCAGACTTTAAGGGGTGCTTTTTTTTCAACAAGATAATCTGATATTTGGGGCAGGATTAATGAAAATTTTTTGAAAGTTTCAATTGTTTTTGGTTTTGGACTGAGGTGCAATTTTTCTGATATGTATCTCTTTTTGTCTTCTATTTTTGTTTCAATTCCATCCATATAATTCAGGATATTGGAGATGATCTGAAAGTTAAGTTCTTGATCAGAGAGATAATAATCTGTAATAATTTTGAGTAATTCAAAAGAATTTATATTATCAGATAGCGGATAAATTGGCAATTCAGAATCCTGAAATTCTCTAAAATGACCAATCAATATTTCTGCTGTATCATTATTTATTTTAGCTAAAAAGGGTTTAATGAAAACTGACGGTTTTGTGATTGAATTTTGAATATTGAAGATGTAGTTATAATTCGTTTTTGAAATTTTACAACGATGTTTGGGCCAGTTTGTAATTTTCATTTATCATAATCTTTCTGTACTCGTTTAGCTTTGGCCCAAAAATATTTGGCAAACCATCTCGCTTCTCTCTTCCCAGATTCAGGACTTCTAATTTGTGAACAATTTCTTTGATTACAAGTTCACGTTGCCAATCTGCTAAATATTCATTTAAAAGTCTCTCAAGTGATTCGACCCTGAATCGATCCATTCCCCAAAATTTTCTGGATAATTGATCATCATGTCCACCTGTTTTAACTATTAGAAATTCTTCCATCAGGCCGATGGGATATTTGCGGGAGATTCTCAGCCAAAGATCATAATCTTCACAGACTGGCATATTCTCATTGAAGAGCCCGATATCATCAAAAACTGACCGGTGAATGATCACTGCACTGGGGCTGACAATGCACAAGGGCAGGCATTGTGCGAAAATCCATCCATGGTATTTCTGATGCTTATTCATCGGATTAACAAACTTGCCGTTGCGAATCCATTTTTCTCCAACTTGCTGGATTTTGTAATCTGAGTTGTTTTCTAACCATTGAATTTGTTTTTCTAATTTTTGAGGATACCAATAATCATCGGAATCCAAGAGTGCAATCCATTCGCCATGAGATTTGTTGATGCCGAAATTTCGGGCAGCTGATACGCCTGAATGCAGTGTAGAATAACTTATGATCTTTTTTTTATATTTTCTCAGGATTCGACTGGTGTTGTCCGTTGATCCATCATCGATGACAATCAGTTCAAAATCTTTATATGTCTGCTCTAAAACCGACTTGATTGCTCTTTCAAGCAATTGCTCCCTGTTGTATGTTGGAATGATTACAGACACATTGGGTTTATGACTATTGTTTAGCATTTGTCATAGGCCTCAAGAAATTTTTTTACCGGTTTAATAAGAAGTTTGGCGTAGTTGCTCAGATTTTCTTTGAATTGTGACATAGAAATATTTTCTGCATAATCGGATATGACTTTTATGCAATAAAATTCAAGATTCTGATATGCACAAATTTTTGAAATCCAATAACTTTCCATATCGACAATTTTTGCGTACTTCTTTAAATTTTCTTTTTTACTAATGTCATTTATTGGAGAATCAGAAGTAAAAATATTGAGATATTCAATCTGATTATCTTGAATAAAAGGTAGATTTTTGAAATCAATTTTGAGTAAAGTATTATTTAACAAAGTTAGAAAAGTTGATGGGAATACTATATCTCCAATTTGAAATTTATCAGATAAACTACCAGCGGTTCCGATATTAATAATTGTTTGAAATTGATTTATTTTTGTTTGTTTGTCCAATCTGGTCAAAACATTTTCCTTTCCTATGCCGGATATAAAAAAATGTATGTTAAGATTGGAATATTCTGAAGTATGGATATTGTTTTTAATTGGGGCTAATTCGTTTTTTAAAGCTGAAGTTATAAGTAAATTTTTTCTATTCACTTTTATTTGTAACTTCCATTATTTTCTGTTTATACTCTTCTTCTGTAATTTTGCGATAATTTCCGCAATCGTTACAAATTAGATAATAAACCTTTTCATTGTGCATTCTTCCTTTTCTGTAAAGCATTTTCCCTTCGCAAGAATCACAATTAACAAAGAGTTTCTGATCATAGGGCTGAGAATATTTTTTTTCTTCGTCTCTTTTATGTTGTTTAGCCATTTTTGCCTTTCATTGAATATTGTTTTCAGCCTTAAAGTTTAGTGAAAATCCTTTTGTAAAACAATGGATAATTCATTTTGTTCCAAGTAGAAACATTTAATTTACATCATTAATAATCATTGCCAGCAACAAAGCCCTTTCAAGTAGGCTGTGTCTAAGAATGTATTCTGGATTTTGCTGTGGTTTTGCACCAATCGGGCCCAAGCCGTCAATAGCGGGTTTTGTATGGTCAGCAAAACCAATATCTGATGAACTCCATCGATGTTCTTCCAATAATCGAATATCAAGTTGATTGGATATGGATTTGATCTTTAACCAGAAATCTTCATTGGTTTTACTGGAAACCAACGCAGGTCGGCTTTCTTGTTTCTTGATCTGAAAATCAACTTTTTTTAGGTTTTTGCTACTGATGAAAGACCTGATTGATTTATCGAATTCTTCAATGTCATTGGCTACTTGATACCTGATGCTCATTTGTACTTCGGCGTGGGCGTAGTGATTATTGATATTTGATTCCATAGTATTTTTATTGATTGTAACTACAAAGCCTTTCTGGATATCCGTAAGGCCTACACATTTTTTTAAAAATTGCAGAAAAATCCCTTGAGCGATGGGTACATTTTCAGCGCAAGAAGTATCGGACAATTTCATCTCACAACGATAAACTGCAGCCCCTGATCGGGTGGTTACCAAGCCACCATCCAAGAAAGCACCTTTTAAACCAATGATGTATTTGGCATTTTGTGAAATTTCAATAATAAGTTCCTGGGCAAATTTTCCTTTTAAATTATCGTCACTTGTAATGAGCACGCCAATTTTTTTCTTTTGCAATTTTCGAGTGTACTTCAACGCTTTGAGTGCAGAAACCAAAATGGCAAGCCCACCTTTATTTTCCCAGATTCCAGTGCCAAATAATTTTTGTTCTGTCAATTTAAAATAATCCTGTTGAGAGAGTTTTTCAGAATTATCTAAGTGTGTCAGGAAAAGGAAATCATACTGAAAATCCGGAGTATTGCTCAAAAGAACAATGTTGCCGACTTCAATTCTTGGAAAGATTTTTTGAAAAAAACCCAGGTGAGTAAATTCTTTGATAACCATTTGTCCGATTTCATTGACACCTTCTACATTCCTGACATAGGAGTTTTTATTAACAATTTTGGAAAGAAATTTTTCTGTCATAATTTGTTGGCTTCGTAAATACCCACTTATCCTTGTTCTGAGAGGAAATTTTGTGGTGTAAAATGCAGCACCTTCTTCAGTAAAATAATTAGTGAAATACCGATTGGAGGCAACATCAAGCATTTTATTAACCAGTGAGGAAAAGTCATAACCCACGGATTGGGCTGCCTTTAAGTAGGAGCCAGTTCTTCCAAGTGAAGCCATTGAGTTGATTTCCAATAAATAGATTCTTCCTTCTTCACTAAGTCTGATGTCAACTCTTGCAAAGTCTCTTAAATGCAAAGCATTAAATGCGTCTTTACTGATTTGCTGCATTTTTTTTGTCAGATCATTACTGATGTTGGCTGGACAGATTTTGGCTCTTGGTTTACTCTTTTTGTTATCCATTGTCTGTATTGCGTTAGGGTCATTTTCCAAGTCAATTTCCAGAACAGGGAAAGCTTCTACGGGATTATTTCCAAGCAAGCCGACACAAAACTCCCGACCGGCAATAAATTGTTCCACTAGAGCCTGTTGTAAATATTCATTAACAATAAAATCAACAGCTTTCCTAAGGTCTTCGATATTATGAACAATGCGCAGACCAAAGGAAACAGATTCCATTTTGGGTTTTACAATAACTGGAAATTCCACGGTGCTCATATCTTCGTCGGCACTGTTAAATACCCAGAAATTGGGTGTTGGGATGTTATATTTTTGCCATAGAATTTTTGTGTTTACCTTATCCAGTGCCAAGGCATGTCCGGCAGGTGTTGAACCAACATAAGGAATTCCCAACATTTCCAGAATAGAAGGAATATGTGTATATCTGCTTTCTCCCTGAATACCATAGGCCATATTAAAGACCAGGCCCATTCGTTCGCCTTCGACAACCTTGGGCATGAATTCCTGAAGTTCTTCGATCATGTGCATATTGCCATCAATGATATTGACATTATGGCCTCCATCCTCCAGTGCCTTGGCCACTGCCTTGACGGTTTCCGGGCTGTATTTTTCTTTGTTTTGCATGCCAAACTTGTTGATAACTTTCGAAAAATCGCGATTATATATGATTGCAACTTTCATAATGATACCTTTTTAAAAATTGCGGAAATTTACTTTAAAATTTGAATTGCAGAAAGATAAATTCATTAAATTGTTGAAAAGTATTAAAGGATTAAAAACCAGCAGATTGCACATAATTTTTGATTTTTTATTATTGATCTTTTTATAGTTTTTAATATCACTTATGACAAAAAGTAAATCAATCATCTAAACAATACTAATGAAATAAAATTTTCCTATAAAAAGGTTTGAGTTCAAATTGAAATTTCCTTATTTTAAACGAAGACATTTTTTGTCAAATTTAGAGGAAGGAGTCACCTTTTGCCAAAATTAACCATTGAACAATTATTAGAGGTAACTTCTGTATTCAGAGAGCATTCACAGGAAAAAATCCTCAAAAGGACTGTTGATATCATCCCCTCGGCATTTAATTGGAAAGGGTGTTCAGTTTTTCTTTATAATGAATATGAGGATTGTATTCAATTAGTCCGAACCAGTGTGGCCTTACCGGAAAATTTTAATGAAATTAAATATCGTCGTGGAGAGGGCCTGACTGGATGGGTGTTTAAACATGCCAAACCCCTATTGTTAAAAGATATGCAAAAATCCAACTCCTCAAAACTTGCCAAAAAATATCCGGATATCAATTGGGTCGGAAAATTTTCTGAATCAGGAACTTCTGAAATAAAATCTTTTATGGCTGTGCCGATTTTGTCCCAAAATAAAAAACTGCTGGGTGTCATCAGAACGGTTTCCGACACCAGCAATTTTTCCAAATCGGATCTGGAAATATTTCTGATGATCGCAAAATATGTCGCCATGGCCATTGAAAATTCTGAATTTTTGCGTCAGGAGAAAAGAAAAACCAATTATCTTGAATTGTTGATGAAAGTTGGAACGCAAATATTGTCTTACTTTGAATTAGACGAATTACTATCCTTTGTAGCGGAAAATACGGCCAAAACCATAAGTTCGGAGACCTGTGAAATTTATCTGCGAAAAAATGAAAATAAAAA
Source organism: Fidelibacterota bacterium (assembly GCA_016934035.1). GTDB lineage: Bacteria > Fidelibacterota > UBA2242 > UBA2242 > JAFGTP01 > JAFGTP01. The sequence continues at coordinate 18,504 of JAFGTP010000031.1, forward strand.
TGTTCTCGTATTAAAAGGTGGATATGGCATACCTTCGGATTTGATTGATAAAGCTGAACACAAGATTGGAGAAGGATTGACGGGTACTATTGTCAAGGACAACCGTGTCATACGATCAAAAAATGTCCTGGAATTGCCGGAATACAAAGGGAAGTACCGCAATCAGATAAAAGACCATCTGAAATATGGTGACCGAGTGACGTTCCTGGGTGTACCGATCAATATCAAAGATGAGACAATCGGTGCTATCAAACTTTATAATAAAATACCCAATGAAATTTCCCTCAACAGCTACTTTACTGAAGATGATGAAAAATATCTGCAGATTTTAACGGATATGATTTCTGTGGCAATAGAAAATGTTAAATTTGTGGATTCCATGAAATATTCTGCCATTAAAACCATGAAAAGTCAGCGCTTAACAGCCCTGGGAACGCTTGCAATGAGAATTCCGAATGATGTTGTAAACCCGCTTACCGAAACGCAACTTGGCATCAATAATATTCTCAAAAAAATTGAAAAATCCGACAACAGAGAAATGGCGGATTTTCGGGAACGCTTGGTAAAAATTCAAAATAATCTTAAAAAAGTCAGCAATGAAGTACGTATTTTACAGGAATTTTCAACAAAAGCAGGTTTCTTACATGTCAAAAGAACCTGGGAGGAATTAATTGACGAAAGTTTACTGTTTTTGACCAATGAGCTGATGGCCAATAAAGTCATTGTGGATCGAAAAATCAACAGCCAGGAATTTCCTGAAATCAAAGTCGATCCCAATGAAATCATCGAAGTCATGATTACACTGGTTTCTCTGGCTATTTACCGTTTTCGCCATTATGGCTCAAAAGTCACAATATCATCCCAGATCAGTGAAAACAAAATTCTCAAGACTTCGATCATTGGCGTGGATAATAAATCCGGAGTAGAAATAAAACGAAAATCCATGAGTGAAATGTTCGGCGAAATAAAAAGTTATGGGCCCTACCAGTTTTCCCTGGATGTTGTATCTGAAATTGTAAAATCAAATTATAACGGCAGCATCAGTTTCGCCGATAGCGAAGAATACACACGAATCATTTTTGAATTACCTATATCGGAAAGATAATTATGTTTGAAAAAGATATTTTACTGATTGATGACAGTTTGACTTTTTGCGAAAGTATCCAGGAGATTTTGGAAGAAAAAGAATGGTCCGTTGATTTTATCACAGACCCGGTGGCAGGGCTCAAAGTTGTCCATGAAAAAGAGTATAAAGTCATTTTACTGGATTTGAAAATGCCAAATATTTCCGGGTTGGATTTTCTTAAAAAATTATTGGAAGACAAACTGATCAACAAGACCTATGTCATTGTTCTGACAGGTGAAATTACGATTGAAAATGCAGTGGATTCTCTGCGCCTGGGCGCCAAGGATTTCATTCAGAAACATGCAGTAGTCGAATATACAGATATGTTTTTTGAACGGATCAACAAAGGCTTTCAATGGCAGCATTCCCGGCTCGAAAATGAAAAATTGTCCGAACTCAGAAAGCAGGCTGTTGAAGAAAGCCGACTCATCGTCAAAAGCGTTGGACATGATATGTCCGGCAGCTATTACGCCTCCCTGATGCTCCGCCTTCAGATGCTGATCAAGCAAATTGAAAAGGCGGATATTAAAGTCAAACAGGCACTGGATAATGAGGAAGAAATTGATCTGAACAAAATAAAAGATTATCTGGAAAAATCCTTAGAAAAAGGAAAATCTATCGAAAAATTACTCGGTTTCTTCAAGGAATTGGGACAAAAACTAAAATACCTCGGTTTGGCTATTGACAGTGAAAATGCCCATAAAAAAGATGTGGACATTAATGAATTGATCAAAGATGCACTCCATCTTTTTAATGATTCTGCGGCAGGGCGCAATCTCAGCCTTTTTGTCAGTGAAAATTTATCCGATAAACCGCTGATAATCAGTGCCAGCCAGGAAGATATGTTGCGGGTCTTTGTCAACCTTTTTGAAAATGCTGCAAAAGCCATGGATTTTCAGGGAAATCTAACCGTCACAACGGAAAAAGTGGACCATAAAGTGATAATTAATGTTTCTGATACCGGCTGCGGTATCCCGGCAGATTACCTTGACAAAATATGGCGGCCCGATTATACCAAATGGGAAGGGCAGCAGGGAACAGGCCTGGGGCTTATGATTTGCAAAAAAGTTGTTGAAAATCATGGTGGTGAGATATCCGTCCGAAGCCAGGAAAAAGTTGGAACAACTTTCATGATAAAATTAGATTTAATATAATTTGAAAGGAATGTAAAATGGGAAAAAAACGAATACTTTTAATCGATGATAAAGCATTGCTGAGAGATGCATTAAAAGAATATCTCAGTGCTGAAGAATATTCGATCATCGAAGCCGAAGATGGGGAAATTGCCGTCCGATTGTTTAAAGAAGAAGAATTTGATCTAGTCATTCTGGACCACAATCTGCCGGGAATGGATGGCCTGCAAACCCTCAAAATGCTGAAAAAACACAAACCGGAGGTGCCTGTCATTGGCCTGACCGGTGAATTGACCATTCAGGTGAAAGAAGATTATCTGGCAGCCGGCGCAGCAGATATTCAGGCAAAGTCTGCAATCTATGAAAAACTCATTCCCTCCATCGAATCCGCCCTCGCCGGTCAGGTGGCTGGTGTTAGTGATAAAAAAGACTTCATATCCCTGGCAGAAGAATTAAAAAACACCGGACGTTGGGAAGAATCAGCCATGTACCTGAAAGAAGCTGCCCTGGATAAAAAAGCCGAAGGTGACCTGGAAAAAGCAAATGAACTATTTGAAGAAGCCATCAGTCGGTATATTCGTGCCGGACGCCGCTCCAAAGCCAAAGAAGTTGAAAAATTAATGGACAATTAAAATAACAAACCAATTAACCCATCAAAAATTCTCCTGTATTATCGGGAGAATTTTTTTTCAATAAGACAGATGAAATGAAACACTATCAATTGCAAGATATCGGAGATATCATCGTCCGTAAGCATAGAAAATCAAAAAGATTACGGGCTACTGCAAAGCCCTCCGGTGAAATATTTGTTACAATTCCCTATTATGCATCCTACCGAGAAGCACTGGATTTTTTACTCTCAAATAAAGACAAAATCCTGGAAATAAAAGAAAAAATAAAGGCCCGAAACATTAAACGTGACCAGTATATTACCGGTCGGATTTATACAACAAAATTTCATCAGTTCAGCCTGGATTATCATTCGGGTGAAGATTTCCGGCTGAAACGTAAGGAAAAACACTTTCAGTTGCTGTTGCCCGATAAAATGGAAACCGAAAATGAAAAGACGCAAGACATCATTCGCCGGGTCCTGCGTGAAATATATCGGAAAGAGGCCAAAATGTACCTGGTGCCGCGATCTCAGATGTTTGCCCATAAACACGGGCTGAAAATTCGAAGTATCTCCATCAAAAATGCAAAAACCCGATGGGGTAGTTGCTCATCTAAAAGCAATATCAATCTCAACCTGAACCTGATGAAATTACCCAATCAATTGATCGACTATGTCATATTACACGAACTCGCTCATTTGAAACACCCAAACCACTCTGCGGAATTTTGGCAGTTTTTGGGCACCATGATTGACAACCCCAAAAAACACGACAGCGAACTTAAAAATTATAATCTCCATTATCTTGCTACCTGAGGTTCGGTATGAAGAAAATGATCAATCCCTTTGTCAGTAATTGTATTGGCTGCTCCTCCGGAAACCGCCACGGCCTGCATCTGGAATTCCAATATGATGAAGAGAGAAAGGCCCTAATCTCAAAATGGCAGCCCCGGCACCAGTTTGAAGGTTACACCAATGTATTGCATGGTGGCATTCAGACCCTCATGATTGATGAAATTGCGGCCTGGTCCGTCTATATTTTTTTGGAAACCGCAGGGGTAACTAAAAAATTGTCCTCTTCCTTCCTTTCACCTGTTTATATCAGCAACGGAATGATCACACTGGAAAGCTGCTTGAAGTCCAGCGATAAAAGGAATGCTATTTTTTCTGTGAAACTTTATGACGGAAAAGGAAATCTGTGCACAACCGGTGAGGCTGAATATTTTATTTATCCACAGACGATCGCTAAAAAGAAATTTCATTATCCGGGAGTTGATGCCTTTTTTGAGAATTAATTATCGTGATTACCCAGAAAGTAAATTAATCCTTCTGAAAGATGGTTTTTCCAATTACCCCAGGTGTGGCCTGTTGCATATTCATTCAAAACCACAGGGTAACCTTTGGCCCTGAGCAAAGCCACAAATTTCCTGTTCACCTGATAAAAATCAGTTTCAGCCGGCGGAATGATCATATGGGAGACATTTCTTTCATAGATGCCGATCTGAAAATAACAGTTGATATTTTTTCGGTAATTTTGTTCAATGAGTTGGATCAGAAAAAAATTATCCGCCGAAAAATAACCCGATTGAATAAAAACATTTCCAAACTGGTTTGGGTTTTCAAAAACAGTCAGAAAACCCACGCCGCCGGAAATGGATTTTCCGACCAGTAAACGGTTTTCCGGATTGTTTTCAATATTGAACCGGCTGGTAACAAATTCCAAAATAGGGCCAATAATTATTTTTGAGATTGCTCCGTATTTATCGATTGTTGGAGCCTCTGCATTTTCCTCAAAACCGATTTCTGCAAAGACAGCGACGGCTTTCTTGATTTTGCCCGATGAGATCATATTATTGATAATAATCGGTGCGTCTCCCAAATCAATGTATTTTTTCCCATCCAGGAAAAGTATCAAAGGAAAATGGTCATAATCATTATAGTCAGGCGGAAAGTAGATGTGGATTTTGACATACTGGTTATTTTGAATTGGCACAAGATAACTTTTGTACAATTTTTCATCGGCCTTTTTCAATTGGTTCAAATAAAAAGGATTGTTATGGGCGACGATCTGGGAGGCATAGCCAAATTCATTCCTGACTTTGTACTGGTTCAGTGAGTCAATTTGTATCTCGGTTCCGTCGATAATCAGCCAATATTCCAGCAGACTGTTTTTTTGAATTTTTTGCCGCAGGAAAAAGAGGTCTGTGGCCGCCAGGTTTGTAAATGCGCTGGGATGGGTCCAGTAGTTTACATCGCCAATCATTTCCACTTTTTCTGCATTGCCTTTGTAAAGCAGGATTATGGTTGAATCATTCTCGAAAATTGGATAGTCTTTTCGGGATAATTTTTTTAAAAACCGGTCTGTACAAATCTGTCGGTCCTTCTCATTGGAGATATTAGCCAGTTTGTTCTGAAAATTTATAAAAATTGGATTTTCCTGGCTGGTGCAGGAAATCAGCCGGATAAAAGTCAGTATTAAAAGAAAGTGTTTCATTTTCAAAGTGACGGCAATGTTAACCCAAATTCTTTTCCAAGGTCCCTGAGATTTTGAAATACCTTGTCCTGAAGCCACATTTCCTGTGCATTTTTTTCTTCATTTCTATATTCCTTTTCCCCGGCCACATAAATATAATCTTCACCTTCGGCAGGCCGACTGGATTTGAGCATATCAATGTAATCATCCATATTGCTGCTGATTTCCTTCAGGCCACAAAAGGCATCGGGGTGGATTGCACCGATAAAATGACAGACGCCGGCCGGCTTTCCCTTTTCACCGTAAACATCTTTGCCCAATTTTCCCGAAGAGAGCACACCGGAAAAAATATCCACCACGGCACTCAGGCCAAAGCCTTTGTGACCACCTGTCAATTCACCACCACCGCCCAAAGGCAACAAGCCGCCACCAATACGATGGACCATATTGTGCAAAACCAGAGACGGATCTACAGAGGGAATACCTTTTTCATCGGTGGCCCAGCTGTCGGGCATAGGTTTATTTTTTCGGGCATAGACTTCCAGTTTTCCCCGCGGGACTGTTGAAGTTGCCATGTCCAGCAGGAAAGGCCTGTGCTTTTGGGCCGGAATGCCAATCGAAATCGGATTGGTCCCGATGACAGCCTCACTACTGAAAGTCGGCAGTACCAGCGGGGCTGAATTGGTCAGGGAAATACCGATCATATTTTCTTCCAAGGCCATTTTGGTGTAATAGCCGGCGATGCCGTAATGGTTGGAATTGCGAATAGAAGCAAAGCACATGAAATGTGTCCGGGCCTTCTCGATACATTTTTCCATGATTTTGCAGGTTATCGGCTGACCCATCCCGCCCTGGCCGTCGGCAACAATGGAAACCGGGGTCTCTTTGATTATTTTTGCTTCTCCGATGGGTAAAATAACGCCCTGTTTCAGTCCGCTAATGTACCGCTGCAGCCTGGCAACACCATGGGACTCAATCCCGCGCACATCGGCGGCAAGAAGAACATCGGCTGTGATCCGGGCATCCTGTTCACTAATAAAATTTCCCAAAATCATTTTTGTAAATTGTCGCAAATTTTCAGTTTTTATCTTGACTTGGTCACTCATTATTTCTCCATAAATTGCTTATATAAATCAATCTATAAACTATTAAAACTAATTTTAAAAATCAGGAAAATTATTGGGTCATTGTAAAATAAATTCAGGAATCCCGGTAAATCTTCGAAAGACAAAGAAGATTTGATAAATGAAAAGTTTTCTTTAGATTTACCCACTTTCGGTAAACCGAATATACAATATGATAAAATGCTAATTACAAAGGGTTTGTGAAATAATGACAGAGTTAAAATTCAGAGAAAAAATTGCTCTCAGCGCAAAATCACTTAAATTGATCAATCAGATTATATTGGAAAACCCCTTTCTTGAAAGCCTTCTGATAGTATCCCAAAATTATGAGAATTTCAAACAATCTCTCAGGGCCTATATACTTGACAAACAAAAGTATAATCCAAACATTCCTCCCTTTTTTCAGCAGGAACACTATGAGCACAAAAATTTTGAAGATTTAAAATGGCAGGAGGTGGCTGCTGTCAGAATTCTAGATTACATCGATCATGCGGGAGAGACCTATGTGGATTTGAATTTTGACGGTCGTAAAATCATTTCCGATCCTTTTTTAGAATTATGGACCGGCTTTCACAAAAAGCGGGGAGAGGCCAATGCTGATTTTTTTATGGATATGTTGATGCTTTTCAGACAGTACAACGGGACTTTAATCAGAGAAATTCCAGCAAAGGAACAAGTCTGCTCCTGGATGGAAAGATACCCCACCGGACTTGACCGCGAGATTCGGGATGAACATATTCGCAATAAACGGAGGATTATCCATATTTTTATCAAAAAATTTGATAGTGGCGTATTTCAATCTGAAAAATATAAATTTGAAGAAGGAATGTCCCAGGAAGAAAAATACTGGAAGGTCCGGGAGTGGTGGAATGATTATGCCTTTCATCTCAAATTTGCTGTTCGGGATCCTGATTTGCTCAATCAACTGCTGGATTACTCCCTTTCAGAAGAAACCATGGAGATATTATATAATGCCCGGCAAAAGGGCATTCCCTTTTTTGTCAATCCCTATTATCTGACCCTTTTACTAGTCGATACGCCATTTTCTGCGGCGGGTGCTGACAATGTGATTCGGGACTATATCATCTATTCCAGGCAATTGGTGGAAGAATACGGACATATCACAGCCTGGGAAAAAGAGGATGTCGTAGAACCCGGAAAGCCCAATGCAGCTGGCTGGCTCCTACCGACAAAACATAATATTCATCGGCGCTATCCCGAAGTGGCTATTCTGATTCCTGATACGGTTGGCCGCGCCTGTGGCGGACTGTGCGCCTCCTGTCAGAGAATGTATGATTTTCAAAGCGGCCACCTGAATTTTGATCTGAAAAAACTGGAGCCTAAAAGTAGTTGGAACCAAAAACTGGAAATCCTGATGGAATATTTTGAGCGAGATTCCCAACTGCGGGATATTCTCATTACCGGTGGCGATGCCTTGATGAGTGCGCCGAAAAATCTCGACCAAATACTGGATGCCATTTATGAAATGGCCAAACGAAAAATCGAGGCCAACAAAAAAAGAAAAGAGGGTGAAAAATATGCCGAATTGCTTCGTGTCAGACTGGGCACCCGGTTACTGGCCTATTTGCCCTACAAGATTAATGACGAAATGTGCGGTGTGCTGGCAAAATTTAAACAAAAAGCCTCCAAAATCGGCGTCAAGCAATTTGTCATTCAGACCCATTTTCAATCACCCCTGGAAATTACGCCCATCAGTGAACGGGCAATCAATAAAATTTTTGCAGCCGGCTGGATCATCACCAATCAACTGGTCTTCACTACCGCCGCTTCCAGACGAGGGCATACGGCAAAATTGCGAAAAACCCTCAATGATGTGGGAATTTTGACCTATTACACTTTTACCTGTAAAGGCTATATGGAAAATCAGCACAGTTTTGCGACCAATGCCAGGGCCATACAGGAGTCCCTGGAAGAAAAAGTCATTGGAAAAATCACGGACCGGCACAATGACATTATCGAAACCATGGCCCAGGACGCAGAAAATATTTTAGAGAATATCAACAACCTGAGATCTGAGGACAATTTGCCCTTCCTGGCCACAGACACCAATGTATTGAATATTCCGGCTGTGGGAAAAAGCCTGAACTTCAAGGTAGTCGGCATTACCAAAGACGGTCGCAGAATACTGGAGTTTGACCATGACAGCAACCGGCACCACAGCCCAATTATTGAAAAAATGGGGAAATTAATTATCATCGAATCTAAATCAATTCATCATTATTTAAACCAGATTGAAGATATGGGCGAGGACCCGGCAGAATATGAATCCATCTATGGATATTCGGTCGGTGCTGCGGAACCCCGGGCTGCTGTCTATAAGTACCCGGACTATGATTTCACCATAACTGATGAGATGACCAATCTGGAAATCTGAATTATCGGCACGAAGAGGAGGCCTTTGGCTTTGGGGTTCATTTCCAAATCTCTTCCAGGTAATCCTTTAGTCCTTTTTCCCGCCCGATTTCCGTTGGTTCGTAGAGTTTGATATTTTTAAACTTGTCCGGTTTATATTGTTGTTTGGTGAAATGGCCAGGAAAATCATGGGGATATTTATATTCTTTTCCGTATCCTTCATCCTTCATGAGCCGGGTCGGGGCATTGCGCAGGTGAAGAGGAACATCGGGTGTCCCGGTTTCATTGACAATCTCTCTGGCTTTCTGGTAGGCCATGTAAGCGGCGTTGCTTTTGGGTGAAGAAGCGAGGTAGGTTGCCACCTGGGATAGAATGATCCCGGCTTCAGGCATGCCGACTTTATGCACCGCATCCAGGCCGGCACTGGCCAGCATCAGGGCTGAGGGATTGGCGTTTCCCACATCTTCACTGGCAGCGATAATCATTCTTCGGGCAATAAAAAGCGGGTCCTCGCCGGCTTCCAGCATGACAGTCATCCAATAAACAGCTGCATCGGGATCGCTGCCACGTAGAGATTTGATAAAAGCCGAAATAACATCATAGTGATAATCCCCTTTTTTATCATAAAGCAGGTTGCGTTTCTGCAGGGCATTCCGGATATCATCAATGGTGACGGTAACATGGTTTTTTGTTTTTTCTGAAAGGTCCACTGATATTTCAAGACCATTGAGTAATTTTCGGGCATCCCCGCCCACATTGCTGATGAGAAATTCCTCAGCATCAGGCTGAATGGTTATGGATAGGGTTTTCAGCAAAACATCGTTTTTCAGGGCATTTTGCAGAATTTTTTCCAGGCAGGCGTGGTCCAGTTCTTTTAGTTTGATGACACGGCAGCGGGAGAGAAGGGGAGAATTCACTTCAAAAGAAGGGTTTTCCGTTGTGGCCCCCACAAAGATCACCAGCCCTTTTTCAACGGCATGAAGCAGGGCATCCTGTTGTCCTTTGTTGAACCGGTGAATTTCATCGATAAAAAGGACTGTGTTCTGACCGTGCTTTTGATTGAATTCGGCTTTGCTGATCACCTCCCTCACATCCTTGACACCGGCCGAGATGGCATTTAACTGATAAAACCGGGCATCGATATAATTGGCTATCATCTTGGCTAGTGTGGTTTTTCCAGAGCCCGGCGGTCCCCAAAAAATCGCTGAGACCATCTTCTTTTGAGTGTATAGTTTGTACAGCAATTTACCTTTACCGGTGAGTTCTGTGTGCCCGATGAATTCCTCCAGGGTTTTGGGCCGCATGCGCTCGGCCAGAGGCTGGGTTAGGATGTTTATTTTCTTTTCCTGCTGATCAAATAATTCCATAGTAACTCCAAATTATGTGGGAATTTATTTCATATCTCTTCGAAAAGCAAATGGTGTCAAAAATGGGGCTTTGTATTTCTCCAATATTGCCATAATTTTTATAGATTTATTTTTTTTGAAATTGCAGGAGAAATTATGGAACCAAGTTTGCCTTTTTTGCAGGTGTTGCAAAGTTGCATTACACCCATTGCACTGATATCCGGCGTTGGATTACTTTTAATATCCCTGACCAACAGGCTGGGGCGCACCATTGATGCCATTCGCAAAATCGTCAGGGAAATAGATGAATCCCAGGGCATTGTCCGGGAACGAAAAATCGCCCAGATGAAAATCATTTATAAACGCAGTAAACTTCTTCGTAACGGCATTTCATCCATGGCCTTTTCCATTCTCAATTCCAGCCTGATTATATTTGTTTTGCTGATTTCACTCCTCTGTGAAAAAGACCTGCACAATGTTGCGGTTATGTTATTGTTTTTCAGCATCACTGGAATTATCGGGTCGGCCATATTTTTGTTTTCTGATGTGATTCTGACGCTGAATGCCATCTCCTATGAAGTCAAAGACCATCTTGACTAGAAACGCACATTTGTGAATAATCCCAATCGACAATCCCATGAGGATTAGGTTATTAAAAAAGCACGATTAACAGCAGTCTTTCGTGCTTTTCTAAATTTATTTTCACTGGCCTTCAACGGCGTTAAAAATTCATCTGCTTCGCAAAGGTACTCAAAAAATAATGGGTCTCTGCGCTACCATCCAGGGTCGGTTCATTGGTGGAATAATCCCAGATATCGTCATGGAAAACAGCAACACCGGATTGGAAATCTGCATATTTGTCCGGCTGAGAAAGTTGCACACCTTTGAGACTGTTAAAAATAGTGGCATAGACCGGTCCGTCATTCAGTCCTCCGACAATCAAATGGTTCGTGAACAAGGTTGTGGGTGTATGGGGATGGTGGGGATATTCGCCGTATGCCGGAATGCCGATAATCTGTGTGCAGCCCCAGGGATTGCGTCCCAGTAGCCAGTCGCGATGGGCCTGCATCAATTGATGATATTGCCGGTCGCCGGTCATTTTTTCATAAAGGAGGCACTGGGTCACAAAGGCCGCAGCCAGATTGTTGGAACACCAAATAAAGGGAATACCGATACCATAAGCGTTCTCTTGGGCCCGCTTTTTTACGGCTTTGATGTTTTCCCGGTAGTAATTGACCAGTATTTTCTGGTTTTTTTTATCAGCGGCTTCCCAGAGCGCATAATGTCCCATATTCATAAAAGGATACATTTCATAATGTTTGGCTGTGTCCGCTCCCATCCAGCCAAAGGTATTGGCTTCCTTGGCAAATCGCAGAGCATCGGCCAGGTATTTTTTTTCTCTGGTAATTTTGAAAAGTTCGGCGGCCCCCCACTCCATATCATCGGCCCAGGTCACTTCCTGGTAACGATAGACAGCACGATTGGGTGTACCTTCCTGGCAACCCGGTTGTTTCAGACCTATTTCATAGACCTCCAGGCCTGCTTTTTTAAAAATTTCAGCTGTCAGTGGTTCCTTGAGATCATTTTTCCAGATATCATAGGCCATGGCCATTGCGGCTGCATAACGGCCGGCAAGATTGGCGATTCCGGTAGAGGTGTTTTGAAAATTCCCCAGACCCTGGGGTTTGCCACTGGCATAATAGGCGGTGCGATATTGCCCTTTTCCCCAGTCATAATCCGCTGAATCCAGATAAGGTAATTTGAACCCGATGTGATCGCGGTCGTCGGCCACCTGGTGGAACAGCTGGTCCGGCTCAGGGTGCATTTTCAGCATCCAGTCCAGTCCCCATCTGGCTTCATCCAGCACATCGGGAATACCATTGGCGCCGGATTGTCCCAGTTTGTTAACTTTGTCCTGAAATTTGCCTTTGTTTTCGCGATAGGAAAACAGCAGCCGGCAGACAGAATTCCCGGAAGTCATGAGATAGCGCAGATGATCACCGGCGTCGTGCCAGCCGCCACTGACATCGATGTAAGTGGAATCCGGCATCGGTCCATACATGGTCCGTCCATCTTTGGCATGGCACACTTCATCAAAGAAAGGATTATATCCGCAACGCTGCTGTTGCATATAGGTAATTACCGATTCGTGGTATTGGCCGTAAACATCGTCGCCAATCGGAAAGAGTTGGGAAACAAATTCGCTTTCGGTGATTTTGATTCTGTATTTTCCTGAAGTTTTAAAACCGGAAAAATCCAGTTTGTAATGGTAGGTGAAATCTCCCCATGCTGCCGTTCTTTCACCAGGTTTTTCGGGTCCCCAGATAGTTTTACCGGTTTCTTCATCCAGAATTTCAAAAGATTTGTCTGCAAAATCCTCCTGGGAAAAGGCAATGGCGATTTTGGGTTCATCAGGCAGATAGCCCACCTGGTTGACCCGCAGATAGATGGTTGCTGCGTTGAGGCTGCCGGCCAGCAGTAGCCCAACCCATGTGACAAATAAAAAGGTTTTTGGTTTCATAATTCTCCATTCATGACTGGTTAAAAATGACTGTCAAGGGCTCCCAAGCTCCAATATATTGCTGACTGTCATAATTTTACAAGTCCTTTGTTTTTTGATAATGAACAAAGTTTGTTCTTTTTTTGATGGTGCAGGCGACAATTGAAACTGTTTTTTCAGTTTGTCGGATTGTCGCCTGCAAGAGGATTATCAGGCGCAAAGCAAATTATTTTGAAAATCCCAGGGAAACTGTATGGACTCCATTGAAAATGCCAAAATCCTGGTAAGCGTAATCCATTCGCAGATCCATTCCCTGCATTTTTTTCTTCACACCCAGACCAAAGGTCAGTCCCCTTTCGTCATAATTGAGCATGTAGCCGGTACGAACAAGGAACATCTTCAGATAGGTATATTCGGCGCCGAATTTTAATTTTTCCTTGAAATCCCGGGGATGTACCGATTCAAACCCGATAAATAAATCATGCATTTCACTGGAAATATCGGTAAAAGTCAGGGGTGCCAGTCCCAGGCTGAAACTGACTGCAAAGGGCAGGGGAAACTTGGCTGATTCCCGTTCGTATTTGATTTCCCGTGAAATATTGGTCATGGTGGCCCCGAAACGAATGCCATGATTGAGAAAATCATAGGTGGCGCCAATGTCGATGGCCGGTTCACCCATGTTGTATTTTTCTTTGTCAATGACCAGCGTGCTGTCATCCAGACTGGTCCCGGCCCTGGCCACCCAGGCGCTGCCCAGGTCCTGATAAGCGTATTTGACTTTGACGCCATAGGAGAACCGGTCGCTGACCCGTTGTGCGAAACTCACTCCCAGGGCAAGAGCTGAGGGTGAAAAATTGCCGGTTTTGATAAATCCTTCCTCATTGTCAGCCCGCCGGGTCCCAATAAATTCACCGTAATCCATATTGATCAGGTCCAGGCCCAGCATGCCGAAATTCCCCAGCTTCATGGCCAGGGCAAAGGAACTGTGATTGATGTCTGCGATTCCTTTGGTATAATTGGCGTTGAAATCCAGACGGTTTTCAAGCCAGCCCAGCCCGGCCGGGTTCCAGAAAGTCGTGTTGGCATTGCGAAAAGATACCAGCCCCAGTCCGCCACGGCCGATGGCTTCGGCCGAAACCGGGTTTTCAAGAAAGCGAAATCCCGTCTGGGCTTTTTTTTCAATTTCACCGGACAATTGGATTGTCAGAAAGGTGATAAGCGATAGAACGGCTAAATTTCTGTATTTCATATTTATCTCCTTTCTCTATCTCACCAAAATAAATTTTGTAAATTGGTCAGCCAGTTTTTTACCCTCAATATTTTCCGCCCGGGTCACCGCCAGAATGTAAATACCGGGGCTGACGTATTGATTATCGTCAGTTTTTTGAAACCACAATTCCTGGTCATTGCCGATATGATCCGCTTTATAAATAAAATCGCCGGTCTCCGTATAGATGCGAATTTCACATTTATAGGGTAAATTGGCGAACATGATCTGGTTTTCTTCACCCGGAAATCCCAGGGCGCCGGCAGTGACTGTGGCCGGATTGGGCACCACCACCACTTCATCGCTGACATCCAGACCTTTTTTAAAGGGCACAGCTGGAATGGAGGTACGGTTGGCATAGCGGGAACTTTCCAGCGCCTGGCCCGGAAAAAGGCCATTGGTATTTTGACTGCCGTCATCAATCGCTGTTACAGCATAGTAATAAGCCACTCCACGAGTCACGTCATAGTCAATAAATTCCGTTTCATTCCGGTCAGAGGTTTCATAAATACTCTCCCATATTGCACCACTGAATTTGTCTCCCGGTGCACCAACCATATTGGCCCCGGTTTTCCGGTAGACCCGCCAACCGGCCCAGTCATCAACTTTCGCATCCGGATCGAGAAAATAGGCAGGGTCGGGATAACTCCATTTTACGATCACCCGGTCAGCATCGCTGGTCACGGCTATGTCCGGTGAAGGTGGCGGATCCGGAATGTCAAATCCCCGGTGCCAGACCCAATTGGCCCGGTCAAAGGCCTGAAGCAGCGAATCCTTCCCGGTGAGGACTGCCGCATTTTTTTCTTCATCAGTGATTTCACCGGCAAGCCAGGCTTTGCCCACTGAATCGGCCCTGTTCCAATCAATGGAGCCGACACCCAGCGCATAGACAGCACACAGGGAATCACAGTTCTCTCCCTGCTTTTCCAAATCGTAGGGGCCGATGGTGACAAATCTCATGGGGCCTTTCTGGGAAGTTCCGGCGCTGATAAAGCCCTCGGTGATGGGATCCAATGGAAATTTTCCACGTGCATCATCGCCGATATAGGTGTCCCGCAGTCCCGGGTCGCGACGTCCCCATAAATCTCCGGTGATTGTACCGTGAGGCATTGAATAGGGCTGATCTGTGTTGTCTTTTGACGGATCAAAGGAATTTTTGGCAGCATGCAGCAGAGCAAAACCGGGTATTTGCGGCGCCATCAGGTGGCCGGTGATTTTGTCCGGGTCCCCGCTGTCATCAAAACTGCCGTTTTTATATTTCTGTACGCCGGGAGTTTTATAATCATAGTAATAGGCGATTTTCAGAGAGTCGCGAAGGTCGTTGTTGGGCAGGGAAAGTTTTCCGGCAAACCAGCTGTCCAGATCGTCTTCTCCTTCAAAGGCAAAGGAACCCCGTGAATAGTATTCGCCGGCTTTGGATGGGCCAAAACTGAAGGAAAGAGGCCACCACAACCGGACTGACTGATCAGGGAAAAAATCATTTTCATCGGGGTTTTCAATGGGTGTTTTGGTTTCTCCGGTGAATTTATAGGTGGCTTTCCAGATTAGGTAATTGTTATGATTTTGATTGGCAAAACCGTAGAGTTCCACCTTGGTGCGAAATCCCCAGAAAGGCAGAATGTCTTCCCATACCGCTACCATATCAGCCTTCAAATTCGGGTCAGTTTCCCAGGGATATTCCTGGTTCTGGCGAATTTCATCAACATAAACAGCCGGCGGTGCATAGCGTCTTTTTTCCCAGGAGTAAATATTTTTTCCGGGGCTGGTATAGGGTGTGGGAATGATTTTCTTCTCACCCAGCTGATTGATAAAACCATCATCATCCGGGGCGATAGGATTAAAAATCTGGTAGAGCATATTGCTGTACCATTGGTCCTGGGGATAACAGAATATTTCATCAATCTGGCTGGTGCTTCCGGTCAGCATCCAACTGTATTGAGTGGTAAACTGGCCTTCGCCATTGACCTTTTTGAGGTCCATTTTGATGGCGTTGACATCCATAAACATGGGCGGGCCGTTAAATTTTTTCTGACCGAAAACCAGTATCGGCATCACCAGGGTCAGAAATAGGATTTTAGTTTTGAGTTTCATTTGCATCTTTTCCCTCACTTCTCTTAGAAATTAAATCTAATGCCCAGCAAAATTCGACGGGGATTCAGAAAAAGCGGAGCTGTGAACCAGCCGGTATCAATGTGCTCTTTGTCCCATTCTCCCCATTTGTCATTTCCATGATTTTTGACCACCTGCAACACTTCACCGGTATTGGGATCTGTAACCACTTCGTCTTCTTCGTACCAGAACCGGAGGGATTCCTGATAGCGACTGTACTGAGATGTACTCATGCCGCTGATGTACAACCGTTTGATATTCAGCAGGTTCTGAATGGTCAAAACCAGTTCGGCATTGACTTTTCCCAGTTTAAAGGCTTTGGAAGTACGCATGTCCAGACTGAAGTAGTCGACAACATCCACTTTCAATTGTTTGCCTGTGATCTGGTCGTATTTCATGACCACTTTGCCCCCATCCCGCCATTCAGCCTGAAAATTGGTGGTAAAACCGCCCAGCAGTTTCCAGTACGGCGGCGTGTGAAAATTGACATTGAAATGGGCCTCGGGCTGTGGTTCGGTGGTTGTAATATTGGCACTGCGCTCCACATCGGCATTGAGGACTTTGTTTTCGTAAACAATGGCCAGACCTGAGCGTCCCCAACTTTTCAGAATATATTCATAATTGGCCCAGAAAGTCAGGAAGCGGCCGTAATTTTTTTCCAGACGCAGTTCCACACCGCGAATATCGGAATATGCATCGGCATAATATTTCATGACAGAAAATTCCTGCCAGTAATCCACATATTGTCGTGATAGCGGATCATTGCTGACATCTTTGTAATAGAGTGTCGTGTTGATCAGCCAGCTTTTCAAAAATTGTTGCTCATAACCAAATTCATACAGTACGGTTTTACCCATCTCCAGGTCCGGTGAAGGAATGGCTGCCTGACTACCGGATATGACCATATTATAGACAAAAGCCATATTGGGCCGCTGATAGGAATGGCCGAAATTAAAATACATCTTGCTCTTTGTTGTAATGGGAAAAGAAACTCCCAGCCTGGGTGACAATTTCAATTGACCCTGCTTATCTTTTTCAGGCCAGCCATCGGGATCGGATAGCTCTTCTCGAATTTCTTTCCAGCGTTCCCAGGAACCAAATTGCCCCGGCAAATAATCGTAATAGAGATTGTAAAAATTGGAAAAATCCTCATCCAAAGGATGGGAAACCCTGTAGGCCGGCCGGTTGGCATTGAAATAATCCAGTCGCAGACCGATATTGGCGATCATGCCCTGAAATTCCAGTTTGTCCTGAATATAAGCGGCAAATTCAAAAGGTTTGGCATCGTAATACTGCCAGGTGTCCAGAGTAAACATTTTTTCTGATTGCAGCCAGGTGCCGGAATAGACATGAGAAAAATAATATCTCAGGTCAAAGCCTGTTTCTACCTGGTTGAAGCGGTTGACTTGGGCTGTGAGGTCCCAGCGCACACTGGCTGACCAGGAATAGGATGAGTCCACCTGTTGCAGTCCGCCGTATATCAGGAACATGTCATCAATGGATTTTCCCATGTTTGTGGAACCATTGGGCGTCCCGATTTTCGGATAATTGAGTATCGCAAAGGAATCCACCATGGCATAGGCTGATGCGAGCGTGGTGTCAGCCGTCATGGGATCAATTTTATTATCATTGTAAGTGAATTTTACATCCAATGTATGGTATATGCGGGGTGACAGAGTGTGGTTTAATTTGATGCCCGACATGATCCACTGTTGGGTCAATTGCTGCAATTGACTTTTATTGAACATATTCACGAAACCACTGCCAGAACCCAAAATGCGGGCCTGCTGGCGAACAGAAGACTGATTGTTGTTGAGAAAACTGAAGCGGCTGGAATAATCCACCAGAGCTCCGCCCATGTTTGAAGGCCGGTTGGCTGTATTGGTTTGGACATTTCCATAAAGGGCATTGATTGAGAGTTTCATATTGTCAGCCACCCTGCTGGTGATCTTGATTTGTCCGTTATAATCCTGGTAATAGTCCCTGGGCCCGATGGGAAAAGCGAATTGCGTCCTTTCAAATTTTCCACCTGCCAAAAAGGTCGATTTTTTCAGCAGCGGCAACGGTCCGGTGATGGTCCCTTCGGCATAAACATCAGGTTTATCGTAATAATCATAATTGGGGTGTTGCAGCATCCAGAGCTGGCGTTTTTGTTCCGGTGTGAATTTTTGTGTTTTTTCAAAACCCAAAATTTCATGGTTCGCAAGACCGGTCCGTTTGTCATTCCAGCCTTTGAAGGCCCTTAACTCGTCGGGAAAACCTTCGGCCAGAAGTGAATCGACTTTAGGAACGCCATTCATGGCATAGCTGAAATATTCATCTTTGGCGGGATCATAGTACCGGAAGGTGGTGTCAGCATAGACCCTGTAGATCCAGGAATTTTTGCTCCAGGGGTCTGTTCCAAAATATTTTTTTTGGCCACCGTTGGCATAGTCCAGTTTCAGCGACACGGTGTATTTGTCCCGCGAACCTTCTTTGGTGACAACGTTCACCATACCGGAGCGGAATCCGCCGTATTTGGCCTCAAAGCCACCGGTCATCACCTGCATTTCTGAGACCGAAGTGGAATTGAAGGAGAGGTAGGAGTTGCCGGAGCGGGGGTCCCGGGCTGAAATGCCGTCAATCCGCACATCGGTTTCCTGAACACTGCCGCCACGGATGGAAATTCCATTTCCATCCTCATCAGCCACCAGTTCCACACCTTTGATATTGTTGACAAACTCATCCATACGAATCACCGGCGATTCTGCCAGCCGGTCGGTGTTGATGATTTCCTGGGTGCCGGAAACATCAGCCTTGATGATCTCTCGCTGGGCGATGACCTGGACGGCATCCATTTCCAGAACGGTCTCTTCCAATTCAAAATCGACCGTGATTGTTCGGTCCATGTTGACCCGCACCTGGGTTTTGATGACAGCCTTGTGTCCCATCATGGAGGCTTTAATGCTGTAGAGTCCGGGCACAACGTTTAAAATAAAATAATAGCCGTCATTATCACAGGCGGCGCCGGTTTTGGATGATAATTCTACTTCCTTGCCATTACTCCATCTGCCGACCAGCATGACAGAAGCGCCCACAATGGGTTCCCCGGATTTTTGGTCCACCACTCTTCCGACAATTTTTCCATTGGCGGCAATGAGCTGGTTCAGGACCAACAGGGAAGTGAAAAGTAATTTCAGTAATTGATTTTTCATAACCTTCCTTTTCATTACATAAGTCCTCCCAAATAATTTTATCGATAACATTTTTACACCTGTAAATTTTATCGATAACACAATTTATCAAATATTATCTCATATTCCTGACATCAGCCCTCATGCCGATTCTCTCACGATCAGTTGCAGGTCCAAGGAGGTTTGAACCGGAGAGGTTTTTTCCCCTTCAATAAGACCAATTAGATTTTCGGCAGCTGTTTTTCCAAGACCCAAAAGCGGCTGCTTCACTGTAGTCAGTTTCGGTTGTGTAAATTTTGCAAGGTCAATATCATTGAACCCCACCACGGCAATATCATCGGGAACAGAAATGTTTTCACTTTTCAGCCGGTCCATGACAGCGATGGCGATATAATCTGTAGCACAAATAATCGCATCAGGCATTTGGTGGGGCGATAACCAATTGTCCATATCAGAATAGGCTTTGCCAGCGTGTCCTTCTGCATAAATCACCAGGTCTTCTTCAAAATTGAGTCCCATTTTTTTGAGACCCGAGTGATATCCGGCCAGTTGATCCAGTGAGTTTTGCTCCTCTCTGTTGCCGGCCACAAAACCAATTCGTCGACAGCCTTTTTCAAACAAATACTCGGTGACCATGACCGTGCTGCCGTGCATATCCGTATCAATATAATTGTAGAATTGCTCCTCTGAGCGATGATTAACCAATATATACGGAAAACCCGATTCCGCCAGACTTTTTAAATTTTTATCGTGAATTTTGGGCTTCAGCAAAATGATGCCGTCAACCAGTTTGCTGCGGGCAACGGTGAGATACAGATTGCCTTTGCTTTCGGAATCTTCGACGGGATAAATCATTAACTTGTAATCATATTCTTTGACCACTGCCATAATTCCCGTCAGGATTTGTGCCAGGTAATTGTCCAAAAAAACCTGCTCGGTTTTTGGAATAATTACACCGATGGTCATGGATCTCATGCTGGAGAGGCTGCGGGCCAGCAGGTTTGGCTTGTAATCCATTTCCCGGACAATTTTCAATATCCGCTGACGGGTGGTTTCCTTCACGCTGCCTTTTCCGCTGACCACCCGGGAAACAGTCATGGAGGTGACGCCGGCGATATCAGCGATATCCTTCAGGGTTATCTTATCTTTTGCAATATTTTTTATCATATTCATTTTATCTTCAGGCGCTCTTCAAATATAAAAATCAGCCATAATTACAGAAATAATAAGCAATATTTTGGATTAAACAAAAGGAAAATTATAAAAAAATGTTATCGATAAAATTTTTTCTTGCTTTGTCGTTATTTTTACATTAAAATGTTATCGATAAAATTTTAGAACCTGATTATTTAGATTTTTTATAAAAAATTGTACAATTTGTCATATTGTGGACTCAGACCAACGGGCTTTCCCATTGGTCCAAAATCCAACGTTGACTATTATGAGGAGAGATTATGGCTATCATCGCAATTGACCTGGGAGGGACTAAATCATCCGCCGCTTTAATGTCGCACAATGGGGGCATCTATAATCGTCAAAAAACGGAAATCTGCAAGAAAAGTGGTCCCGCAGTGAGTGAAATTATTCAAAAGCAAATCAAAAAACTGATACAGGCCGCAAAAGAAGGCGGACACCATGTGAAAGCAATTGGTGTTTCTGTTCCGGGGATATTCAATCCCGATAAAGGAGAAGTTTGGGCGCCCAACATTCCGGGCTGGACTAATTATCCGTTGGGAAAAGAACTGGAAAAAGTATCCACTGGCATTCCGATTTTCATTGAAAGTGACCGGACCTGTTACATTTTGGGTGAAGTCTGGCAAGGCAATGCCCAGGATTGCAGAAACGCAATTTTTTTGGCAGTGGGTACGGGCATTGGCGCCGGTATTCTGGTGGATGGTAAAGTCCTTCACGGGCAAAGCAACATTGCCGGGGCCACAGGCTGGATGGCGCTCAACCGGATTTATCGTCAGGAATATAAAAAATTTGGTTGCTTTGAATATCATGCCAGTGGTGATGGCCTGGCCCGGGTTGCCCGGGACCTGGTAAACAGTGCACCGGATTATTACGGATTGCTACGTCGTCCTTTGCCGGAAAACATCACCTCCTATGATGTGATTGAAGCCTATGATGCCGGTGACAATTTAGCGATTACTGTTATCAATCAGGCTATTGAATACTGGGGCATGGCAGCTGCCAACTATATCAGTATTTTCAATCCGGAAGTTGTCATTTTCGGGGGCGGTGTTTTTGGTCCGGCCCAAAAATTTATTCCATTGATCCAAAAGGAAGCCGAACGGTGGGCTCAGCCGATTGCTTTCAGGGAAGCCCATATTGAGGCTTCCAAAATCGGCCATGAAGCCGGACTGTATGGTGCCGGAAAACTGGCCCTTATGGAAATTGAAAAAGGAGATAAAGAATGAACAAAAAAATTCTGTGGTCCGCCTATTTTGGTATATTGATCTTTGGTATGGCCATGCTCTCGCTGGGGACTGTCAATAATTATCTGACACTGGACCAAAAATTGAGTCAACTGACCATCGCCTCTTTAGCCACCCTGTTGCCGGTGGGTATATTGCTGGGGTCAATGGTCTTCGGACCGGTCGTTGATCGTTTCGGTTACAAAATTGTTTTGGCAATCTGCACCGGCCTGATCGCTGTCAGTTTTGTGACAATTTCACTGACAGCAAAACTGTTCTGGCTACAGCTGAGTTTTTTTCTGATTGGATTTGGTGGCGGGGCCATCAATGGCGGCACCAGTGCTCTGGTTGCAGATATCAGTGAAACCGCAAAAGGCGCCGGCCTGAGTTTGCTGGGGGTCTTTTATGGCCTTGGCGCCCTGGGAATGCCTTTGCTCAACGGTCTGCTCAGCAAGCAGTTATCCAATCAGCAGATACTATTGTTTTTTGCTGTTTTGTCCTTTTTACCGGTCATCTATTTTTTGTGTATCAGGTTTCCGGAGCCCAAACATAAACAGGGTTTTCCCATAACCCAGGGATTAAAATTATTCCGGGATCCGATGATTTTGTTAATCGGATTTTTCTTGTTTTTTGAAAGCGGAATTGAAGGAATAACCAACAACTGGACAACGACTTTTTTGCGCGATGGAGCCGGCATTTCGCCGGAAAAAGCCCTCTATGCATTGTCCATGATGGTGCTGGCCCTGACCATCACCCGATTGATTCTGGGCAGTTTGCTCAAAAAAATCCCCGCCTGGAAAATCCTTTTTCTGTCACTGGGTTTTATTTTGGCCGGAAGTCTCGCGCTGGCTTTTTTTCCATCGCTTCTGGGTGCTTTTATCGGGCTGGGTCTCCTGGGAATCGGCTTTGCAGCCGGTTTTCCAACGATGCTGGGATATGTAGGTGAATTCTATGCCGGCTTCAGCGGCACCGCATTCAGTGTGGTCCTTTTCATTGCTCTGATCGGTAATACAATCATCAATTACCTGGTGGGACTTTTTGCTAACAGTGGAAATATCAGGGCCTTTCCCTGGGTTATCGCCCTTTCCACAGTGGCCATGGCCAGTCTGCTTTTAATGACAACAAAATCCATGAAATCAAAAATTAAAGAATAAAAGGAGAAACAATGCTTGCAAAAAAATGGCTCGAGAATGCTTTTGGTGTTATGAGCAAAATTGAACAAACACAAATGGAAAATATTCAAAAAGCGGCTGAAGTGATGGCTGATACGATTGAAGCCGACCGTTGGGTCCACACTTTTGGCTGTGGGCATGCGACACTGCCCATTGAAGAAATGTATCCTCGTATCGGTGGTTTTGTAGGATTTCATCCAATGGTGGAATTGCCCCTGACTTTCTTTACCCGTATTACCGGAGAAATGGGTGTGCATCAGTTTGTCTTTCTGGAGAGGGTAGAGGGCTATGGTGATGAAATCATGAAAGGTTATGATTTTGATGCAAAAGATTGTATGTGGCTTTTTTCCCACTCCGGCGTCAATGCGGTCAATATTGATATTGCCCTGAAAGCCAAAGAAAAAGGTATGAAACTCATTGTCTTCGGCTCCTATGCAGAGGGTAAAAATCGCGAAACCAAACATTCCTGTGGTCAAAACCTGTTTCAACTGGCTGACATTGTGGTGGATAATTGCACACCCATTGAAGATGCTTCTGTTGAGTTGAAAAACCATAAAGACAAAATCGGCCCATTGTCAACGATGGCATTTGTCACTACTGTCTGGATGACCATTTCCACAGTGGCCGAAATCCTGGCTGACCGGGGTGTCAAACTCTACATCCATCCCAGTCATAACCTGGGGGACCCGCAAGCCCGGGAAAGGCTGACCGAAGCCCTGGATGAATACAAACGAAGGGTGAAAGTGTTGTAAAAAACCTGCCAATCAAAAGAGGCAGTTCCATCTGCCTCTTTTGATATATCATCCAATTTTATTGTTGGGAAAACAAATCTATTATACCGGTTCTCCATAAAGAAAAACCCTCTCAGCTTCACCATTGCTATCCAATACCACCAGGTCGGCCCTCATGCCAGCCTCAAGGGCGCCGGTTGTTTCCTGCAACCCAAGGACTTTGGCAGGATTCAGAGCTACCGACTGAATTGCTTCTTTTTGGGAGCAGCCGGTGAATCGCTGAAATTTTCCGGCAATATGGCCCACATCCAGGGCGGTACCGATAAGGTTTCCATCTTTATCCGTGGCTTTTTCGCCATTTTTCTGGTAAATCCCGCCATTGATATCATAATCGCCATCGGGCAGACCGATAACACTTTGCCCGTCACTGACACAGACGCAATTATCAATACCCAGCGAGGTGTAAAGGTAACGCACAATAGCGGGGTCCAGATGCACACCGTCGCTGATGATTTGCACGGAAACATCCTTGCGCTCAAAAATTGCCAGCAGGGGCCCCGGCTCACGATGGTGCAGCACCGGCATGGCATTGAAAATGTGGGTCACATGTCTCACACCTTTCTCAAAAGCCCGGTGGGCATCGGCATAGTTGATATCCGTATGTCCCAAAGCCGGCACAATTCCATGGTCCAGAAGAATATCAATGATTTCCATCCGAGGAGAAATTTCCGGGGCAATCGTCATCATTTTAAGTTTGTCGCCCAAAAGATTCAGGATTTTCAGCAGAGTTTCCCGATCGTAATCCAGAACTGAGGCACCGGGGATTCCGCCTTTTCTCTTGCGGTTGACAAAAGGCCCCTCCAGATGGAGACCCAATAATCGTGCCCCCCGGACTCCCTTTTCCAGGGTTTCTTTTATCAGGGTGAGTTGCTGAAAATTATTTTCCGGATTGACAATGGTGGTTGGGGTAAGGCCTGTCACGCCATAGTTTAATAAAGTGGTGGTGGCTTTCTGAAATTCCGTGGTTTCTCCTTTGAAAAATTCACCACCGCCGGCGCCATGAATATGGACATCAATAAAACCGGGAATCACGATTTTGCCCATCATATCGATGATGTTTTGGCAGGGAATCTGGCAGTTGTTTTGGGAAATTTGGGCGATTTGGCCATCTTCGATCAAAATTTGAAAATTCTTTCTATCGTCGGGTAAAGTGCAATTTTTCAGCAGTTTTTTAGTCATGGGAACTTTCTTTAATTAATATATCGATGTTAAATCTGCTTTTCTGTAATAATGGCCCAAAATGGTTTGGTAGTCTCGTCCCATATTGGCCATGGCTACAGCACCGGACTGGCACATGCCGACTCCATGGCCCCAGCCGGCGCCTTTGAGTATAAATTTATCAGTGGTTTTTTCAATTACAAAGCAGGAACTGCGAAGTGATGGCGACCACATCATTCTGATAGCCAGTTCGGTCTCTTTCATGATCGGGCCTTTTTCAAAAATAAATTCCGCTTTCTGTATTCTTCCTGATGGTCCGCGTTTGAGTATTTTAATGTCCAGCAATTGACCCAGTTCCTGGCCACCGGCCGCGGTTTTGGAGAGTTCATCGAGCGTATTTTCCCGGGTCCAGCGGAAATTATTCTGGGACCAGTCCGGAAGTTCGACACCTCTGTCGGGATTACAAAAAACCTCCGGTGATGAAGCGATCCATTGTTTCACTTGGTCCTCCTGAGAGAGATCCAGGATTGTGTCAGTGTCATTGTCCTGATAAGCCACCTGGTAGGAACCGGGTCTGGGACGGTCCGGCCAGACGTTTTCGATCAATTCTGAATGGCCACCACAATTGGACGCGTAATAAGCGTTGATGGGCTGGCCTTTTTCAGTGAGAATAATACTTCGGGTTTCATCAACTGCCCGGTCAGAACTTGCTGTCCGTCGGTTATTTCCGCTGAAGACCTGGCATTCCACATCGGAAGTGAGGTCATAGTGTTCACCGGAATAGAGTTTGGAAGTCAGAGCGATCACAGCTTCGGAACGAGCAGCAACGGCCTGGGCTTTCAAAGACGCCAGCGGGGAATTACCCCCAATTTCGTAGGGAACCACCTGTTTGAGATAATCTTCCATCATCAATTTTACAACCACGTCAAACTGCTGGTTTTCATTGATATAAATGGAAATTTCACCTTCGTAGTTACGGGTTTCTTTGCCTTCCCACCACCAGCCGACGCCATAGGGAACATCTTTGATATTTAATGTGCCTTTTTTCTTGTTGGATTTCAGCCATAGTTTGGGACCTGGCACAATGATTTTGTTCTTTTCTGTGGTTACAACAATTTTATGGTCTTCGATGTTAAAAATAACCTCACCACTCTGGGGCCTGAAAGAATTCCTGCCGTCTGCATATTCCATCGTCCATTGATGATCAAAGGTAATAGTTAATTCATCTAAAGTATTGATGATTCTGACCCGCACTTCAGGTTCGTGGTCAAAAAGTTTTTGTGAAAATAATAACTGCGAGACAGCAACCCATAATAATGCAAACTTTTTCATTTTATCCTCTTTTTAATACCTGAATGCAAACCCTGCCACGAACCCAGCATCCGTTCAGGATTTTGCCTTTCCCGGGTTTATCGGGTTATTTCCCGGTCTTTTTTTAAAATTCCCATGACGTAAAAATCACTGTAGTGCCCGTGATGGTACATGGCTTCTCTCAATGTCCCTTCGATTTTAAATCCGGTTTTCTGATAAACGTTTACAGCACCTTTGTTTCCTACAGCCACATGTAACTGGATGCGATTAAGATTGAGGGTCTGGAAGGCATATTCAACCATCAGGGCTGTAGCTTCGGAACCATAACCCCGGGACCAGTTTTCTTTATCGGCAATCCCGATGTAAAAAGTCGCCATTCTGCCTACCCAGTCGATACGGAAAAAGGCGGTCTGGCCAATAGGTTCGCCGTCTTCCTTTCGGCAAATTGTAAAAACCACGGTATTAGGATCTTTGATATTAAAATGGATTTTTTCCTTTTGCTGTTCTGCTGATGTGGGAAAAGCGTAGAAGAGAGTTTCACGGGCGTCAGGATGATTTTCAATGCGGGCCACCATGATTTCATCACCTTCTTTGTAAGCTCTGAGATAGATTTTTTCCCCTTCGAGAAAATGGTCATTCAAATTTTTCATGGGTCTCCTCTGATCAAATACTTTTTAGACACTCATTAGTTTAGCAACTTAACTAACCACTTGCAATTTGTTTTCAATTTCCGGTCAAAATAAATATTCTGCAGACAAGTATCGACCCGACCATCGAACAGAATTCCATAATTTATGTGAGACGGAAGGATTTATTGAAAGATGTTGGGGGATATCAGGAGCGTTTACTCAAACCGCAGGGATTCAATGGGGTCCAGCCTGGAAGCATAAATCGCCGGCCACATGCCGAAAGTCAGTCCTACGGCTGTACAAAAAGCCAGCCCGCCGATAGCCCATTCCAAGGGAACATAGGCCTGAAAATCAGTAAATAACTGAAGGATATTGCCCAGACCATAGCCTATAAGCACACCAAATACGCCGCCGATATTGCATAGCATAATGGCTTCGATCAGAAATTGGGTAAGAATATTTTTGCGGGTGGCGCCCAGGGATTTTCTCAGTCCGATCTCCCGGGTCCGTTCTGTAACAGATACCAGCATAATATTCATAATGCCGATACCGGCCACAATCAGGGCAATGATACCAATGACAAAGGCGCCGACTTTGACACCGGCTGTGGTGCGGTTGAAATTGTCAATCTGGGACTGATTGGTAAAAATTGTAAAATTATCCGGCTCATTGGGTTTGAGGCTGCGCATCTGGCGCATGATCAACCGTGTTTGTTCAATGGCTTCCTCAAGCAATTCCGGTGATTTTGCATTGACGGTGATGTTGACAGAATTAAGGCTGCCGTCTTCACGGTATTTGCCGTAAATCCTTTCAAAAGTTGAAATGGGAACCAGCATGTAATTGTCATACTGTCCGCCCAGGACAGAATTTTTGGCTTCAAAGACGCCGACAACATTGAATTTTCGGCCATCGATTTTGACTGTTTTTCCGATCGGATCGGTATAGGGAAAAAGTTCGTGGGCAATATTATGACCGATGACCACGGAAAAGGAAGCGGTTTTAATTTCCTGGTTGCTAATATTTCTGCCCAGGGCAATAAGGTGAGTATTGTTAGGCCCGTATTCCGGTGTTCCGCCGCACATGACCATCTGCGGTTCAGTCTTTTTCTCTTTGTATTGGACAACGCGGTTGTAGCCCCAGAGTTCTGACCCTACCAGATCGACTACATTTACATTTTCACGAATGGCATTGGCATGTTCGACTGTAGTGGGTGGCCATTTCATGGCATTGATTCTCTCTTCACGGGTAGATGGCCCGTTGAGCCATTTCTGGACCTGGAAAGTGGTTGTACCCAGGACACTGAGTTCCGATTCAATCCCTTTTTGAATGACAGAAATGCCGGTCATGACGGCCACAATAGAAGCAACTCCGGCAATAATGCCGACAAGTGTTAAAAATGAACGTAATTTATTGGTTTTCAAGGCTTCGAGGGCCATTTTTAAGGCTTCAAACCATTGCTGCATAGTATTTACTCCGATTTCTGGTTATTCATAATGCAAAGCATCAATGGGGTTTAATCCGGCAGCTTTCAGCGCCGGAACGATACCGGACACCAGGCCGACAACGACGGACACAATCAAGCTGATAGCGACAATCTGCAGGGACAAGGTGGCGGGCATCAGAAATTGGTTGATCAGCATGGCAATTGCATAAGAGAGGAGCAGGCCAATTAAACCGCCCAGCAGACAGATAACGGAAGCTTCATAGAGAAATTGCGATAAAATGATCTTTTTCGTGGCACCAATAGCCTTGCGAATGCCAATTTCCCGAGTCCTTTCTGTGACGGACACAAACATAATATTCATCACACCGATAGCGCCGACAAAGAGTGAAATACTGGTGATCACCATGCCGATGAGAACGATGGTGCCCATGATCTGGTTGTAGGCATTGGTTAGTGTGGTCAGGGAATTGAGTGCAAAATCGTCACTATCTCTGGGGCTGAGGCCGCGAATTTTCCGCATCTCGCCGATGACTTTGAATTTGAATTCCTCCATGGTGTCCTGGTCCGGCGCTTTGACGGCGATTTCAAAACTGCGGTTGTTGTCGCCGTAATACTTCGTGAATGCCGTCACAGGAATAAAGACCTGCCGGTCAAAATTTGGTCCGCCAAAAAAGGAAGCGCTGCCCCGTTTTTCCATGACGCCAACGACCAGAAATTTGTAGCGCCCGATTTTCAGATATTTGTTCACCGGATCAACATCCCGGAACAATTTATCTTTGATTTCACTGCCAATGACGCAGACGTTTTTTTTATATTGAATATCATACCGGGTGATGAAACGGCCGTATTCCGGAAAAGCATTGATGACGATGGTCTGGTTTTCCGTAGTACCGATGACCGGTGAACTTTCCATGGTTTCTGAGCGATATTTCAGGTCCAGGCCGCTGCTGGTGTAGGGAATGACAAGAGCTTCCGGCAATTTTTCGGCAAGTCTGACACCTTGTTTGTACGTGATTTCCGGACGATTTCGGAATTGGAAGAAATTGCCGTTGAAAATCCAGGGAGTCCGGTCAACATAAAAGACATCGGAGCCGATCGCGGCGGCATTTTCTTTAAATTTGTTACCCAGGCCGTTTGAAGCGGTCATGGTTGTAGTCACGGCAATAATGCCGATAATGATTCCCAAAGTGGTCAAAATCGCCCGCTTTTTGTTGCTAAACAAGGCTTCCAAAGCCAGCCGAAGTGATTCTATTTTTGCCTGAAAATATCCCATATTCGACTCACTTATCGGGTTTCAGCATTACCCAAGGAGACCAGGGTATTGTTTTTCAGCTGCTGTGATATCGCGCGGTAGGAACCGGTTACAATGGTTTCACCTGTAGTCAGGCCCTGGGTAATTTCAATGTGGGAATCACTCTGAATGCCGGTTTCAACTTCCCTGGCAATCACATGGTCGTTTTCCAGGATGAATACCACCTGGGCAAAGCCGTCTTCATCGGTGGTGTAAACCGGCTCTGCCGAATCGGCGATGGCCACATTACCTTTTTTCCTGAGCGGGTTGTTTTTTAACTGGTCCGGGGTTTTGAGGGTCACACATTGAATGGGCACACCCACCACCTCCTTTTTGACTTCTGTAATGATATAGCCGCTGGCGGTCATATCAGTACGCAGTTTACTGTCAGGATTGATGACGGTAAGAGTGACTTCAAATTCAGTTTTCTGGCTGGCGGTACCCTGGCCGGAAATGGTGGCAGAATTGGCGATTTCCGTAACAATGCCTTTGTATTTGACCGAGCTCAAAGCATCGACCTCGATAGTGGCACTGTCACCCTGAGCTACGGCGACTACATCGTTTTCATCCACTTTCACCAGGGCTTCCATTTCTGTCAGGTCCGCAACGATCATGATAACATCTTCCTGAAATTGTGATCCCAGCGCGATTTCCCCAACTTCTTTATTCAAGACGGTAATAGTCCCGTCCATTGGTGAATAAATGGTAGTCTTGGATAAGGCATCCCTGGCCTGTTTCAAAGCGGCTTTGGCCTGTTCAACCTGCTCCAGCGCTGATTCAAAGCGGGCTTTTTCCACCTGGGCTATGGCGTAGGTCTGGTCCAGGCCGGCCTGGGACTCCAATCCCTTTTCAAACAATTGCTGACTCCGGTGATAATCCTTTTCCGCCTTTATCATGTTTTCTTTATTCAGTTTGGCGTTGGCTTCAATGGAGCGCAGGCTGGCTTCTAGCCGTTCAACTTCCGCCAGGTATCCTTCCTGGTCCAGTTGCACAAGGAAATCACCTTTTTTTACTTTGTCGCCTTCTTTGACCTCCATTTTGATTATTTTGGCTGCCACATCGGCAGAGATTTTTACCTGGGTTTTGGGCTGAATGCGGCCCGTAGCCGTGACGGTTTCCACAATTTTTTGCAGTTCAACTGTTGCAGTCTCCACGGCAATTGGCTTTTCCCCGTTTTTATTGACCAGAAGGGTCACAACACTGGCAACAATCAACAGGGTAACGACAATAATAATGATTTTTCTCTTTGACATGACCATACCTCTTCTTTTATCATATTTTTGAGTTAATTTTAGTAACATGATAAACAGACCTTCGAAATGTCAAAAAGTTGTCATGGATGTCAAAAATTGTCAAACGGGAGATAATTTGCGGCATTTTTTATGGTTTATTTTTAACTTGAAAAAACTAATCCTTCGAAAGTATATTTAGACAATTAACCGGGAGAGTTTTGATGATGAAATTCAATATCTTTGTAATAATGATGCTCCTGTTCACCTGGACCATGGCGGAGCAGCAAATTGAGCCCAACTGGGAATCCATTAATGCGCGGCCTTATCCCCAATGGTTTTCTGACGCCAAACTAGGCATTTTTATTCACTGGGGTGTTTCTTCTGTGCCTTCTTTTACAGGTCGCGAAGGCTACGCTGAATGGTTTTTGCGTGGTCTGCAACTGGAATCGCCCCTGGTTACCCAGTTTCAGAAGCGGGTTTTCGGAGAAGATTTCACTTATCGTGATTACGCGCCGTTATTCAAGGCTGAACTTTTCAACGCCGATGAATGGGCTGAACTGTTTAAAAAATCCGGGGCTGGTTATGTACTATTTGTCAGTAAACATCATGACGGCTATGCGCTCTGGCCGAGCCAATATTCTCCGGGCTGGAATGCAATGGAGGTGGGACCCAAACGTAATATTGTCGGAGAACTGACCGAAGCCGTTCGCAAAGCAGGATTGAAAATGGGACTCTATTATTCCCTGACTGAGTGGAACAATGAACTTCACCGGTGGTACACCGATCCGCCGGATTCCATTCATGAATATGTGGAAAAACACATGGTCCCGCAGTTCCGGGAACTGGTTTCCGCCTATCGGCCCAGTATTATTTTTACAGACGGAGAATGGTGGAACAAGGCATCGGATTTTCGGGCTACGGAATTGATCTCCTGGTACTACAACCTGGTGGGGCCTGAAGCCATTGTTAACAATCGTTGGGGTAGCGGCAGTAATACCGGCTATCTGACACCGGAATACAGTGCCGGCATTGATATCAAGGACAGGCCATGGGCGGAAGTGCGCGGCCTGGGACGCTCCTTTGGGCTCAATCGCAATGAGCCTCTGGAGAATTATATGACATCGCAGGAACTCATTCATCTCCTGGTGGAATGTGTGGCATACGGCGGCGGTCTGACGATTAATGTGGGCCCGAAAGCCGACGGCCAAATTCCGTTGCTGCAACAGAAAAGACTGATGGACCTGGGTAAATGGCTCAATGTCAACGGTGAAGCAATTTACCAATCCAAAGCCTGGACAAAAAGTGCGGAATTAAAGGATTATCACATGGAAAGAATCGATGGTGAAATCAATTTTAATTGGGTCAGAAATACACCGGGCGGAAAAATAGCCTGTGATGACTTTCAGGCCACCTGGACAGGTTTTATTCAGCCGGAAAAAACCGACAATTACCGGTTCACAGCCAAAGCCGATGACGGTATGCGTTTATGGATCGATGACAAACTGGTGATCGACCACTGGGAAACCGCAGAAAATGATGCTGACGGCAATGTCATGGGCAATGACCAGTCTACCCTTAAAGAGGGCGCCATCCGGCTGAAACGCACCCAACGCTATCCTATTCGAATTGAATATTTTGAGAATAAACAAAATGCCGGAATTACCTTGTATTGGGAAAGTAAAAACCGGGAAAAGGAAATTGTCCCCGCCAGCGTATTTTTTACTGAGAGGGATGAGAACCGGCAGGGGCTGAAGGCCCGCTACACATCCCAAGGCGAGCATATTTGCTATACTACCAGAGATGGAAATCTTTACGCCATTGTGCTGGAATGGCCTGATGAAAACCTGGTACTGGAAATTGATGCGCCCCGGGAGGGCACCAGAATTTCTCTACTGGGAACCGGCCTCGCATTGCCCTGGAAATATGAAAAGGGCCGACTCCTGGTGGATGTTTCGGGTATAAAATATAATGACATGCCGGGCCATGACGCCTGGACTTTCAAATTGGAAAATTATCTGAAATAATCCCCAGCTAAAATTCAACAGAAAGTGAACAATCTGATAAAATTTTACCCCTTGAAGGTGGTCGATTCCGGCCACCTTTTTTTTATTAAAGTAAAATATTTACTATTTTTATTCGTCTTCACTAACAATTGAAATACAGGAAGATCGAAAGAACTATGTTGAAAAGGAAAAAAAGAATGACACTGACTATATTACTGATTGTGCTGGCAGCAATTGTTTTCTACACCAATTTTCATCCTGTTTTCGGCGGTAAAATATCCAAAAAACAGAAAAATGAATTTGAAAATCTACCCAACTACCGCAATGGCCGGTTCATCAACCAGATAGAAACCCCGATGGATATGAACCTGGTGGATGGTATCAAAATATTGCGGGAATTGAACAGAAACAAGAAAGAACGGGAGCCTCAAAAATCATTGCCAGTCATGAAATTGGACTCCACCGCAATTGCTCGCCGGGAAAAAAATCGCGTTACCTGGTTCGGCCACTCGACTTTTTTGGTGGAACTGGATGAAAAAATCATTCTCATCGATCCCATGTTTAGTTTAAGGGCATCGCCCTTGCGGATTTTCGGGCCCAAAAGATACACCATGGAGTTTCCCATTGCTCTGGAAAAACTGCCGGAAATTGATATTGTTCTCATTTCCCATGACCATTACGACCACCTGGACCGGAAAAGCCTTTGCAAACTGAAGGACAAAACCCGCCGGTTTATCGTACCCCTTGGTGTGGAAAACCATCTGTTGAAATGGGGTGTTGATCCTGCGAAAATCACCAGTCTCAACTGGTGGGACAGCACCATGGCAGCCGATATTGGTTTCATTGCTGCGCCGGCCCGCCATTTTTCCGGCCGAAAAACCGGTGACCGCTTTCAGACTCTCTGGTGTTCCTGGGTCATTCAGGGCCAAACTCATCAAATTTACTACAGCGGCGACAGTGCCTATGGCCCCCATTTCAGGCAGATTTTTGAAAAATTCGGCAAATTCGACCTTGCCTTGCTGGAGTGCGGTCAGTACAATGTCAAATGGAGAAGCGTCCACATGCTTCCGGAAGAAACGGTCCAGGCTGCCCTTGATTTGCAGACGCAGATATTTATGCCTATCCACTGGGCGGGATTTACCCTGTCTGTCCACAGTTGGACAGAACCGGCCGAACGGGTAACGGCTGAAGCGAAAAAGCTAAATGCCGTCATCACCACTCCACTCATCGGGCAATCCCTGGATTTGAATGAAAATATATTTCCCCGGGAAAATTGGTGGGAGAAGTAATTTTCAAAATAGTCCCGGATTTTGTAAATTCTCCCCAATATAGCGAGAGATAAATGCAAAAAGACAAGATCTTTTCCAAACCCCTGTCCACTGTCAGGCCCTTTCAGTTCGATGAAAATGTAGCAAGGGTCTTCCCCGATATGATTTCAAGGTCCGTTCCGGGATATGATTTGATCCTGACCGTGCTGGAGAGCATTACGGAAAAATATGTTCAGGAAGGTTCCAACCTCTATGACCTGGGATGTTCACTGGGTGCATCGACGCTGGCCATGATGCACGGCATCAATAAAAAAAATTGCCGCATCATTGCTGTGGACAATTCCCGCCCCATGGTTGACAAAGCGAAATCCACCCTTGACCTTTATCATTCACCGGCGGAAATTCAACTGGTCTGTGATGATCTCAGAAATATTAATATGGAAAATGCTTCAGTGGTGGTCATGAACTTCACCCTGCAATTCATTGAGCCGGAAAACCGCCGGAAAATCCTTCGGGATATTTACAAAGGCCTGATGCCGGGCGGTGTTCTGGTCCTGTCTGAAAAAATATGTTTTGAAGATAACAACCAACAGGCGTTGAATGACGAACTTCACCTGAATTTCAAAAAGCAGCAGGGCTATTCCAACCTGGAAATCAGCCAGAAACGTTCCTCACTGGAAAACGTTCTCATTCGGGATACTCTGGAAACCCATGAAAAACGCATTCGGGAGGTCGGGTTTTCGGTTTTTGAAATGTGGTTTCGCTGTTATAATTTTGTATCTATGCTGGCTGTCAAATGATGGACTTTACCGAATTACATGGAATTCTTAACCGGTCCAGTATCCGAAACTGGCGGGAGATCCTTCCGCAAACGATTGATGAATTGAACCATGGCGATCTGGACCACTGGCTGAAGGTTTTTGAGATGCTGCCGGACAGAAACACCCGTCATCTCGATCTCACTGCTGCGTCTATAAAAATCGGATCTGCAGGGGAATTGACCATACCCCGGGAAGAACTGACGGCCGGGCTGAAATTGCTCCATCCCTGGCGCAAAGGGCCTTTCGATTTTTTTGGCATTCACATCGATACCGAATGGCGCTCAGACATGAAATGGGACCGGCTCAAAAACCATATTTCCCCTCTGAAAGGCCGTAAAGTCCTGGATGTTGGGTGTGGCAATGGCTATCATTGCCTGCGCATGGCTGGCGAAGGCGCCCAACTGGTCATTGGCGTGGAACCCTTTGTCCTGTTTGTCCTTCAGTTCATGGTTTTCAAAGAATATCTGCGGAATTTTCCGGTTTTTATTATTCCCAGAGGGATTGAGGACCTGCCCAAAAACCAGCCCTTTTTTGACACTGTTTTTTCCATGGGTGTTTTGTATCATCGTAAATCGCCTTTTGACCATTTGCAGGAATTGCGCTCCCTGCTGTTGGAGGGCGGTGAACTGGTGCTGGAAACACTGGTCATCAATGGTGATGAAAATACAGTCCTGGTGCCACCGGATCGTTATGGGAAAATGCGAAATGTCTGGTTTTTGCCATCGCCACAGACCATGCTACAATGGCTTGAGCGGGCCGGATTTAAAAATCCTCAGTTGGTTGATGTGACAAAGACCACCCTGGCCGAACAAAGAAAAACCGAATGGATGACCTTCGAATCACTGGATGATTTTCTGAACCCGGACAATGAGGCGCTGACTGTCGAAAATTTGCCGGCGCCCCGGCGGGCTGTTTTCATTTGTAAAAAATAATTACCCAACTGATTGAGTTTAATTTAAACAACCTTTATATTGATTTATACCTGAATGAGTATTTGTATAATTTATCAATGAAAAAGAAAAAAATTATAATAATCGAAGATGAATTCATCATCGCCAGGGATATTCAAAAAACCCTGGAGGTTCTGGGCTATGAAGTTCTGAATATTTTCGGTAGCGGGGAGGAATTTCTGGCTGAGATTCAAAATTATGGACCGGATCTGGTGCTGATGGATATTCTGCTGGAAGGGGAACTGACGGGGCTGGAAACCGCCGCGATCCTGCACCAGAGCTATTCCGTTCCTGTCATCTTTCTCACTGCCCATGCGGAAAAAGACAAAATTGAAAAGGCCAAAAAAGCCGACACCTACGGCTATCTCATCAAGCCTTACAATGACAAGGAACTGGAGACGACCATTGAAATTACACTGTATAAACATGAGATCTATCAACATCTTCAGGAAAGTGAAAAACGGTATGAAACCATTCTGCAGACCTCTCAAAATGGCATTATCATAACCAATATAGACGGAGATATCCTCTTTACCAATGAGCGGGCCAGAAATATCCTGTACAGTTATTTCCCCGATATCACCGATCCGGAAAATATAAAGCAAATTTTTTCCGAAGCCCACTGGAAGGAATTTTATGACAATCTGATTATGGAACAGTTGAAAATTTTGACCAGTCTGGTGGATATCAAAACCCCGGACGGCAGAACTATCAAAATAGAAACGACGGTCAGTATAATCATGGTGGATAAAAATGCCAATATTGTCTTTCAAATCAATGACTTAACCGATCAGTACAATTCCTACAAACACATGAAAATGCTGACGACGGCGATTCGATCCATCGATGAATGCCTCTACATTACCGACGAAAATCATCATGTGGTTTACACCAATGATACTTTCCAGACCCAACTGGGTTTTAATTTTGATGCCATTTACAGTAAAAATATTTTTAGTACATTGTTTAAAAAAGTATCCCATGAAACCCTTCAAGTAATCCGGGAGGGCCTCACCAATGGCGGTTGGAACGGCGAAATGGAATTGGATAAAGAGGATGGTGAAAAACGGACCTTTTATGTGACCATGTCACTGGTCAATGACCAAAGTACCTATATTGTCGGAATTTTACGGGACATTTCCCTGGAATTGGACCTGAAAAAACAGGTTAACCAGATCCAGCGGCTGGAATCCATTGGCAAACTGGCCGGCGGAATCGCCCATGATTTTAATAATATACTTTCAATAATAAATGGTTATTCCGAACTGATTCTTTCAAAAACTAAAAAGGATTTTCTTTTTTATGATTTTCTGAAAGAAATCCATGAAGCCGGTATTCGCGCTTCCGTCCTCACGAGGCAGTTGCTGCTCTTCAGTAAAAAAGAACCCGGGGAAATTGAAAAATTTAATCCCAACACCATCATCCACGGACTTTATAAAATGCTGGCGAGGCTCATCGGTGAAAATATAGATCTGCAGATTGATCTGGACGATGACCTTTTTGATGTTCTGATGGACAAAGGACAATTTGAACAGATATTGATGAATCTGACCATCAATGCCAGGGACGCCCTGAACCTGTCATCCAATCCCCGCAAAGAAATTCAGATCAAAACGGAAAATACCTATTTTGACGAAGTTTTTGTTGATTATCATATTGATTCCAAAGTGGGATATTATATCAAAATGACTGTAGCCGATAACGGTCCCGGTATTTCGGAGGAATATCAGGACAAAATATTTGACCCCTTTTTCAGCACCAAGGGTGAGGAACAGGGAACCGGGCTTGGATTGTCCACAGTCTACGGGATAGTTAAAAAATATGATGGAATAATTACACTCCACAGTGAAGTTGACGCTGGCACAGAATTTCACATCTACCTGCCCAAATGCGAAGACAATTTCATCAATAAAACCCTGGCCTCCACCCAGATTCAAAAAGGAAAGGGTACCATTTTAATTGTAGAGGACTCCCAGCCTCTTCTGAGGGTTTCTGAGGAAATGATTAAAACCCTGGGATACAGGACATTTAGCGCCAGCACTGCCGAGGAGGCCTTTTTTTATGGCAAAACCTATGGGGCGGAAATCGACCTGCTCTTCACGGACCTCATTTTGAGTGAATACGACGGCTGTATGGTCTATAACGAACTGTTGAAGTATAATCCCAAATTAAAAGTCTTATAT
Source organism: Fidelibacterota bacterium (assembly GCA_016934035.1). Classification (GTDB taxonomy): domain Bacteria; phylum Fidelibacterota; class UBA2242; order UBA2242; family JAFGTP01; genus JAFGTP01. Next base: position 56,408 of record JAFGTP010000031.1, read on the forward strand.
ACATCGGGCTATGATGATGACTACCTTAAAAACTGCAATTTAAACATACCTCAGCAATACTTTATTCGCAAACCCTTTGACCGAAAATATATCAGCCAACTTCTGTCAGAACTTTTGGGGTCTTAAAATTTCCGAACCGGATTTTTTTCTGAGGCGGGTGATTGGCCCGGCCTGATATTAACTCATGGGCCCACATGATTCAGGCTGTGTCTCCAATTGAATTCTGCTTTTCTGAGTCTGTCCATAATGGCTTTTCCGATGCCGGTTTCTGGAACCGGTTCAGCCAGGATAATGTCAATATCCGGATCATCTTCAAAAGCGTGCAGGGCTTCAAACATATTGACGGCGTAATCCTTTAAATCTTCTCTTTCCGAGACCCGGATCACTTTGCGGCAGCCCTTTTCCAGATTGCCGGAAAAGGAAATCAGACCTGCCTTTGATTTTTCTATTTTCAAGACGGCCCCCTGGGCGATCAAGAATTTTTTGCCGGGACTGTAATGGGATTTCATCATTCCCGGGGCTGATTGTTCTTCAAGGATGGAATTTCCGTCAAAGGGAAGAATTTTTTCCAGTTCTTCCTGGGTAATGATTCCGTTTCGCAGGACCTGAAAGCCAGTACCTGTCAGTTTAATGATGGTCGATTCGATGCCTACCGTGGTTTTTCCTCCTTCAAGGATAAAATCAACCCGTGGAAGTTGTTTTTTTACATGGGCTGAGGTGGTGGGGCTAATTCGTCCAAATTTATTGGCACTGGGCGCAGCGATGGGGCAGCCGGATTTTTGGATCAGTTCCAGAGCAATTTTATGGTTAGGCATTCTGATGCCTACGGTCGGCAGGCCCGATGTAACAATGTCGGGGACCCGGTTGCTTTTGGGCAAGACCATAGTGAGGGGGCCCGGCCAGTATTGTGCAGCTAACCGGTAAACCCGTTCATCAATGACGGATACCAGTTTTTCCAATTGCTGAAGGTCGGCGATGTGAACGATCAGCGGGTCAAAGGAGGGGCGTTCTTTGAGTTCAAATATTTTGGCTACGGCCAGTGGATTTAAGGCATCTGCTCCCAATCCATAGACAGTCTCTGTCGGAAATGCCACCAGTTTTCCGGCCCCAATAGCCTGGGCTGCGATATCGATGTTATTGATGAGTTCCATTATCTTTCCGCTGTTATAAAATGTTTTAGAAACAGTAAACTTCCTGCGAGGCTCAGCAGGCTTGCCAGAATAATGGCATAGAAAAATGAACCTGATATATCGTATAAAAAACCGCCGCTGACAGGGCCGGCGATACCTGCTGCTGCATATCCCAAAGATACATAGGGATAAATAATGCCAAGATTGTTGACGCCGAATACCTGGGCCGTTTCCCGGGCAAAAAGCACAAAATTTCCGCCAAAGCCAAATCCCATCAGGGAGGAGAGAATTAAATAGGAAAAATCCGTCAGGGGTAAAATATTCAGCGAAATAATAGAGAGGGATTGGACCAGCAGGGCCAGGAATACACTGAAACCCGCACCCAGATAATCGCTGAAGAAACCCCAGATTATTCGGCCCAAAAAGTTTGAAATGGCAAAGAGCGCCACGCCGAAAACCAGGGTATCATTGGCAATATCAACCTGGCCACCGATAATTTTTAAACTGCCGATGATCAGCAATCCGGCAAAAGTCCCCAGAAAATAGCCTAGGCAGAGTTTTCTAAAAATGGTTGTCCGAATAAATCGGGACACTTTAATCGCTCTTTCACTTTGGGCGCCTGTGTTTCGGACCTGATAAATGAAGTTGGATGACACGAATATCATTAAACCATAAAATATTCCGATCATTTTGAGCAGGTGCAACACCGGGTAGCCGTTGCTGAGCAGAATTTTGGAAATTTCCGACATAAATACGGCACCCAGTCCAAAACCAGCCGCAGCGATTCCTGTAATCAATCCCTTTTTTCGGGGAAACCATTGGACCGGCGATGTGAGTGCCACCCAGTAGCCAAAACCGGTGGCGATACCGGTCAACAGGCCGATCCCAATGAGGACCAGCAGAAAATTCCCTCCGGAATAACTGGCCAGCAAATTTCCAAAAAAGAAAAGCAGGCCGGACAGGTAGCCGAAATATCGGTGTTTCCATTTTTGGGCTAATTGTCCGACAAAAATCATGGTTGTCGGAATAATAGCGATCACTGTTCCAAAAATGAATTGTGTTTGAAAGGCTGAAAAGCCATGTTCCTTCATCAACTCTGATGCGATGATGCTCCAGGCGTAGACGCTGCCAATGCAGAGCATGATGATAAAGGATGCAAATGTGGTTAAATATTTTTTCATTCAGATCATGAAATCTTATGTGTTAATGTTTTAACTCCTGTCCGGCGCAGACAAAAGACTGTCAATTCATGCCCTCCTTTCCCAAAAAGGAAACCAGGGATTGTGAAGCTAATGACAATCAGCATATTTTCCAAGACTGAACTTAGCATATTTGAGGAGGGGTCAATAATATTTTTTTTCATCTGCTGAATATCCAGCAGTGAATAGGATTTGTCAGCGTTGCCGGGGTTTTATTTTTTCGCCTTATAGATTTGTCCCTTTTCAATGATGAATTTCTCATCCTCTCCGATGAGTTCGGTTTTCTGGCTGGCCGGGTCTGGGTTGTAATGATAGTTTATATCCAGGACCACTTTGCCATTTTTGTCAATCACGCCCCAATGGCCCCCTGTCCAGGTATAATATTCACAATCCGGGTCTGCCGGGTTTGAGGAAACCCGGTGTCCACCGATATTGACAAGCGCCAGTCCTTTTTCAAATTTGAAAGCAAAATCATAGATGGGTGGAATGATTATGGTACCGGTTGTGTCCGCAAACCCTATCTTGGTGTTTTCTGTGACCCGAAAGGTCCCTTCCGATATATAATCAGGCCCGTTGTCATAGGGAAATACGGTGAACAAGATATTTCCTTCCTTGTCGATGCCGACCAAGTCCGGTTTGTCTCTGAAAGAAACAATGGCGTAGGACCGAAAAGTATCGGTCAGGCACCTTTCATATTTACCCGGCGGAACCATGAAATTGCCCTTCTTGTCCACATATCCGCAATTGTCCGCAGAATCGCATCGTCTATACCAGTCGTTCTGTTGCCCAAACAAATTGGCTGTAATTAAAAGCCCCATCATCATTCCTCTGAAAATCAGTCCGGATTGTTTTTTCCAGCTTTGCAAGGGCCGGGAAATATCAAGAGCAGGTCTGTCATTGTGAATTTGGGGAGAGCTATTGTTGTTAAAAAATTTCAAAATTCTTTCTTCTCTCTTCGGCAATTTGATTGAACCTTTCAGCAGCATAACTTTTGGCTCCTTGAAATAAAAATAGTTCTGTTCCTTTTTCTCTTGAAAACTCATTTTCGACAACTCCGACCCGTTTATATTCCTCAAACATTTCGATCACTTCTTTCCTTGGTAAATGACCGACAAGCAGCATGTTCCGGAACTTGATTTTCCTGGGTAACCAATGGATATAATCGGAGTTAAACGTATAGGCTTCGGGTGTTTGACCTCTGTTAAAATAGTTTAATGCGCCTGCTTGTCCGTAATTATCACAATAAATCAAAGTGCTTTGCGATTCTCCTGAAGGAACCATCTGGTAAGCGGCCAAAGCTTTGTCTGCCATTTCCTTCCAACCGAGCATGTCGGCAAAGTCTTGAGGTAATGGGTGATTTTTTCCATCTTCCCAACGGAGCAAACCTAATCGTTTATAGGATTCTGGGTTTGCTATAATTTCCGATGGCTGTTGATAGGGCATTAAATATTTGATAATGAATGAAAAGGCAGTAATATTTGTAACCACAAGGAAGGATATAAGGACTGTTTTCCATTTTCCAAACCATGTTTCCAGATATACACTGCCAAAGGCAAATAAAACCGGATAAAGACCCAGGGAATAATAACTTTTCGCACGACTGATAGTGAATAATACCAGGACTCCAATAAATGTCCAAAAAACAAATCGATAGGGTTGAAAGGGTTTATAAAAAATGAATGCCCAAAAGGCTGCGATGGTTGGTATACCGATGAGGCCATACTTAAACTGGTCAAGCAGGAAATCAATCCGATTTATATTGACCAGTTGATTTTCTTTTAAAGCATGCATATGATGCAAGACTGGAAAGTGATTTGTAATTTGCCAAATCACATTGGGCAGAAAAAGCAACAAAGCAAAGCTGATGGCATAATAAAGGGCTTTTCTTTTGAAGATATATCTTTGCCCGCTTATGATGAGGCCCAGAAATAATCCAATTATCAGAAATGCAAGCGTGTATTTATTGTATAATCCCAAAGTGGTTACTAATGATAATAAAATGAGCCATTTTAGGTGTTGGCGTTCCAGGTATTTTATCAGGGAGTAGAAGATGACAGTCCAAACAAGAATGTCAAAGGAATTGGGCTGAAATAAAACATTCATGCGGGTATATACAGAAAAAATAAGAAGAGTTGAAGTCAATACCTTCGCCGCCAGCTTTCCTCCCAAGGCTTCAACGATTAACCATCCAAATACAACTGTCATGGTGCCAAAAAGTGCGGGCACAAGTCTGATCCAGAATAATCCACCGCCCATCAGGTAAATCAAACCTGACATCCAGGATGTAAAGGGAGGAACCGAAATATAGCCAGCCGCCGGATGAAAAGCCTGGTCAAGGTGTAAAAACTCATCCCGGTGTAATTCATAAATCGGATTGATAAGGGCAAACTGCAAAATTAACTTTGTGGCTATTAAAACAAGTAAAATCCAATATTGCTTCAAAAATATTTTCAGTTGTTTTGATTTCATTTTTTTACCTTGCTGCCAAACGTCGGCGCTTTTAAGAAAGGGCCACAATTCAGATGCCTCCGGTGTCAAAATATGATAGGTCAACGGAGTCCACCCGGTTCAGAGTACAAAAAGAATGGGAGAAAGATCTCCAAAGCAAAAGAACCCGGGATTGCAAATCCTGAAAAGGAAGATATGAAACCCCTGATATATAACAAACCTTTTTATTGTGCCGGACTGCCAGTGAGCCCCAGGGCCTTAAGCGATTCCAGCCATAATTCCGCATGTTTTTCTAATCCGAGTACAGAAAAGTGAACGCCATCATGCCGATCATAACAGTTATCCAGAAGGTCTGTGTTTGCTCCGGCATATACATCCGAATATTTTTCAATCAATTTTTTTTGCGCCTTTTGAATTATTTCATCACAGCCCAACTGCTTATTCTTTAAGGCGTTTTCATTTGGGTGATATGTTGCAATAGCCATCAATATTGGAGCATGAACACCATTATTTCTAAAAGTATTACGAATATCCTCAAAATCGAGTATGTAGGAATCATAAGCTGTGTTGAATAAATTATCAGATTCTCCCTGATGCCACAAGATATAATCAATCTGAATATCCCTGGCTTTTAAATCCATTAAAGTTTTTGTAATAAGGTGATGGTGTTCTCCTTGTGACGACCATTGGGACACCGTTGTGCTGCCAATTCCCAGGGGTACGATTATTATTTTTTTAGCAATTCCCCGGTTAATTAATTGATCAGCCAGTCTGGTCCAAACAGACCCATTATCGGCACTGGCTCCTTTTAAGGGGTCCCGGGCCTTGTAAATCTGTCCGTCATACCAATTATATACTTCTTCCTGACAATCATATTTCGTTTGGCCATAATTGGCAGAATTGGATTGTCCAAAGGTGAAAATAACGGTATAATCCTGATTATTAAAATCTTCAAGTGTCATTGCTTTTTCTTCGTGCTGTTCCTCAGGTTTCGTTGCATTCGCAGCTATTTTATCCTGATGAAAAATTTTTTTGATTTGATGGATTGGAAAAAGCCTGTTTTGAGGACTCATTACGCCCAGGGCGTAACCCGCTAAAATTAATAGAATTCCTGCCAATATTTTCTTCATTTTCATGATCTATCCTTTTTTTTCAAGTTTATCGATTAATACTTATTGCCCTTTACACGAAATTATTTATACCTCCAAATTAGCACTTTCCGCCCGATTGATTTTTGCCTTTGTTGTGCACAGTATTTTTTATTCCAATAATTTGAGGGTTTCTCTATATAAATCATTTAACCTGTATTCCTGACCGTGCAGACTTAGAAAACGTAGTCTTAACTCAATCAGTATATCTTTGGTATTCCCAATATCATTTGATTTTAAAAATAATCTTTCAGCAATTTTTTCAATTGAAGATTCCATAATTAACTGCTGTATCTGGTAAGTTTCACTAATATTCTTTAATGTTTCAAAATCAAACTCCGAGATTATTCCAATGGATTGAGCTGAACTCCACGCTGAATTTGAAAGGGGTTTGTCCAATAGATTTTTATTGTCGAGAATTATCTGTATTGGCAAATAACTTTTGTTTTCGGCTAATATTTGAAGGCTGTCATTTTCAATCACGATTAAATTGTTGAGATTTTTAAGAATAGCATTATGGTCTGCAATCCAATTTTTTAATATCTTTTGATTGTCCATAAGCTCAGCCTTAATTTGTATAAGGGCATTATTTTTAGATCTGTTTGTCTTTGCATCTTCATAGGTTTTGTCAATATAAAGGGCAAATAGAACGCTAAATACGATTAGCAATCCCTCTCCAAGATACTTTTTAAAATTCACTTTATTTTTTAGTTTACTCATTGATCTTGTTATATAGCGCATAACGGTCGAGTGTATGTGCATAAGGGATTGCGGGCGATTTCCTGTCAAGTTACACAAAAGATGGAGCCGGTTACAACCCTTGAATAACCTACTGTCCCGGCAATTTTTTATACCGCGTGTTATAGGCATACCCATTTAAAATTTTCATCTAATATTATCAAACTGCATTCAATATTTCACTATGTGCTTTCCTTACAAGTTTGTTGTAGTCAAATTGAATAGCCCTGATTTTTTCCAAGTCACCTTGTTTGTTTACAAATATATCTCGCACAGCGTTAGTTAATTCTAATTGTTTATTGATTAAATCTTTACTATTCATTGCTGCAAATTGCGCAAAATTCTGAATATCCCATTCTAAATATTGAATATTTGCAATACTGTCATTTATTAACTCAAGTAAGTCATTTTCTTTTTTCTTTGCATTTACTCCATTTTTATTCTGCATATTCTCCTGAAGCTGAGAAAGAGTAGTCACAATAACAGAAATATTTTCTTCAAATTTAATGGCTCGAATTAGAAAAGTTTCAGCCCAACGAACTTGCCATTCTTTTTCTTGTAATAAGGATTTTTTATTTCTTTCAATACTTTTATTGATTAAAAGCCCCAAAATCAAGATAATTATCGGAGTCAAAAAGGATATTATCAATTTCAAAATTTCTATTGTCATTTGGTATTCTGGTTTTATATTATATCTCTCAATTATAATGTTTGCATTGTCGTTTTTTTGGGTTGCCCAAAACTTATTTCCGACGCAATATTGCGTATAACCGATTTTCTGGGAAGTGCGTTTGGTATCAGGATTTGGAGATAGTGCGATCATCAGGGCCTTTGGGTTAAAAAATTGATTGCGCAACAAGTTATCGGATTTCAGAGTTCAAAATCAATTAAAATTTTACATAAAAAAGAAGAAAATCAAAAAAGAAAGAACAAACCCGGCGGGATGGTTTATAGGGAATTGCTGAAGGATTCATTGCCATGGTGCACAAAGGTTGAAGCTGGCTACAGCCCTTGATTAACCTGCTGGACCTGGGCAATTAAGGATACCGCGTATTGTGGGTTGTTTTTCTAATTTCCAAATATCAATTCCACAGATTATAATTGGCATTGATAGATTCTTGATTCCTCACCCCAGGGATGATAGCCTTGTCCAATATATACGAATCCATATTTTTCATAATAACCAATATGATCGGTGCTTAAATACAAAGATTGAAATCTTGCTTCTTTAGCGTCTCTTTTAGCTTTATCGATTAATAATGAGCCATAATGATTACCTCTGTGGTTCTCTTCGATATAGAGAGCACAAATCCAGGGGTATAAATCCATTCGGCTAATAAAATCATTAGTTATCAGGCCTGCACAGCCCATTATTATACCTTCCTTTTCCAATATATACCATTGAGGCAGGGGACTGATAGAACCGATGCAATGATTTATGCAATCTTCGTATATTACTGGTAATACACTTTGCCATTTGCTCTGAAAATATTGGATTGCCTGGTCTTTATATTCAGGATTTTCCCGCACAGAAATTATTTTCATATATCTCACAATCTTAAAATGTTTTTTTTTATTTGTATTCTTCCAAAATAGCAACCCCCTGTTTGATACATACTATCGGGCGTATGATCTTTATATTTTATGCATTTTTTCTTTCATTGGCTTTGAATAACTTTTTGATAACTGGTACTGATGTCTCAATTCATTGACCATTTTGTATAAATTATCTTTATACTCCCTGGTTGCCCCGCCTTTTTTATATAAATCCAAAAAGCCTTGATACAGCTCAGGAAACTGGTTTTGAATAAAACCCAAAAATGATGTTCTGGTTTTACCTCTTAGGTACATAGTGCCAGGTAGCATATAATGCACCTTAGCGTTGCGGGCATAATAAAAAAGAGAATCCAGATTCTCGTAACTATCGGTTAAGTAGGGAATTATGGGCATTACGTGCAGTCCGACAGAGGCATTGGTTTGCCGGAATGTTTTGAGCATTTCGAACCGGTTTAAACTTTCGGCAGCACCCGGCTCTATTAATTGCCGTATTTGTTCATCGGTAGTTGTTATGGTCGCGGCAATATTTATATAAGTTATTTTCGATAATTCATCAATTAATTCATAATCGCGTAAAACCAAATCTGATTTTGTTGAAATAATGGCCGGTGTTTTATACTTTATCAATAATTTCAATACTTCCGGCATTATTTTATATGTTGCCTCACAAGGTTGATAGCTGTCGGTAACCCCTCCAATATTAATAATTTCACGTTTCCAACTTTTGCGGTTAAGTTCAATTTCCAATTTTTCAACAATGTTGGATTTTATATAAATATTCTCTGAGAAATTATCATCATTTATATAATCATGAGAATACAGAGCATAACAATATTGGCATTGATGCTCACAACCGCGATAGATATTCAAATCCCACCCGTAGGGAAATTTCCGTTTGAGTGGGTTTAATGCCGTTTGACAATTTGTCTCGATATAATTAGGAGTCTGATTTTTTTTCATCACAAAAAATAAAGTTATCAGGATTTATTCAATAATTCTGAACAAAGCTCAATCAGATTGCCCTCAGTATCTTTTAAATGGACAACCCGCATACCCCAGGCAGCCATATCAACAGGTTCATTGATAAAATTTACCCCTTTTTTCTTCATTATAGTGTATTCATTGTCAACGCTTTTTACTTGAAGGATGATTGCAATTTTTTCCCGGCAATTATCCGGGAGTGGCATGTCGGCATTACCAACAACACTTGCCATCAGGTCCGATTTAAAAATTCCAATTTCTCCGTTATGGCCATTGTCAAAGCTGGCATAGACTTCACCAACTTTTCCCCAAATAACCTTTAATCCAAGTTTTTCGGAATAGAACTTAAAGCATTTGTCAAAATCCTTTACAAGTAGTCTTAAAACTTCCATTTGTCTTCCTTTCATATGTTAATCATCAATTCTGTAACTTTTTTTCTCATTTTATTATGCATTACGGTTGGCGGTATGAAAAAGTTACCCTTTGCAGGCTACTCTTCTGTTCCGTGACACCAACCTTGATTTGTGGCAGAATGTTTGAATCATCCCATAAATCCCAATTGACAATATTACATGTTAGATGTTCGTTGTTTTTCTAGTTTTTTCAAATATTATCAGGTAATTGGCTCCTTTTTTTACTGGCAGTTCTCCTGAATGATTTCCTCCCAGAATAAATTTTTGTGGATGGTCAACCTTATGACAGAATAACTGTAAAGTTAATTTTCCCATTTTATATTCGGTATCGGTTTTTGTAAATCCCTGATTAAGCCATTCCTGATTTTCATACAAGTCATCATGCGCTATATAGAGAATTCCTTGGGTTGTGATATCAAAGGATATGACCTCTTTTGATGTTGAAGACCTCAATTCCATGGGCCAATATACATATTCTGCATCCTGGAACAAGGAATCCAGATCAGTGATAACAAAACTTCTGTCGGGATATAACTTTGACCCAATGCGGTATTTTAGTACCAGGGGGCTGATGGTGTCATTTACTATTGTTGCATTTTTTATGTATTGCGGACTGTAGGTAAAATCCACCAATTTTTGAGGAGTAAATGGACCCTTGTTGGCGGATATATGGTGAGTTTCTTCTCCTGCCACAAAACATGGACGAGCATCGGGCTGTGTGGTTTTTATTGAAATACTATCCAATGTGATGTTTTTGGCGTATCGAACAAAGAAGCCATAACCCGGCAAACCATCAATAGAGAAATTTTGGGCATCCGGATATCCGTTTTCTTTATTGTTTACAGGAAGTCCTGCAAAAACAGGGTCTGTAATATTATCCATGCTTAGGTCCATATTTCTGATGATAATATTTTCAACAGGCTGTGACCGGACACCTGAAATAAAAGAACCTTGTTGAGTATTTTTCTGACCTTTAATATTCTCGATTATGACATTTTTCAAATAACCCGGAATGGGTTTCTCCCGTTCAGGCAATACCCTGAAACGGTTTCCTGTCTTTATGAAAATGGGGCAACGGACCTGGTTAATGGTTATATCGGAAATCAGGATATTTTCAACATTGCCGCCGTCAACCGTTGCCACTGTCATACCGCTGCTGGCATATTTCCCGTTTGAAGTGATCCATGAATCGGGAATGCCGCCTAAGATCAGATTGCGGCCGATAATGTTGCGAAAAGGGCCTTGTGTATCCGTACCAATTTTCAGGGCGTTGCAGGTGGAATAAAAGGTTGAATTTTCAATGAGTATATTTTGGCAAGGTTCTCCGCTGCCGCTTTTTAAACACATCGCATCATCTTCGGAATTGATAAAACAATTCCGTACGATAACGTTGGTGCAACCATCAGGATCAAGGCCGTCATTATTATAATTTGCATGGTTTTCTACCTGAATACCGTCAAAAATCAGATTTTCGCAATAAATATAGTTTTGCATCCATGAGGCTGAATTGTGCAGGAAAATATCTTTCAGAACGATATCTTTGCATTTTATCATTCTTATGCCTAAAGGTCTGCCAAGGATTTTTCCGGTTGTCTGGGGACTTGAAAAGTGTTTCTTTTCACCCCGAAAGTAAATTTCACCTTCTCCACAAATCCCTATTTTTTCTGCATTTTCAGCATAGATTAAGGATTGGCGAAACTCATAATACTCGCTCATTATGGATTTAAAGCTTTCAATTTTTTCGGGATAATCAATAAGCTGTATACTGCCCAATATTCTGGAACCCTTGTCTACTTTCAGCATGACATTGGATTTTAATTCAATTGTTCCTGTCACATAATTGCCTTTTGAAAACACGACAGTCCCTCCGCCTGCAACCGAACAGGAATCAATAGCTTTTTGAATGGCCAGGGTATTCATGGTCTGGCTGTCCGGTACAGCCCCAAAGTTTTCAACAAAAAAAGTTGTTTCCGGAACCTTCCATTCTGTCAAATTTAAAGTTAAAGAATCGGCTAATTGATTGAGTTTATTGCAAAGATTTTCGTCCCAGGTCAACTCCTGTGAGTCAATTAAATTTCCAAAACCTGAAAGTAAAAAAAGTAACAGTACAAATTTTGATTTCATAATTGATCCAATATAATTGTTGCTTGTAAGCATCCTGGCATGAAGGCCTGTCTCCTGCAGTGACACCCAACAGCTAGGTTTAAAAAATTGTGGCAGATTGTGTTGAACCGGGTTATATCTCTTGAATACCCGATGAAACCCTTAAGACACATCCACTTTTTGAAAAGCATTTTGGACATTTTTTCATCATGTTCAGGTGTTGCTTTCATATTTTAATTTTTTTAAACCATTTTTGTGCCGAAGGTCTGCGGTGAGGGCAGCCCGGCCAGCAACAGGGTATCCGTTTCCCTTCTTTTAATTCTTCAATCATACGATGAATATGTCCTGCTCTCGTTTCAGTTTCTTTGACCATAGTAACCCAGCAAATCCATTCATTGCGTTGAATAGGCGTCAGGCTGTTCCATCGTTTCAGTATAGCCGTATCATCTTTCAATACTTTTTCTATGTCGCCTGGCACTTCGTGCAAAACACCCGATAAAACATTCTTGCTTATATTTTTTGCATCTTCATCAAGCCGATACTTTATTATTTTTTTTATTAAGGTCAAAGGTAATGGCTTGTCAATCGGAAACTGAATTGCACCTTTTGTGGTTTTGTATTTTTCTAATTCCTTTTTGAAATAAATAATCGGGTTTGGTGTCGGATAAAAACCAATATGTTTTTTATTCAGAGCATAGTAAACCAAAACCTTGTTGAGTTGAAAGGCGGGCATTCCATCACTAATTGTTTCTGTTGCCCTGGGGGCAGCTTGCTTAAGGGCTCGCCGGAGAAGTTCCAGCTTCTCCTGTATCTCTGCCGGTTGCGATGTATGATATTCATCGATATCTTTATATTTTTTATTGCTTTTTTTCATATGTAAAAAGATGGTCTGTCATCATTTAAATTTGCCTGTATCGGTACCTTTAAATGATCACCGAAACACTTATTGGCTGTAGCCTTGATTGCGTTGTCGTGCTTTTTTGTTATCCTTTTTGTCTTTGTCATGAAGCAAATTTACCGTTCCATTGCCATACTTTTCAAATCTTTTGGCATTTTTTCAATTGCGTATCGTAATGCTGTACGGGGCATAATCGATTTGTTTTTAATCACATATTCAAATATTTCTCTTTGGTTTGCTTCACTAGCAGCTTTCAACATCCATCCATACCCTTTTTGAACTAAATCATCTTTATCCAAAAGTAAAATATCTGCAATTTCTAAAATTTCTTTGAGAAATTTTCCCTTTCTGGCTGGTATAATCAAAGTCACAGATGAAGCTCGGCGCATCCATCGATTGTCTGATTTGGCAAAATCCTTTAACCTGAATAAATACTCAGGATACATCTCAATGAATTCACCAACTGTATGATTACAAAGTGTATCACATGAAGCCCAATTATTTACATATTCACCAATCCATCTCTCAAATATTTGGATGTCTTCTGGCTCATATTTTTTATGAACATAATAGGACCAGTGGCATGCAATGAAGGATTCTTCAATAAATCCTGATTGCCACAAAATTTCACAAAGGTCAAATATTTCTGATTTTGGCTTGAAATCAATCTGTTTAAAATACTCCTTGCTAATCTTGGTTACAGTTGAAATCCTGACGCCAAAAAACTTTATCTTTTCTTTGAAAAAATTTTGACTGGTAGTTTGAGTTTTCTCGTCGATATTATGTTTTAATTCAGTTCGAATTTTGTTTATGATATTATCCATTTTAAACTCATTGTTTATTTGCGAAACGGCCGACTTAGCAGGCGCATATCAGTTGACGGTATGAGTCGTTGCCGATTGCGAAGCCCTTTCGTATCAGGTTACAACTACTTTTTGATACGGGCTTCGCCGCCCAACTAGGCACTAAACCGGCAAACAACCATACCGCGTGTTTGCAACACTTTATTTCATACTCGTCAATAGCTTTTCCAAAATCAAATTAAATTCAGTCGGTTTTTCGATCATTGGATAATGTCCGGTTGCCGAGATTGTTTCCACCTGAAAACTACGTTTGCAATGGTTTTTCAGTCCGGTTTCGTTGGTAGGAAAACTGTCACTGTTTATTAAGTATAACTTATAATCCAACTGTTCCAGTCTTTGTGCATCGGTAGATGCGTACTGCATCTGGGTTATCATTGTTCCATAGCCAATAACAGGATCGCTGTTTGCAAAATCAGTTTTGACTCTCTCTTTCACGTCCTTTGACGTTGTTGGGTGAAAAAGCATCAGATCGGCATATGCAGGTGCCGCATTTTTAAAATCCTTTTCCAGCACAGGAAAAAAGTCGGTCATTTGTTTCATTTGTTCCGGTGTGAATATTACGTCAATTAATTTGAAATTGTCGACACCGATGACGCCAACTATTTTGGGATTGTTGGTTAATGCTGTTTGCAACATGATTTCGCCAGCCATCGAATGTCCAATGATTACCACATTTTTCAGGTTCATTGTGTCCATAAAGGCTGTTACATCCCTGGCATATTCTTCTACGGTCCAGTTGGTTCTTTCGGCTTTGGATTTGCCAAAACCCGGAAGGTCAATTGCGATGACATTGTAATTTTCAGAAAAATATTCTAATTGATTTTCCCAATAAGTTCCGTCAATACACCAACCGTGTAAAAAGAGAAGTGTTGTGTCGCCTTGTCCTTGTTGAAAATAATTGATTTCAACTTGATTGTCTCTGATTGTGATTTGTTTAGCTGTCATTTTTTCCTTCTTTTCTTTTGCTTGTGCCTTGCTTACACTTCCTGAAAGTGAAGCAATGACCATTAATAAAATTGCTTTAAAATTCAATTTTGTTTGAATTTGCAGCAAAGATAAACAGCACCTAGGACAGCCCTATGTCAGGGGTTTAAAATAATCTTTTGGAGCGTTCGGCTAAATAGTGTTCCATGCTGAAAGTCTTGTCGGGTTGGAAATGAATCTGGAGTAATTTGAGTTCTTTTATTCTGTCAAGGCGAAACTCTCTAAGTGATTGTCGTAACTCACAAAAGGCAATGGTTGTCCAGACAGCACCGCTGAAATAAACGGCGTAGGGATGAATTATTCGCTCTGTTATTTGCGCTTCATTTCTTGACTGATATTTTATTTTCAGTTTTTCGCTTTCGGTAATTGCGTGCTGGATACTATCCAAATACAAACTGGCCGGCGCCCAGGGTTTTTGAAATCCGATTCTTGAATTTAAAAATTCCAGTTTGTCTTTGGCTTTGAGTGATAAAACGGCTTTTATTTTAAAAAGTGCCGATTCGTAATTTTGTTTCAGAGAATCTTCGGTATGGTAGTTCAAAATTTTATGGGTTGTTATCAAAGCTCTTGCTTCTTCCATTGTGAACATGACGGGTGGCAACCGATAACCTTCAACCAGAAAATAACCCTTTCCTTCTTCTTCGCCAATTGGAACACCTGCCAGCCTTAAGGTTTGAATATCCCGGTAAATTGTCCTGTTGGTGACTTCAAATCGTTTCGCTATTTCACGAGCTGTTGTCAGTCGTTTCGATTGAAGTTGGATGAGTATGCTGGTCAGTCTGTCGAGTCTGTTCATCTGTAGTATTGGGTTTTGTTAAATTGTTGATAACGGCCGGCGGTATAGCCAGTAAGGGATTGCGGGCGATTTCCTATCCAACGACTCGAAAATTTGAAGCGGGCTACAACCCTTGAATGACCTGCTTTCCCGGCAATTTTTTATACAGCGTGTTATAGGCAGCCTTTTTTTACTTTCTGTTCTCAATCTCTTCAAAATAATTCATCACTTCCTGAGTTGTATCCTTTTGTAAATTCACTTTGCTGTCAAACAGTTCAGTCCTTAGATGCCTGTACAATGAGACTGCGTTTCTTAAACTGTTTAATAATGATTGTTTGTCGTAAATAGGGATTGTGAGTATTAGTCTGGCTAAATCATCACTATCTAAATCCATTTCTACTTTTCTTACACCACGGGGCAAATTGCCATTTTTGATGTGAAGTAAAGGTCCAAAAACAATCATTCTCAAAAAACCGAAAAAGTCAAATGCTTCAAGATATTCTCCACGCCCAATTTTTTTGCATAGTCAAACATTATATTTTTGTCACTTGAAACCTTTTGTTGAGTTACAAGAATTAAGTCCGGGTCGGAAAATTCATCAATTTCATTTGTCAGCCAAGATCCGGCAACAGCCAAACCAATAACATTGTCGTCTTGTTCTCAAATCTTTTGGGCTCTATTTGCAAATTCTACTTGTATCATATTCATTAATGGTTCGTGACGCACTTAAGGTTGCTTATAACGCGTGTTATGCTTTGTATTTATTTCATTTTCAGATTATAAGTTATACCAACTCTAATTCCATTTTCCCAAATTCTTTGGTGATATTCAGAGTCTGCAAAAGGAATCAAAGAATGAATTTTCGTATAAGGATTTATAAATGTTGTAACACCATTCTTAAAGTCATATTTTACCGATAAACCGAGAACTGTACCAATTCCTGTTTGACTGTCAATTGGGCTATTTGTTGAAGCATCAATATCCAAAAACAGTCCACCATTAACAAAAATATACTTTAAGAAATTGGCTCTTAAGGTCAAAGGTATAATAATCAGAGAAAAATTTGCTTTTCGTTGAGAATTATCCATATCGGGAGGCAAATTTGGTTCAATTAGAATAGTGTGTTTTGAGTACTCTATACCAGTCTCAGCTTCCATCCAATTATTTAATGGGTAGAGATAATTGATTCCGATAGTAAAAAAATAATCACGATCATAACTTGCAGCTCCATCTAATTCGTCAAATCTAAACACATCATTCTCTCCAAATGAGGAAAAAGTAATTCCGATTTTATGGCCGATTAATTTTGGTTCACTTTGCTGCGCTATCAAGATACTTTGATTAATAAACAAGATGGTTAAAGTAATAAATATTGTCCTTTTCATTTTTAGTCTACTTTGCCTTTTGTAATATGAAGCATAACGGTTGTTGTGTATGAAACGTTGGGGATTTCGGGCTTTGTTCCTGTCCACTGACACTAAAGTTTGAGCGGGGCAGTATGCTTGAATTACCTCTGAAACCCCAATATTTTATACCGCATGTTGTGGCCAGTTAATTATTATCTCCAGTTTCATATTGTTGTAACGTTTTTCCCGATTTCATTTTCCATTCTGTCAATCCGTTTGCACTGCGACCCATAATTATCATTGCAGCAGAAGATGAACTACTAAATAAATAATCTCGCTTCATTATCAGCTTGTCATTTTCTTTTACAATCATTCCTTCTGAAATCAAAGTATCCCGAAGTTTAAGCATTGTCTTAGGATAAGAATTTGTAATTGGGTCAG
Organism: Fidelibacterota bacterium; assembly: GCA_016934035.1. Lineage (GTDB taxonomy): Bacteria > Fidelibacterota > UBA2242 > UBA2242 > JAFGTP01 > JAFGTP01. Next base: position 73,432 of record JAFGTP010000031.1, read on the forward strand.
CAACTTGTGAATTTTCAAAAACAACAAAACCTTCACTTGTTGTTTTTCCTATTCCATTTGCTCCTCGTGTCGCAGAAATATAAAATAAATCTTCTTCATTATCAGGTTGCACTTTTGTATCAACTTGTCTAATTTGCTCAAATGCGTTATATCCAAGTGTGCTTACCAAAGTCAATATATTTGACAGAAACTCTTCCATTTCAGCTTGATCAGACTCTGAAATGCTCGATTGCGTTGGTTTTTGATTATTAATCAATTCGTATCGGTTTGCAGAACATGCAATATCATGAAGTCTGTTCTCCAAATATTTAATGTGTGCTTTGTTTAAGTTATCGTCCTTACTAATAAATACAATCGCCTCATTCCAAAAATCCTTTTCTTTTACATGCTGAGTAAGTCGATTAAAAATATTCTCTGCTTCGCCGATATATAATTGTCCTTTTTCAGACAAATCCGCACTCTTATTTAGTAACATGTAAACTCCAGTTGTCTGTATTTCTGGTCTATCCGTGCAAATCTTAATCAAATTGCGTGGAAGTTTATATGCCTTACCTGTCCAATTTGATAATTGACAAGTCAGTCGCCCGTTTGTGTCGCCATCAATCAAGAATAGTTTTATCGTTTTTCCAAATTTCATTTCGTTATCGTGCTGTTTTTTTAATTGGCCACAACTTATTTCAGACGCAATATTGCGTATAACCGATTCTGTGGGAAGTGCGTTTGGTATCAGGATTTGGAGTTAATGCAAACATCAGGGCCTTTGGGTTAAAAAACGATTGCGCCACAAGTTATTGGATTTGAGGGTTCAAAATCAATTAAAATTTTAACTAAAAAAAAGCACGGCAGCCAGAAGGCCGCCGCGCCTTAGTGTTATTCCATTGAAAAAAGGGATTAGGGTTGCAATTCACCGTTGACATAGACCTGATCCAGTTTTAAATCCTGAATGTGGTTGTAAAGGCTGTTTTCCAGGACACCGTCAAAGCGGCAGGATTGGATGTGGACCTGGGAGATGGGAGAGCGTTCGTATCCGTCCAGGGCCAGGGCAAAGCGGCTCTTGCGGCTGGTGACTTCGCTCAGAAATACCTTTCGGACTGCCGGCGTATGGGGCCCGGTGTCGCCTTCTTCGTAATTGAAATTGATGCGCAACACCGCGTCGCTCACTTCGCCGATGGTGACTTTGCGCATATAGACATTTTCCACGGTACCGCCCCGCAGGGAATTGGTTTTGATCCGCAGGGCCCGTTCCAGGTTGGGGCTGTCCATGAGGCAATTTTCCACAAACACGTTGCGCACGCCGCCGGACATTTCACTGCCGATGACCACGCCGCCGTGGCCGTCTTTCATGGTACAATCCCGCACCAGGATGTTCTGGCTGGGGACATTGACCCGCCGGCCGTCGCCGTTGCGTCCGGATTTGATGGCAATGCAATCGTCTCCGGTATCGAAGAAACAGTTCTGGATCAGCACATTAGTGCAGCTTTCCGGGTTGCAGCCGTCGTTGTTGGGGCCGTGGGTTTTCACATGAATATTTCTGACGATAACATTTTCGCACAGCACCGGGTGGACTTCCCACATGGGTGAATTGATGATGCTGATGTCCTGCACCAGGATATTTTTACACCGGTAAAACTGAATAAAATTGGGACGCAGGTAATGGCCGGCCCCGAAAATTCTTTCCTCCACCGGCAGGCCGGATTCAGCCATTTGAAAGAGTTGTTGCCGGTCTTCAAATTGGGTGGGCCAGTCAGCGCTGCTGCCGTATTCCGGTTTGCCGGCCCAGGGCCACCAGTGCTCCAGGCTGGCCTGTCCGTCGAGCAGTCCGGCGCCGGTGACAGCGATATTTTCTGCCTCAAAAGCATAGATGAGAGGCGAATAATTCATACATTCCACCCCTTCAAACCGGGTGTAAACCACGGGCAGATAATCTTCTGTGCGGATGGAAAAAAGCAGAGTCGCCTCTTTGGCAAGGATCAGATTGACATTGCTTTTGAGATGAATAGGGCCGGTCAGGTAGTTTCCGGCCGGGACCCAGACGGAACCGCCGCCGCTGCCGTGGCATTTTTCGATGGCCTGGCGAAGGGCCTCGCTGCAATCCTGCAGCCCGTCACCAACAGCACCGAAGTCGGTGATATCAAATTGACGATGAGGGAAAACCGGTGGTGTCATGTTCTGAAAAAATTTTTCGGCCAGATCCCAGCCCGAAAGATCTTCGGTGTGACAACGGACAGTCAGGATGAGTAGGAAGCCCGTTATAGCAAGGGTTGTTTGCAGGAATTTTTGATATAGGGTTTTCAAGGGTTGTTTTCCGTTTTTATTTATTTTTGGGTTGCAGTTTTTCCATCTCCAGGCTGGCCAGAATAAAAGGGCCTACGGCCTTGGGGTCATTGACAGCTATTTTGGTACTGACATAGTAATCATAGGAACCGTCGCGATAGGGGTTACCGCCCAGTCCGGCCACGGCACAGGCCGATGTGATATTCAGGTTGCCCTGTTCATCGTAGCGCAGGAACTGTTTCAGGATTCCCCGGTAGCCTTTTTCAGCAACCGCAAGATATTGTGGATCCAGGTAGCCGAGACGGCAGCCTTTCAGAAGGGTATAGACGAACATGGCCGAGGCTGAGGATTCGGGGTAATTGCCTTTTCGGTCGCCCTGGTCCAGGACCTGGTACCAGAGCCCTGATTGAGGGTCCTGGACAGCGGTGATGGCTCTGGCAAAACGGTCCAGAACATCGATAATGTCCTGCCTGACGGAATGGTCTTCCGGAAAGTAATCCAGAACATCAGTCAGCGCCATGCCATACCAGCCCATGGCCCGTCCCCAGAAATGGGGTGAATGGCCGGTTTTCGGGTCCGCCCATCGTTGCTGACGGCTTTCATCCCAGCCATGATAGAGCAAACCGGATTTTGAGTCTCGGGTATGTTTTTCGATGAGCAAAATCTGCTTTGCGATATCATTGAAGAGTTCCGGTTCATGGTAGGTTTTGGCGTATTGTGCCAGAAAAGGGGAGGCCATGTAAATACCGTCCAGCCACATTTGATGAGGATAGATTTTTTTGTGCCAGAAACCGCTTTCCGATGTTCTGGGATGGTTCCGCATCTGATCCCGCAGCAGATGGATCGCCTGTTCATAGCGGCTCTCCCGGGTTATTTCATATAATAAAAACAGGGGTTTTCCGGGATTGATCCGGTCGATATTGAAGTCTTCCGGTTTGTAGGTCAAAATTGTTGAATCATTCACAATAAAATGATCGTAATAGGCTTTGACATACTGAAAAATACGATCTTCGCTGCTTGTCTGCCAGGTTTCCAGCATGGCCTTCAGCACCAGCCCGTAGGTATATTCCCATTTGGGTTCATGGTCCGGGTCAAGGTTCCAGGGTTCCGGGCTTCGCTGCATGACGGATTCACACATTTTGACCGATAACCGCAGGGGTTCGTTTTTGGTCGGCTGCGGGCGGCAGGAGAGGAGCAGTAGGGTTAAAATCAATCCGCTGACGGCTAGTGTTATTTTTATTTTGTCCCTGACTTTCATTCTTATTTACCTCGGGTTTAAAAAAGGCAGGGAAAAGGGTCCAGTTTTCCCTGCCTGGTGTTTTGTCTATGTGAAAATTTTGTTATTTCATCAAGAGCATTTTTCGGGTGATGGCTTGTTTTCCTGAGCGTAATTGGTAAAAATATACGCCATTAGCCAGATGTGAAGCGTCAAAGGAAATTTCATGACGTCCGGCTTTCAGGTTTTCTGCCACCGGCAGAGCTACAGCCTGGCCCAGCAGGTTGTAGACAGTCAGAGAGATTTCGCCTGCTTTTTCCAGAGTAAACCCGATTTTGGTTGTGGGGTTGAAGGGGTTCGGATAGTTTTGTTCCAGTGAAAAACCCGTGGGCAGGATTTCATCGGAATGATCAATGGCGACATCCATGCCGAACCAGTTCAGGTCACCGACTGGTTTTCCGTCTGTTCCGCCGGTGTAAGCTGCTGTTGTGGTGGGATAGGAAAGGTTCAGGGTATTCAGCAGATATTCATAAGTGGCGCGGTCGTAGTCATCGGTGGTGCGGTTGAAATTGTCTGTGGCCTTGGTTTTGCCGGCGCCACCATCAGCGATGGGTTTCCGGTACCAGGTTGCCATGGCGATCATGGGTTCCGGACGGTCCACAACATCAATGGCTTCTTTGACAAAAGCTTCAACGCCGCTTTTTCCTTCAATATGAGAAGTCAGGGGAATACCTTCGCCTTTGAATGCATGATCAGCAGTCATAACGGTATTATAAAAATTTTGCACGGCGGCGGAGACTGAATAGTAATTACTTTTGACATTCCAGGCTGTAGTGTCATTGGGTACTGATGAGATCCAGGTCATTTTGGAAAAGCCGAAATCATCCTGTTCTTCGCATTCATTGAATTCGGACTGGCGGACAGCGTCGGTGTCCTGGCCGGCCAAAAAGGTGTCATACCAGAAATTATTGGTGATCTGAACATAGTCGCCGACGTAGCCCAGGGCCAGGGTGCCATGATAGGACATGCCGTTGATAACAGTATTGTGGTCAAAAATAAAATTGTTGATTGCAGCAGTACTGGAGCGGTGACGAATGATGCGGTCCTGGAAATTGACCCAGGTATTGTTGACAAGGATGGCTGAATCGCAGGATGTGTCCCGGAAATCAATTCCTTTGCCGGCGCCAAAATTTGAACGGCCCAGGTCACCCATATTGGCAAAAATATTGTTCCTCAATTCCACTTTACGGGTGGCATGCTGTGTGCGGATAAACTGGCCCTGGGTCTGGGAAACGATACAGTTTTTGATGACGATATCAAAACCGGCCGCATCGGAACGGACCAGGGAATTGCCGATTTTGGCAATGGCAGCTGTGTCGCTTTCAACAAAGCCCACATAGACCAGGTTTTCCAGGTGACAGTTGCCCTTGATACGAAACAAATCGAACCCGTTGGTTGCTTCGGCAGTAGGGGTCTGAAAAATCATGGGTAAATTTCCCTCACCTTCCTGGGCAATGATAATCAGCGGCCAGGTGTCATTTCGGATGGAACTATTGGCGAAATAGACGCCGTTTCTTTCCAGGACATAGACCCGCAGGGAATCATTTCTTTCACCGGCGGCTGTTGTATCACCGGCGATGGTGGCATTTAAAAGATCGTCAAATGATGTGGCTGATGGAACGATCAACTCGTGCTGGCCGAAAGCCAGAGCTGCCAGCAGCAGCAGTGTTAAACCTAAAACAAATTTCTTCATGTTTTCCTCCTTTTTTTGATTGACTCACTATCTCAAGTGACAAAACTCTCTAAGGGTTAATTTTACAGTTCGAGACGAACGCCCAGGGTTGCCGAGAGACCGAATTTTTCTTCATAATTGGGAAATTTTCGGTCACCGATGCGGTCAACCAAGGTCGTTTTTTCGGCTGTGTCTGTCAGATTGTTTATGTTCAGCATCAGAGATATTTTATCATTGATTTTTTGTTTGATGGCCAGGTCCAGCCGTGTATAATCATTTTGTAATAAATCGGAACGGCGGGAAGGCGAATAGGAACGGTAGAATTCTCCCTGGTGAAAAAGAGAGAGGCGGCAGGAAAATCCGGCAATGTCATAGCCGATGGCCAGATTGCCAAAGACTTCGGGCTGGTCCTCCAACTTTTGGCGGGTTTCTTCGACGCTGTAGATGTAACCTTCTTTTAATACTTCGCCCAGGATCGGCACAACAACCGTGTAATAGGTCGTATCTATCTGGACTTGCGGAATATAGGTTTCCGAATGAACAAAAGAGAAGTTGTAACTCACGACAATGTTTTTCAGGAAGCCGGGCAAAAACCGTAAATCTGCCTGGTGTTCGATTTCAACACCCCATACCTTGGTGTCCCGGGTGGAATTGTAGGGATAAAACAGGGAATAGGCCTGGCCGGCGGCAACGAAAGAGGGTACAAAAGCAATATTGAGGCTGTCCAGGACGTCACGGCCCTGAAAGACCAGTCCGTTCATCATGTGGTACATATCATCGATTTTTTTGTAAAAACCGGACACAGAAAAGAGACCGATATTTTTTCCGTAAAAGGAGGCATTGAGTTCGTAATTCCAGGCCTTGGCCGCTTCCAAATCAGGATTGCCAAAGGTAAAATTGTTGCCGGAGTAAAAGGTGCCTTGACGACGGGCAACAAAATTGGGCAAGCGGTCACTGAAATCCGGACGGGCCAGGGCCCGATAAGCCGCAGCCCTCAGACTCATGAAGTCCGTTAATTTAAAATTGACATGGGTATTGGGCAGGAAAAGGGTTTCTTTGTGGGTAGCCGCAGTGTCCAGAATAGGGCCGCTGGGTACCGGAAAACCCGACAACTCAGTGGGACAAAATTTTGTTTTGTACTCATTGTCTTCTGATTCCACCCGAAGGCCGGCTATCCAGGTGATGCTTTGGCCAAATTTCAGCGTATTCATCAGGTAGGCTGATTGGATTCTTTCTGTGATATCATAATATTCGACTGCCGGTTCAAGATTTTCGTAATACTCCGGCAAGCTCCCATTAACATCGGATACGCCGTGTCTCCCCATCTGATACAATTCCCGCAGGGCATCCTGTTCAATCAGGGGATACAATCTGTATAGGTCAAAAAGATTGCGACTGCGGGGATTGTTTTTGAGAAAATTGACCAACAGGACTTTGCCGCCTTCAGTTTGCATGTCTTCCAGAAAGGTGTCGGTAAAATCTTTTGGCTGAATGGTCCCGTCTGCAGATTTTTCATAGAGGCAATAGGAAACATTATAATAAGGGGCGAACATTTCCGAATCCGAACGTTTGCGGGCCTTGGCCTTGGATTTTGCGCCCATTTTCCATTCGCCGGTAATATTGGCTGTCACGGTATACTCACGGGCCAGGTTCAGGAAAAAATTATAATCTTTCTCACTGGCTTTCTGAGTGCGGTTAAACCCTGAAAACAGGTAAGCCTTTTCAAAATTATTGAGTGAATAATCGACGAGGTTACTGACCGGGCCTTTAAAGCCGGTGGGCACCGGGTTCATTCCGGATATAATTTCATTATTGGCCCCCAGAGCTGAGGGCTCAACAAAATTCAATTCATTATCGTAGGGATATTTCGTGCTGGATTTGGCGTAAGATAAGCCCCAGTTCAGTTTGAGGCCAAGGATGTTATTGTCGCCCTGCAAATAACTATTGAAGGTGCCAATCTGCTGTTCGCGGTCGCGGATACTGTATTCCACATCGTCGCCGTTGGGATAATTGCGGTAATATTCCACATAGTCCCGTTCGGTAAAATTATAAATATTATTAAAACGAATAGTTCCATCGTCAGGGGTGGTGATATCCAGCATCAGTCCGCCGCCGTAGCGTTTTCTGTTTTCATCGGTATAATAGAGTGACAAATCGCTGATTTCCCAGTTACTCCAGTTGTTTAGGTTCAGGTTGGCGTCAATATCATAAAATTCGCGGCTGCGAATGCGTTGTTCTGCATTGGCTGTGACCTGGATGCCGAGCAGGTTTTTCCAGAAACGTTCACCATACCGAAAACCGAGATCATACTGGGAAGCACTCTGTTCAAGGTCACTGTAGGCGCCTTTACTGTCCAGGCGCAACAATCGCTTTTCCGGTGCTTTTTTGGTAACCATGTTGACACTTCCTGCGATGGCATCGGCATCTTTGTCAGAGGTCAGCACCTTATGCAGTTCAATGCCTGCCAGGCTTCCCTGGGAGATGGTACTGAGATCAACGCCGCGGTTGTCCACATCTGTTGCTGCGATTCGAATACCATCAATAGATATACTGGAATACTGGTCGCTCAATCCCCGTAAAACAATCCTGCTGGCTTCGCCGCCGGTCCTCAATACGGAAACACCGGGCAGGCGTCCGATAGCTTCCGCCGCATTGGCGTCGGGCAATTCCTGTATTTTTTCTTCGGAAATGACGTTGACGATGGTATTTGAGGAAACCTGCTGGTTGATGGCGGCAGCCTGTCCGATAAACTGTCCGGTGATAACCACTTCCTGGCCCTGAATGACATCAGAGTTCAGGGCAACATTAATGGTTAGAATCTGATTGTTGGCAATGTTGACAGACAAAATTTTTTCAGCATAGCCGATATAGGAAACTTTCATTGTATAGGAACCTTCCGGCACATTAAAGATTGTATAAGCTCCCTGAAGGTCTGTGGCCTGTCCCAGAGCTGTGCCTTCCAGCACCAGGTTGGCTCCGGCCAGGACATTGGCTGTCAGAGAATCCGTGACAAATCCTTTGATTCTGCCGCTGGCCATTAAGGCCTGGGACAGCAATAGAAATCCTGAAACAATAATAAATAATCTGTAGCGGTATAGGTTTCCTTCAAAAATTTTTTTCATAGTCATAACACCTCTTCCCAATTTTTTTGTTGATTATAAGACCCTCGCTTACAGGCCATATTTAGGTTTTTTTTTGAGCCGGAAAAAGTGGAAAACCGTATTTTAACGGTGGACAACAGTGAATAACCTTTTCTCACAAATGTTATCGTCTCGTTATAAAAAAAAGAAATTTTATAAAATTTGGGCGGATATTCTTTTTTTTTTGCTTTTCAAAAATATTTTCTTACTTTTTTAAACGAAATGATTAATAAAAGCACACAAAAACAACTTCTGGCAAAAATTTTACAAAGTGATGAGTTTTCAAATTCTAACACTTATTCCAGCTATCTCACCTATCTGGTGGAATCTGCGGAGGTGGGGAAATGCCTGAAAGAAGTAACCATTGCCATTGAATTTTTCGGTAAAGACCCCAATTTCAATCCTGCTGAGGATACCACGGTCAGGTCTCACATGTACACCCTGCGGAAAAAACTTCAAAACTATTACCTCAAGGAAGGGAAAGATGACAATTACCGCCTGAAAGTTCCCAAAGGCCATTACATGGCCCAGTTTGTGGAGGTTTCCAGTGATGAGTCGACTAGCGGCACTTTTTTCCACTGGATACTGGACCACTATTATATTTTTATAATTTTAATATTAATTGGAGTAATTTTCTTACTGGGTATAAAAAACCATGATTACAAGCGGGCTATTGGCACCTATAAAATAGTGGAGAAGGATGATCCCATCTGGAAAGACTATATTCAGTCGGATTTACCGGTTCTGATATCTGTGGGCGACCATCTGTTTTTTACCGATCAGATTGAAAAATATGGTTCCCGGGTGACAGTCCGCCATGGAAAAGTAAACTCCCCGGAAGACCTTGAGGATTTAAAAAAGCGTTTAAATGATGAGAATATCAGACAGGCGGATGAACCCTATTTTCCTCATCACAGTATCTGGAGTTTGCCGCCAATCCTGGCGATGCTCTATGCTTACGGGCAAACGCCCATTATGCACAAATCATCCTCTATCGGGCCGCAATTGCTGGGAGAGGACAATATCCTTTATTTAGGCAGCATAAAAACCCTCTATGTTTTTCGTCATGTGCTCAATAAAAGCCATTTTTCCTATGAAATTTTGCCTCACAAAGTCACCTATACGCCTCCTGATTCTGAAGATGTACAGGTCTTTCAGACCAGTTTGCATTCCAATGGTCCCAATGAGGACCTGGTGCTGGCCGTCAAATTACCCGGCCCAGCCAACAATTCCATTTTCATTATTGCCTCCTATCATTCTCTGGGTACACCGGAGGTGGTTAATTATCTGATCAATGGGGAAACACGACAGTTTGTTGAAGATAAATTCACAGAAAAGTATGGCGAAGTGCCACAGTATTTCGAAATTCTGTTTAAGGTAACCGGGATTGATAAAGTGGCCTATGAAACGGAAATGCTGGTCTATAATAAAATTCCCTGATGGAAAAATCTTTAGCAGTTGTCTATTAGAAAATCTGACCTCTCATTTGAAATTAATTCAGGATCGGTGATAAACCGATTTTTTGCATAAAAAAAAGAAACGGAGAAACATGGGGTCTAAAAAGTTTTATACTTTGATTATTATAATATTGGCAGGGGTTGTCATTTATTGGTCAGGCCCAAAGCCGCATATTGATACCACTATTACTCCTCTATCACTGCCGAAAGATCTGGATCTGTACCTGGAGCGAAAAGAAAGCCTTTATGACGACATTGTTCCAGGCACGGAAAAGAAGATTTTCTGGGCCGGAAAAAAGGGAGAGAAGACCGATCTCGCTTTCGTCTATATTCATGGTTTTTCTGCATCCCGTGGTGAAACGGAACCACTATCCCAAAGGGTCGCCAATCGGTTTCGCGCCAACCTGTTCTGCACCCGCCTTACAGGACATGGCCGAAGCAGCGCCGCCTTGCTGAAGGGTAGCGTCAATGCCTGGCTCAATGATGTGGTTGAAGCCTACGAAATCGGACGACGAATCGGGAAGAAAATAATTTTCATTGGTGTTTCCACTGGTGCGTCGGAACTGGCCTGGCTGGCTTCCCAGACCGAATATTCCGACATAGCTGGATTGGTCTGGATTTCACCCAACTTCGGGCCCAGGGACAAAACCGCCAATATTTTATTATTTCCCTGGGGAAAACAGGTGGCAGAACTGATGGTAGGCAAAACCCGGTCATGGAATGCATCGAACCCGCTTCATGAAAAATACTGGACAAATTCCTACCCGACAGGGGCGTTGGTGCCAATGATGGGTATAGTGAAACTGGCCCGGAAGGCCCCTCTGGAAAAGATCGAGATGCCTATCCTGGTAATCTACTCTCCTCATGATCGTGTGGTGGACCCTTCTCTGACCATTAAATATTTTCTCAATATCAGTTCTGACCAAAAAAAACTCATTGCCTATCCGAATGCCACAGACCCTGACCAGCATGTGCTGGCCGGATATGCATTATCGCCGGAAAGTACCAATGAATTAGCAAAGATCATGGCTGATTATATTGAAAAAACTATTGAGATATCCCGGTTGCCTGTAATCCGCATGGAAACAGAACTGGGAAATATTATTATTGAAGCAGATACTGTGAGGGCGCCCATAACTGCAAAAAATTTCCTGCGTTATATTGATGAAAGGCGTTTTCAAGGGGCCTGTTTTTACAGGGTTGTGACTCCTGACAATCAACCAGACAATAATATCAAAATAGAAGTTATCCAGGGTGGAATCCCGGATGAAGCAAGTCTGCTGCGACTGCCGCCGATACCGCATGAAACCACTGAACAGACTGGTCTTTTTCACAAAGATGGGACGGTTTCCATGGCCAGATTGGGGCCTGGCACAGCCGATGCTGAATTTTTTATCTGCATCAATGACCAGCCGGAATTGGATTTTGGCGGAAAAAGAAATCCTGACGGCCAGGGCTTCGCCGCTTTTGGTCAGGTGATTGAGGGCATGGATGTGGCCCGGAGCATTCAGCAAGGACCTGCAAAGGGTCAGATGCTGCTTCAGCCGGTAAAAATTTTTAGTATCAACCACTGATATCTGACGGTATTGGATTGGATGGGACAATCTGAGAAAGATTTTAAACTCAGTGTTTTTAAACAGATAAAAAAAATATCTGATTTAAGTTTTAGTATTTTTATCTTGTATCTTCCTATTTTACAAAATATGGATTCAACAATTTAGTGCAACTCTTAGTTGAAATAACAGGCTCGAAATTGTAGAAGAAAAAATCAGAGTTGGAGATTGGGAAGCAGACACAATTATCGGTAAAAATCATAAACATGCCATGTTAACTTTAACAGAACGAAAAACGAGGGTTACATTCATTCAAAAAGTTGAAAGAAAGCAAGCATCTGAAGTTGTGATTTCTATAGAAAATAATAAAGAATTTGTGAATCATGAAGATATCGCAAAAAATTAAAAAACAAGTTTTGATTTCGCTCATCCATATTCGTCTCATGAAAGAGAATTAAATGAAAACACGAATGGATTAATAAGACAGTATTTTCCCAAAGGAAGTGACTTCTCTGATATTACTCCAAAACAAATTGACATAGTAATGGACAGGTTGAAAAACAGGACAAGAAAAGGTCTCTAATTTTTAACACCATATGAAGTATTTTATTAATCAACAGACGTTGCACTTCGTTCCTGAATCTAGGTAATTTTATAAAATTTTAATCTGGATTTATCGGAGGACAATAAAATACTGTTTCTATTAAGTGAATAAATACGTATTTTTAAAAAATAAAAGACCAAAATGAACAGAAATTTTTTTTTTATATTATATCTGCCTTGTCTTCTCCAGGCCTCCCTGAATGTCAAGATCATTTCCTATGATGAAATTCTCGCAGCCATGAAAACCCAAACCGGCTACAACGTCATCGCCACCACCAATGTTGCCCGGTTTCAGGGTTCTGTACTGATTAACATTGCAAAAAGCTCCCTTCAGGAAGATCCGAACCAAAAATTATTATATGTTGACAGCCAGGTCTGGTATCAGGCTTACAAGGAGTATACGGGATTCAGTGATCAGGAAATGCCTGAATACTCAATTTATGCTGTGAAATATCGACAGGATCAGTTATTGGATTTGCGGCATGACAAAGTGATCAAAAATATAACCGGAAACCAGCACCCTCAACTGGCTATGAATGCTGTTGTCGGCTGGAAAGAGGGCCCGGAATTTTATAGTTTTAATGATACTTTATCCAATCCGACCTTAAAAGTTAGAAACAGTCGCCGAATCACTTACCGGATTTTGGATTTTGGTCCGATGTTTATGTATGACGAGATGCAGGGTCTGGCCGGCCAACCAACGTCGGGAATATTGGGTTGGATATTCCAGTTTATCGGTGAAGGTCATGTGATTTGGTCCAAACTGGCCATTACGCCTACCAATGAAGAGGTCGTTCGTGCCAGGGCCAAAAAAGGTATTTTTGAAATTGAATCAACACTGACCATTTTTCACGATGGGACAACGGAAAAAAACCTGCCGAAAGGCCGAAAAGACCTTGAATATTATGAAAAACTTGTCACCGAGCCCCTGTCTATTGAATATTATCCGATGGATACCTTGACAATTCAGTATATATGTGGAGAATGAAAGATGAAAATACTTGCCCTTGAAATAGAAAATAGCAATGCCAATCCGAGCCTTTTTCAAAAATTTGCCAAAGCAGAAGCAGAACATGTTTATAAACTCTATCAACTGGGCAAAATTCGAGAGATCTATTATCGGCAGGACCCCAAAGCAGCCGTGATCATGCTGGAATGTCAGGACATGGATGAAGCCCGGCTAATTTTGAGGGAGTTACCTTTTGTCAGAAATAACCTCATTACTTTTGAAATTATTCCTTTGAAACCTTATAACGGATTTGAACGGCTATTTAATAACTGATTTTTCATCTCAGCCATCCTAAAAAATTCTTTAATAATAATCCTATATTGCCTGAAACCTTTTGATTTTTCATCCATTGTTTGGGGTTGGAAAATTTACTGTGATGGCAATCACTGCAAGAATATCAGGATGATGTTAATATCATATCAAGTTTAGTCATAAAAAAGAATGAGGTGAAAAAATGAGTTTTAGATTTACAATACAGTATCAATTAGGACATCAGACAGGGACCAAAGAAATCATGGCTGAAAATCAGCAGCAGGCCATCACCAGACTTTGGGAAGAAATCACAAAAACAATCGGATATATCGCTTACAATGCTTATAAGTCAGCTTCAATTGTCAGTGTCCAAATGTAAAAAACCCCTCCTTATTATACCAACCTTCCAAAGAGAATTTTTCTGCCAATCTTTGGAAGGTTTTTTTTCCAATTTTAATATTTCTCAAAAACCTGGTATCAAAAAAAAGTAATAAATTGACATTTTTTATTTTTTAGTATGATAACGAAAAATTATTTCTTATATTTGGCAGATTTCAGGTTATTTACCGAAAAAATGTTAAGTAGGCAAATTCCCTGAACAAACAATAATTAAAAGGAGAACTCATTAATGAGTACAGGAAAAGTAAAATGGTTTGATGAGACCAAAGGTTTTGGTTTTATTACACCGGACGATGGTGGAAAAGATCTTTTTGTTCACCATTCAGAATTAAAGTCATCCAGAATCACAGATGGCGACGAAGTGGAATATGAAATTGGCGAAGGCAAAAAAGGCCCTTGTGCAACAAATGTTGAACTAATCTAATTTTCACATATAAACAGGGGCTTAAGCCCCTGTTTTTTTATTACTTACCTTCCCTCCCTTCCAACCCCAAACCTTATTTTCGATTAAAATTTTTCATTGACCCTGAAGGATTGAAACTTTTCTTCTTGATATTCCTCTAAATTGAAGAATCTTTACAAAATATTTGAAAAGATTAAACTAAAGTGAGTTCATTGGAGGGCAATTGCTCATTTTTTTTCTGATTACTAAATATCTATTTTGTAACCTTTTAAAGCATTTTTGATAAGAAATATCTCGCAGATGACAATTTCTATTATCACTTTATCAGGCCCTCAGTGATAATGCGAATTATTGCTGACAGTTGAAATCTATGAAATTGAACTAAAAGGCTTAAGTCGGACTGCCATTAAAATAAGGAATAGAATATGAAAAAAATTGCATTAGTAACGGGTGCCTCATCCGGTATCGGTGAATCAGTAGCTCTTTTACTACAGGAAAAGGGATTCAGGGTTTATGGTGCTGCCCGCAGTATTGAAAAGATGGAAAACCTCAAGACAAAGGGCATTTCTGTAATTCCACTGGACATAACCAGGGAAGAATCCATTGTCAATTGTGTCGATACAATTTTAAAAACCGAAGGCCGTATTGATGTCCTGATTAACAATGCCGGTTACGGTTCTTATGGAACTGTCGAAGAGGTGCCAATCGAAGAAGCACGTCGCCAGTTTGAAGTAAATCTCTTTGGTTTGGCGAGGCTTACGCAATTGGTTTTACCCAAAATGCGTGAGAACAATTTTGGAAAAATTGTCAATGTTTCATCCATAGGTGGAAAAGTGTATACACCCTTTGGTGCCTGGTATCATGCTACAAAACATGCTCTTGAAGGGTGGTCCGACAGCCTGAGGTTGGAAATCAAACCCTTTGGAATTGATGTTATTATCATTGAGCCCGGAGCAATCAAAACAGCCTGGGGAAGCATTGCTTCAGATCATTTGAAGAAGACTTCCGGAAAGGGGCCTTATGGATCTAAAGTTACCCAAGCAGCACAGAAAATGATGAAGATGTACTCTTCCAATCGGTTGACAAAACCGGAAGTTATCGGTCAAGTGATCCTGAAAGCGGTAACCGTCAGAAAACCCAAATCAAGATATATCAAAGGGTTTGGAGCAAAACCTGCGCTGTTGATCAGAAAATGGTTGGGTGATAAAATCTATGATCGAATAATTCAAAAAATGATGTAATGATCTATAAAATAATTTTTTGATTTATTATTTATAACTTTCTGTAAAAACAAAGCAGGGGCTATTAATTAAATAATAAATTCATTTGAATCAAAAATAATAGTGAAGTATATTTGTTTTGTTTCAGCCAAAATAAACTATGGAAAAAATATGAAGAAATATCTAGCACCTTTAGCCCTGTTTTGGGCAATCGCCCTGGGCAGCCCCATGATTGAACAGACCTATGATTTAAATATCTCGGATCATGGATATTTGACTGGTTTTTTAAGACCTTTGTCAGGCCAGGAAATGCTGTACCACTCCATGTCACCCGACATTACTTCAGCCCTTCTGGTTCGGGCCAATAGTGGCAATATGGCCATTGAATGGGAAACCGAACCGGTTCGGTTTAGTGACCAAAGTGATCAGGTGAAATTTATTTGGGTTGCCGGGGTTGGCTGTAACTTGGGCACCCATAATTTTGATCTTTTTGTCAATGATAAACAGAATTTTTCGTTTCAATCAATTGACCAGGAAAATTGGGAAGTAAAAGGCGAAAAGGGTGGGAAACTGAGTTTTCAGTCCGTCATGATCGATATGGCCCGGGACCGCTTTGGGCTAATGGCTCTGACACTGCCGAAAAGCATGTTGGCGGAAGGAAAACCAGTTCGCCTGAAAATTGTTGGCCGTCATGAGGACAGTAATGCCTGGATTATGACTTTTAAAGAAGCCTTGAAAGAAAAAATTTCCGTTACGCCCACTAATTCCCTTTTAAAAAATGGCAATCAATCCATCAAAATGAATTGGGTTTATTTCGGCGAACCGGTTGAGGCAGAGGTCTTGATTAATGATTCGGTTATTCAAAAAGTTCAACTGGATAAGGTTTTCAATCGTTTAACTCTTTCGGTGCCGGCAGTTGTCAAACCCGACCAGGTTAATTTGCAGGTCAGAATCAAAAACCGGGAAATTTTAAACGAGAATTTTATACTGAATCCCATTAAAAAATTCACTTTAAATATGGTCCAGCATACCCATACGGACATAGGGTATACCAGGCCGCAGACGGAAATTTTGTCGGAACACTTGCGATACATTGATTATGCACTGGATTATTGTGACTTTACCGATGATTACCCAGAGGAGGCTAAATTTCGCTGGACCTGTGAAGCCTCCTGGCCGGTCCGTGAATATTTAGAGAACCGCCCTCAGGAACAGATAGAAAGATTGGCCAAAAGAGTCCAGGAGGGGCGGATCGAAATTACCGGCATGATGTTTAATATGTCTGAAGTAGCGGACGAAGCGGTTTATGTGGATTTTATAAAGGTCATCAAAGATTTTAAAAATTATGGAATGACAGTGAAAACGGCCATGCAGAATGATGTCAATGGATTTCCGTGGGCCCTGGTGGACTATTTTCAACACACCGGTATTGAGTATCTGAGCATGGGCACTCACGGCCATAAAGCCTTGATTGCTTTTGATCATCCCACAGTTTTTTGGCTGGAATCGCCCTCGGGTAATCGGTTGCTGGCTTTCAGGGCTGATCACTATATGACCGGGAACCGTTTAGGAATTCATGGCGAAGATTTTAATAATTTTGAATCACACCTCTTTAAATATTTGGAGGATCTGTTTGAAAAAGGTTATCCTCTGGATGAAATCGCCGTGCAGTACAGCGGTTATACAACCGATAACTCGCCACCCGGACTGGCCGGTTGTGAAATGATAAAAAAATGGAATGAGAAATATGAATGGCCAAAGCTGAAATCCGCTATTGCCAGAAATTTTCTCGATAATGTCCAGGAAAAATATGCTGACAAGTTGCAGGTTTACAGGGCTGCCTGGCCCGATTGGTGGACTGATGGTTTTGGCTCAGCTGCCCGGGAAACTGCAGCTGCCCGGGAAACTCATGCTGAAATGGTAGCCAATCTTGGTTTGCTTTCAATCGCAAAACTTTCCGGTGCCAACCTGCCTGAGGAAATTTTTAAAAAAATTACTGCTGTTCAGGACGCATTGTTGTTTTATGATGAACATACCTATGGTGCAGCTGAGAGTATCAGTGATCCAGATTGTATTAATTCCAGAGTCCAATGGATGGAAAAGGCGGCCTATGTCTGGGAGGCTGTGAAAAATTCACGTCTTTTAACAGAATATGGAATGGGATTAATTCAACCTTTTCTGAATAAAACCAGCCAGCCGGTCATTGCCGTCTTTAACACATTGAACTGGGAAAGGTCAGGGGTCCTGGAAATATTTATTGATAATGAATTACTACCCAGGGACAAAGACTTTTCGATTGTTGATGATCATGGAAGAGAAATGATGGTCCAGCGAATATCCGGAAGACCTGAGGGAAACCTCTGGGCCATGTGGGCAGAAAATATACCGGCTCTGGGATATAAGAGTTTCCGAATCATCAGTAAAAATAATTTAAGAGAATTGTTGCCCAAAAATTCTGCTGCCGATGAGGGGATCAGCAATGAATTTTACTCGATCAAATTTGATAAGAATATTGGTGCTGTGACATCTTTTTATGACAAAGAAATAAAACAGGAACTTTGTGATAATTCAGGGCAGTGGAAATTTGGCCAATTGATCTATGAACTGGCGGGACCCAGAGGACAGTTAGACGGATTTGTTTACAATGAATTTTCCAGAAATTCCTGGCAGGATTGGGTTGTGATGAATGGTACTGATGGCCCGCTCTGGTCCAGTCTGGTTGTACAGGCCCGCTCTGAGGGTTTTGATGAAGCTTTTCCAATAGAATTGGAAATCCGTCTGTTTCATAAAGTAAAAAGAGTAGAATTTCACTACACGGCCAGAAAAGAAGCTGTTTTGAATCCGGAAAGTGTTTATATAGCTTTTCCCTTTTTCATGGAAAACAGCATCATGAAATATGAAGTCCAGGGTGCTCTGGTGGAACCGGGTAAAGACCAGATTCCTGGCTCTTCTTCAGACTGGAATACTTTTCAGAATTTCATCACAATTCAAAGTGATGATCGTCAGATTGTCTGGGGCAGTGATGAAATGCCACTGGTCCACCTGGGTGATATCAACCTGGGAAAATTCATGGTCCATGCCGCTTATGAAAACCCCTATATTTTTAGTTGGCCGATGAATAATATCTGGGTGACAAATTTTCGTGCAACCCAATCGGGAGAACTGAATTGGTCCTATTATATTACATCTCAAAAGAAAAAAAGTGAAAGTGCCGCTGCAAGATTTGGCTGGAGTTCCCGGGTACCCTTTCTAAGTCGTGTACTGCCGCCGGGTGGCGAGGAAAAAAGATTGTCGGCAGCATCTTTTTTAAACATTGAGGCAGAAAATCTGCTGCTTATTTCATGCAGACCGTCAGAAGATGAAAAAGGAATCCTTTTGCAATTACGTGAAACTGAAGGAAAAAATGCAGTGGTTTCAACTCAAGAATTAATTCGAAACAAGAGTGTTAAAAGGGTTCAAAAAGTCAATGTTCTGGAAGAAAAACTTGAAGATTTGGATCAAAAAATTCATTTCAAACCCTATGAAGTGATGTTTGTCAAAATAGAGTTCTGAGCCAACTGAATTTAAGGAAAAAGGCTATGATTAACATTGGCGTTGACATCGGCGGCACAAGAACAAAAATCGGATTGGTTCAAGATGGAATATTGGTGCAAAAAGTCATTATTGAATCCTCTGACCATGATAATTTTCAAAAAAATTTAGAGAATATCGACCAGACAATCAGACAATTTTCAATAGCTGAAATTGGAACGGTGGGCTTCGCTTTTCCCGGCATTGTCGATATGAATTCAAAAAAAGTCCTCTCAACGCCGCAAAAGTATGAAGATGCTGTGAACATTGATCTGGAAGCCTGGACAAAGGAGAGGTTTAAAGCAAAATTTGTCATTGACAATGATGCCCGGGCAGCTTTGATCGGTGAAAAATTTTTTGGAATAGCACAATCCACTGATAATTTTGTGATTATCACATTGGGAACTGGCCTCGGAACATCTGTCATGATCAATGGGAAAGTACTCTACGGAAAACACTTTCAGGCAGGCTGTCTTGGCGGCCATATGTCAGTAAAATATAATGGCAATCCGTGTAAATGCGGCAATATCGGATGTGCAGAATCAGAAGCTTCAACCCTAATGCTCGAAAATTATATTAAAGGTAATTCCTCTTTCCAAGAATCAAAATTATCTGAAGTAAGTGTGCTGGATTTTTATCATTTGATTCAATGTGTTAAAGAAAAAGATGGTTTGGCCCAGGAAATTCTGGACCATTTTATTCGCGTCTGGTCCACTTTAGCCATAAACTTGATTCATGCCTATGATCCTGATTTAATCGTATTCTTTGGCGGAATCATGAAAAGTCATGAATTCATACTTCCGAAAATGAAGGAGATCATTGATCAGCAGGCCTGGACACCATGGGGTAAGGTGAAATTGGCAAAATCAAGCCTTGGAGATGATGCCGGAATGTTGGGCATCACATCTGATTTTTATACTGATAAGGATAAAAGGCTTTTTTTATAACCCCATCAACCTGAATAATGTCAGAAAATATTAGGAAGTTCAATTTGAAAAATTACAGAGAAACAAAACAGTATTTGGCACCTGTACATCCTCCCAAACTATCAGAAGGTGAATATAATATCTATCCTGCCTATCCGATTCCTGATGGTAAAATATTTGATGATCTGGAGCCGTTATCAGAAATTATTATTTCCCGTAAAAATATTGTTATCGATGGCTATGCAGGGGTTTTTTGGGAAGACCTAAGAAATCAACTTTCATCTTTTTTTGTTAATAAAAATATTGAGGTAAACTGGACACCATCAGAAATTTTTATGCTTGCAGAGGAGGATATTTTCAGTAAAGTATTTCCTTTTCTGGGCGGTGATGATCCTGTTTTTGGGCGACGATATACCGGCGACCTGAGCGATTTTTTTGATCATGAAGAACTGTCGGAATACAGGCCTGATGATGAAAAAGTCAATATTGTATACGGTGTTGGTGCGGCATTGATAAAATCCAACTGGCCAATTATCTATGTTGATCTGCCAAAAAATGAATTGCAATTTCGTATGCGGGCCGGCACAGCGCTGAATATCGGAACAACCCAGGTTATCAATAAACAACAAAGTTATAAACGTTTTTATTTTGTTGACTGCGTTGTGCTCAATCATCATAAAGCAAAAATTTTGCCCAAAATAGAAATTTTCATTGATGGACAGCGTCCCGATGAATTAATATGGATGGAAGGCGAGGCTTTTCGGACGGTGTTAAAGGAAATCAGTGAAAATGGTTTTCGTCCGCGGCCCTGGTTTGAACCTGGAGCCTGGGGCGGGCAATGGATAAAAAAAAACATCCCTTTGCTTAATCCTGATGTACCAAATTACGCCTGGTCCTTTGAATTAATTACTCCGGAAAATGGAATAATGATCAGCAGTGACGATAAACTATTGGAGTTTTCCTTTGATTTCCTGATGGTTGCAGCAGGTAAAAATATTTTAGGTGATGCCTATGAAAGATTTGGGATTGAATTTCCAATCCGGTTTGATTTTCTGGATACCTTTGATGGCGGAAACCTGTCTGTTCAGTGTCATCCAAGGCCGGATTACATCAAAGAACAATTTGGTGAGAATTTCACACAGGATGAAACCTACTATATTCTGGATGCCGAAGAAAATGCCAAATGCTATCTTGGTTTCCAGGAGGATATTGACCCGGTTCTTTTTCGTGAAGCGTTGGAAAACAGCCAGAAAAACGGCGTGGCAGTGGATATTCCAAAATTTGTACAGGTTCATGATAGCCATAAACATGATCTGTTTTTAATCCCAAACGGGACCATACATGGTTCAGGAAAAAATAATATGGTGCTGGAAATCAGCTCCACTCCTTATATATTCACCTTTAAAATGTATGACTGGCTGCGCATGGACCTCGATGGAAAGCCCAGGCCTATCAATATCGAACATGCCTTCCAGAACCTGTATTTTGACAGAAAAGGGAAAAAAGTTATTGATGAACTGATTTCAAAACCGCATACAATAGAAAAAACCGATAGTTATGAAATTCTCCATTTGCCCACTCATCAAGATCATTTTTACGATGTCCACCGATTGGAGTTTGATAATAAAATAGAGATTGCCACTCAAAATAAATGTCATGTACTCATGCTGGTAGAGGGGAATTCTATGACATTTATTTCAGAAAAAGGTAAAGAATTGAGATTTAATTATGCGGAAACAATTGTGGTGCCGGCTGCAACGAATTATTATACACTTATCAATCATTCAGAGAAACGGGCCAAAGTTGTGAAGGCCTTTGTAAAATAGCCGTTAAATATCATTGTAAAAGTGGAAAGTTGAATCATGAAATCCAAAACAATCAATTATGGTTATCTGTTTTTTATTTCTCTTGTAGCAGCATTAGGAGGGGGCCTGTTTGGATTTGATACTGCAGTAATTTCCGGAACGATCAGCGATGTCAAATCAATTTTTGGTTTCAGCTCAGTACTTGAAGGATGGTTTGTAAGTTCAGCCCTCGTTGGCTGTATTATCGGCGTGAGTCTGGCCGGAAAATTAAGCGATAGTTATGGCCGGAAAAAAAATCTGATTTTATCCGCTTTATTATTTCTGGTATCCGCACTGGGGTGTATGGTAGCTCCCACCGGTGAAGTTCTTGTCATTTTTCGCATGATTGGCGGAATTGGTGTGGGTGTGGCCTCGATCATTTCACCGCTTTTTATATCCGAAGTCTCCCCGTCCAATCTGCGTGGCCGTATGGTGACATTGTACCAATTAGCAATCACCATCGGAATATTGGTTGCATATTTTTCAAATACCATCATTGTATATTTGTCAGAAAATGTGGATTTCTCGTCCGGCCTGTTTCACTGGATCATTAATGATGAAAAATGGCGGATGATGTTTGGTGCAGAAATATTGCCGGCCTTAGTTTTTTTACTAATGATTTTTTTTATTCCCCAAAGTCCCCGTTGGCTCATGACCCAAAATCATGAAAAAGCAGCCCAACGGATCCTGGATAAAATATCTCCTTCAACCAGTGCTGAAGAATTAAAAAACATTCGAGATAATCTGATTACAGAAAAAGGCAAATTATCCGATTTGATGAAACCGGGATTACAGAAAGCCTTGTATATTGGCCTCTTTCTGGCAATATTGTCACAATTTAGCGGTATCAATGTGATTATTTATTACGGACCTAAAATTTTATCCGAGGCTGGTTTCACAGAGAGCAATGCCATCAGTAGTCAGGTATTGATTGGTGTGATCAATGTTGTTTTTACACTTTTGGCAATCTGGAAGATTGATTCTTTTGGACGCAAACCATTGCTGCTCTTTGGTATTGCAGGCTGTATCCTTTCCCATCTGATTATTGCAATATTATTTTTATTTTCTGTGCAGGGTTATGTCCTGGTATTTTTTCTGACACTTTTTATTGCCAGTTTTGCCTTTTCATTGGGACCCATTACCTGGGTGGTCATTGCAGAAATTTATCCTACAAAAATTCGTGGCCGGGCCATGTCCATTGCCACCGTTTCACTTTGGTTTGCCAATGCCATTGTTGGCCAGTTGTTTCCAGTTATGTTGGAATCATTAAAAGCTGTGGGCACATTTCTCATTTTTTCCCTGATTTTAATTCCTGCTTTCTACATGGTCTGGAAATTTGTACCGGAAACGAAAAATAAGAGCCTGGAAGAAATTGAGGCTCTATGGTTTCAGTGAATCATAAAAATTAGAAACCGAATATAGATTTCAGCCTCTTACAAGTGGTCATGCCTGATCTGATATAAATCATGATCTCCTCCATTGACAATGAAGAAGGATGTTAATAAATTCCCGTCAATTATTAAGGATAAAGAAATGTTAAATTCCGGTCATTGTCTGGTCTTAAGTGGTGGCGGTGCCAAAGGCGTCTATCATATCGGCGTTTGGAGAGCCCTTCAGGAGTTGGGAGTCAAGGTTGATGCATTTATTGGAAACTCCATCGGAGCAATTGTCGCCGGTTTCCTGGCCCAGGGTAAATTCAAGCGTATGGAAGAAATCGGTAGCCATATGGGAATTGATTTTATCCTCAACATTCCGGAAGAATTCATCGAAAATGGTGAGGTCAAAATAAATCCCGCCAAACTAACCGGTTTTACCAAATTCTACAAAACGATCATAGACAAAAAAGGTTTGGATACCAGCCCTTTGCGTCAATTGCTGAAAAATAACCTGGATGAAGAAAAGATCAGAAAACGGGGGAAAGACCTCGGAATCGTTACCTTTAATATTTCCGACATGAAGCCGAAAAAACTATTTATTGAAGATATGGAAAGGGGGGAAGTGATCAATTACCTGCTGGCCAGTTCTGCCTTTCCTGGTTTTGAGCGAACTGAAATAAACGGAAAAAAATATATCGACGGCGGTGTTTATGATAATATTCCTTTTTCCATGGCGAGACAGCGGGGATATAAAAAAATAATCGTCTCGGACATATCCGGCCTCGGAATGCGGCGCAAGATGGATATAACCGGCACCCAGACAATTTATATCAAAAATTCCATCAATATGGGAGGAGTCCTGGATTTTGACAAACAATTTTTACAGGATTATACCTATCTGGGTTACCTGGACACCCTGAAAACCTTTGAAGTGCTGGTGGGTTATAATTATTTTATTTCTCCTGATGAAGAACTGGAAACAGACTTTATGAATCTGATTTGCAAGGATGTCCAGTCAGTTCGGAATTATGCCAAAACTTTTTTGGATGTCGATGCGGGCACCTTTAGTACCAGTATTAAGAATATCTTCCCTGAATATTCCAGGTTTGAAAAAAACTGGCTGGTGGTTTTAGTGGATTGCGCTGCAAAAATTCTTTCGGTGGACAGGCTCAGAAAATATACCTACCGGGAATTGCTTGTTGAGATCAATCAACAAATTACCATGATTAATAAGATGGTGGCCAAACTGAAAAAAGGGAAACTCTTTAATATTGAAGAATTTTTGAAGATATTGAAAAGTGGCAAAGACCTGGTGGAATCGCCTTATTATTATTACTGCCTGATAGATACTTTTCTGAAAGGTCGGGCGCAAAAACTTGCTCTGCGGGCTTTGACCCGGATTTTTCCAGAAATTCCGGCCGGAATTTATTTTTTATTACTATTAAAAAATAATGGAATCAGAGATTCCAAATTACTGGCAGATTAAATCACTTATTAGACCCGTTTAGATAATTGATGGCAGCCAGCAAAGCCTCGGGAGGTTGCAATTCGACAACTTTTCTGCGAAGGTCATTGCTTTTTTCCAGCATTCTTTCGGAGAAGATCAAGTGTTCTTTCCGGGTAGAAGATTGGGATATGTCAATGGCAGGAAAAATTCTGCGTTCCGCCAGTTCTCTTGAAAGCCGCAGGTCCCAGTTGCCGGTACCTTTGAATTCCTGAAAAATCATTTCATCCATGCGGCTGCCTGTTTCCACCAGAATTGAAGCCAGGATGGTCAGAGATCCGCCGTCTTCCACATTTTTTGCACGTCCAAAAAGCTGTCGCGGAATTTCCATGGCTTTGATACCCAGTCCGCCACTCATGGTTCGGCTGGATTTTGATTCTTTGTTGGAGGCCCTGGCCAAGCGTGTGAGTGAATCAATGAGAATGAAAACATCTTCGCCGGCTTCCAGCATTCGTGAGGCCATGTTAATTGTCATGCGGGCAATTCGCATATGGCTTTCCGGGCTCATATCCGCTGAGGAATGAAAAACCATGGCTTTGGGCAGCGCCCGTTTAAAATCCGTAATTTCTTCCGGCCTTTCATCCACCAAAAGAGTAGCCAGTTTTATATCCGGATAATTGGTGCTGACAGATTTGGCGATATGTTTGATAAGGGATGTTTTTCCGGCTTTGGCCGGAGAAATGATCAGGCCACGCTGACCTTTGGCTATGGGAATCAGTCGATCAATCAAACGACCGGTAGTATCATTTCTACTTTGACCGATCATTAACTGTTCCAGCGGATTGATGGGCGTTAGTTCTTTGTGTTGTTTGGTGAATTTATATTGATCAGGCGGTAAATTGTTGATTGCCAGAATGTTTTTTAAAAAACCATCAGCCAGTTCAACCACCAGGAAACAGCCTTCTCTGATTTTGAATTCTTTAATAAAATGATGAGGAACCTCAACATCATCGGGAAAAATTTCGAAGTTATTAAACGGATCTCGTAGATAAGCTTTTGAGTCCATTATTTCCAGAACACCACTTTTTATATTTTCCATGTATTTTTTACCCCTAATAATAACTTGATAATCTAAAAAAATATTGTTTTAAAGAAAATCTTTATTCAAAAATAATTGTTTGGCGCCCAATAAAAAATAATGTTATTATCAGGATATTTATTTATTTTTGGTACTGGTGCAGAAATGAAAAACCGGGGTGTTACTTTATGAATAATGGACGAATATTAATTGTCGAAGACGAATTGCTTTTCGCGGTAGATTTAGCCAATAATCTGGAAAGTATTGGTTATGAAATCGTGGAAAAAGTAACCAATGGCAAAGAAGCCCTGGAAAAAGCCCAAATTTTGAAGCCGGATTTGATTATGATGGATATCAAACTGGATGGAGATCTCTCCGGAATTGATACTTCCCAGCTTATCAAAGACACACTGGATATTCCCGTCATATTCCTGACGGCCCACAGCGATGTCCAGACGATTGAAGAGGCAAAATTGACAGAACCCTACGGGTTCCTTCTGAAGCCTCTGCGCCTTGATGAAGTTAATTCCATGATCAAAACAGCCCTGCATAAACACCAGATTGAAAACAAACTGAAGGAAAGTGAAAAAAGGTTTCGGGACATGACCGATCTGTTGCCTCAGCCGGTTTTTGAGGTGGATCTTGACGGGATAGTCTCTTTTGCCAATAGAAGTTTTCTTGAATATTTTTCTTTAGATTCCGTTGATGTGAAAAAAGGGATCAATTTTTACAGTTTGTTTCCTTCTGAAATGGAACCCCAGGTCCGGGCTAATTTTGAAAAAATTCTGCAGGGTATTGCCTGTGTCAATTGCGAGATCAAAGTCCTGGATAAAAAAGGAAACAGTAAATTCACCCTCTTTTATGCCAATCGCATTATCCATAAAGATGCGGTCACTGGAATTCGTGGCACCATCACCGATATTTCAGAAAGAATTGAAGCCGAGAGAGACATTCGGACCCAAAAACATTTTTTTGAGACAATTTTTGACAATTCACCGGAAGCCATTGCCTCGACGGATAAAAATGGAAACATTATCAGGGTTAATGCAAAATTTGAATCATTGTTTGGCTTCAACAAAGATGAGGTCCTGGGTAAAAATATTGATGAATTGCTGTCACCCGGGCCCTTGCAGGATGAGGCTGTGCGGTTTACCCAGTCCGTTGTCAATGAAAGAATGCGGAAATCCCTGGAAACAAAAAGGCGCCACAAAGACGGACGTCTGATTGACACAATCGTTGTCGGCAATCCGGTAATATCCGGCAATAAGCAGGTGGATTTTACCATTGCGATATATATTGATATAACCAGCCGAAAAAAAACAGAGCGGGAATTGAAACAAATTCATGAATTATACCAGAAAACCATTCAAAATGCCAATGGCGTGCCTTATCGTTTGAATCTCGAATCCAAAGAATATGAATTTGTCGGCAGTGGTCTGGAAGAAATTTTAGGTTTGCCCCAGAAAGACTTTAATTATGAATATTTTAAAAATATGAAACAGGAAGTCATTGTTCATGATAAATGTGATTACAGCACTTATAAAGAAAAATTCAGAAATGGTGAATTGGACCGGTACCAGGTGGATTTTAAATTTGTGGACCACAAAGGCCGGGAACGATGGATCAGCGATTGCTCCCTTCCCGTTTTTAGTTATGATGAGAGAGAAGTGGTCGAATCCATTGGTGTGCTGCAGGATATTACTCAAAGGAAATTGATCGAAAAGCAATTGCGGTTGGAAAAGAACAAATTGCAAAATTATCTGGATGTAGCCGGTGTGATTTTCCTTTCCCTTGATGTCAATATGAACGTCAACTTAATCAACCGAAAGGGATGTAAAATTCTTGGCCTGGAACCCCATGAAATTTTAGGTAAAAACTGGATCGAAAATTTTCTTCCTCCCAATATTCGTGACAAGATATGGGAGTTTTTTGATCACTTCATGAACCAGCAAATCGATATGTTTTCCAACGATTACAAACGTTCGGCACAGTTTGAATCAAAATTGATATCCAAAGACAATGTAACGCGCAATATTCTCTGGAATAATATTTTGCTGAGGGATGAGAATAAAGTGATTACCGGGGTTTTATGTTCCGGTACGGATATCACCGATAAAGTCGTTGCAGAACAGGGCGTCAAAAAACTCAACCAGATTTTAAACCAGAAAAATCATGATCTTGAAAGGATTATTTATGTCACCTCTCATGATCTGCGGTCACCCCTGGTCAACATTGAAGGATTCAGTGAAGAACTCAATAATGATGTCAATTTGATCCTGACGGAAATTGAACAGGCCGGTTCCCTGGATGAACTGAAAATCAGGATTGAAAAAATTGTCAAACAAGACATTCCGGAATCGATTGGCTTTATCAAAAATTCTGTACTCAAAATCGAATCACTTCTTTCTGCCCTCTTGCAATTGTCCCGGCTGGGACGCCAGCAATTGGACCTGAAAGTGCTTAATATGAATGATCTGATCGATTCGATTCTGAGTACTTTCGAATATCGGATCAAAAGGGAGAAAATTGATGTCAGAGTCAGCAACCTGCCGGAATGTATTGCTGATGCAAAACAAATTAACCAACTCTTTTCCAATCTGATCGGCAATGCCATGAAATTTTTTCACCCCGACCGCCCGGGTGAAATTGAAATTCGTGGCCGAAAGATGGAAAAATTCAGCTATTATTATGTTTGGGACAATGGAATCGGAATCAAACGGGAAGACCAGGATAAAATTTTTGAAATTTTTAAACGGGTCCATAATAATGTCAATATTGAAGGAGATGGTTTGGGCTTATCCATTGTTCGTCGAATTTTGGAAAAAAATCATGGCGAAATCAGGGTGGAATCTGAATATGAAAAATGGACCAAGTTTACAGTGGTTTTACCCAATATCAGATTTGAGGATGAGTAAATGTGAAGCAGAAGCAGGCCCCCTGTTCTGATTTAAACTCAAATGATCCGTTGAGTTGCTTTACCAGGGTTTTGATCAGTTGCATACCAAAATGTTTTTTTTCTGCCGCAACACCAAAATCATAGCCAATTCCATCATCACTAATGCAGATACTGATTTGGTTATTGGACAAATCCTGAGCAAGGATGCTGATTTCCCCTGACTGTGATGGCCCAAAAGCGTGTTTCATGGCATTATTCAGCAATTCATTGACGATGATTCCAATACAGGTCAGGGTTTTTACCGGAAGAACACGATCTGTAAGCGCTGTATGAATTGTAATTCTACCGGAATCGGGATAGTGTGACATGATTTCCCGAACCAGGGGCGATAAATAATTATTCAGGGACATGGCCGCATAATTATTGGTAGTGTACAGTTTATCATAAAGCATCATCATACTTTTGACCCGGCTTGCAGATGCCTGAAAAGCGGCCTTGACCGATTCGTCTTCAAAAGTTCGGGACTGGAGAGAAAGCATACTGGCGATAATATTCATATTATTTTTGATACGATGGTGGACTTCTTTGAGCAGAGTTTCCTTTTCTCGTAGCAGGCTTTTGATCTGCATTTCATCATTGATTTCCCTGGAAATATCTTTGACGGCGCCGGTTACTCCGGAAATTTTATTTTTTTCAAAATAGATGGGCCGGCTGGACCCGGAAATCCAGATTGAATTTCCATTTTTATGAATAATTCGAAAGGGATAGGGCTCCATTGGTCCGGAAAAGGCCTCTTTAAATTTGTCCATTACCTTTTCAATATCTTCCGAATGGATAAAATCAACAATATTTCGCCCCAGGAATTCATCTACTGTGTATCCGGTCATATTGAAAATATAATCGTTAATATAGGTGAAACGCCCGTTTGAATCGACGATGTAAACCAGCTCACTGATATTGTTGAGAATATTTTGAAAGTAGATCTCACTTTCCATCAGTTTATCTTCAGCCTGAATTCGGTGAAGGGCACCGGCTGCAATGTGGGCAAAGGATTTTAAAAATTCCATGGAAAGGTCCGGCAGGCCCCGCTGGACACCAATCAGGGTCGTGCCGTAAAGTTTGTCTTCGATAAGGTAGGCAATGAGAAAAAAACGATCGACTTTCAAAAGGGACTTAACCAGGGAATCCACCAGGGGCGGAATTTCTCCAAAAGTACATTCTGTCAGGGTCTGTTTGACATCCACGATAGTTTGGGTGATTTCTTCGTACATATCATCGGAAACCAGATATTCAGACTGGGTCATGTTTTTATTGGTCATGGCGATGACTTTGTTGAGGATATCTTTGTTGGTTTCGACTTTTTTCGTGACCAGGCATTTTTTCTTATCATCATAGGCGACAAAGGTGATCAGGGGTGAACGGGTGAAATTTTTTAATTCGGTGATGAAAAAATCAATTAAATGGTGATCGTGTTTTTTGGTTGAGATTTCATAGGCCAGATCTTTTAAAAATCGTATCTGGCGGTTCTGTTCCCTAAGTTCCGCTTCATGCCTTCTGGTTTTTTCATGGGCTTCAAAAAGTTTCAGCGCCATTTCGATGGATGAATTCAGCACAAACCCATTGGAATTTTTTATGACATAACCATAGCCGGCAATTTCTTTGGCCAGGGAGGTATATTTTTCTTCCGTATGAGATGTCAAAAATACTATGGGCAGTGCTTTAATTTTCAGGATGGCTTCAGCAGCTTCCACTCCCGACAGGGGGTTTCCCAGATCAATATCCATTAAAATCAAATCCACCGGCTCCTTGAGAGAGATTTTTTCGATGGCCTTTTGACCGCTAAAAACATGATCGACATGATAGCCAAAGGATTCTATTTGCTTTTTTTTATCAAAAGCAATGATAGCCTCGTCCTCAACCAGCAGAATGTTCTTTATTTTTATTTCCATGGGATTATTAAATTTTTTAACTCACCTGATTAGAATAATTAGGCTTAAAATAACGTATAATTTTTAACCTTGCAACAGGTAGTTTGATTGTGAAAAAAAGCCGGTTTCAGCCGGCTTTTTGGTTGTTCATATAAGGATGATTATTTTCTTTGAGTCGGATCTACCTGTTCCAGTGTAATGTAAACGTAGTGAGGTTCATCTTCTTCACCATGGTGTGTGTGCAAATGCATATAGCCGGATTTTCCAACCCAGGTCAGCACGCCGTCTTCGAAAATTCCGACACGGCAGGTTTTTAATCCCTGGGATAATTCAAATTCACCGTAGGCATTGCCGTCTCTGATGGACAGGGTGGACCTTTTTTCTACCGAGTAATCACCATTGGTAATGATGTCAATTTCACCCTTGTCTTTTCTGACCCAGTAATCATCAAAATCAAGAGGATCGCCGGTGAATTCGTTATTGAAATTGTAGATATCCTGATATTTTAATTCGTAGTAATTTTCATAGTATTCTTCATAGGATACATCCAGCGCATAGAAAACCACTTTGATTTTGTCGATTTCCTGGGGACTCAGGGCTTTGCCCAGGTGGGGTTGATTTTCGGAATTAGCAGGGATTTGAAAAATGAACTGAATGGCAGTTCCCGGTCTTGAATTGACAGGATTATGCTCACAAAATTGAAACAACAGCAGCGATAATATGACGATAATGATAATTTTGTATTTCATGTTGTTCTCCTTAAGGTAAATCAAAATTGATGATCACTTTGATTGAGGTTACCGGTGTCGGGACAGCTCTTTCTTCAAGATTGGGCTGCATGACTATCGGATCAACCAAGGTCTCTTCCAGTACCCGATTTTCTGAAATAACCGGCTGAATTTCAGAAACAGTGGTCGTTAATATTGCATTTTCCACTTCCATGAGTCGTTCCTCAGGTTCTTTGAAATTGGGGTCCAGTTTGACAGCTTGCTGGTAAGATTTAGCCGCGGCCCGCAGATTTCCGAGGCTTTCTTCATATCTTCCTTCGGAATAATAAATGTAGGCCTGAATATTTTCGGTGGGTATTTCGTAGAGTTGATTGGCAATTTCATCACTGACCGTGATGCCGTTATTTTCAAAGAACTGAATATTCATGTCGGCAATGATCTGGAAAAATTGTTCAGCGCCTCCGCTTTTTTCGTCAAAGGGTTGTTCTTTAGTTTTCTGGAGTACTTTTCCGGAAACCTTCACATTGTCTTTTATTAGGAAAACTTCACCGGAAACCAATTGTTCAGCGCGAAGGGCTTTTTTCTTTTTTTCCGGCGAATAAGTCGACAGTTCCTTATGCAGAGTATTGGTCATGGAGCGGTCGATCAGGGTAAATTTTGAAAAGAGACTGAGATTTGAGGTGAAAAATTCTGAAGCCGCCAGACCCAGTCCGGTATGTTTTCCTTTTTCTGTAAATGGCAGGACTGAGACGCTTCCTTTAATTGGCTGTTCGTTTTCTTCAGCATTTTTTACCAATTCACGGATCAGTCCCTGGTCTTGGCTGGTTTCATCATTATTGACGGATTCAAGGGTTATCGGAGGATGGATGTAAGCGCAGTTGATGATCAACAATGAAAATAATATGAGTAGTTGGGTTTTCATGGATTATTCCTCCAGTTTCCAGAGTGTGTTTTCGCGGTACAATTGAATGGCTGCCTGGACTCCCGGATTGACGGCAGCTGCTTTTTCGAGATAGTTCTCGGCTTTTGATTTTAGTTTTTTCATCTTGGATTTGTTGCCTTCCTGCTTGGCTACAATAGCCTGGGCAATGAGGTCGCGGGCTTTCATAAACTGCCGGATGCCTTCTCTGGAGGCACTTTCAATTTGACCGTCGCCAATTTGGTATCGTTCATAAAGCAACAGGCTCAGGCCTTTCATAAATTCAAAACCACCCTCTTCGGCAAAGGCGTCAATCTCTGCCAGACTGCCTTTGACCTTGATGGATTTTAAAATGATTGATGTTTCGATATCAATAATTTTCAATGTCAGGTAGGTATTTTTGTACACATTGGTGACAGTGCCGAAAATGGCCAGTTCGGCGCCTTTGGTTTTTCCCATCTCTACCACTTGTTCCGATGTCAGTCCGCTGGCCTGAATGGATACTTCTTTTAATAGGGCATCCATATTTTGGCGATCCAGGACCTCAAAGTAATCAGTGGCTGCAAACTGTCCTGCAAAGAGATCTGAAAATAAGCCGTTCAACTCGTTCATGGCATTTCTTTCGGAAAGATTTGTAGAAGCAAAATGAAAAGGAAAGATCGCCACATATTTTTTATCCAATTTTTCAATAAGTTTATTTCCATCCTGGGCAGTTAAAAGTGCTGCGACGGACAAGGTCAACCAGAGGATTTGTACTAATTTTTTCATTTTTGACTCCTATTTGTAAATTTGAAAATCAAAATCGACTCCGATTTTGAACCCCAGGAGCGAAGCATCGCCGCTGACAGTGCCGAAATTCAGTTCCAGGAATGGTATGCCCGGAAAGCCTTTATAACTGAAATTCTGGAGATAGCAGCCCAATAAAAATTGGGTCGCTTCTTTTGTCATTGAGCCTTTTCCTGTTTTTTCAAAACCGATGTAGGGCATGATGGAATGTTCTTCGAGCACGGCAGCATAATCCCATACATTGTCATAACTTACTTTCAGGCTGAGCAATGACGGCGGTTCGAAATCGCCTCCCCATTTGGATTTACTTTCACCTCGTTTACTGAGGATCGTTTCCAAATGCCAGTCGGACCATGTGAAATTTCCGGCAAAATTAAATCCTGCTCCGGGTTCCACTTTATAGTTATTACTATAATCGTCTTCATATTTTTCATTGGTGTAAAATGAAATAACGGTTTTGCCAAAGAAACGAAAATCGCCCTTTTTGTAATCCATGCCGGCCGCCAACCGGAATTCATCCGAAGGATTGAAATCGTTGATGCCCTTGATCGGGTCATAAGCCCCTTTGAAAAAGTAGATGGCGCCCAATGCCAGAGAAAGGTTGCTGCTCATCTCCATACCGTAGGATATTCCGGAGTGAAAGCCAAACCCTGAGCCTGCATAAACAAGGGAGGAGTTGATATAGGGCAGACGACCGGCTGATACAGAGGTAAATTCCTTACTGCTCAGGTCTTTGGTTCCCATGGGCAGACGAATTCCTCCGATAATTGTATAGTTTTCCATCAGGTAACTGCCGCCGATTTCCAGATCGCTGAATCCATAAAGCCCATTTCCATCATAAGACTGATATCCCTGATTGAGTTTTGCTGCAATTTTTAAATACCGACTGGTTTGTACCCGGGCAGTGATTGGAAAGGAGAGTGCAGTATAGGATACTGCGTCACCGATTTTAGGTGAAATTCTACAGTATTGCAGATTTACACCGGCTCTTTCATGGGTTTTTTCCAACAGTGTACCGGCAAAGATATTTCCTGATAAGATCATTATCAGGATAATTTTTCTGATTGGATTTGATTTCATTAGGACTCCTTATTGATAAACAATTCTCTTTTTAAAGTTAGTTTACTTGATGTTTCGTAATCCTTTCAAATTATGGATTGGCATCCTCTTTTTCAACTGTTTTGAAGAATTTTTAGCAACTGTAAAAAATGAAAAAGGCGGCTATGATAGGCCGCCTTTTGGGAATCGAATTAATAGGTTATAGGAGTTTGCTCATCACTGACGCCTCAATTTCGCCAGCCTGAGTGATGGCCTGATGGTAGATGGCATCGGCTTCGGAGTTAATTTTTTGTTTAAAGGTTTCGTCAGCGATACCGCCCAGGTTGATTTTGACATTCATGTAGGCGCCTTTGACAGCGGCCAATCCTGTGAGGGCCGATACTCCGGCGTCGGAGAGTGCATTTTTGAGGCCTTTTTCTGCCACGATCCGGGCGCATTCAATGGCTTCATAGGAGAGTTTCATTGTTTCAAGGGGTACCAGTGTTGCTGTTTTGGAGGCATTTTCAATGGCATCTGCTCTCAGTTTTTTTTCATCTTTGGTCCCTTGGGGCAATTGCAGGGCTGCCATAAAATTGTCGAAAGCCTCGGTGTCAGTATCAATCAGTTCCAGCAGTTTATCCTTGATTTCCTGGGCTTTAACAGCCAGGGTCAGCATGGTTTCCCGTTTTTCTTTTTTCTTGTCAGATAATTTGGTGAAAGTCAATTTTTTTGTGGTCAGGTTTGCCACCATCGATGCCAGTCCGGCTGATAGGGCGCCGGAAAGGGCTGCGATGCTTCCGCCCCCGGGAGCTGCGGAATCGGAAGCCAGTTCATCGACAAAATCGGTGACAGTCATTTTTCGAAGCAGTCTCTCTTTCTCAAGTTTGTATTCGATAACCTTTTCATTGATGTTGAATTCCCCCAGTTCGGACAGACCTAAGGTATCCACGGCTACGGCAATCAGGCCACGTTCACCAACACCGGCAGAGAGATACTGGTCGTCGTCCAGGTGTTGTTTTGCCAGAAAATACTTACCGGCTGCGATCAGAGGCTCCCTGGGAATCAGACCCACCACTTCGCTGCCGGTTACCCGAACCCCATGCCTGATGGCATCCTGCTCCGCAAATTCGAAAATTTTATGAAGAGGCCCTTTTTGGTAATTGGTGATATTCATGGATATTTGCGCTTTGCCATATTCGTCGATATACCAGCCGACTGCTTTGACGCCGGGAAAGCCTTTTTCGCCACGCAGAAATTCGCCGGCTTCATTTTTTACCGGATTGCCGGCATTATCCCGGATAATACGGCCTTCTTCACGAATATTCAGTGCAATGTCATGGGCAATTTTTTTATTCTTTGTGTTGAGATTGATATTGTAAGCGATGAGAAAATCCCGGCAACCAATGGCCGTGACACCGGATTTGACATTAAAATCTTTTCCAAAATCAGGCTTCCAGTTAGTATCTTTTAATTTTTCGGCCATGCCTTCATATTCACCTTTGCGAATATTGGCCAGGTTTTTCCGTTCCGGTTTTGTCGCGGAATGCTCATAAAGAAAAACCGGAATATTCAGTTCTTCTCCAACTCGCCTGCCCACTTTTTTGGAAATTTCAACACAGTCCTCAATTGTAATTCCGGAAACCGGAATAAAGGGGCAAACATCACAGGCGCCCATGCGGGCATGTTCACCGGAATGTTCCCGCATATCGATCAATTCGCTGCCAGCCTTGATCGCCTGAAAGGCTGCTTCGGTGATGGCTTTCGGACTTCCCACAAAGGTAAAAACGGTTCGATTGGTCGCAAAGCCGGGGTCGACATCCAGTAACATGGCGCCATCAACGGCTTTGACGGCGTTGGCAATGGCATCCAGGACCTCTTTATTGCGGCCTTCACTAAAATTGGGTACGCATTCTACAATCTGGTTCATCTCATTCTCCCTTTTATTTTAACTTTATAGTTAAAAATGTTAAATATTCTGCATTTAAAAATTAATAGATTTTAGGTCGTGATAACAAGAAAGATTTCTGATTTTTGCCGATAACCGGAACTCTGTCTAAAATAAGAGAATGATACTTCTGATTGGCAGCAAAAAAGGAGAAAATTAAAATTGTTCTAAAAAAGTATGTTTGGAATATCGGCCCCAAATAATTACTTTTTTAATATGATTACAGAGGGAGAAACTGGATGAAAACAATTATTAAAAATATTGGGCAGCTGGTGACTTATAATTCGGAAATGCAGGGAATGAAAGTCTTTCAGAATGTGGAAATGATCATGGAAGATGGAAAGATTATTGAAACAGGAACTGATTTGTACTCATCTGAAATGGAAGTTATTGATGCCAAAGGCAAACTGGTGACACCGGGTTTTATTGATGCCCATACCCATCCGGTTTTTTATAAAACCCGGGAAAAGGAATTTGAAATGCGGATAATGGGGAAGACCTACCATGAAATTGCAGCTGCCGGTGGCGGGATCAGAGCCAGTGCCCGTCGATTGCGTGAAGGGGACCCTAAAATTCTGAAACAGCAAACCCTTCAGAACATCAAACGATTTTTCTGTTTTGGGACAACCACGATTGAAGCCAAAAGCGGATATGGATTATCGACGGCAAGCGAACTTACTTCTTTGCGCATACTCAAAGAGATCAATGAAACCTGTGATTTGGATATATTGGCTACTTTTCTGGGGGCTCATGAATTTCCGGAAAGTTATCAAAATGATCATGAAGGCTATATTGATAAGATTGTCGGTGAAATGTTGCCGGTCATCGTGAGAGAAAACCTGGCACAATTCTGTGATGCCTTTTGTGAAGAGGGTGTGTTTTCTGTTGAAGAAACCCGTCGTGTTTTGGAACCGGCAAAAAGTCTGGGTCTGGGTATTCGCATTCATGCCGATGAATTCAAGCCTATCGGAGGAGTGGAACTGGCAGCGAAACTCGGGGCCTGCTCGGCAGACCACCTGATTGCCATTACAGACGAAGGGATTGAGGCCTTAAAAGAAAACAATGTCGTTCCGGTTGTTCTTCCTGCTACCATGTTTTTTCTGGGTTCAGAAAAATATGCACCGGCTCGGAAAATGTGGGACCAAGGACTGCCCGTAGCCATTGCGACAGACTTTAATCCCGGCAGTTCCCATACACAGTCAATGCCTTTTGTGATTACCACAGCCTGTTTAAAAATGAGGTTGACACCTCTGGAAGCTCTGCAGGCAGCAACTTTTCATGCAGCAAAGTCTTTGAAAATTGAAAATAAAGTGGGAAGTTTGGAAATTGGCAAACAGGCTGATTTTTGCATTTGGGAGTTTGATAATTATCAGGGAATCCCCTACTACCTGGCCTCGACACCGGTTTACCAGGTATACAAAAAAGGAAAAAAAGTCTGGGAATTTGAAATTTAAAAAGGATTAAAAATTATAAATTTGGAGGAAAAGATGGAATCCTGGAGTTATATATTTATTATGTATTTACGCACGCTGGGGTGGGCCATCGTGGCTGCTATCAGTTTTGCTATCGGAGTCGGATTGGCTATTAAAGTCTTTGACTGGATGTCCTTTTCAATTGATGAGTGGGAAGAGATCAAAAAAGGCAATATTGGGGTCGCCTTGATCATGGTATCACTGATTGTCATGATGGGATTGATCATCTATAAGGTGATTTAAATTTAGTTTATAAATCATTTCTGAAGAGATTCATTTTTTTCGGTACGATTGTTCCTGCGGAGATCAACGTCTGCAATCCTTCTTCGACGGATAAATTGGAGGCGACCACATCGGTCTGGGGAAGAAAGATCATCCAGCCGGAAGTCGGATTGGGAGTAGTGGGAAGAAAAACGGAATAAAACCGAGTCCCATCCTTCCCTTCGGTCTCACCAGTGACAAATCCCATGGACCAGATACCTTTACGGGGAAACTCAAAGAAAACTACTTTTTCAAAGCCCTGCTGGTTCAACTGAAAGGCCGTCAGGATTTTTTTGCTGGTGGAATATACAGTTTTGATCAGGGGTATCTGGTTGACCCATTTTTCAAACTGATGAAAGATAGATTTTCCGACAATATTGGATGTCAGAAGTCCCAGTAAAAAAATCAGGAATAATCCTGAAACGAGACCCAGTCCGGGTATTTTGAAACCCAGATATTTAATGGCGATGGGATCGACCACCGGGCCCACAATACTGTCAAAAAATGCCAGGAATAATTTAAAAACATAGATTGTCAGGACGATGGGAATCAGAGCAAAAATGCCGGCCAGGAATTTTGTTCTCAGCGATTTTTTAAGTTTTTTCCAAAAATTTTTCATATTTATTTTCTTTTTCTGAGTTGTAAAAAAATTGGAATAATTTTAACTTTCTTTTTTATGTGTTTTATCTGAATAAGCTAAATTAAATTTCATGCATAAAGTTAATATAAAAAAATGAATAAAAATCCAATAAAAATTTTTCTGTTGCT
Organism: Fidelibacterota bacterium; assembly: GCA_016934035.1. GTDB lineage: Bacteria > Fidelibacterota > UBA2242 > UBA2242 > JAFGTP01 > JAFGTP01. Next base: position 111,669 of record JAFGTP010000031.1, read on the forward strand.
GATTCTCCTTTTGCCCTTATTGCTTCGGGCAGATTATCAGAAACAGGCCCTGGTGCTGAGCGGAGGCGGGGCCCGGGCCTTTGCCCATATCGGCGTTTTAAAAGCTCTGGAGGAAGCCGGCTGGTATCCGGACCTGATTGTGGGCACAAGTATGGGCGCCATCATTGGTGCCATGTATGCCTGCGGCCGTACCCCGGAACAAATCCATCATTTTCTTAAAAATACATCCTGGGATGAGTTGCTGACTAAAAAACGGTACCGTGATATCGAACCCATCACCAAAAAAAGAATTGATGTTCCTTCTGTATTTACTCTCCGCATCGATGAAAATTTTAATATACTATATCCGAAGTATATACTCTCAACTCAGGGAATATCAGAAAGACTGACGCCGGTTACTATCGGGCCTGAATTTGTTTCCGGTGGTAATTTTGACAGCCTGGCAATTCCTCTGAGGATTGTGGCGACAAATATCAAAACCGGCAGGACAGTGGTCTTTGACCGGGGTAATCTCCCTGTAATTCTGGCCGGCAGCTCCGCCTACCCGATCCTTTTGTCGCCAGTGGAACTGGATTCCATGCTCCTGGTAGATGGGGGAATAACCAACAATGTGCCTTGTGATGTTGCTCAGACAGAAGGTGCTGATTTTATACTTGCCGTTAATATGTCAAGCCGCATTTCAAACCAGCAGGACCTGACCGCTTCAGAATATATGGACCAGACCATCAATGCCCTGGCCTTTTATGCTGATACTCGAAATTTACATCTGGCAGATGTTTTGATATCGCTGGACCCGGAAAATATCTATTCCTCAGATTTTGATTCAATTGACGTGCTGGTGGAACTGGGCTACCGGGAGGCAAAAAAAATAATCGGCCAACTAGGTATAAAGGAGAACCAACCCGATTCGACATTTTTTGTTGGCTCCTATTCAGAACTGAAGAATAAAATTGTCCGCAATATCAATTTCATCAGTGAAGGTTCGACAAAAAAACATGTCCTGAAACGGGAATTGGAAATTAAAGAAAATCAGCCGTTAAAACTGAAAAAAGTGAATCAAAGTATTGCCAATCTATACAGTACCGGAATCTTTAATAATGTTAACATGACTCTGAATAAATATAATGAAGACAGTCTTGATATTTTTATCAATCTGACGGAGAAAGAGGGCGGGGACTTAAAATTTTCTGCAAATTATGACAATGAAATGAATGCCTCTGCCCTGTTGTCCTTTCGTGTGCTGAATTTATTCGGATTAGGGATTATCAACAATCTGGCTCTGCGGTTCAATGAATTTGAACGGAAAATTAATTTTGATATTATTTCACCACGAATTTTTGAAACCGTGTTATCCAACAGTTTACATTTACACCTGCAAAAAAGCCTTTATCCCATTTATTTTGAAGAAAAGAAAATTACAGAAAACCTGGTAAAAAGTATTGGACTCTCTGCCAACATTGGCGTGCAAATCAGACGCATTGGACTGACTTCATTCGGAGTCAACCAATTGTACTTTGATGTTGCGGAAAATGATGAAGCTGTACCCAAAATAAAGTCCTTCCGCTCTCAGGTCACCAGACTGGTCGGTAAAATTGATATTGACAATACCAATGATTTTGACCTGCCCACCACCGGCAACCGCAATACGATTATTTATGAGCATTCTCTGAGAAATGAAAACCTGGAGCCCTATTTTAAATTCTCGGTAATGACAAGAAATTTTGAAACCTATGATGATATTACTTTTTCAACCCTCTTGCAGTTTGGTTATCTCAGTTCCACGACTTATTATTTTGAAAAATTCCATCTGGGCGGCCAGGATTCCTTTCCAGGTATGAATATTTACCAGAAATGGGGGAATATGATCTTTATTTCTGGCATGGAACTGAGATTTCCAATAACCAGGGGATTTTATACAAACCTGCAAATGAAAGTCGGCAATGTCTGGGATGATCTGGAACAGTTCAATCTGACAGATTTTAATTGGGGGGTTCAGGCAGGTATCATTATACCGACGCCCATCGGTCCCATTCGGGCGGATTATGGCGCCGATATTGAAAGCCACCACAGTGTTTATTTTTCCATCGGCCATGATTTTTAATTGATTTCTCCATCCTAACCGGATATTTATTCAGAGTTTGGTTTAAATATACAAATTTTTTATAAAAATTTTGTATATCAGCAAAATTTATGTATATTTATGCGCATTAGTTGAATAATTATACGGGGTGTTGATGAATAAGAAAAACAGACTTGAATTAATCAAAGAAATCATTCGAAACAACAAAATTGCCAGCCAGCATGAGTTGCAAAGTCAGCTGGAAAAAGAAAATGTGGAAGTGACCCAGGCCACTCTTTCACGCGACCTGAATACACTGAAAGTTGTAAAAATTGTCGATGAAGAGGCCGGCCACATTTATGCATTGCCCGGAGTGATTGAAACCGAGGATGATCCCAAAGTAGATTATTTTCCAATAGAAAATTTCAAGTACATCAAGTTTTCTCAAAATCTAGCTGTTATTAAGAGCACACCCTCTTTTGCTTCCAGTATGGCTCTTATCATTGATCAATTGGAATTGGACGAAATGATCGGTTCCATTGCAGGAGATGATACCGTGATGATCATCATGAGCGAGGGAACAACGCCTGATGATCTCACCAAAGCATTGAGGCGCAGAATTCCTGCCTTGAGTGAAAAACTCTAATATTTCAGCATAAAAGTGAATATTCCTTCTGCGAAGTATTCTTCGCAAGGCGGATTGAAATTGTAAAAAAAAAATTAAATACAGGTGAATTAAGATGAATCAAGAAAAAGTTGTTTTGGCCTACAGTGGCGGTTTAGATACTTCGGTTATTTTGAAATGGTTGCAGGAAAAAGGTTATGATGTTATTTGTTACGTAGCCGATGTGGGTCAGAAAGAGGATTTTGAAGCGGTCCGGGAAAAAGCCATGGCTACCGGCGCTTCCAAAGTATATATTGAAGACCTGAAAAAAGAATTTGTCACGGAATATATTTTTGCTGCCCTGAAGGGGAACGCCATTTATGAAGGTCGGTATCTGTTGGGTACTGCTCTGGCCCGGCCCCTCATTGCGAAAAGACACATTGAAATCGCCCATGAGGAAGGGGCTGGCTATGTGGCCCATGGCGCTACGGGAAAAGGGAATGATCAGGTGCGGTTTGAGTTTGGCTTTTATGCCCTTGATCCTTCGATAAAAGTCATTGCACCCTGGAAAAATCCGGAGTTTCTGGCCGAATTCAAAGGACGTACGGACTTGCTGAATTATGCCGAAAAACATGGTATTCCCTGCAAAGTCACCAAAGCAAAATCCTATTCGGAAGATGAAAACCTGATGCATATCAGCCATGAGGCCGGCATATTGGAAGACCCGGCACAGCGATGCACTGAAGATATCTACTCCATGACCACATCGCCCAAAGAAGCCCCGGATATTGAAGATTGTATCGATATTGAATTCAAAGATGGGCTTCCGGTCCGTGTAAAAAATTTATATGACGGAACAGAATTCACAGACCCTCTGGAATTGTTTGTATATCTGAATGAAATCGGGAAAAAACATGGTGTAGGCAGAATTGATATTGTGGAAAACCGTTATGTTGGCATCAAATCCAGGGGGGTTTATGAGACCCCCGGCGGTAAAATACTTTGGGACGCACATCGGGACCTGGAAGGTATTGCCATGGACAAAGAGGTCATGCATTTGAGGGATACGCTGATTCCGACTTTTTCCAAACTCATCTATAACGGGTATTGGTTTTCTCCGGAGATGGATTTTTTGATGGCTGCCTTCGAGCAAAGTCAGTTGAAGATTGATGGTACAGTCAGTTTGGCAATCTACAAAGGAAATGTGACAATTATCGGACGGACTTCCCCGGTTTCACTATACAACAGCGATCTGGCCAGCATGGACATGGAAGGCGGTTACAAACAGGAAGAAGCAGCCGGTTTCATCAATATCAATGCGATTCGTCTGAAAGCCCACAATATTCTGATGAAACAAAAAAATCCCTATGACTGGCGTGACAGACTGGTTAGAAAAAAATAAATTCATGGAAAACTCTGAATGAAACTCTGGAAAAAAAACATTCATCTGGATGAAAAAATCGAAAATTATACAGTGGGTACAGACTATCTGCTGGATAATAAACTGCTAAAATATGATTGCCTGGCCTCAATCGCCCATGCGAAAATGCTCCATAAAATCAATATTTTGACCGAAGATGAAAAGAACTCCCTGATTGCCGAATTGGAAACCATTATCCGGCTGCATGAAAAAGGTGAATTCAACATTCAAAAGTCCGATGAAGATTGCCACACTGCTATCGAAAACCACCTGACGGAAAAACTGGGCGAGGCAGGCAAAAAAATTCATACGGCCCGTTCCCGAAACGATCAGGTCCTGACAGCCTTGCGACTATATTATCTGGATAATCTGGATAGGATTCAGAGTCAAATCCACCAATTTCAGAAAACATTAAAACAGAAAAGCCGGGTCTTTGACGGAATAAAAATTCCCGGCTTCACCCATACACGAAAAGCAATGGTGACTTCTGTCGATGTCTGGGTCACAGCTTTTCGGGATGCCATGACAGACAATTTGAAATTTTTGAAATATGTAAAAAAAATTGTTTCTCAGTCACCCCTGGGAACAGGCGCCGGGTATGGAATACCTCTGAAAACAGACAGGCAATTCACATCAGATTTGCTGGGCTTTCAAAAACCTCAAAAAAATCCCATTTATACTCAAAACTCCCGTGGCAAATTTGAAGCCTTGGTTTTGTCCCTCCTGAGTACTATCATGTTCGATCTGAACAAAATGGCAAGTGACCTTATTTTATTTTCTATGCCCGGCCTTGATTTTTTTAAACTGCCCGATGAATTCACTACCGGCAGTTCAATTATGCCGCAGAAAAAAAATCCTGATGTGATGGAAATAATGCGTGGAAATTATCACAAAGTCCTTTCATTGGAGATGCGGGTCAAGTCTATGATGTCCAACCTGATCATGGGATACCATCGTGATTTCCAGTTGTTCAAGGAAGCCGTCATGGAAGCCTTTGACGTGACCTGTGACAGTCTGAATATTGCAGACCATGTCATGGGTAGTTTGTCTGTGAACCAGGATGTCTGTGAGCAGCATATAGATGATGAAGTCTGTGCAACAGAAAAAGTGTACCGGCTGGTTGAAAAAGGTATACCCTTCCGTGATGCCTACCGCACCATTGCTGAGGAATTTCACAGAGGCAAGTAATGATTAAATTTACCCAAAATGTCAAATGTAATGAATATTATGAAGTCTAATGTTGAAAGTCACGATTAAGAAAATTATTTAAATGAAGAACCTGAAAATACCATATCAATTACCTGAATGGAAACGAGCTGTCATCAAGGTCGGCAGCGCCCTGATTGCACCGGGTAATAATTTTTCCAGTATGAAATACATGCTGGCCATTGCCAATTTTGTCAATGAATGTCTCAAGCAGGAGAAGGAAATTGTCATTGTTTCATCGGGAGCCGCTGCTTCCGGTCGGGCTATGCAAAAAAATATTCCCAAGAATATTCCAGTCTCTATTCCCCGTAAGCAGGCTTTTGCCGCCCTGGGGCAAATTCAGATGATGCAGAAATGGAGCGGGCTTTTTGATGTCCCCTGTGCCCAGATTCTCATAACTCATGATGATATAAACAACCGACGCCGCTATGTCAATGCGAAAAATGCCATGAAGGAATTACTGAAGCTCAAGGCTTTGCCGATTGTCAATGAAAATGATACGGTAGTTGTCCAGGAGTTGAAAGTCGGTGATAATGACAATCTTGCCGCCCATGTGGCTGACATTGTGGAAGCTGACTTGTTGGTGCTGTGCAGTGATATCGATGGGCTTTATACAAAAAACCCAAAAATATATGCTGATGCTGAAAAAATTACAATTGTCGACCAGATTAATGATGAAATTCGTCTTATGGCCGGAATATCCGATAATCCTGTGGCCACCGGCGGTATGCGTACCAAAATCGAAGCTGCTGAAAAAGCTGTTTCCCGTGGAATTGATGTCATTATTGTCAACGGGACCAGGCAGGAAACATTTATTGAGTTATTACAAGGTAATCTGCCGGGCACGTTATTTAAAAAATACAGTAATCCCAAAGCAGCCAAAAAACACTGGATTGATCATGGCATCAAATGTGAGGGAACGCTCTTTGTGGATTCCGGGGCCAAAAATGCCATCATAAAAAAATCAGCTTCCCTACTGCCGTCTGGTATCAGGTCTCTGGAAGGCGTGTTTTCTCAGGGAGATGCAGTGAAAATCGTTTACAGAGAAGATGGGCAGGAACAGGAAATCGGTAAAGGAATTGTTCAGTATTCGTCCTTTGAGTTGGAAAAAATAAAGGGCAAACACAGTGACGAAATCGAACCCATTCTCGGATTTTTCAGTTGCAAATCGATCATCCACAGAGATGATATGGTGGTGAAAAAATGATTTTAAAAAAGCCGCAGAGAAACAGTGAGCGTAGAGATTTTACTGTCATTGTGAGGAGGGTTGCCGGCAAAGAGTCTCAAATGTCAATGCAAAAACAATGGAGATTCTTCACTCTGTCAAAAGCCGGATGTTCCATCATTTCATTTGTTCAGAATGATAGTGGAAAATGGTAAAGGAAATTAAAAAATGAATAAAGAACAAATTATACAATTAGCCGAAAATTGTTGTCAGAGCAGCAAAGTCCTGGCAACACTTTCATCAGCAAAAAAAGACGAAGCACTGTTACAGATCGCAGAACAGCTGAGAACTGATCATATCTCAATCATGATCGAAAATAAAAAGGACATGGACAATGCCCAGGAAAAAGGTATTTCCAAATCTATGCAGGATCGGCTGTTTCTGAATAAAGACAGAATTTTTGCCATGGCAAAGGCAGTGGAAGATATCGCCGGTCAGGAGGATCCCGTTGGCAAAATGAAGGACTTTATCACTCGTCCCAATGGAATAAAAGTGGGCAAAATGACTATTCCACTGGGTGTGATTCTGATGATTTACGAAGCCCGCCCCAATGTGACTTCCGATGCGGCGGCACTCTGCTTCAAGGCCGGGAATGGCATTATTCTCCGGGGTGGTTCAGAAGCATTTCACTCCAACAAATGCATCGCTGATATCATGCACAAAGCATTGGAAAAATGCAATATCCCAAAAGAAGTGATCACCTTTGTACCGGATACTGACCGTGAAATCATGAACACATTATTAACTCTCGATGAAATTATCGATCTGGTGATTCCTCGCGGTGGGGAAGGGCTGATCAAATTTGTCGCAAAAACCAGTTCTATCCCGGTGTTGAAACATTACAAAGGTGTCTGTCACATGTATGTGGATGATTCTGCAGATTTGGAAATGGCGCGTAAAATCCTCATCGATGGTAAAACTTCTCGCCCAAGTGTTTGTAATGCCCTGGAAACTTTGCTAGTCCATGAAAAAGTGGCGGAAGATTTCTACAAGATAATAGAAGCAGATGAAATCCTTCAAAAAGTGGAATTTGCTGGCTGTGAAAAAACACAGAAATTTTTATCAAAAGCAACTGCTGCAAAGAAAGAAGATTACGAAGCAGAATTCCTGACTCTGAAAATTGCCGCCAAAGTCGTGGCTGATATGGATGAAGCGATGGAGCATATTCAAAAATACACATCCGATCATACTGAAATTATCATCACGAACAACTATAAAAATTCACAGAAATTTATCAACACAATTAACTCTTCTGTGGTAATGGTGAATGCCTCTTCCAGGTTTTCCGATGGCGGAGAATTTGGGCTGGGTGCTGAAATCGGAATCTCCACATCAAAATTGCATGCTTATGGGCCGATGGGTGTGGAATCTTTGACTACTGAAAAATTTGTGGTATTGGGTGATGGACAGGTGCGTCATCCGCAGTAATTTCAAATTGCAAATTTAAAATTTAAAATTTGAGATTTGAAATTTTAACTCGCTCTCTCTCCCTAGAATAAGATGAAAGGCTGTCGAAACTCTCTCTCCGGCAGCCTTTTTGTTTTTAGCTACCCAGTCAGTAGCCTGGTTATAGTGATTTTTAAAACTAATGTCTGATGCGAATTTGTAGAACGAACATCCTTGTTCGTTTTTTATCTACAAGTGATGCTCTCATATGAATTTATAAGCGATCAAGATGATCGCTCTACAATGAGACATTTCTTTTGAAAAATGATATAATAACAGATTAACGCTGATAAACACGGATTTTATAAAAGTCAAATCATGAGTGATGAATAATTTGCTAATCCCAGTCAATTAGTTTAACTAATTCAACCAATTCAACTATTTCACCAACAAACACTTCTTCACATCAACAAAATCCGAAGTCACTAACTTGTAGAAATAAACACCAGATGGTAAACCTGATGCGTTCCAATTTATTTGATGATATCCAACTTCTTTTTGTTCATTCACAATATTTTCGATGAGATTTCCATTGCTGTCATAAATAGACAAAAGTACATGTGAATCCTTTGCCAGTGAATACTTGATTGTTGTAGTTGGATTGAAAGGATTTGGGTAGGCTGGGGATAAGGTGAACTTATGTTGAATTTCAATGATATCTTCTATACTTATACAATATTGCTTTGTCTTAAAATAAAAACCTGTTTGATTGCCTGAATGATCACTAATAAAAATAGCAATATTTCGTATTCCTTGACCGATAGGATCGGCGCCTCCAATGACAGCACCATTTGAATTTAATGTTGCATCGAGTAATTCATAATCTCTATAAAATTCAAAGGATTTAATATCAAGTCCAGATGTAGCTGTCCATATTTCATTTTCATCGAAATAATTGATACTTATTTCCGGATCATGATATAATATTTGTAGAAAAAAACCATAGCTAATATCCATACTATAATCTTCATTATAGTATAGATAATCCACCGGATCTTCATCAACAAACTCAGGTTCAAGCATTGCTTCCTTGTGACCAATCGAGTCTAGGACTTGTCCATTAAAATCATAAACATACTCGTACCACTCATTAAAATAATAATCCCGTCTGCCATTGCAATTAACATCATCCCAGTCGCCATCATTGTTGATGCCGTCAATTGGATCTTCATTGACTTTTCCGTCATTATCATTGTCAAATTCTATAGAATCCTGGGTGATTTGGTTCCAGATTTCATCATCAGCGAGGCGGATTTCCGGAGGTACAAAATCAAATGAAAATTCATAAGATACTGTTGTTTCCATTCCCACATTGTTCGTTATTGTAGTTGAAAGTGTTAGATCATTGGCGAATGTACCATTGCTGATCATCTCCCAAAAATCAGTGAACTTTACGACATATTTTAACTTGTAGCCCTTAGCAGATTTTTCAATTTGTTCAAAAGATTCACCATTATAAAAAAACTCGTCATCACTTTCTTTATCTTTTATACTATATTGACACTTTCCTAAACTGATGTTTGTTTCTTTATCTTCAATGTCAAAGTAAAAATAGGCATCATCGGTGTTTTTCCAGTCTGGTCCAAGAATAAAATCTTCATCTTCGTCCTGAATTGTAACAAATGGCGGTGTTGCATCAATCCCGAATTCAATTACTTCTGAAGTGACTTCCAGTCCAGCATTTTCATCATAAACAACCACATAGATTTCATTAACTTCATCAGTTTTTAAGAATCGATTGACAGAACCATCTGTTTCATTAAGAATTTGGAATATCGCTGATCCATCTGAAAAACCATTCCAGTTAAAACCGTCTTGAGGGACACTTTGGAAAAGTACATGATGTCCATTTAAATAGACATGGGCTTTGAGTGCTGCTTCATTTTCTTCCGGATAACCAACTTCTATTTCAATTTCCGGAGTTGAACTGGTATAGGTTTTTCCTTCGTGGTTTGTGTAGAATTGTGCTATTTCCACAGATTCAAGATAGAGGTCAACAGGTTCAATAATAATGATTTTGGAGTATGAGTCTTGACCACCGCCTTTTGTATCAGTAATTGTCAAAGTCACTGTGTAGGTATCCGGTTCCGTGTAAGTAAATGACGGTGATCCATTGGTTCCGGTAATGAGTCCCGAATATGAATCCTCCCAATTCACATTTTCAGCTGTGTCATAAGCTGAATATTCAAACCAATGAATGCCATCAAAATCCCAGCGAATTGTACATTCACCGGATCCTCGGCCATGGGCTGGAACAGATGTGTTACGGAATTGGACTGTATGGGGCATGAATCCGATCGAATCTTTGGGATTGACCAGTTCAAAATTTGCAATTGGTTCATGGTAAAGAACATCTTCATCGAATACTCTTACAAAATAAATCAGATCATTCCTAAACTCTGCAACAAAAGACACTGTAGAATCTGTAAAATCAATTAACGTTATGGTATCATTTGGATTGTCAGAATTAAATAAAAAACCATTGTTGTTCTGAAGATCTCTGATATAAAATTCAATTACAGGATTTGTGATTACAGCCATATTCTGTCCATGCTTCATTGTAAATTCAACCATGGCTTTTTCTCCTGAATAATTTGTATGAATATGAAATCCATCCATTTCAGGCTTACAATCGTAAAATGCAACAAAGTCTGGTTCAAAATAAACCAATGCATCCTCCGAAACCTGTCCGGAATCAACTTTTACAGTCATCATGCTGTCATAACTGGAAACAACGGTATTTTGGTCTTTGTATATTTTGTCAATATTCAGTACCGAAGCATTGAGGTCGAATTCATATCCAGGTTGATTAATATTCATTGAACAAAAAGTCCAAAAGGTCATTGTACCGGATTCTTCACCTAAAATACCACAAGGATCAGTTGGTAAAGTACCTCTATATAATCCATTGATTTTTTCAGTGGAGATGATATCAAACTGCTTGACTGTATCACTTTTTGTCATGGTCAGAACAACATTGTATGGACTGCTGACTTGATTGTTAGATTTAATTTCTATTATTCCATCAGACATTGGTTTGATGTTGTTTTCCAGGATTTGTTTGGGGATGATGGAGGGACCTGCAATTTTTAAAGTATCACTATTGTAATAAGTAAGCATGAAACAAGCTCTTACCTCCTTATCAAAAAATTTTAATTCCTCGTCAAAATTAAACTTAAAAGGCCAAAGTGTAAAATTATTTTCTGCTTCCTGTACACATTCTTCAGAATAAACGCAATCAATTTCGACCCAATCTTCACCATTATTATATTCATATTTTACATAACCTGGCCAATATCGAAATCCTGATGGATGAAGCAGATTTGAAAATGCAAACATGGTTATCTGGATTTCACCACTTCCCAAAATATTTTCATCAATGGCTGCAATAATTGGAACTGATGGACTTCCACCTTCGACGATTGTAAATCGAAAATTTTTATCAGAATTTATATTTCCGGATGTATCGGAAACCTCTACAACAATATTGTATGTATTCGGTATAATGTAAAATAAATCAATAGTGTCAATAGATATTAAATTCCTAAAACCATTTAAATTAGTATAATTACAAATTAAGGAGTCTTTTTTTGAAAAATTTCCATCTTCATCAAAATCAATAAATGAACGAACAGATTCAAGTCCTGATCCGGAATCACTAATTGATATTTCAAATTCAGCTAATACACTTGGAGCAACTTCAGGTATTCCACTGAAAAATGACTTCCCATTCACCTCAAACTCCACCACAATCGGCGGAATAGTATCGATCACATCACTGAAGAGCTGACTGAATAAACAAATTGTGAGAACAAATAAAATCCTTTTCATAAATCCCTCTTGTCAAAGTACGCCGTGCTATCAATTATATTAGGAAATATTAAAATAAGAATCAAACTATTTTTGATTATACCGGACATTAATTATCTTGATTATCTAAACCTATATCATTAACATACTTCCGATTAATCGGAGTTAATAACATCTAAAAATTGGAAAACAATATTTATTTTTCTTATTATAATTACAATATATTAAATTAAGCTGGAAAATGGCTTTAGAATAAAAAAATGATTGAAATTAGATGAAGCAGTACATAGCCGGATATATTATAGACAATCTGCCGGGTCTTTTTGAACCCGGTTCCAAAAGATTAAATGATGTCAATTCACTGTTGCAACGGCTGACACATTTTCAGGTGGCAACCAAAAGCGGAATGGAAAAAGAAGAGAGAGAATATCCCTCGATGATTGCTATTCTGATCAATATCCTGCAGCGCGGTATGCCCACAAAGATGAATATGTTTGCTTTGCGAAATATAGTCGACCATGCATCGCTGCTGGAATTTGATGAATCCAATCCTGATGAAATCAATATTCGGTTAATCAACCCAGACCAGGATATTCGAAAACTGGTATTCCGGTCCCTGCATCCCATTGATTCCAGGCTGACTATTGAGGACTTATCGGCGAATTATGAAAAAACCTGGGAAGCGCTGGACGATAAATATGAAATTCACTTTTTGCAGCATGAACTTCCCGATGCCCTGGAAAAAATCCTGAAGGACCAGAGTAATTATTTTGTTCAGTTGCTGGCCCGACAACGGCCGATCAAAAATATTATTGAAAGGTCTGACCGAAAGGATTTATTCTCTTCCCTTGATTTGGAAAGATGTGACCGTCAGCCGGTGGATTATTCGCTGGAATTACCTTATTATGATGAGGGAAAACCTCATGGAATTGTCATTGAAATTGATGGTTCGTCCCATAAAAAGGAAGACCAGATTGAATTTGATAAACAGATTACGAATGTACTCCGGGAATGCAATTGGTATGATACCCTGCGCCTGACTCAGGAAGACTTCAAAAGTACGGATTATTTTTATAAGCTTAAAAATTCCCTTTTTGACATCATCTACGGTGATTACATCAGCACCTGCCGGGAAAACTATTTTTCACCTCTTTGGTCCGATCCACTGGGCAATGAAGTCCTGCATCTGGCCCTCGTGCCTTTTGCTGTCGCCAGAATTCAACGAGTGTTTCTGGAGGCCATTGCCAAAGAAAAATTACCCTTGAATCAGCCCAGCTGGAAAATCGCAGTCCTTGAGCGGGATGTTCCTTGCGGGAAACTGGCCCTGGATGATCTGCAGGAAACCCTGTTTAGATTGAGCAGTTTGCTTCAGGAAAAAGACAGATTGTTACTGCCGGAGATTGAACTGGAGGTCTACAATACTGCAGAATTTCAGAACAGCAGTTTTCAGAACACCCGGACAGAACGAATTGCCAATTTTAAACCAGACCGAAACTATGATCTGATCATCGATATCGGACTTTTAGAAGCGACCCAGGCGCCGGTCCTGCGATTTCAGAATGCCCAAGAAGTCATCACTATCCGGTCGGCGCAATATATTGAAGCAGACCGCCGTATCTGTACCGGTTCACTGTTACAGTACAATCCATTCAGTGTCAGAGGCAAGAATGAGATCAACAACCATTGGGAAACAGATACCATTTCCACGAATAACCTGGAATATTTTTTACAATCGATCTTTCGGAAAATAACTTTTCGCGATCACCAGATACCCATTCTGAATATTGCCTTGCAATGCCAATCGGTAATCGGTCTGCTGGCGCCGGGATCGGGCAAATCTATTACCTATCAACTGTCGGCATTCCTGCAGCCAGGAATCTGCATGATCGTCAGTCCGACAAAATCTCTCATCAAAAACCAGGTAGATTCCCTGCAGAACAATCGAATTGATATATGTTCTTCCCTCTGTAATTTTTTTGATAGTATACACAGGGATGAACTTTTTGAACAATTGATTGCCGGAAATATTCAATTTCTTCATATCTTGCCGGACCAGTTGCGGACACGGGAGTTTCGGGAAATATTAAGAGAGATGCATCGGGCCGGACAATATTTCAGTTATTGTGTGATTGATGAAGCCCACTGTATCTCGGAATGGGGACATGATTTCAGGACCAATTATATGAAACTGGTAAAATTTGCCGGCAATAACTGTAAAACCAAAAATTTGGAGAGGCTACCTTTTTTCAGCCTCACCGCTACGGCTTCTGATGATGTAGTTATGGACATTCGTAATGATTTTGAAAATTTTTCAGAAGAAAATATTATCAAATCTAAAAGTTTGGTGGGCCCGGAGTCCCAGTTTATCATTGTTGAATGCAATGTCGAAAATATGGCCTGTAAAAGCAAAAAAATATTCAGTGATATTCTTGGCGCTCAAAAACAGGAAACGATGATCAGACTCCTGGAAGAAATTCCTGAAAAATTTAAAGGCCTTGCCCCAAACCCTGCCGGCATCATTTTTTGCCCCCATGAATCCGGGTATTATGGTGTCACGGATCGATACAACCAGCAAGCCCTGGGTGTGTTTCGCGGCTCTTATGACAATGTGTATCTGCTCGATAATATCAAAGCCGGCTTCTACGTCAGTTCTGATCGGCAAAATAAAGATATCCTTAAAAAATCCCTGTCCAACCAGGATGATTTTCAAAAAAACAAGACCAACCTGATGGTTGCCACCAAGGACTTTGGGATCGGCATTGACGAAAAAAATATTCGCTACACCATTCACCTCAACTATCCCATGTCCATCGAAAATTTTGTTCAGGAATCCGGTCGGACGGTTCGTGACGGCAGACCGACTTATTCTTTTATTCTGTTCAATAACCAGCAGGTTGAAATTGAAGGAGAGATCGAAAAATATGACCACGATTTGGCCATCAACAAAACTTCCCTGGAATTTTCACGCTCCAGTTTTGAAAAAGAAATGTTGATGATTGATGAGTTCCTTGATAAAATCACATCACCGGGAAATATTCATTTGCTAATCAGGCATATTCGGGAAAAAACCGGTCTTGAGGTAGAAGGCCATTTTTATATTGAAGAAGACAAACCCGGGCTGATCTTTGATAAGAACAAAAGGGAAACCTACGGCAGTATGGATCTGGAATCCCTGGAAGCGGATTTTTCCGAATCCTTTGAAGAAGAAAATTCAGAAAAAATTTTTCAAACAGTCCGAGATTTTTTTCAAACCCTGGAAATCTCACCCCGGCAGTGGCTCTCCCATTGTGAATCCATAGCCGGCATCAGAGAGGTTTTGGCAAAACTGAATATTGGCGACCCTTTTGAAATAGAATTTGGCTTTTCCAATAATATTTCCCTGTTGACGGTTGAAATATTTCAATGGCTGCATGAAAAAATATTAAACAAAATTACCCAGAAACAGGTCACGAGATGGGTCCAAAATTCCAAAAATTTTCGAGATTTTGAAATCCAGATCGATGCATTTCTGAAAGATGAGATAGAAGCCGGGCCCAATACTCTTGCAAAAATCTGTGGAGAAAAAGGACCTGAAACCGATAAGCCGTCTCAACTCAGTTTAAAGGCCCTCAGAAAATTATTTAATCAATGCCGGTATAAAAAAGACTCGGAACTGGCGATTTACAGGTTTATGCTGCTCGGAATCATCGATGGCTATTATATCAATGAAAACACCTCAACTTTTATCATTTACGGTAAGAAAAAAGAGATGTCCGATTACCAGGAAAATCTGATGAATTATCTGCTGCGGTTTTTCTCCCACAAGCTGATTGCCGCCAAACTCACATCCTATCGCTATAAAGAAAAACCGGACACCTTGCGAAAATATCTCTACACCCTGTTGAGCTTTTCAAACAGGGAAATTCTGAACAAACAGAATAATGCCATCGAAATCATGCAGGACGCCTGTTGTCGGGCTCTTGGAAAAGAACCCTACTGGCTGAAAGAGTATTTAAATAAATTTGTCAAATATAAGTACCTCATTAAAGGTTATAATTATCGGGATGGGGAACATAATCGTGTGACAGCTTCGTTACATGATGATACTGTCAGCGGAAAGCACCATGATATTCAACTGGTCTGGCATTATATTGAAATTGTCAATCATGATCCCAGTGGCAGTCAGATTGAAAACCTGCGGCATTTGCGAAATTCTGTCGATTTTTTATTGACTGAAAATCCGGAAAATTTCACTCTTCTGTTATTAAAAGCCTACACAATGTATATGCTTCAATACCGGGAGAAAAATTCTCTGGATATGGCTGAGAAATTGTTAATTAAAGCCTTTAAGGGATTTCAGAACCAGACGAAAACTTTGAATGAGGATATTCTGAGGCAAAATTATGATCACTTTATTCAAAAAATCAAAGTGGATAACGAGGAATTGCAACAAAGAATGAACGAATATGGCCTGGAATTTGGTTTTTCAACCATCATGGTCAGCCATTTTCTGAAACCCTTACAATTAGCAAATAAAACTCTGAATTCATTAAATAAAATATTAAGTTCCATAAGATTATAAGGACTCTCGGAGGATATCGAAATGTCAAAAACATTGGTCAATCAGGTTGAAGAAGAATTACAAAAATTAGTCGAAGAATTAAATAATTTTCATTCAACTGTCGAGTATCTGGATACAGCCAAAACTTCCGTCAAGAATTCAATCAGTGCAGTTCAGGCTGTTGAAGAGAGTTTTGTCAATCGTATCAACGAAATTACCCGGACCTATGATTCCTTCTTAAAACTTGAAGAATCCATCTACAGTTTCATTGAAAAAATTAATTCCATTGATTTTCCCCAGCGACTTGAAAAAATCGAGATGACCGTAAAAAGTACCATCAATCAATTGGATAACATTAAAAATGAAACCCTGGGTGAGTTGGGCAAAGCTTCAGAAACGATCATTAAAGCTGATTTTGATGGTCATTTTCAAAAAATCCAGTGGGAAATTGAAAAATCAGTAAAATCCCATTATCAACTGGTGAAAAATATAGAAGACCAGCGGCTACCGGAAAAACTGCTGACCTTTGGCAGCGAAATCAAAAACCTTCAGAAAGAGGCAGCTGTAAAATTAAACGCCAACTTCGAATCCGTGGGCAAAGAAATTGTCCGGGTTATTTCGGAACTTGACCTGGATACCCGCTTCGACAAAATCAGTTCCCGTATTTCTGAAGTATCCTCCAGAATTCAAAGTCTTTATGACTATACAGAAAGAATGGAAGTATCACTGAAAGATAAAGTTGCAGAAGCCAATAACAATCAAAATCAATTGATTAAATCTTTTCAAAACAACCTTTCCCGGCAGGTGTTGGAAATGAATAAAATGATCGTTAAAAATTTTGGGCAGCAACGGATTAATACACTTCTAACGTGGATTATGATGTTCACAATTATTGCCATGATTATCTTTTTTCAATTTGAGTTTCTGAATCCCTTCAAATAGCCTTTAAATTTTCCGATTATCCTGCCTTCACAATCGAAAATAAATTGCAGTTTCAATTACTGGTATTGAAATTGCTTTTTTTCAGGTGCTTTTTTTTAGGAGAACAAATTATTTTGTGTAAAATTTGATAAAATTATTAATTATATTACAAAGTTTAGTTGAAATCGTTATAATTTAGGAATTTATGCCAATATGAAATACCTGTTATCCGGCATCTTTTTTATAATCGGGATGCTGAATATTCTTCCGGCCATGGAAACAAAGGAAACCAGCAATGCCGACAGCCTGGTGGTTGCCCAAAATTATTCCATGGCGGAAAACTATTTTAACAGTTCCAAGAACGATTTTTATACCTCAATCCGATACAGCCTTTCGGGACAGGGGGATCATCATTTTTCCTCCGGTATCACCAAAGACTACGGGTCTGAAAGCGAGTATTTTGTTGAAAATGCAAAATTTTGGCGTCGTAATTTCTGGATCGGTTTGGGAGGCACAGCCATTCTTGATGCCCTGGGTATCTATTTTAATAGTCAAGCAGTAAAATCCTATGGCATTTACGAAAAAGCAACCAACACCAAAGAGGCCACTGCAGCCATAAAAAATACCGATACCTATTCCACTATCAGGAACACTGCTTATTCAGTTTCTTTGGTTCCTCTCGGATTTGCTATTTATAGCATGTTCCGGGAAAAATATTACCGCGTCGATGGCCTGCTGGCCACCAGTGCTGCTCAGGAAATCAATGATAAAGTCACCGAAATTTCCGGTAAAGGGAAGGTAAAAATTGCCCCCATCGGGTTTGTGTTCATTATGGGAGGAAAGTTTTCAATGGGTGATCAGGGAAATGAAGGCAATGAAAATGAAAAACCAGTCCATACCCAAACTGTTGAAGATTTTTATATCAGCAAAATGGAAGTGACCCAGTCAATTTATGAAGCAATCATGAAAAATAATCCTTCGCAGATAAAAGGGCCCTCCTTTCCTGTTGAAAATATCACCTGGTATCAGGCACTGGAATTTTGCAACATGCTGAGTGAAAACGAAAACCTGGAACCTTGTTATCGCATTGAAAATAATCAGGTGACCTGCAACTGGAATGCATCGGGTTATCGCCTGCCGACAGAAAAAGAGTGGGAATTCGCTGCCCGTAGCCGGGGCCGAAAAGACCGGCCCTATAGTGGCACAGACCGGGCCTTTAATCTCGATGAATACGCCTGGTATAACCGCTCCAGTTATTATCAGATTCAGACAGCCGGGATGAAACTGCCCAATGAATTGGGAATATATGACATGACTGGAAATGTGCGGGAATGGTGCTGGAATTCCTATGCGGACTATCCGCTGGGAAAAAACCGGCAGTCGGTCATATCCAATGCCGAAAAATACAGAGTTGTACGGGGCGGCGGCTGGGGCGACAAGTATCTGGATTGCCGTACGACAAAAAGATTTGCAGTTGAACCGGATAAATATTTACCGATTGTCGGGTTTAGAATTGTGAAAAGCAGGTAGGCACGAATGAGAAAAATGGAAATCCATATCCTCCTTTTCCTGGCATTTTTTGTAAAATGTGACACAGATTTTGTTCGTTCAAATCCTTTTGATTCGGCCTACAATCCAGCCCTCTGGATGCCGCAAAAACTTGAGATTCAAGGGAACAATATTCATACTGCCACCCTTTCCTGGATTCAAAATGAAGACCATATCGACGGTTTCAAAATAGACCGGAAAACCGGAGCCGGAGAATGGGTCGAGGCCTATGCCATTGTCGCTAAATCTGTTTTTTCCTATGTGGATTCAACAATCATTCCCGGCCAGATTATTCAGTATCGTCTCTCGGCCTATGCCGACCAGAATGAATCCGACCCGATTCAAGAGGAGATTGTTCTTGACTTTCCACCACCAACAAATTTGAGGATCATTTCCCAGGACCTGAGCCAGATCCAGTTGGCCTGGAATGAAAGTATTGAAGGTGAAGAAGGATTCATTATCGGTAAAAAAATTGGTGATGGTGAATTGGTTCCTTCCTACGCTGTTCTGGCAGAGAATACCACCGGTTTTACAGATGGTGAAATCATACCGGGAGAAATACTATCGTATGTCGTCTATGCCTTTTATAAAAATTATTTTTCTGATTATTCATCTACTTCAACCAATATCAACCTGAATGCGCCGGCTAAATTTATGATTGAACAACTATTTGATGATGAAATCCGATTGAGTTGGGAAGACAGCAATGTTGGCGAGGAAGGATATTTTGTAGAAGCCCGATATGATCAGGGTGAATTTACTGAAATTCAAAGATTGGGCCCCAATGTCACGGAATTAAAAATTTCCAATATTCATAAGAATGTTCTCTACACCTTCCGAGTCGCAGCCTTTGTGGGAGAATTTGTATCCGGTTACAGCGAGGAAGACTCTATTTTTATTGAACAAATCATCGAGGGACCTCTGGTTTTTTATCCTTTTAACGGCAATGCCGACGATGAAGGCAATAACAATGGAAATGATGGGGTTGTCAGAGGTGCTGAACTGGATGATGACCGTTTTGACAATCCCGATGCATCCTATTATTTTAATGGCATCAACAATTATATAGATTTTGGCATCCTCAATAGTGAAAAAATAAGCCTGTCCATCTGGTTTAAACTCAATGAATACAAAAACCTCCAACCCTGTGTGCTTTCTAAAAATAAAACCAATTCCCAGGATGGAAGTTTTCTACTGGAAATCCGTCAGGAAACGGGAAATATTCGGTTTCTGCTAAGAAATGAGGGACAATTAGTCGAACTGGCTTCAACAAGCCCTGTTTATGCCAATCTCTGGCATCATGTTGTGGTTACCTACAATGGCAGTGAATTGATCCTCTTCCTGGATGGCGAAATGGAAGATGTGAAAAATACAGGTTTTACTAAAATTAATGAACTTCATGAAAAACTTTTAATCGGGAAAAATGGAAATGATAATTTCCATTTCTGTGGCAATATTGATGACATCAGGATTTTCAATTATGCTATTGATAATGTTGATGTCAAAAACCTGTTTCATGAAAATGGATGGGAAGGAAATAATCCGCAGGAAGAAAATATGGTTTTTGTGGAAGGCGGCGCATTTCAAATGGGCGATATTTGGGGCGACGGATATTCCAATGAAACACCGGTCCATGATGTGACATTGAATACGTTTTATATCAGTAAATACGAAACAGACCTTAGTGAGTTTTTGACCTTTCTAAATGATGTGGGCGTTTCCGGAGACGGTGTATTAAACGGAAATATTCTGATAGAAATGAACGCAAGTACGCCAATCCAGTATAATGGATCAGAATATGTTTTTGTCAATAATGCTGGCGCTGTTGCACCGGATTGTCCGGCTATTTTTTGCACCTGGTATGGTGCCGTGGAATATTGTAATTGGATGAGCACTAAAAACGGCTATAATAAAGCCTATACTGTAACTCAGGGATCTGTGGTATGCAACTGGAGTGCAAATGGTTACAGGTTGCCAACTGAGGCTGAATGGGAGTATGCCGGGCGCTCAGGCGGAAATGATCAGAGTAAATGGAGCGGAAACCCGGACCTGCTTCAGGCAAAATATTATATGTGGTATTTAGACAACAGCGAAGACCAGGTCCATCCGGTGGGAACCAGGAAAGGCAACTCTCTGGGCTTGTTTGATTTGAGCGGTAATGTCTGGGAATGGTGCTGGGACTGGTATGGTAATTATAATGCCGAGGCTCAGAACAATCCGACAGGTGTGCTGACCGGTTCCGCCAGAGTTGTGAGGGGGGGCAGTTTTAGCAATAAGATTATGGCCTGCAGGACAATCTCCAGAGGCACAGGATTACCAACCAAGGCCTATAATAACATCGGGTTTAGAATTTGTCGAAATCAATAAATTACGTGACCATTTATTATTATGTTGATATCATCGTCAAATTGAAGCAACGGACATTATTTTTAACATCACAATAAACCCATATCAAGTAATATTCAGAAATATTATGATCCTAAATTCAACAGTAAGATTGATTGAAAAGGAATTTCTGTTTGGGAAAAATAATTAAATTGATTTTGTAAAATTAAATATTTTTTGAATTGAGGGGGTTATAAAATCAAACTGTTAAGATACATTTTGGGATAAAAAAAAACTCCGACAGAAAAGTCGGAGTTTTTAAATGTGTATTATTCATTTTATTAGTTGCTGGATCCGCTGGCCCGATTAGAATTTTTACCCATTGGCGCCGGAATGGCTTTGCTGAATTGCTTTCCTGTAAAATAAGATACAATTCTTGGCAGAAGTTGCTTCATGTCATCAGGATTTCCGTAATTGTTATCATATTGATGTTCCAGCGGTTGGCCTGTAACGATGATCCAGCCACCACCGAGATTGAATTCAATCAAAGTCGGACGCTGTTGGCTATCCACGCAATACACAGTTGTACCATCGGAAAGATTGGTAAAACTTTCGTGACTTGCATAATTGTGGTCCAATTCATTGGGCAGACCGGTTACCAGGGGCAGATTTTGGTCGGTAACATAGTTATAGTTATCGTAGTTGTAATTTAATACAATATTGCCGGGCAGGACAACACCCTGGGCAACCAGATCACCATAAGCCCAGCCTCTGTCACAGGCTTCCCAGAACATAGAACCGCCCATGTAGACGAAATTGGTAAATCTTACCTGGTTGGCTGCGTAATTGGCATAAAAATTATCATTCTGATCATTGGAAATGATAACCAGGTCTGTTCCCGGAATCAAACTGACATTTACCATTTCAGATGAAGGAATGATTTCATACTGATTGGATCCTGGCCCTTCGGTAAATCCCAAACTTTGCAACATGTTAATCATGGCATTACTGCTCCAGGGTAAACCGTCCTGGAATATTTTCACATGGGTTGCTGTTCCGGCTCCACCACCGACATTGACTCTGTGAGTGATAGACCCGATCAATCCTGCACTATCCTTGACCTGCAAGGTAATCAGGTAGGAACCGGCCTCATTGTAAGTGACTGTAGCTGTGGATGATGTGGTCCATGAGTTGTCCCAATCTCCGTCGCTTTCCACATCCCAACGATACATCAGGCTGGATTGAGGATCAATGTCATCGACACTCAAACTGGCGTCAAGATTAAAAACAGTTCCGACAATACCGGCCGGCGGGGCAATAGTAAACTCTGCTGCAGGAGGATTGTTTTCTTCCTGTTCTGTGATATTGCCATTGGTCTGAGTAATTCGATATAGAATTTCTCCGGGTGATTCAACCAATTCCCAGTAAAAAGGTCCGTTTTCATTGACAAAACCCATCAGTTGAAATACAAAAATAGCATTTTTCAAAACCAGGGTGCAGGATTCAATAAATTCTTCTGCTGCATCGATTTGAGAACCCAATAACCATTCGGCAATTTTGTCGCTGTTGTTGTACATCAGGGTCAGGAAGTTTTCAATGAACTCTTCGGTATTTCTTTCGTTCATGTTCCTGTTCATTAATGCTGCCAGATCGTTTTGTACGGACAGTTGCAGGTCTTCGGCATCCCTCAATTCATCATATCCGGTCAGTAAATCCATAAAGTACAAAATGGATTGGGCGGAATTGAGTTTGGTTGCCCGTCCTGAAGGTATATCCCAGTTGTTGACTTCTGAAAAATTCATACCTTTTGTGATGGTAATGTCAAAAGTGCCGTTTCCCAGATCATATTCAGTCTGAGTGGCGGAGCTGGTAAAACTAGGTGGCCATCCCCATGTGAATGAGGTGATCGGTGATGACTTTTCAATTGCCAGCACATCATTCAAGGCCCCGGCGGTTGTGTAAATTCCGGCGCTGTAATAAATCCTGCGGGGATTTACAAAATTGATGTCCGTTCCTGAAATATCCTGAATATAAGGTGGTTCCAGAGACTGAGCGCCTGCACCTTTGCCGGCGCCGGCCATATTTTCCATTGTACTCTTCATAATCTGGACTGTCAGCTGGTAAATCCTTGGATTGACTTCATAATTTAAAGCATTGTCCGCATCGCTGGCATAAGCCTCTTCCAGCAGGGCCACCAAGTCATCAAAAAGGTCGTTTACCTGGACTGCATTTAAATAATTCTGCCGCTGTGTCTGGGTTGTATATACAAGATAGGGATTCAGGAGACACAGGGCCATGGCTGTTGTTGTTGCATTGGCATTGACTTGATCGGTAACCGGGTCATAAATACCAATATAGATGGGTAATTTGTTTTGTGGTTTTTTGATGATGAGCACCTGAAATTTATCAGAAAGGTTTCCGCCCACTTCAAAATTACCGTCATTTTCAATATCACTTCTGTCAGTAAAAGAAACAACTTCCAGATTGCCGGGATTGACATTGGCGTTTTCACCGATGACCAGATTACCTTTTTTGGTTTCTGTTTCAATAGCGATTTTCCCGTCATCCTTTTTTTTGTCGTCTCCACCTCCAATTAAATCTTCCCAAAGGGAACATGATTGCAATGCGAACATGACAATCATTAATGCACAAAATAACACCTTAAACTTCCTCATAAGACCTCCAAATTTCACCTTTGTTAAATCATTCTTCAAGTTACTATGCTTAATACACATAATCAAATTTAACATACTGCCCGTAAGAAGATTTGTTTTAAATCACTAAAAGACAGATAAAACTAAAGCTTTGATAAAATATCAGTTAATATTTCTTTTTTTATCAGATTATCGGTTGTTGCTTTTTGACTGCAGGTAAACCTTGCGACAATTTGTGCTGCCTTTAGGGCTGATTCCAGGGTTTGTTTTTCCAGAAAGTATTGGGAAAGGAAACCCACAGCCAGACCGTCACCGGCGCCATTGGTGTCTACTACCGGCCCACCGAAATCTATAGGATTATAATAATGAATTTGATTGTCCTTTTGAAAAGCGCAGCCTTGTTGTCCCATTCCGGATATTATGATTTTTCCCTGATATCTATTTTCAATGGTATTCATGACAATTTTTGGATGGTCAAAATTGACATTGCTGAAAAAGATCACATCAGCATATTGAATAAAATCCTGCCGGTAGGGGTCATTGGGATCGACAATGTCCTGCAGGTCGACTGAAATCGGTATATTGAGTTCTTTTGCCATTGGCAACAGGTACCTTGCCCAGTTAGGAATATTAAAATGGACCAATTTTGTTTTCTTTAAGATTTGATGGCACAGGGCCAAATCCGGTTTTAGAACCATGTGGCTTTTACCATCGTAAAAATTTTTTCGTTTTCCGTCAGGATATATGAAGTTGATACTGCGGGAAGTGCCCGCTGGATCAATAAACAGGCCATCGGTATTAATGCCGTCTTTTGCAAAAGTCCGGCGAATAAACTCACCATGATAATCGTTTCCAATATAACCGATAAAAGCGGTTCTGTATCCCAAACTGGCAAAGCCTCTGGCTCCATAACCACCTGCCTGTCCCAGATAGTCTGCGTTGGTTGTGAAATTTGCTTCCACCCTAAAATCAATTTCTGCCTTTTCCAGGTATACATTGGTGTCAATACCGACATTACCGACAACAACGATGTCAAAATTTTGCAACAAATGGATCACTCCTTATTTTTAATGCTACCGGATTTACCGGGACACAAAAACGGGTCCCGGTTGTTTCCCGTTTTGAAAAAAGAATGTTGTTTCATCACTAATTACACCTTTCAAACCTAAAAAAAATAAAGTTAATTCAAAAATAAAAATTCTGTGTATTGGCATAAGTTTGGGATAGAAAAAATAAATTGCTTAATCAACAAAATCCCAATAAGTTTGGTCCATGAATAAACAACCCTATCTTGATTATGAAGAATATGTAGAAAAATATCGAAGCATTATTGATGATTTTGATCTGTTCCTGGATTATTCCAGAAAGCCCCTTCCAAAAATAATCTGGACAAACCTGTTGAAGACCTATCCTGAATTTATTGTGAATTTATTGCACCATGCAGCTGTCAATTTTGAACGGATCGACTGGTGGGAAGGGGCCTTCAAGGTAGCATCGGATTTTAAACCGGGAAATACCATCGAATATCTTAGTGGACAAATCCATGTTCAGGAAGAGGTTTCCATGCTGCCGGTGGTTGCTATGAATCCTCAAAAAGGTGATACCATTCTTGATATGTGCGCTGCTCCGGGAAATAAGACCGCCGGAATTTGTCTGAAAATGGCTGAAGAGGGACTGGTGGTAGCCAATGATATTAAAAGCAGTCGAGTGGCTCTTTTGCAAAACAATCTTTCGAGACTGGGCTTTATCAATGTAGTCGTTACTCAAAGTGATGGAATGCAGATCAGGGACGAAGATATCTTTGATAAAATTTTGGTGGACGCACCCTGCTCAGCTGAGGGTAATATTCGTAAAAGCCAGTGGAGCCGGCGCAATGATTCCCACTCCCTGAGTTTCCAGCCTATTCAGATCAAATTGTTAAATCGAGCCTTGAAACTGGTCAAGAAAGGAGGGGAAGTCATTTACAGCACCTGCACCTATTCTCCTGATGAAAATGAGGTGGTGGTCAATGCAGTCCTGCAGGAAAATATTGTACTGCAGCCCCTTGATTTTCCGGATCATTTTTGTTATTCAAAGGGACTTACTTCATGGCAAAACACAACTTTTCATGAATCCCTGCAAAAGTGTGGTCGGATTTGGCCGCACCAAAATGATACCGGAGGATTTTTTGTTGCAAAATTTAAAAAATTATTATCTTTTTGACCGGGCCGAGGAATTGGTGACCTACATTTCAACCCAATATGGATGGGATGAAAAATTATTGAATTGTTATAACTTCTATACAATTAATTCGGGAAAAATAATCTTCCTGCTGAAGGGTAATCTGAATATTACCGGAAATATCACACAAATCGGGCTGCCGGTTTATAAAGGTGAGTTTCCCAGGGGGTATCTTAGCAATACTTTTCTTTACAGGTTTGGTCCCTACGCCACAAAAAATGTTATAGAGATTTCTGAGGAAGATATCCAACCTTTACTCAATCGAGAGGGTATAATAATACGGGATAATTATTCCGGAAGTGGTCCTCAAATTGTCAAAATCGGTCACAGAATCTTAGGCAGAGGCTGGATTAGAAACGGGCAGTTGTATCTCGATGCTTCCAAAATTTGGCGACAAAATCTGTTAGGCCTTTAATCGGTTTCAGCAATTTCTTTGATAAACCGTTGCAAATCATGGCTGCAATCATGGTCACTGGCGCAGGCAAAGGAGACACCGAAAAAATTATGGTTTCTAAAAGGCAATAATTCGCTTAAATAATAACGGTTTGAGGCTGATGGCAGATTGAGTTTTTGGACGGTATTCACAAATTCATATTCATTTAGCAGGATTACGCCTTCTTCCGTAATAACCTTGACACAGGAAGAGGCATAAGGTGATACATTAATCACAATCGTGTTGGAGTTATTGAACTGATTTTGGGCGGTATTAATGATTTGGTTCATGCAACCAATTGAATTTTCGGGTTTTAACAGGATGTGAAGATTGTTTAGGTCATTGGATTTGTTGAAATGGTCGAGAATTTTCTGATTCAGCAGAATGGAATGAATTTTCATTTGACTTTGCACTGTGGAATAAAGGAAAAAGAAAATAATTTGGAGGAGAAACAGCAGGACATTTCCCGCCAGGAAGTAAATCTGGGCCGGGAAATAAGACTTCAATACCAACCAGAACAATGTTGTCGCCACTGAAAAGGTGTAGATGTAGAAATATTGAGTGTAAAATTTTTCCAGTTTTGGTGATAATTCGGATTTGTAAAATATTTCCGGCAGGAGTAAAAGCAGGTTTTTCTTATTATTGTCGGTCCTGGTAAAAGTCAGTAATTTCAGAGATAAATGGTGCTCGGGTATAAAGCGGGTAATAAATGTGCTTTTACCTAAAAAATGTTTGATGAAAATCCAAAGACCAATCAGAGTTATAGCGGCACCCATATAATTGTAAATAAAAGAAATACTAATTCCTAGCAAAGGAAGCAGAATGGCGATAATGATTTCATAGGGTTCTGTTTTTTTATGGATGACATTGATTCTGCTGTATTGATAATTTTGAGTGTTTTCCATTTTTGTAATATCCTTCTGCATTTACTGAAATTTAGGAGATTCACAAAAAATAAAGAAATTATAAAAAAAGTCTTTGCGTTTTTTTCCAAGTGCATTAAATTTCCCTGCTTTTAAAAACAATGAATATCAAATTGACTCGAAAGAGTTCAAATAAATACTATAGTGGCTCCTTAGCTCAGTCGGTAGAGCAGGGGACTGAAAATCCCTGTGTCCTTGGTTCAATTCCGAGAGGAGCCACAGCCTTTAACCCTCATAATCAATAGGTTATGAGGGTTTTTTTATTTTATAACCAATAGTACAAAACATGGAAAAAGTGGCCCAAATGGGACACTTTTAGACACCTATGGTAACTTTTTGGCAACTTTTTTAAACCAAATATTACCAAATGAATTTATATGTTTAACAAAAATTCATTTACACAAAATTCAGTATATACTCTTATTCTTAAAATCTATTTTATTCTTTTTCCATTCTCAGCGTCAAAATACAATACCTTATTCACATCAAAATAGACAGTCAAATCATCTTTTTTCATTACACTATGATCATACTTATCGGTTTTACAGATTATTTCGGTTTTGCCTGTGTTCAGGTAAATCAATGCTTCATGTCCTGTTGGTTCAACAATATCACATTGCAAATTGACCTCAAAGGAACTTTCTGATTCTTTTGAAAGTGAAATATCCTCCGGTCTGATCCCGACTATGATCTTTTGATTATGAGATGATTTAAGCAACTCCTTATGCTTTTCAATGATAGGAAGATTGTATTTTCCTTCTTCAATAACAATGTGGCCATCTACTATGACACCTTCCAGAAAATTCATAGCCGGGCTGCCGATGAAGCCAGCCACAAACTTATCCGCAGGATCATTATAGACATTTATTGGGGTATCTAATTGGTGGATTACGCCATCTTTCATAACAGCAATCCTGTCACCCATAGTCATGGCTTCTGTCTGATCATGGGTCACATAAACCATTGTGGTTTTCAGAGTTTTGTGAAGCTTCTTAATTTCAGTACGCATCTGGACACGCAGTTTTGCATCCAGATTGGATAGGGGCTCATCAAAGAGAAAAACCGATGGTTTGCGGACAATTGCCCGGCCAAGCGCTACACGTTGACGTTGACCGCCAGACAACTGTTTGGGTTTGCGTTTTAGTAATTTTTCCAGCTCAAGAATTTCGGCAGTATCTTCCACTAGTTTTTTGATTTCACTTTTATGGTACTTACGGAGTTTCAACCCGAAAGCCATATTATCATATACTGTCATGTGTGGATACAAAGCATAATTTTGAAAAACCATGGATATGTCACGATCTTTGGGCGGTGTATTGTTGACCATTTTGTCACCAATGTAAATCTCTCCGGCAGTTGCTTCTTCGAGGCCGGCAATGAGTCGAAGTGTTGTGGATTTCCCACATCCTGAAGGGCCAACAAGGACAAGAAATTCCCCATTAACAATCTTCAGGTCAAGGTCTTTTATCACTTCTACATCATTATCAAAGGTTTTACCTAACTTTTTCAAATCAATATGTGCCATAAAATTTCCTTTTTTCCCCACAAATCACGTTAAAAACGCAAAATAATAATACTTCAATATTTTATTCTACTTTTATCTTTTTTAATCTGCGGCTAAATTCTTTCTCTCCATTGCATTGACAGCAGACATTCGATCGTCGATTCCGCACCACTATTTCTATTGATGCTTTGCCCATCATTTATTCCATCATAGCATCTTCCGGTAATTTTATCATACATCATTTCATTCACAATATTCTGACCAAAATACCATTGAAAAACCTGTTCAGCAAGTCTATCATAATTTTTTTCTTCTGTAATGGCTGCCAGAGAAGCGATTCCACGATAAACAGAGTTGATTCCATAAGCGATTTGTGGAAACACTTCCAGATCAAAATCATCATTATTTACAGTGATTCTTCTGGGAAATTTATTTTCAACAAAAAATGGGACGAAATTATCAGCCCACAATTTTACACTTTCCAGTAACTTTTCATTTCCTGTGATCTTGTAGGCTTCCAGTAAGGCAAAAGCCTGGGAATTACCCCAGGCGTGCCAGATATTGTTCCAGCAAAAATACATACCATTAATTTCAGAATCTTCATTCCTATATTGTGATAATACTAATGCTTCAGAGAATTTTTCGATCTCATCCTGATAATCAAATTCTCCTGTTTTATGCAATGCTGTCAAAGCCAATATCAATTCATTGGTTTTATCCGCCGCACCCTTTACCATCCATTCTGGTTTGTTTCCAAACTCATGTTCTGAGACTTTGGGATAATTGCCAAGTATCTCCTTAAGATGAGGATTCATAGTCATTATTTTACTTTTGATCCTCTTGGAAAATTCCTGATTATCACGAAAGATATTGTATCCTGCTGCCAGTCCACGCAATCCACGAAGAGCCCAAAACTCAAACGCTGCTTTGCTATTAACATGGGTCTCGTTAATCCTGCCATCCTCAAACATAAAATTATACCACAATCCATCTTCCCGACTCATATAAAGCAGAAATTCCGCCATGGTTTTTGCCACTGGAATCAAGGATAAATTACCATTATCAATGATTTCATATTCCAGCACTTCAAGGTAACGTCCAACATCATCGACACAGGTGATCCCTTCACCTTCCGCGATAACACCCTTATAATCTGGTGCATCAGCATAGATCCAGATATATGACAGTATTTTACCATCAACTTCAATGCTATCAACCAATGATAATGAATGTTGGAGATTCACTAATCTGTTTTCATTACCGCAAGATAAACAAAACACCAACAAGCAAAGGATTAGAAGTCTTTTCATTTATACAAGCCAGTCTTTCTTTTCAAACACAGCATCTGATTTGTGGATAAAAGCTGCGCCAATGACAGTATCTGCGCCAGCGTAAATCACATAGTATTTATCATCTACATCAATTGTGGCACAGGAAAAAATTACGTTCGGTATATAACCATTGATTTCCCAATCCAATTCCGGTTCAATAATCGGAGTTGCTTGACGAGCCAATACTTTTCGAGGATTAGCATAATCCAATAATGCTGCTCCAAGGCGATAAGCATTGATTGAATCAACAGCATGATAAAACAACAACCAACCCTGAGGATGTTTCACAGGCGGTCCGGCAATACCAATTCGTACACTTTCCCATTCATGCTCTTCAATTGGTTTCATGATATTTGTATCATTTGTAAAGTTCTTGAAGTCCTGTGTTGATGCAATCCAGATATCAGGATGACGTCTATGTAAAAACAAATATTCACCATTTACTTTTTCCGGAAAAAAGGAAGAGTTCTTATTGGGTTCATCCAATAAAACGCCGTGACGCTCCCAATTAACCAAATCTTTACTGGTGGCATGACAAATCCTATAATCGCCGGAAAAACGATTTCCAAAACCAGTATATGTCATGTGAAATGTATCATCAATTTTGACAATTCTTGGATCTTCAGGTCCACGTATCTCCTGGGGTACATCATTTTTCAGAATCGGTTCGTTCAATCGGTGCCAGGTTTTCAGGTCTTTACTGACAGCATAACCCAACATGTTGATATATTCGCCATATCTCTCATGACCACCAATATCAGTTGCCCTGTAAACCATGTGAAACAATCCATTTTCATAAACTGCCCCACAATTAAAAACCGCTGATCGTTCCCATTCATTTTCATGAATAGGTTTAAAAATGGGTTCATTACTGATTCTTGTTAATTTCATTTTATTCCTTTCTCAAAATTTTTGTTTTAGCAGCAGATTAACAAGGATTTTTGCTGATTATTTAAATCCGTATATATCCGTGAAAATCCGCGGCAAAAAAATGTATTGTTTTTTATCTGTGTTTTCTGTGTTCATCTGTGGCTAGTTTTTCAATCCTGACGATGCCATGCTCTCAATGAAATATCTCTGAAAAAATGAGTACAGTACAATAATCGGTACTGCTAAAAATGAAGCTGCCGCTAATTGTGCTCCTATCTGACTTTCTGATTGTCCGCCTACTTTAAAAAGTGTTACCAGTTGTGGTAATGTCATTAAACTCTCATCACGAATAACAATCAATGGCCATAGTACGTCATTCCATGCTCCCATGAAAGATATAATCCCAACAGTGATAATCACCGGTTTAGAAATCGGCCAGATTATTCTGGTTAAAATTGTAAAATCATTACAGCCATCAATTCTGGCAGCATCAATTAAGTCCTGTGGAATATCCATAAAAAACTGCCTGAAAAGTAAAATTCCAAAAGCATTGATCATTCCAGGAACAATCAGGGCCAGGTATGAATCCACCCAGCCAAATTTCACCATCAATATATACATTGGAATTAATGTAATCTGAAATGGAATCACCATCGTAAAAAGAATAATTCCCAATATCATATTCCGTCCCCAGAAATTCAATCGCGAAAGTGCATATCCCACAATAGAACCAAAAAATATCACTGATATTGTTACACATGTGGATACAAACAGTGAATTAAGCAATCCTCTCATCAACGGGATTTTTTGAAATACTGCTCGAAAATTATCCAATGAAAAATGAGATGAAAAGAGTCCGATATTGGTGATTTCTACATCAGGCCTGAAGGACATTGAAACCATCCATAAGAAAGGGTATGCGAAGGTTATCCCGCCAACAATCAAAAATAGGTATATCAAACTTTTTTTCATTCCATCCTCTTATTTTGCCGCTGATTTTCGCAGATTTCAACGGCTATGTAAAAATATTCAACAATCCCTTTCGGTCCGAATTAATCTGTGGTTAAAAATTCTTTTCTAAAATTCAGTTGTCATCATGGGCCTGTATTTAACAGACCCAATCAGACTGCATTGTCGTTTCGATAAACAAATGCTCAAAAAATTTCCGACCACTGATTTCCACAGATTATTTTATGTTTAATTTTCTTCAATCTGTGTTCATCTGCGGCTAAGAATCTTATTTCTTTTCAATGAACTTTTTCTGCAACATCACGACCAGCAAAATTATAAAAGCAAAGAAAAATCCCAGTGTCGCTGCGTATCCCATATGCCCGAAATAAAATGCCTGGTTATAGATGTAAAGCATTGCTGACAAGGTGCTATTCATCGGCCCGCCACCAGTCATTACAAAGGGTTCAATAAACAGTGAAAAACCACCTATGGTTGATAAAATAATTACCAGCACAATAGTACTATTAAGAGCAGGCAGCGTGATATAAAAAAACTTCTGCCAGGCTTTGGCTCCATCGATATCTGCAGCTTCATACATATAACCTGGGACACCCTGCAGGCCAACTAAAAACAGAATGATATACAAACCAACATTTTTCCAGGTTGCCATGATTGCGATTGATGGCATAGCCCAATTGGGTGATACAATCCAGGGGATTTTGTCAAATCCGAATTTGATCAGGATATTGTTCAGCAAACCCGTTTCAAAGGCATACAATTGCTGCCATAAAATTGTAATAACAACACCAGAAACCACGACTGGCAAAAAATAGGTAGCACGAAAAAGCCCTCTGAATTTTATTTTCTGATTTAAAAATACTGCTAGTAAAAGTGCAACAGCA
The DNA here is from genome assembly GCA_016934035.1 of Fidelibacterota bacterium. Classification (GTDB taxonomy): domain Bacteria; phylum Fidelibacterota; class UBA2242; order UBA2242; family JAFGTP01; genus JAFGTP01. Next base: position 144,561 of record JAFGTP010000031.1, read on the forward strand.
ATCTGAAGTGGAATATGAATACTAATGAAGACTAAGGTATTTGTTATAGATTTCAGGAATTGTAGATCATGAAAGAGCCTTGCAAAATTCCGTAAACCAACCCATTCCATTGGTGTAACAATATTCCATTTATGAAAAATCAGAATAAATGAAAACACAATTGGAAATCCCATAAATAACAGAAAGGAAATGATATAAGGCATACTCATTATATAGCCGGCTTTGTCACTGTTTTTTAATTTTTGAATCACTCTCATTATCTCGATTTGTTCCAATCCATGATGACTTTTGCCCGTTTTGCTGCGTCTTTCACTGCCTCTTTAGGATTTTTTATCCTGTAAATTGATGCCATTTCATATTCTTGCGATATTCCGTCAAAAATTTCCTTGAGATCAGAAACACCGTCTACACCTCGTGTGAAGGGTGCCTGTTCAGCAAACTTTATCATTTTTGGATTCTTTTTGAAATAATCATGATAAAGTGTATCTGTTAATAAATTTTTCCGAATAGGTATTTGTGTACAAAATTCCAGTAATTTCAAATCCGCTTTCTTGCTAACCAGAAATTTTGCAAATTCCCAGGCGGCTTCAGGATGTTTTGATGTGCTGAAAATAGCAATATTTTTATGGTCACCACGAGTATAAACCGGGCCTTCATAATCATCAGGCACAGGAATGGGTAAAATATCATATTCAAACCCTTCGGGTTTAAATTTTTCCAGATGCGCAATATGATAGGGCCCTGTAATTTGTGTTGCTAAATGTCCAGTTATAAACCGGTCACCCTGCATTGATGCTACAGGGTAATAATGGTTTTTGTAGATTTCTCTGAAGAATTCAAAAACCTGAACCGATGCTTCATTATCAAAGATAATTTTCGCTCCATTAAAAAGTGTTTTTCCACCAGAAGCCGCAATATATAAAGGGTAATAATCGAACAATCGCTGCCACCAAATGGAAACAATATTGCGATATCCCATAAACTGATCATAATTGCCATCACCATCACGGTCGATGGTTAATTTTTTTGCAGCGGCCAGGTAATCGGAATAAGTCCTCAAATCAGGAGAAACTCCAGCTTCTTTGAACATATTGACATTATAGATCATCATGGTGGGGTTTGTCTTCCACGGCAGTTGATAATAATGTCCGTCTGGTGCTTCAAAAGATTTTACTAAATCCAAAGGTACCCGATCCTCCAAATATTCAAAAAAATCCGGGAACCGATCCAAGTTCACCAACCCGCCTGATGATGTAAAATCATCCATGGCTCCCGGCCACATGTTTGAGCAGACATCGGGAGTGGTCTTGCCAGCAATTGCCGCCAACAACACTTCTTCAGACGACTGACTAGCCGGAATAGGTTGCAATGTCACTTGAATATCTGAATGGGTTTTATTCCACTCTTCTACTAAATTTTTTGCAAGTTTGATTTCGTGAGAATTAGTCGCACACCAATATTTCAACCGAATGATTCCGTTTCCATTTTTATCCAGTTGCTCACGTTCTTTGCTGCATGATTGAACTCCAAAACTGAATAAAATCAATCCCCAAACCAGAAACACAACTATATTGCCTTTTACATTTATCATTCACAAAACCTTAAAATTTAACTGCCAAATATGCAATTTTATTATCATGCGTAAAATTAATTTTAATTTTTACAAAATCACCATTATTATCTATAGTCCAATTGGTAATAATTTGATTGTCCAACATCACCGATTCCGGCATTTTTGGCGCAGTGATTACTACTTCGTTTTCATGACTTTGATAAGCTGAAAAATCCATTGTTATTTGGTTTTCAGTCCATTCAATTTTTTGAAGTATTGCGTTACAACTTTCTAAATATGGATATTTGACCTTTCCAGTTCTGACAACAATGGATTTATCAGGATGATTTTCTATAGGAATGACCAAAGAATATTGTGGTTTCCCGTCAAACAAAATCGAAGAAACAGTTGAAAGGGAATTTTCACCCGATATTAGATAATCTACATTTTTGTTGGCAATGGATAATGATGCCCGACATTCTTTCTGATTTTCCAGCAAGTATGGCGACAGCATCAGGTTCCAGGTATTTTCTATTATAAAGTGCAAATTGTACAACGCATTCAGATACCATGCAGCGGCCCACAAAAACTGGGGTTTGTCAACACTGCCATATTCAGTTGGATTGTCTCGGTTGGCATTGCGGACTTCATAATAAGCCGGCTGACCATTGGGACCCTTCAGGATTCCATTCAAAGACATTGTATTTTCAATAAATTCTGCGGCTTTTTGCCTGTCACCATTGGCCATTAGTGCCAAAGCATACCAGGCATTTCCCTGGGGCCATATCCCGCCATTGAAATAATAGTATTTGGCACCGGCCTCATTACCGACAAATCCCATGAAATCGCCCCACTTTTCAAAATCCATCGGAAAAGCATTGTAAATACCAACCTCCGGATCAACCATTTTTTCAGTAGCCGTCTGGATTAATTTTTGTGATTTGTCTACATCCAGCAAACCATAACAAACTGCCAAAAGCGAGCCGATATAATAATGCTCATCCAGTGAACCATCATTGTGATAGTTCACCAGGTACTGCATATTTTCATTCCATAATTTTTCAACCAGCGCAGTCTGCATTGCATCAGCCATATTTTTATATTTTTTCACCAATTGTGGATTTTTATCCAAAACGGTTGAGATATAGACATAATCCCGCATACTCTTAATCGCCAAAACCGTCATATAGGTCCGGGGCCCATAGTTGTGTCCGATGTCCCACCAGTCCGGGCGGTTCGACCACATGAGATTGTCATCTTCAAGGGTCAGCAGCGAACTTTCCAGGCTTTTGGTAACACAGGGATACAGTTTTTCCATAAATTCTATGTCATTGGAATGACGATAGTACTTGGCTGCCAGCTGCACCAGCCAGAAATTATTCCAATTGTCGGAATCAGCATACTCCGTGATATATTTCCCATCTCTCCAGTAGTAAGCGTGAGGAATAATATGATTTTCATCGGCGTGTCGAAGGATGTAGTCAAGGTCCTGTTTCACTCTTGGGAGATCAAAATTCACAGCTGCCAAATCAGTCACTTGTACATCATGAGTGAAGTAAAAATTGTACTCAGCCGGACAGGGCATAGGCACAATTTCACCGTCCAGATAATGTGCATTGGCCGCCATCACAGCCTTGGCATAGGCCACGGAATGGTCTGTCTGAGAAGAATGGGTTTGCATTATGCTTCTTTCTAATGCCTGTGCTTTGACAAACTGATCAAATTCATCAACTTCCGCCTGATAATTTGTCAGTAGATAACTGATGATTTCTTTGCTTTCATCCTGTTTGGATGAACCGATAACCTGGATGATTTCCAGCGATTCATTGGTCTTCAGCATTTTTTCATAAATCAAATTTGATGACGTTTTGTGTAATTGAATTTCTTCTGGCAAATCACCGGCATTGGCAATGAATACTGCTGCAAAATCCGCATCTTTTTCATCAAAAACAGTAATGACAGAATTATTGAAAACTTCCGATTTTCCTGTGTTGAGGGTTTTAAAAGAATGACAAGTTCGGATTGAATTGATATATCGTGAACTGAACTGAAATTTTTCAGTATTTCCGGATTGGTTGGTAATTAGAATTTTCACCACCATTGCTGGTTTATTTTTGCAGAATCCATAATCTGTGACGATTGAAAATTTCTCGTACTCCTTTTGAAAAGAAACAGTATGTGGCATCAAATCAAAAACAGACGATTCTTTAAGTTCTCTTGGATCATCGTTACCAATTTTCAGATGCCAGCGGCTTACAAAAGAGGTGTCCCGTTTCCAGAAATCACGGCTCTGATCAATACTGTTGGCGATGGGGTAAAAAAAACTGATCCGCTGTGGAACCATGTAACTGTGATGAAATTCAGCGCCAACAAAAGGCCCGCCCACTTCCAGTTTGGCATCATCAGAAAAAGTTACAGCAAGATCCATTTGTGGCTTGCTGCAAGATATAATCACTAAATATAATATCAAAGATATCAAACTTAATTTTTTCATCATTTTAACCTGATACATTTTCTTACTGAATTGTAATTACCTACCTGCATCCGGTAAAGATATATCCCGGAACTGACATTCTGTGCATTCCAGATTACAGAATAATCCCCCGCCTGTTTGATATCACTGACTAAGGTCTCAACCAGTTTTCCGGACAAATCAAATATTTCTATTCTGACATTTCCTGCTGTTGGTATCTGATAGCCAATGGTAGTGACGGGGTTGAATGGATTGGGATAGTTTTGCATGAGGGCAAAATTCTCAGGTATATTTTGATTATCTGTATGAATGGCATTCGCTACCCGGTAAAGTGCTTCAATGTCCTCAACCGACAATGCGTAATTGTAAATCCTGACATCATCGATGATTCCCTTAAAGTTATATTCTTTGCTATTGGGTAAGACCTGACCAATCATTAGATCAATATTGGTTGTCAAAATTTTTCCTGAAAAACTGGTATGATTGCTGATCGCACCATTTAGGTAAATCTCAAAATTCTCTCCGTCATAAAGACCAACAACGTGATACCAGGTATTGGTGGTCACCTGAACATCAGAATCCAAATCTTTGATTCCATCACGAGATTTCAGAGTCCAGCGCACTTTTTTATCGGGATTAATGGAGATTTTCCAGCGATTCTCCCAATTTCCATGTGAAATCGGGTAAGACTCCCGGGTGCTGTACAATTCCGCAGCATTCATCCAAAAACTGACGGTAATTGCATCAGTAAAATTTAAACTTTCGCTCACCGGAACCCGTATATTATTATTGGTACCATTGAAATAATAGGCTGAGTTCACATTGCCAAAACGGTCCTCTGTCAAGGTCGCGCCACTTACAGTTCCATGATTGGCCATGCCACTCATATCATTCGCATTGCTGCTGAAGGGATACCAGGCCACCGGATCACCAACACCGGAATTGCTTGAATCACTCACAACAATGCCAATACTATCTACATCAAACCCACCACGATTATCATTGACCATACACTTGGTATAAAAATAACCCACTGTGTCCGGAGCAATCCAGTAAATTGAAGAGTCTGCTCCGATTATGGTACCAAAATCAGCTGACCATTCATAAACCAGTTCATCACTATCAGTATCATTGGCAATACATGTAATTAAAGTTGTGTCGCCCATATCAATTTTACCAGCAGATGCCACTATGTCATTTATAACAGGAGCAATATTAATACTCTCGATTATCTCAATTTGAATACTATCAGCAACAGTCTCAATACCATCGCTGACGTAACAATAAATCATTAAAGTCGTATCTGTTTGAGGTGCGGTCCAACTCAAAATGGATGAATCGCTGACAAGGTTTTCATTACCAATCTTCCATGAATAACTCAATGAATCGTCATCACGATCCATAGCTGTACAGTAAATATCTATACTTTCATTATACATAACTGTTGGAGAACCAGTAGAGAGGGCTTTGATACGTGGTGCATAATTTTCAACTGTCAGGCCGGCATTGTAATCAACCATAATTTCATTATATAACATTTTATTCAGTTTATAAGCTGTAGTGCCTCCAACTGGCAAATATACAGCCAGTACAACATCATCTGCTGGAATAGTCAGATTAGTCATTCCACTGGCATATGACACCAAAATTTGGTTTGTTACAGCATCATAAATATCAACGGTCTGCCAGCCCAAATCAAATTCAATCGTTTTATCTTCGTCATGAGGATTATAAAAAAGGTAGGTGGGAAAGGATTCATCCTGAAAATAATCAGTTTTGCAGACATTCAATCGCAGGATACCTTCAATATTGGTTGTATCAATGATGCCGCCCATAATACCAACATGAGAAGAGCCATAAAGCGCGAAATTGGTCGCGCCCCAGCTTCCGGCAATCGCATCACCGGTGGCAAAGGGACTGACTCCCCAATTGTGTTCGGTTTCACGCATCGATTCATGAGCGATATACCCCCTTGGATCATAGACTTTCGCCCAGGCCTCCCCATCCTGCAGACTGTCCGGTAAAAATGGTGTATAATAAAGTCGGCTGGCATTGGCTAAATTCAACACCCACTTACCAATAGATCGTGCAAACCGGTCGTCATAACGCACCATTGGTATCAACGCACCCGCCATTTCATAACCGTTCATGGCGAACGCATATCCTTCATCAACCGCTTCACCGATAAGTCCGTCACAATCATAGTCGCCCCAGGTTCCCAGAGTAACGCCCCAGCCACGAACATTATCAGTCGGGTCAAAACACCAGTTCAACATTTTTTCGACCTCATATTCCGTATTCAATTCCGCATTCATACGGGCTGCAGCATAAACACCATAGGGCAATTGCAATTCATAGGCAGCATTAGAAGAAAAATCGCTTAAAAATTCCATAGCCCACTCAGCACCCTGCCGGTATTTTACATCACCGGTTCTGACATAAGCGTTGTACAGCAGCCAGGCAATCGCTCCAGCGGCTTCCGGCTCTTTTATTCCGGTAGTGTAGGGAGTCATGGTTGATAAATACCAACCCCGGTAATTCATGGAGGCTTTATTCCAGGGAGCGGCACTGCCCCCCATTTTTTTTACAGCAGTCAGCCATTGGTTGGCTACAGAAGTAAACTGGTATTTAAAATCTCCGGTTTCAGGATATAAATCATATAATTGATAGAAAAAAACATTGGGCATGGTATGATACCAAAAATCATCACCACTAGAGGAAACAAAATTATTGAGATAAACATTTTCAGCCGGGCGCCTGTTAAACCATTCTTCACATCCAAGTACCCAATTATGACCATTCTGATCACTCTTATCAATTCCCACTAAAGTGGCACTGATCACTGCCGGCAATGCATTAATCGCTTCGGCATTGGATGGATACGGTGTGCCCACAACTGTATGCAGTCCGAAACTGTTGTGACTAGGATAATTCACGGTATTATTATTAATCCAGATTAACGGCAAATAATCACCTGTTCTGGTAAGGTCAAACACTAAACTGTCATAACCCATTGTCACCTGTTTCCAATTACGCATTTCATAAGGTTGCGGCATGTTGGGCATTTGTTCAACCCGGGGAATATTGATTTGTTGCGCCCACAGCACAGTACTGGATATCAGCAAAAAAAAGCATATCTTTTTCATTATTACGTACGATGCTCCTCTTCCTTTAGACATGACATTCAGGAAGTTTTGATAAATGATTAACATATTTTTACTTAAAAATCCAGTCTCAATGTGTAACGGTTCACATATTCCAAAAGACCAAAATCAGCATAGGCATAATCGAACTTAATATTGGACTGTCCGAACATTTTATACTTTAATCCCAGGCCAAGGGTCAATCCTTCTTCACTATCCTGCTGACCAAGGGCTTTGTAGCCTGCCCGGGCATACAACATGTTTAGAAGTGACAATTCGCAGCCGATATTTACGCTTTCCGTATTATTAATGGGATGAAAGGCATCCAAAGCAACAGTAAACCGGGCATTGCTCCGGTCTACCAGATCATAAGCTATTCCAAATTGCATATTCAACGGTAAGGGCCATTCATCAGTCATTAGTGTACCCATAATTCTGTCATTATTTCCATCAATACTGGGATCTGCATCATAGTAAATTATCAAATCGCTGCCTTCCATTTGCATGGATGGACCAAAATTTGTAATTGCAGCACCGATTCGCAAACTTTTAAATCCGGTATAATAAAGAGTACCGATATCAACTGCAAAAGTGGATGTTTTTTCATGCCAGATTCTTTCAGAAATATATTTCCCGTTAAATCCGATGGAAAATCGGTCGGTTAGTGCATAGGAATAGGAAAGTCCCATTGCTATACTGGAGGCATCATATTCTTCACCTGTTCCGCCTGGATAATCAACAGTCCTGACTTCCATTTTGGGAACTGACATAGCATTCAGAAAAAAACCGGCACTTCCAAAACTACCTATAGACAAAGTAGCACCAATATAATTAAAACTAATATCTGCCAGCCATTCGATTCTCTCGAAAACGGCTTCTGATTTGTCCACCCGACAAAGTCCGGCCGGATTCCAATAGAGAGCAGACACATCATTGGCAACCGCTACAAAAGCACCACCCATCCCAATGGCCCTTGAGCCAACACCCACTTCCAAAAATGGTGCTGCTGTAGTTGCTACATTCGTCAGCCTGCCGGAGCCAGCAAATGCAGTGGATAGTAAAAAATATAATAGGATTGCAACTATAAATGGCCGTTTTCTTATCTGGTGTGTATGAAACTTTATCATTCAGTTCTCCTGTTGATTATTGTGTCGGAACGGCAATGAAGTCGATTTTCCGCGCAAGGCCTTCATCAGTTGTATTCACTGCCATTAATTGTTCATTAAATATTTGAATATCTGTCTGCTCTTTCAAGTCAGCAATATATTGTGTCAGAAAATTACCAAACTCACCATCATCCTTAAACCGGCCGTCACATTCCCGGTAGACTTTATTCACGATCTTTCTGGCCAGCAGGTATTCCCGGCGGGAACGTTCCGCTTCTATAACCGATGACTTTTTGTCCAATTTTTCACAGATGCCTTTTTCAGAAAAAACCCACTCACGTACATAAAAAGCCACCGCGTTCTTCAGACTTTCTCGCAATGCCTGTTCACTGTCATACCTAACCGGCTGAGGTTTCACTTTGTAATTAAATAGAATATCAGCCACTGTCATTGTGCCGCTTTCAAAAACAGCGATTGATTGTCCGGCTAAAACCTGTTTATCAAGGGTAAGAAATTTGATTTCTTCATCGGGAATATATTTCATCTGCTGTTTGTCATTAGTTGGGCGGTTTTGCCAAATCGCTTCAGTCAGGCTGTTTAATGCAGAGGCTTTTATCACCAGGTTTTCAGATTTCATAACAGACTGAATAAATTGCTGGGCCAGCTTGGTTTCTTTCCGTTTCCGCAGAATACCGTGGATTGATTCCCGGTTAATCTGAAATTCAGAGTCCCGGACTATCACCTGTTTCTCATAATCCACAACCTGGAAAAGGTGGTATTTTTGGTTTTCCAAAAAGGGTTTAGAATATTCACCCACCGGCAGATTGTAGAGCAATTCCTCAATCTCCGAAGGGGTGTCATTCCAGCTGATCAAATCCACTGGTCCATAGACTTCGGTTTCAATCGTATTCACCCCGGGATACAGCGGAGAGTGACGGAATGGCTTTTTACCCTGAAGAATAGTCTGAATATCATTTTCTGAATCTGAAATATAATGCTTTACATATAGTGTCATTTGTGACCGCAAAAAGGCATTCCGTTCTTCATCTTCATTTATGAGAACCGGTTTACGGACATATTTCTGGTACAATTCACGGTTAATCGCCTGCCTGCGGTACAAATCAATCGCCCGCTGCATTACAGTATCTGTTGCCGCCAGGTTCATTTCTTCAGCCTTTTCAGCCAATAAAATTCGATCTATCATCCGGTCCAGCACAGCCTGACGGGCTTCGGATTTTTCCTTGCTGGTTATTTGCCTGGATGAAAACTCATAGGCCTCGGCAAACTCATTAGCGGTTATAACCCTATCGCCAATTTTAGCAACAGTAGGACTATTACTTTTCGCTGAATCGCATTGATTCATAAAAACCAAGGTTAACATCATACCGAAACAGACGAGTTTTTTAATGTAAGACTTAATTGTCATTTTATCAGCGCAAACCTTCCAATTTTTTCACCAATACCGGGTGCATCTACATGAAAAATATAGATACCGTAGGCGATTTCATTATCATCTTTGGAAAGGATGTCCCAGGATACCATACCATCATCCGAGGTTCCATGATGTTCTATTGTGTCAACCAAATGGCCGCGGAGATTATATATGCGTATGGTACAATCCTTGGGTAAATGGAAAAACTGCAAGCGCCTCTCTCCACGTCCAAATTTATAAAGATTAGATGGTTCCCAGGAGGCAGTTACCACATAGGGATTGGGAACAACACAAATTTCATCCAATTCACTTTTCGCCAAAGCATCACTGGAATCGGCACCCTGCATCGTAAAGCGGTAAATATCCCCCTTACGAAAAGGTTTTGTTGTGGCTATATAGAGTTGGTCACCAGCCTGAGGCGGATCAACGGTAATCCAATTGGTGTCAGCTACAGGCACGCCATCCACCCAAAGCGTATCAATTTCAAATTGCGGAACAAACCGGATCATCCAGGAGGTGTAACGCTTGAAAATAAAATCATTATCCGGTACAATAATTACAATATCATCACCATGACTGTATTTTCCATCTTTGTCCAAATCTGCTATCGCATATACTGTTTCAAGGGAATCGGTAACATTATAGATTCCGATATTTGACGGCAAGGATTTATATCCCAGAACTCCCTGCGAGTAGATATAAACCGAGTCATAAAAAGTGAGGATATAATCAGACGGTTGATTCAGATTCAGCCGGTATCCTGCAACGCTTTCATTATCGGGATTCAGACGAATTTTTGAAATATAGTCACTATTGCCATTGATGTATCCGGTCCTGTCATCATCAATATCAATGGTTGTATCATTATAAATTGTAACAGTAATTCCAGAAAATACAGGGCTTTCATCACCTTTTAATTTAACCACTGTGCTGTCCAGGACCAATGTGTCAGCAGCTACATCCCGTACCGTGTACCATGGACAAGTTTCGGTATGATGCTTTGTCTCTTCCAGAAAGGTAACTTCATAGGTAGTCTCTCCGGATGGTATTTTATGTTTTTCTGCAATTGCAATTTCAATATTGCCGGTGGCAGGCCCCACATGTAGAATATCACCATCCATTTTTGGTGGTATATATCCGGCAGCAGCTGGCCTCGGGACCGCAATGCCGCAGTTTTTATCAGTAAAAGTTACCTGCCCCAATGAATTCATGCTGATAATGGCTGAACATTCAGAGGGCTGCAATCCTTCCACGCCTTCAGAACTATAGGAATAATAACCATAATCATAAGACACAACAGCATAGTAATAGGTTTGTCCGTTTTTTACATCCTTGTCAATATAAGAATGACGAATGCCAGTATCATTTCCCAAATTAAATTTAACACCGTAGATGTCAACGGGATGAGGACCGGTTTTTCCATTTTGCAGGTCAAACTGTGCAATAGGTTTGCGATAGGTGCTGTTACCATAGGAATCAGTAATGATTTTGCTTTCAAGGAATTGCGGCTCTGTACCACGATAGATCATGTACCCTTCAAAGTCCTTTTCCTGTAAAAATGGGTCAAAAGAATCTTCTGCAACATCATCCCAAACCAGAGTCACTTCGCCATCACCAGGATAGATTTTCAGGGTTGGCTTCAGCGGTGGTTTTGCAAACTGATAATCAGCATTATAAATTTGCTGGACTGCTTTTTTATTTTTGACCAAATCATCTTTGTCTTCACCAAAAAGAAGTGCCATTGAATAGCGTTCCGTCTGTTCTGCCATTAAAGGAAATGAACCAGAAGAGAAAAACATACTCAGGTTATTGGGTTGTTCAATTTCATCTAATGGTGGTGCCAGTCGACTAAATACATCCCAATTGCCTTCATCGTCAGTCAATTCATAGGTATGAGTCGGAAAAATCTCAAACCCGGTCAATCCTATCTGATCAGATTCATCGGGATCAGTTTCATTATAATTCGGTTCACCATCCGTTGGCATTCCGTCGCCTTCACCAGCATCAGGTCCCTCATAATGTTCATTAGTAGGCCCAACGCCATCTTCACCAACATCATCATTTAAGGGTTCATCAGAATCCCACATACCATTGCCATTGACATCAGTATAGGCTTCCCAATCACAATCTTCATCGTTTGACCAATGAGGAGCGGGTGCATAACCATAGAGTTCGGTAAATGTGATACGTTCCGCATCACTGAAGCCATAGGGATAATCTGCCAGGTAAGTTCCTGGGCCATTGCTTTCCCGTGATTCATCATTCATACCATCATTGTCATTATCTCGGCTGTCATTATCGATTCCGGGACTCTCAAGAAACGCATAACCAGCATAGCCGATTTCCCAATTACCCGGATAACCCAAAGCGCCATCAGGACCATAAGCAAAGGCAATATCCAGATCAAGATTATATTCACCGATATTTTGAATATCACCACCAACGCCGCCAATTCCCCAGTCAATATATTGGGAAAAATATGATTTTAGATAATCGGAATCAGATTCGTTTGTTATATCATATAGCCAGAAAATACAATCTTCTGCCAGCACCTGGCTCCATTGAAAGCCTCTTGCCTTTACAACTAAACCAACACCACCTCGGGTGGTATCCCGGCTGTCACAATAAAAATTCATCTTTATATTTGGCTCTTTGTCCTGATTGTCGTCAAAAATAAAAACTGTTTCCAGATCAGCATTATAAATACCTTTACCGAAATATCCATTCCAATAGCCCGCCCAATTCAGGGGTTTATCAAGCCAGTAGTCAGGCCAGGTATTGGGATTATTGCTCATGGCTGGTGAATCATTGGCACCTTCGTCCATATTAAACCAGTTAGGCCGTGCTTCAAATCCCCAGGGCACACCTTCCGGAGATGTGTCCACAAATTCACGAAACTGGGTTTCCATCGGGTGAATCAGTTCGCCATCACGGTTTTTGGCTTCGACAGAAACAACCAGTGTAATATCATCCAGGTAATGGCGTTCCGGTGTCGGCCAGCAACCAGAAGGATCGTCCGGATAATCTCCCACTTCGCAGTAATTCCAAAAAAAAGTGAACACCAGGTTACCATTCATCAGTCCGCGACGACGGTATTTGGCGTTCCCCCGCATACTTGCCGGTGTTTGTGCCAGTATTTCCTGCAGGCTAAAGGTTATCAATATTAACAATGCAAGAATGACTTTCGATTTCATTTTAAATAATTTCATATTTCTCTCAATTTTTCTGACTGAAATTGATTGAACATCCGATTACAACTTTTCGGGGTTCATCGTAATAATTGGGCTGAACATACCATTCTTCCTGAGTTCTATATCCCCGATAAGTTTCAAAAATCATATTATAATCATAATCTGCCGTACCACTGGAAGTATAGACATCCCTGTTGTTCCTGCGGTCAAAAAGATTTGTGATTTTTACAAATGGCGATAGAAGCATGTATTTCATTTTGATATCTTTAGTAATATTCAGGTCAAAGGTCATGGTCATGGGTTTACGTTCACCATTGAGAATACGGTTATTATAATAAGGGGATTCTCTGGTGTAAGGTGTCCCACTGCCGATTTTGCCAATGAGACTGAAATGAAATCCGGCCTGGGTTGTTGTTGCTGTAAGATTAAGTGAATGGGTCTGGTCCCAGTTCAGTGGCCGCCGTTTCTTCTCTGACTGAATAGGTGGATCAGATTCCTGGTTTTTTGATTCATCCAGGGGATCGGATGCATTACCGGTTGCAGATTGATAGGTATAATCTACAGAAATGCCGAACAGGCCTGGCCGTTCCGCCATTTCCAGAGCCACAGTCACACCTTTGACATTGGCAAAATCACGATTTATGAAATACCAGTATTTTCCACCATAAATATTTGTTTTTGTGATTTGGCCAATCAAGTCACGAATATCTTTATTAAAACCAGTGACATCGATTGTCAGATTTTGGCCAATTGCCTGTTTGATACCAATTTCATAGCTGACTGTTTTTTCCGGTTTTAATTCGGCATTTCCCATAATATTGAAACTGCCGCGGGGTGGCTGGTCGCCCTTGAGTTGGATTAAATTAACTTCAAAATCGGGATTGATATATAAATGTTCATAATTGGGAACCTGGAAAAAATGCCCATAAGAAAAGTGAATCACGCCCTGATCAGAAATCGGGTAAGCAATACCAATTCTGGGACTGAGCTGGCTGGATGAACGGGCTTCTTTTTTTGGCGCATCAACAGTATTGTAATAATTCTCCGGTACAACTCCGTCAGGATTGAAAGAGTCATAGCGCAAACCAAGATTGATAATCATTTCTCCCAGTTCCATTTTGTCCTGTAAATAGAACGCGATTTCTTCCGGTGTATGATAGTAGGAATTATTGTACCAGGAAGAATCAGAAGGAATGCGAATCTGGTCATCTTCATCGAAATATATTTGATACTCGTGCAACGAAAGTTCAACCTTTTTATAACTGGCTCCAAAACCAATGGTATGATTTTTATAAAAGCCTGTTCGCAGATCTGTCTTAGCGATGCGGGTGGTATTGTCACGAAAATGATGCCACATACGCATGCCGCCGGTGGAAAAACCGTTGGAATTGTTATTGGTCAGGAATTCCAGTGGAACATAGCGCAAATCAAAAGGATTTTTATAAACATACTGCCCGTATTCTGTATGGACCTGGGATACATTAGCCGTTATAAAAGTCGTCATCCCAAGCATATGCGTATATTGCAGTGAATGCTGATAACTGCTGCTTTCATGACGGTAGTTTCCATCTGGATTATATTTGAACAGACGGTCAAAATTCAGATGTTTTTCATCCTCATAAAAGCCGGTATAATTTATTTTATCCCGCTGGGTCAGTTTGAAACTGAGTTTTCCCTGCAGTGTTTTTGAACTGTTCGGATTCATTGGAACATAGGAACTGTCGCCGGAAGACTGAATCAGCTGTTCTTCAGCTTTGTCCGAAAAGTAAGAATAATCACCCGGCACAAATATACGTCTGCCATACTGCCATCCTTCATTTCCATACATTCTTCCCATGATTGAAAAAGACAACCGGTCTTCCCAAAAAGGTACTGGGCCGCTCAGGCTAATCTGCAAATTTTTGACAGATAATGGGTTGATTGCATCAATATTGATAAATGTTTGAGTATGATTACTGATATAATCACCACCATACATGGAAATTTTGCCGGAATAATATTGCTGGCCTTCTTTGGTTACAATATTGACAATACCGGACATTGCCTGTCCGTATTCTGCATTAAAGGTCCCGCTGATGATTTCGACTTCCTGAATCATCTCGCCTTCAACATCAAACAGATTGTCACCGGAATAGGCATCGTTCATGGGAACACCGTCCACAATGTACATGACCTCGCCAGCACGGCCACCTCGAAAATGGCCATCTACCACACCCGCCTGCAGTTCAATAATTTCACTCAGATTCTGCACCTGCAATTGGTCAATCTGGTCAGAACTGACCCTGAATGAAGTCGAGGTGACATCCTTCTTTACCAATGGCATTTCTGCAATTACTACTACTTCTTCACCATTCAGGGTCTCAGTTCCCATTTCAAAATTAATTGTCGTTGTTAAATCCACCATAACCTGTACATTAGTCTGGACTACTAACTGATAACCAATCATTGTTGCTTTCAGAGAATACAGACCCGGGTTGACATTCACAATTGCATAGTAGCCATCAGAATCGGTTGCCGCACCTGTTGATGTGCCTTCGACAATAACATTGACTCCAATCAATGCAGAACCGGTTTCTGAATCAATGACACGGCCGGCAATTTTACCAGTCGTGCCTGCAAATATAGAACTATTAATAAGAAATAATAATATTATGAATGGTATTTTCAAATGCCTCATAAAAGACCCTTCCGCACTTATTAAAAAACCTCCGGAGACCTGTGCTGTGATCTCCGGAGATAAAGGATAAGTTTAGCGCATTAATACCATTTTTTTGGCAACACGCTGGTTATTAGAAGTGAGAACATACAGATATAAACCACTGGTTACCTGTTCTCCCATTTCATTCTTTGCATCCCAGACAACTGTATATGTTCCGGCATTCTGAACAGTATTTGTCAGAGTTCTGACCTGCTGTCCCAGAATATTGTAAATTGTCAGATTAACCGTGCTCTTTTCAGGCAGACTATAGTCTATTGTAGTTGAGGGATTGAAAGGATTCGGATAATTCTGTTTCAGGCTGAACTTCTCTGCAACCTGTGCAACTTCATTGTTTTCAGATTCAATAGCAGTACTACCAACAACAACCATTTTTTCAACAGAGAAATTATCGAAGTAAGCAGTTCCGGTTACCCAGTTATTGAAACGGGCACGAACTGATATTCCGGTTGCCGGATCTTCGCCTTCTTTGGCCTGGTGA